>JBJHBJ010000110.1:0-3136 GCA_050485425.1 Ectothiorhodospiraceae bacterium | reverse complement strand
AGTACTCGTTGCAGATGAGGCCGTACTCGCCGCTTGCATTCGGCGTGACGGTCAGCACCATGTCGTAGCCGGGCAGCACCTGCACGTTGATGTTGATCGGCTGGATCGACAACCCGTGCTGCCAGTCGGCCGACGAGACATGCAGGCGGTAGGTTTCGCCTTTCTTCAGCTCGAGAATGGGGTACCACTCCCAGAGGCGCGCGAGCAGGTAGACGTCGCTGCCGGCCGGCGGCGCAACTACCGGTGTTTGCCTGTCGGTCTCGTGGCGAACGGTGTACTGGTCCACCATTTCCGCCACTTGCTCGACGTACTTCTGCGGCTGAATGCGATAGGCCTCGCCCTTGTAGTTCTGCTGCCCGTAGATGTGCCACCAGGGCATCATGAAGAACATGATCAGGCACCACACCAGTGCGATCAGGATCCACATCCCCTCGAGGCGATCCAGCGGCTGTTTCCACCAGATCCGTTCGGCAGGAGGTTCGATAGCGCTCATTGCTTGTCCCTCCGGCTCAGGGGGCGAGCGGGATGGTCACGATTTCCATCACGCCCCAGATGATGTAGAACACGGTTGGGACCGTGATTCCGATGAACAACAGGAGGAACGGGTTGTCGAGCACCCGCTGCATGACGGGAACCTGCTCCCTTTCCTGCTCTTCCGCTTCGTCCCGTTCGGGACCGTGCATGGCCTGTTCTTCCTTCATGACTTCCCCTTACGTCGCTTTGCGCTAATAGTGGTATATTATGTACATCTTTTTTTCAGCAGCAAGCTATCACTGTCTAATAGTTCATGAATTGATCTAGATCAACTGCAATAATTTGCATCGGCCTGCACCGCGGGTCGCGCAGCGGGGCAATTCATGCTGCGGACGCCCATGGGTGCACAATATCGTGGAGAGCTCATGAAACGCCGCAGCATGAAACCGGGCCTCACCGGATGCTTCAGATCTTTTCTCCTCCCGGCCTGTCTGCTGCTGCTCGGCGCCTGCGAGCGGACGCCGCCGCCGCAAGTGGAATGGGACTTCAAGGCCGTGGACCAGGAGGGGAACGTGATACCCCACCCCACTGCGGACGGGCTCCACTGCGTGCTGGACGGGCGCACGGGACTGCTGTGGGAAGCGAAGCGCTCGGCGGCGGGCCTGCACCAACGGGACGCCGTGTTCACCTGGTACCACGGGGACAAGAGCGAACATCTCGGCGAGCCGGGCCTGATGGGCGGCGGCAGCTGCAGCCTGGGGCGATGTGACACGGAGGCCTTCGTGACGGCCGTCAATGCCGCGGGCCTGTGCGGCCGTGACGACTGGCGCCTGCCGAGCCGCGACGAGGCCCTGACCATCCTGGACCGGGCAAGGATCGGCACGGGACCGACGCTCGACCCGGGGTATTTCCCGGCGGAGGCCGGGGCGGAATTCTGGACCGCAACGACCTTCAGGATGTATCCCAGGGGTGCCTGGGCAGTTGATACAATTTACGCGCTTGACCGGGTCGACGAGAAGGTCGTGCCCAAGCGCGTCAGGCTGGTCAGCGGCCCCAAGGACGCCGTCAAGCCGAAAGGGAGAGGGAGATGAATGCGACCCCTACGGGTGCTGACAGGCAGATCGCCGGCTGGCTGCTGGTGTGTTGCGCCATCCTGTTCTCGCTGGTGGTGCTCGGCGGCGTCACCCGCCTCACCGGCTCCGGGCTGTCGATCACCGACTGGCGCCCGGTGACGGGCGTCCTGCCGCCGATGTCCGAGCAAGGCTGGCAGGAGGCCTTCGATCTCTACCGCGCCAGCCCGGAATACCAGAAGGTCAACCGTGGCATGTCGATGGGCGAGTTCAAGGTCATCTATGGCTATGAGTATGCGCACCGCCTGCTGGCACGACTGCTCGGCCTGGTGTTCGCACTGCCGCTGGCCTGGTTCTGGCTCAAGGGCCGCATTCCGCGGCGCCTGCGCTGGCCCCTGCTCGGCCTGCTCGGGCTCGGGATGCTGCAGGGTTACATGGGCTGGTTCATGGTGAAGAGCGGGCTGGTGGATATTCCCCGCGTCAGTCCGTACCGGCTTGCCGCGCATCTCAGCCTGGCGCTCCTGATCTATGCCGGCATGTTCTGGCTCGCGCTCGGCTTGTTGCGGCCGCGGCTGGCCGCCGCCAGTGCGACGCTCGGCCGTGGCCTGCGACCGCTGCTGTTGCTGCTGGCGCTGGCCATCCTGTGGGGCGCCTTCGTCGCCGGACTGCGCGCCGGGCTGGTCTACAACACTTTCCCGCTGATGGGGGGGCAGTGGATTCCGGAGGGGCTCACGCACCTCGAGCCCGCGTGGCGCAACTGGTTCGAGAACACCGCCACGGTCCAGTTCACCCACCGGGTGCTGGCGCTAGGCACGCTCGCGTTGGTGCTGGTGTTGTGGCTCAGGGCGCTGCGCCTGCCGCTCAATGGCACGCAGCGGCTGGCGTTCCACCTGCTGCTGGCGGCCACGCTGGCGCAGGTGCTGCTGGGCATCAAGACGCTGCTGATGTTCGTGCCGGTGGGACTCGGCGCCGCGCACCAGGGCGGAGCGGTGGTGCTCCTTTCGGCCATGTTGTTCGCGCTCCACGAACTGGGGCGCGCGCCGGCGCGGGAGGCGGCCTCCCTGCCGGCGCAGAGTCCCAGTGCCGCCTGAGGCGCCGGCGGTCCGGGGCCGGCGCCGGGTCGAGCAGGCCGCGGTGCTACAGCGAGAAGTGCCGGCGCAACGCGGTGAACAGCTCCAGCATGCGCTCCGGCCGCTGCGGCGGCGGGAAGGCGCCGAGCACACGGCCCTGCGGGTCGACGATCATGATCGAGCTGGTGTGATCGATGGCGCGCCGGCCGTGCTCGTCGAAGTGCAGGTAGTACTTCACCGCCAGCGGGCCGGCCAGTTCCGCCAGCGCCTCGGCCGTGCCGCTCAGCCCGACGAAAGCCGGATCGAAGAAGTCGAGGTAGGCGCGGATCTGTTCGGGCCGGTCGTACTCCGGATCGACCGAGACGAACACCACCTGGTGCGGCAGGCCGGGTTGTGCGGCGGCCAGCGCGCGGCGGTAATCCCTGAGAATCTGCATCGCCATCGGGCACACGTCCGGGCATTGCAGGTAACCGAAAAACACGAAGCTCCACTGGCCCTGCAGTCGTTCCGGGCCGAACGGCC
>JBJHBJ010000109.1:0-3146 GCA_050485425.1 Ectothiorhodospiraceae bacterium | reverse complement strand
CGGCGCGGATGCGCTTGCCGCCCATCCAGCAGGCAACCACCGGCTTGTGCCTGCCGTGGGCCGCCTCGAGCACGGCGTCGGCGGTGCCGGCCGGGTCGGTCCGGCCCTGCGGGGTGAGTATGACCACTGCGCCGTTCACCTCCGGATCCTCCAGGCAGGCGCTCAGCGCGGCCCGGTAGCGTTCAGGGTCGGCATCGCCGAGGATGTCCACCGGATTGCTGCGCGGCCAGCGCTTCGGCAACTGTTCGCTCAGCCGGGTGATGGTGGCAGGTGCGAGCTCGGCCAGCTTCAGGCCTCGGTCCACCAGCAGGTCGGTGGCGATGATGCCCGGCCCGCCGCCGTTGGTGACCACGGCGATATTGTCGCCACGCAGCCGGTGGCCGGCGGCCAGCAGCTCCGCCGCCGCGAACAACTGGCCGATGGTGGGCACGCGTACCGCACCCGCCCTGCCCAGCGCGGCGTCAAAGGCATCGTCCTGGCCCACCAGCGACCCGGTGTGGGAACTGGCCGCCCGGTAGCCTTCACGGTGGCGTCCCACCTTCATCACGATCACCGGTTTCAGTCGGGCCGCCGCGCGCAGTCCGCTGAGGAAACGTCGCGCATCCCCCACGCTTTCCACGTACAGCAGGATACTGCGGGTCTGCATGTCCAGGGCGAGGAAGTCGAGCACGTCGCCGAAGTCCACGTCCGTGGTGTCGCCCAGCGAGACCACGGCCGAGAAGCCGATGTGGCGCGCCGATGCCCAGTCGAGCACGGCGGTGGTGAGGGCGCCGGATTGCGCCACCAGTGCTAGCTGTCCCCGTTCCGCCACGCTCTTGCTGTAGGTGGCGTTGAGTCCGAGCGGCGGCCGCATCAGGCCCACCCAGTCGGGGCCGATGATGCGGATGCCGTAGCGCCGCGCGGTGCGCATGGCCTCGCGTTCGAGCCGTTTCACACCGGAGCGGAACTCGCCAAGCCCTGCCGCCAGCACCAGCGCCGCACGCACGCCCTGCCTGCCGCAATCCTCCAGCACGTCGACGATGGCGCGGGGAGGGACGGCGATCACCGCAAGATCGGGGGCGGCGTCCAACTCGCGCAGGCCGGCCACACAGGGCAGGCCGCGTAGCTCCCGGTGATGCGGATTGACCGGCAGAATCCGGCCCCGGTAGCCGCCTTCCAGCAAATTGGCCAGGACCTGCCGGCCGACACTGCCCGGCCGGTCGCTGGCCCCGATCACGGCGACGCTCTGCGGGTCGAAAAATCGCTCCAGGTAGTGGCTGCCCATCCTGCTGTCCCAGTTGCCGTCGTCTGCCGGTACTCATCGGCGCGCCGTTCCCCGGCGCGGACCGGCCGTTGCTCCCTACTGACGATAGCGCCCGACCCGCCCCTGTTCCATGGCGGACTGGATCTCCTGCAGGCTGGCCGGGTCATCGATGGTGGACGGCACGACCACGTTATCCGTCACCGCCAACTGGCGGATGCTCTTGCGCAGGATCTTGCCGGAGCGGGTCTTCGGCAGCTTGGTCACGATCATCACCGTCTGCAGGCAGGCGAAGGCGCCGATATTCCTGCGAATCAGCTCGACCAGCTCCCTGTCCAGTTGCGCCTCGCCGACATCCGCGCCGTCCTTCAGCACGACGAAGCCGATCGGCAGTTCGCCCTTCATGGGGTCTTCAATGCCGACCACGGCGCATTCGGCCACAGCCGGGTGCGCCCCGATCAGTTCTTCCATTTCGCCCGTGGACAGGCGGTGACCGGCGACGTTGATGACGTCGTCCATGCGGCCCATGACGAACAGGTAGCCGTCGTCGTCCAGATAACCGCCGTCGGAGGTGTCGTAGTAGCCGGTGAAACTGCTCAGGTAGGCCTGGCGATAGCGTTCGTCGTCCCCCCATAGTGTGGGCAGGCAGCCGGGCGGCAACGGTAGCCGGAGGGCGATGTGACCCTGTTGTCCGGCGGGCAGGGGCTGTCCGCCGGCGTCCAGGATCTCCACCTGGTAGCCGGGCAGCGGGAAGGTGGCGGAACCGGGCTTTTCCGGATGGGGCTCGACGCCCATGGGGTTTGACGCGATGGGCCAGCCGGTCTCCGTCTGCCACCAGTGGTCGATCACCGGCAGGCCGGTGATCTGTTTCAGCCATTCGTAGGTGGGCGGATCCAGCCGTTCACCGGCCAGGAACAGGCTTTTCAGGCAATTCAGGTCATATTGCTTCATCAGCCTGCCTTCGGGATCTTCCTTCTTCACCGCGCGGAAGGCGGTGGGTGCGGTGAAGAAGGTTTTCACCCGGTGCTCGCTGATCACACGCCAGAACGCGCCTGCATCCGGAGTGCGTACCGGCTTGCCTTCATACATCACGGTGGTGCAACCGCGGATCAGTGGTCCGTAGACAATATACGAGTGGCCGACCACCCAGCCGACGTCGGATGCCGTCCAGAACACGTCGCCGGGATCGAGGTCGTAGACGGTTTTCATGCTGAAGTTCAGTGCCACCGCATAGCCGCCGTTGTCCCGGACCACGCCCTTGGGCTTGCCGGTCGTGCCCGAGGTGTAGAGTACGTACAGCGGGTCGGTGGCCTCCACCGGTACCGGGTCCGCTGCCGGGGCGTCGGCGATCAGCGTCTCCCAGTCGTGATCGCGGCCGGCCTCCAGCGTCGCTTGCGCTTCCGGCCGGGCCAGCACCACGGTGTGTGAAGGTTTGTGCGCGGCCTTGCGGATGGCCTCGTCCACCAGCGGCTTGTAGGGAATCACATTGCTGAACTCGATCCCGCAACTGGCGGTGAGAATGGCTTTCGGTTTGGCATCGTCGATGCGCACCGCCAGTTCGTGCGGCGCGAAGCCGCCGAACACCACGGAATGCACGGCGCCGAGGCGGGCGCAGGCGAGCATGGCCATGGCGGCTTCCGGGATCATGGGCATGTAGATGACCACCCGGTCGCCGGCTTCGATGCCCAGTTCTCGCAACATGCCGGCGGTGCGGGCCACGGCATCCCGCAGCTCACGGTAACTGTAGCGGCGCTGGCTGCCGGTGACCGGCGAATCGTGGATCAGAGCCGTCTGATCGCCGCGACCGTTGGTCACGTGGACATCCAGGGCCAGGTGGGAGAGGTTGATCCTGCCGCCGGCAAACCAGCGGTAGAGCCCCCGGGCGTCCTGGGTGAGGATCTGCTGC
>JBJHBJ010000108.1:0-3310 GCA_050485425.1 Ectothiorhodospiraceae bacterium | reverse complement strand
ATCACGGTATGGACGCCGGCACGCATCAGCAGATGGGCATGGTGGCGGCTGCGGGCCCGCGCATAGACCTTCAGTTGCGGGAATCCCTCCCGCACCCGTTCAACCACGCGCATCGATGCCTCGACGTTGCCGATGGCCAGAACCATCAGCCGGGCATCGCTGACGCCGGCGGCTTCCAGCAGGTCGATCCGACCAGCATCGCCGTAGTACACCTTGTTGCCGTAGCGGCGCACGAAGTCCACCTGGTCCGGGTTGGCATCCAGCACGGTGTAGCGTATACCCAGGCCCTGCAGCACACGCCCGACAATCTGGCCGAAACGACCGAATCCGACGATGACCACCTGAGGCTGGTCGTTGCCCGGGGTATCGAACGGACGGGTGCGCGGCGCCGGCGGGACCAGCAGGGGCCGGACCGTTCGCGACCAGAGCATGAACAGCACCGGCGTGGTTGCCATGGACAGGGAAATGACCAGCACCAGCAGATCCACCAGACCCTGCCCCAGCAATTGCGCACCCAGCGCCGCGGTCAGCAGCACGAAGGCGAACTCTCCACCCTGGGAGAGCAGCAAACCCACTTCCGCCGCCTCCCGCCACTGCAGGCCATAGAGCCGGGCCGCAGCCATGACCGTCAGCCACTTGAGCAACAGCAGGCCGAGCACCAGCCCCAGAACCAGCAGCGGCGTCTGGAGCAGCAACCCGATCTGGGTGGTCATGCCCACGGCCATGAAGAACAGGCCCAGCAGCAGGCCCTTGAACGGTTCGATATCCGCTTCGATGTTGTGCCGGTATTCCGAATCCGCCAGCAACACGCCGGCAATGAAGGCCCCCAGCGCGGTGGAGAGTCCGGCGAAGTCCATCAGTAGCGCAGCGCCGATGACGACCAGCAGCGCCGTACCCGCAAATACCTCGCGACTGCCGGTACCAGCCGAGAAACGGAACAGCGGCCGGAGCAGATAACGACCGCCGACGATCAGCGCGAGGAAAGCACCCACGGCAAAAAGCACTTCCAGCAGCATCTGTCCGGGGCTATCTGTAAACAGAGATCCCACTGCGAGAATGGGGATGGCAGCGAGTACCGGGATGGCGGCCAGGTCCTGGAACAGCAGCAATGCAAAGGTGTGGCGGCCGTGGCTGGTGGGCAGTTCCCGCTTTTCCGCCAGCAGTTGCAACACCAGCGGCGTGGAACACAGGCCAAGACTGAAACCGACCACCAGCGCGGCCATGGGGGGCAGACCGAACAGCAAACCCGCACCGGAAAGTACCACCGTGGTAACCACCACCTGAAGCGTACCCAGGCCGAAAATGGGCTTGCGCATGGCGCGCAGCCGGGAGGGCTGCAATTCCAGGCCAATCACGAACAGCAGCAGTACGATACCCACCTGGGCAAACTGCAGCACCTCCTGCGGCCCCGGCACCAGCCCCAGTACGGACGGGCCGATCACCACCCCCGCGGCCAGATAACCCAGCACTTCCCCGAACCCGATTCGCTTGAACAGCGGCACGATCAGCACCGCCGCCACCAGGAAGATCATCATGTTCAGGAAGAAATCAGTCGCCATGCCCCGAGCCCGTTAGCCGTTCGCCGATAGCTCTTTTACGCATGGCCGCTACCACCGGTCAAGCAACGCCGGCCACCCGATCCCGCCCTCGCTGCTTGGCCTCGTAGAGGCTCATATCGACCTGGCGTATGAAATTCAGCAGATCGTCCTCGTGAGACGGGATTATCGTGCCGACCCCCATGCTCACAGTCAGAAGCTGGCTGATGGGTGATTTCTCGTGCGGGATCTGTTCCTTGAAAAGGATGCTGCGGCAACGCTCGGCCACCGCCATGGCCGCCGCCGCATCGGAATCCGGCAGGACAAGGACGAACTCCTCGCCGCCGAATCTGGCCAGGAAATCGCGGGATCGCGTGGCGGCGGACGCCAAGGCCTGGCCTACACGCCGCAGGCTGTCATCGCCCTGCAGATGACCGTAGTGATCGTTGTATTGCTTGAAGTAATCGATATCCACCAGGACCAGCGATAACGGCTGCCGACTGCGGCAGGCTTTCGTCCATTCCAGTTCCATTACGGAGTCGAACATCCGGCGGTTGGCGACGCCGGTCAGCCCATCCTTGAAGGAGAGATCCTCCAGTTCCTTCTGCAGCTTGATCAGCCGCTCCTCGGTCTTCTTGCGCTCGCTGATGTCGAACATGAATCCGACCAGCGCCTCCACCTCCCCGTCAGGCTGGCGGAGCACGTGCACCACGTCACGAATCCAGACGTAATCGCCGTCTTTCGTCAACGCCCGGTAATCCGCTTCGTGATCGGTGCCAGCCTGGGACTGGGATACGCAGAAGTTCACCACCCACTCGCGATCTTCAGGGTGCATGCGTTCCGCCCAGTCATCCACGCTGACCCAGCTGGATGGCGGCCACCCCAGCACCTGCTCGATTTGCGGGCCGATATAGGCGAACCGCATGGTGGCCCAATCGATTTTCCAGGGAATCGCGCGGGTCGATTCCAGCAGAGTTCGATACACGGCGCTGTCGGCATCCGTGCCTCTCTCAAGTTCGTTCATGGTTTCTGGATCCGCGGGACAGGAATGGCGATATCGTCCATTGATGATTCCCGATGCGCAACCGAAATACTGCAGACCAATCTGCAATTTCGCTTTAAGGAAGCGCTGCCATTGACGCACGTCAACGCAAGCCTGCGCGAACGCAGCATACTGCCGGGATACAAGAAAGGAGGAGACGGCATGCCGAGCCTGGTTGACGAACTGCTTCAGGAACACCGGGAGATACGCCGGGTCCTGAAGGTCGTGGCTTCCCAACTCGATACGCTGCAGTCCGATGCCGAAGCGGATTGGGCGCTGGTCGGGGAAGCGATGGACTATCTCACGCGCTACCCCGATCTGTTTCATCATGGCTGCGAGGAAGTGCTCTTCAGGCATCTGCATCGCCATGATCCCGAGTCCAGGGAGTTCGTGGCTGATCTGGGCCGGGAACACGGCTTGCTGCGGGAACTGGGGCTCACGTTCCTGGCCCTTTCCGAGGAAGCCACTCAGGGCGGGGACGTCCAGCCAGCGGCACTGGAGAGCGCAGGCCGCCGTTATCTGGTGATGCAGGAACGCCATATGCGCAAGGAGGAGCAGACAGTGTTCCCCCGGTTACGGGAGGCGCTGCCCGCCGAAGTCTGGGAAGACATTCGCGAGGATCTGCAGCATATGCCCGGCTGGCGGCTGGATCGCGGCGGCACGCTGCGGCAGTTCGACGCGCTGAGGGCCCATCTGGAACGATCGTGAAGTCCTGTCTAATCTGATTCAGGCC
>JBJHBJ010000107.1:0-3598 GCA_050485425.1 Ectothiorhodospiraceae bacterium | reverse complement strand
TCGCCGACATCGATGCCGGCTTCGGCAACGAGGAGGCCACCTACCTGCTGGCCAAGCAGATGATCGAGGCGGGTGCCTGCTGCATCCAGATCGAAAACCAGGTGTCCGACGAGAAGCAGTGCGGCCACCAGGACGGCAAGGTGACCGTGCCGCACGCCGACTTCCTGGCCAAGATCAACGCCGTGCGTTATGCGTTCCTGGAGCTGGGCGTGGACGACGGCGTGATCGTTGCCCGTACCGACTCCCTGGGCGCCGGTCTGACCAAGCAGATTGCCGTGACCAAGCAGCCGGGCGACCTGGGCGACAAGTACAACAGCTTCCTGGACGGTGAGTACATCGACAGCGCCGACGACATCAAGAACGGTGACGTGGTGCTGAAATCCAACGGCAAGCTGCTGCGTCCGAAGCGCCTGCCCAGCGGTCTGTTCGAGTTCCGCAAGGGCACCGGGTTCGACCGCGTGGTGCTGGACTGTGTGACCAGCCTGCAGAACGGCGCCGATCTGCTGTGGATCGAGACCGAGAAGCCGCACGTCGGTCAGATCGCCGAGATGGTGGATGCCATCCGCAAGGAAGTGCCGAACGCCAAGCTGGTGTACAACAACAGCCCGTCGTTCAACTGGACGCTGAATTTCCGCCAGCAGGTCTTCGATGCCTGGAAGGAAGAAGGCAAGGACGTGTCCAAGTACGACCGCGCCAACCTGATGAGCGCCGAGTACGACGACACCGACCTGGCCGCCGAAGCGGACAAGTGGACGCAGAACTTCCAGCGTGAAGCTTCCGCCAAGGCTGGTATCTTCCACCACCTGATCACGCTGCCGACGTACCACACCGCGGCGCTGTCCACTGACAACCTGGCCAAGGGTTACTTCGGTGAACTGGGCATGCTGGCCTACGTGGACGGAGTGCAGCGCCAGGAAATCCGTCAGGGCGTGCCCACCGTGAAGCACCAGGACATGGCCGGTTCCAACATCGGCGATGACCACAAGGAGTACTTCTCCGGTGACGCCGCGCTGAAGGCTGGTGGCAAGGACAACACCATGAACCAGTTCGGCTGAGCACGACACTGATATCCGGCAACACGTTTGCCGAGCAGATAAACGGGCCCTTCAGGGCCCGTTTTTTTTGCCTGCGGCAGGGGCAACCGCCCGGCATTTCCGGCCTTGCGGCCGGATCGGTGGCAATCGCCCTGCGGCGATTACCCCCCTACGCCGGTTCCGCTCTAGCGTCGGGTGCTCAGAGCCGGAGGCGATGCGCACCGATCACGCCAATGGTGCGCATCGCTGCGCTCTGAGCACCCTACGAGCTTGACCAACAAGACGGTATCTATGACCCGCACGCTCCGGCACCCATCCCGCCGTAGGGGAGTAACCGCGCAGCGGTTGCTACCGTCGGGCGCAAGCCCGCCCTCCGTCCGGGAGCTCCGCGATCCAGGTTTCGCCTACGGGGAGAGGGCGTAAGTCAGCGCCGCGGTCAGCAGGCCGATCAGCACGAGGGCCAGCGCCGAGAGCGGCAGGTTCCAGCGTACGGCGATCATCCGCGCGTCGTAACCGGTGAGCCGTTCGATCAGCAGGGAATTGGCGGAGTAGGGCGTGCCGGCAACCGTCAGGCCCCAGCCGGAGACCATGGCCAGTCCGAGACCCAGCACCGCATCCGCCGGCCAGATCGGCCCCAGTACCCCGCCCAGCAGCGTGCCGATTACGATCGGGTTGAAGCCCGCCATGCCGCCCAGGAACATCAGCCAGGGCACGGCGAAGGCGATGCCGGGATAGGCCCAGGCCGGGAAATCGAACCCCACCCCCAGCAGATGCAGCGCCAGCGTGCTTGCCAGGGCGCCAAGAAAGGCGGAGCCGCCCATGATGGCCAGTTCGTTGCCGATCGACCCCATGGGGGGGAGCCGAACCGGCGTGCCGCGCAGGCTGCGGACCAGCAGTCCGCCTGCCACCATGGCGGCGCAACTGATGGTCACCGCCCGGGCATAGCTCATGCCGCTCCAGTCGCTGAGCGCGAAGGCACCGAGACAGATGGCCACGATACAGGCGGCGAAACGCAGGATGGGCCCGGTTGCGGTGGGGGAGGATCCGCCCGGCGGGGGTGTCGGTTCCCGTTCCCGGAACAGCAGCCCGGCAGCGACGTAGGCCAGGGCCACCGGCAGGCTCCAGGCGATCAGCTGCCAGCCCGCCAGTCCGGGCACGAAGGTCAGCGTGATGACCACCGACAGGGACAGCGGGGAACAGAACGGTGTGGCGCCGAAGCCCCGCAGGATGGCGCGGGCGGCATTGCGGCTCAGCGGCGTATCCCCGTGCTGCTGCATTTCCCGCTGGAGTAGTGTGCCGACGACACCGACCGCGCCGAAATTCAGCGGAACCCCAAGAAAGCCCGTGCCCGCGGCGAGGCGGGCATAACGTGCCCGCGCGCTGCCGTGGAATAGCGGGGCGCTGATCCGGTGCAGGTCCCGGGAACTGCCGAGCATGGCGGAGAGCAGCATCACCGAAACCACCAGCGCGGCGAGTCTGGCCATATTGCCGGCGGCCTGAACCAGGGCGTCCGGTGCAATCAGCAAGGCGATTGCGGCCGAGGCCGCCACCAGGCCTAACAGCAGCCGCGCGATCAGCCGCAGCCCGTTCCAGCCCAGCAACAGCGCCAGCACCACAGCCGGTGCGCCCACCGTCGCAGGCACGGCACCGGTGCCGAACATCCCGGCCAGCAGTGCCAGATAGGCCAGCGCGGAACGCAGGGCGGCGAGCTGGGCGCTCTCCGGTGTCGGCATGAGATAAGGTCAGGCCGGCGGCAGCAGACGGACGCCTGTCAGTGCCTGGACATCCTCGAAACTGTTGCCGGCATAGAGCTCGCGCACCTGCAGGCCGGCATTGGTGACGTCCATGACCGCCAGATCCGTGTAGATGCGTTTCACCACGCCCTGTCCGGTCAGGGGGTAGTCGCACCGCTCCAGGATCTTGGGCTGATTGTCCTTGGTGGTATGGCGCATCAGCACGAACACCTGCTTCGCGCCCACGGCCAGGTCCATGGCGCCGCCGACGGCGGGAGGATACTTGTCGTTATTGGTGGCCCAGTTCGCCAGGTCGCCGTCGGCGGAAACCTGAAAGGCGCCCAGCACGGCGATGTCCAGATGGCCGCCGCGCATCATGGCGAAGGACTCGGCATTGTCGAAATAGCACCCACCAGGGAGCAGCGTCACGTATTGCTTGCCGGCGTTGATCAACTCGGGATTCTCGCTGCCCGGCGCCGGGGCCGGACCCACGCCCAGAATGCCGTTCTCGCTGTGGTAGATGACCTCGCGGTCGTCCGGCACGTAGTTGGCCACCTTGGTGGGTAGGCCGATACCCAGGTTGACGTAGGCGCCGTCGGGAATATCCGCGGCCACCCGCTGGGCAATCTGGTCGGTATCAAGCCGCCGCATGCTGGTTCTCCTTGCGCTGGATGACACGATTCACGAAGATGCCTGGCGTGACTACGCACTCCGGGTCCAGCTCGCCCACCGGTACGATGGCGCCGACCTCCACCACCGTGGTTTTCGCCGCCGAGGCCATGATCGGATTGAAGTTGCGGCCCGCGGTGTCGTACACGAGGTTTCCCCATT
>JBJHBJ010000106.1:0-3667 GCA_050485425.1 Ectothiorhodospiraceae bacterium | reverse complement strand
GTGCGCCGATCGCACCGTACGCCGCCACACGCCGCGAGGTGCGGGAGATGATCAGCCAGTACGGCGGCTTTATCGAGGTGCATGTCTCCACGCCCATCGAGGTCTGCGAGGAGCGTGATCGCAAGGGTCTGTATGCCAAGGCGCGGGCTGGTCTGATCAAGCAGTTCACCGGCATCGACGATCCCTACGAGGAACCGGAGAACCCGGAGGTGGTGGTGGACACCTCGCGGTACAGCGCCGACGAGCTGGCGCACCAGGTGCTGCTGCAACTGGAAAAGCAGGGCTACATCGACCGGGAATGACCGGCGGGCGCCGGATGGGGCTTCGTTCCGGCCCGGAGCGGGATTACCGGGCCGGACAACACAATCTTCACGCTACCTGACGACAGGACCGAAAGACCATGAACACCGAAACCATCGACGGCGTCATCCGCATTGCCCGCAAGGCCGGGGCGGCTATACTCGAGGTCTACAACCGGCCCGATTTCGGCGTCGAGCAGAAGGCCGACGACTCGCCGCTGACGGCGGCCGATCGTGCCGCCCACGCGGTGATCGACGCCGGCCTGCGCGAGCTGACCCCGGAGATCCCGGTGCTGTCCGAGGAGGGCAAGGATGTGCCCTACGAGACGCGTTCCCGCTGGCAACGTTTCTGGCTGGTGGATCCGCTGGACGGCACCAAGGAGTTCATCAAGCGCAATGGCGAGTTCACCGTGAACATCGCCCTGGTGGAGGACGGTCGACCGGTGTTCGGCGTGGTGTACGCGCCGGCGCTGGATACGCTCTATGTCGGCGAGGTGGGACAGGAGGCCTGGAAGCAGGAAGCCAGCGGTGAACGCCAGCCGCTGAAGGTGCGTGCGCCGGCAGAGGGCGAGGGCCACGCAGTGGTGAAGAGCCGGTCTCACCCTTCCGGCGAACTGGCCGAGTATCTGGAAACCATCCAGGTTGCGGATTCCGTGCCCGTGGGCAGCTCGCTGAAGTTCTGCGTGGTGGCCGAGGGCCGGGCGACGTTGTACCCGCGTTTCGGGCCGACCATGGAATGGGATACCGGCGCCGGCCAGGCGGTGGTGGAAGCGGCCGGCGGCAAGGTCATGCGTGCCGACCAGCCCGGCCAACCGCTGCGCTACAACAAGGAAAACCTGCTCAACGGATTCTTCATCGTCTCCGCGTAGGGAGTTCCGGGCGGGCTTGTTACCTCGATCCGGCCGGTTGCGGGGGCATATCTGCGGACCCGCCGTCAATACATCCCCGTAGGCTGGTCGATGAGGGACCGTAGGTTGGGGTGAGCGGAAGGCGAACCCCAACAGACAGCCCCACACCGGATCGGACGGGTTCAGGAACCGTAGGTTGGGGTGAGCCGGAGGCGAACCCCAACAGCTCCAGGCCGAATTGGTCGACTTCAGTCGTCCTCGACCTCCAGCACATCCACCTCGAATACCAGGTTCTGCCCGGCCAGGGGGTGGTTCAGGTCCAATGTGGCGTATTCGCCCTCAATGCCGACCACCCGCGCCTGCCGGTAGTGACCGGCCTCGTCGCCGACGGTGAGCATTGCTCCTTCGCGCCGGCTCTCCGCCGGGAGTTCGAACAGCGAGACCGCCTGCGTGGCATCCGCCAAGCGCGGTCCGTAGGCCTGTTCGGCGGCCAGCTCCACCCGGTGGTGGCTGCCGGGCGCGGAACCCCGCAGCGCTTCGTCCAGCGCCGGTAGCAATTCGCCGGTACCCTCACGGTAGACCAGCGGCGCTTCCCAGTGATTGTTTTCCACTTCGGTACCGTCGCTGAGGTAAAGCGTGTATCGGATGGCGATCAGCCTGCTCACGATGCCTCCGTCTGCCGGATCCGGCGGGCGTGCGTCACCAGGGCCCGGAACAGCGCCTGCTGCTCGCGCCGCTGGGGCAGGTATTCGGGGTGCCACTGGACGCCCAGGATGCAGGGGTGACGTGCATGCTCGATGGCCTGGACCACTTTCGTATCCTCCCTGGCAACGATGCGCAGGCCCTGGCCGGGTGAGCGGATGGCCTGCCGGTGCATCGAGTTGACCTGGCACCGGATGTCCCCGATCAGGTGGGCCAGCCGGCTGTCAGGTTCGAGGCGTACCGATTTCTGCGGCCAGATGGTCCACAGGCTGGGCGCCTCGTCATAGTAGTCTGACAGGTCCTGATGCAGTGTGCCGCCGCAGACCACGTTCAGCAGCTGTGCGCCCCGACAGATACCCAGAATCGGCAGGCCGCGCTCCAGTGCTTCTTCCAGCAGCCGGGTTTCGAGGGCGTCCCGGTCGGGGTCGCCGCGATGCAACTGCTTGGTCGCCAGCAGCCGGCGCAACAGCCAGATGACGGGAAAGAGCGTCAGTGTGAGCAGGAACCGGCCCAGGCTGGGGCTGCGCCGGCGCAACTCTGCCAGCTCCGGCGCGGCCGGATGTTCGCCATACAGGCCCGGGTCGACATCGGCACCCCCGCCGATCACCAGTCCGTCCAGCCGGTCCAGGGCGTGAGGCCTGTCCGGTGTAATATGGAGAGGTCTGCCACCCGCACGGCGGATCGCCAGCCAACTGAACAGCCATGCAGCTGCGCCGCCGCGGGACGGCCCGGTGACGCCGATGACCGGTTTCATGCCGGCAGCCAGGTCTCGCAGAGCCCGGCCCAGTCGTGGTCGATGCCTCCCAGCGCCGGGCCCTTGTGGTGATAGAAACGTTGGCCCATCTCGGCCATCAGCTGCGGCCGGGCTGCCAGCCACTCGACCATGACCCAGCCGCGCCATTCCTGGGCAAGCGTCCAGTCCTCCTCGTCGATACGGCAGTTGGGCAGACGGTAGTGGAAGGCGGGTCGTGGCTTCACCATGACAGCGTCGGGGACACCCCGTACGGCGCGGTCCCCCAGCATTTCCCGAAACAGCGGCAGCATGTCCAGTGCGCGATTCCGCGTCGGATTGTGATGCAGGTAGTCGGCCACCAGCCGCTCGCTATCCGGCTGGTAGGCGGGGTCGGTGACCAGTCTGCGGTACGGGTCGGGAAACGGGTCGATGTAGGGCGTGAGACGGCGGCTCCAGTCCACCTCTCCGGCAATGTGCAGCCAGTCGAACAACAGCAGGAACGCTTTCAGATGCGCACAGGCCGCGTGTTCCGTGAGTTCCGTGATTTCCGGATTCAGGTGCAGCCCGAAGGCGTAGATCAGCGAGGACCGGGTGCCACGGGCATGCTCCTGCTGCAGCCGGGCGCGCAGTTTTTCCAGTTCAGGGATGTCATGCATGGGAATGGGCGGCGTGACGATTTCATGTGGCACGATGGTGCCGGCCGCCCTGGCCAGGAAGTCCTCTACCCGATCCTTGTAGCCATGCCCTTCCATATCCAGGCCGACCTTGCGCAGCAGTCTGGTGTAGGTGCGTTCCTTCAGTAGCGTGGTGTCTATCTCGACGTTGAAATCGCCCCAACGGGTGCCCGCCACGGTTTGCACGAAGGGATCCCGTTGTTCCACGTGCCCGCCGTAGAGATCCATGACAATTTCACAGATTCGGTGCAATTCCAGGCCGGCGAATTCCAGCTCCACGCCCAGGCGGCGTGGTTGACCGTCGGTTTTGTGCAGACGCTCCGGAAACGGAAAATCCATCCAACTGCTGCCTCGAGACCCCCTGGTGCGCAGAGTGTAACGCGGAAAGCATGAGAATGAATCAGCGCGCCG
>JBJHBJ010000105.1:0-3959 GCA_050485425.1 Ectothiorhodospiraceae bacterium | reverse complement strand
CGCGCCGAACCGCCAATGTCCTGCATCAGGTAAACACCACCGGGCTTCAGCGCATCATGCAGGCTGCGGATCAGGCGCTGTGGGTCCTTCTGGTCGTGGACCGCATCGAACGAGGTGATCAGGTCGAAGCGCAGCCTTTCCTCGTAGTCGCTGAGATCCCTCGCTTCGAATCTGATGTTGCCAAGGCCGGCCGCCAGCGCCTGCCGGTTGGCGAATTCGATCGCATCCGCGCACAGGTCGTAACCGACGAAGCGACTGTTCGGGAAGCGGCGGGCCATGGCCAGCAGCGCGGCGCCGCGGGCGCAGCCGGCGTCCAGTACGTCTATGCCCGATTCCAGGCGCTCGATAAGACCCTCGGCCAGCGGGAGCACGGTGTCGAAAAGCTGCGCCGTGACCGTCTGTCCGCTGTCTTCGGCCATGATCTGGTGAAAGCACGGGTAGTCCTGGTAGCGGAGGCCATGACCGGTCCTGAAGCAGGCGAGCAGATGTTCCTGCATCTGCCCCAGCAGGGAGATGTTCTGGGCATAGACCGCCAGGTTTCCGAGTGCGCCGTCACGGGTGAGGCTGGCGGCGTGTTCGGCGGGCAGGAGGTAGGTGGCCTGGCCGGGGTTGTAGGCCACGACCCGGCTCACCACCATCACGGCGAGCCATTCCCGCACGTAACGTTCGGCAAGCCCCGCTTCGCGGGCAATGGTCTCGCTCGTGGAAGGTGGGAGCGTGCTCATGGTGTCGAACAGGCCGGTGCGATGGCCGATCGCCATCATCACCGCTGCGGCGCCGGCATCGATCATGTCGCCGACGCGGCCGGCAAAGGCTTCGGCCTTCGCTGCGTCGAAGGTCTTCGGGTAAAGGGCGGTTGTCATGGGGAGATTTCCTGCGTGGTGAAATGAAGGCAGCAGACTAGCCGGTGCCGACCGTCCCGGTTAGCGTGGAAATGGACAAAAGCAAGGCATTCGTGCCAATGTCCGATCATGTTCTCCGCCGCAGACGAAAGTCCCTTGTCAATCAGCCTGCTGGCTTTGCCGGAGACGACCCCGAGCGCGCTTTACGGCTTGTATGAAGTCCTTGGAGCTGTGGGCGTCGCATGGACCGAACTGACCGGGGAGGATACCGGCGCGCGCCGCTTCGAGCCCCGCATCGTGTCCAGATATCGCGAGCCGTTCCGGACCGCGCTGGGGGTGCCGGTTTCCCCGCACGCCTCCCTGGAGGACGGCGACATGCCGGGCGTGATCATCGTCACCGACCTGGCGCTCGACGCCAGTACCAGCCCGCAATGGTCCGCCGCGTGGCGTACGGAACTGGCGTGGCTGCGGGGGCAGTACGAGGCCGGGGCCATGATCTGCTCGGTCTGCACCGGCTCGGTGCTGCTGGCGGAGGCGGGGTTGCTGGATGGCCTGGAGGCGACCACGCACTGGGGCGTCGCCGGGCTTTTCGCACAGCGCTATCCGGCGGTACAACTGCGCGCCGAGCGCATTCTGTGTCCGTCCGGCGCGGAGCATCGCATCGTCACCGCTGGCGGCTCTTCCTCCTGGGCCGATCTTGCGCTGTACCTGGTTGCACGCTTCAGCGGCCCGGCGGAAGCTGCGCGTGTCGCCAAGGTCTTCTTGCTGGGCGACCGGGCGGATGGTCAACTGCCCTTTGCGGCCATGGCCAGGCCCCGGGACCATGACGATGCGATTATTGGCCGTTGTCAGCACTGGCTCGGGGAGCACTATGACCGGCGCAACCCGGTCGCCAGAATGGTGGCGATGTCGGGGCTGACGGCGCGCACCTTCAAGCGTCGGTTCAAACGGGCGACGGGATATGCTCCCATCGATTATGTGCAGGCCTTGCGGGTGGAGGAAGCGAAACAGATGCTTGAAACCACCGCGGTCTCCATCGACGAGATCGCATCTCTGGTGGGCTATGACGATCCGGCATTTTTCCGGCGCCTGTTCAAGCGCAGCACCGGCGTTACACCGGCCCGCTACCGTCAGAGATACCGCAATATTGGAATGGCAATGCCAGGAGCCACACCGGGGTAAGGCGAGCGGAGGGTTTTCAGCGATGAGCACGAGACGAAAGGACGGGTTGCCTCCCGGGATGCGTGGCCCCGATATCGTACTGGAACCCTGCGCCAAGCGAGTACGGGTGTTTCTCGGCGGAGAGCTGGTCGCCGACAGCGTCCGTGCCCGCCTGCTCCACGAGCGTGGCCGCCTGCCGGTTTACTACTTTCCCTGGGACGACATCCATACCCAGTTGCTGTCGGAATCCGACCATACCACCTATTGCTCCCGCAAGGGCTGGGCACGGTACTGGTCTGTCAGGGTTTGCGATCTGGTGGCAGAAAACGCCCTCTGGAGCTACCCGGAGCCGGTGGACTCGTGTCCCGATATCAGCGGCCTGGCGGCCTTCTACTGGAACCGGGTGGATGCCTGGTTCGAAGAGGACGAACAGGTCTTCGTGCACCCCAGGGATCCCTACACGCGCATTGATGTGCTGGAGAGTTCCCGTCACGTGCAGGTATTCGCCGGCGGGCAGATGATCGCGGATTCGAGGCGGCCGGTGTTGCTGTTCGAGACAGGGCTTCCCGTGCGTTATTACCTGCCGAAGCTCGATGTCCGCATGGACTTTTTATTGCCGAGTGATTCCGTCACCGCCTGCCCCTACAAGGGACGTACCTCGGAATACTGGACCGTGGAGGCAGGCGGCGTGCGGGTGCAGGATGCGGCCTGGTGTTATCAGCATCCGCTGCCCGAGGTGGCGAAGATCGCCGGGCGCATCTGCTTCTACGACGAGAAGGTCGATGTCAGTGTGGTCTGAGCGCTGACCGCCTCCCGCAGCACCTTGCGCAGGTTGCCGAACTTGCGGCGGTATTGGGCAGGTGTGAGCCCGACGTCGCGCTTGAACAGGCGGGCGAAGTAACTGGTGTCCTCGTAGCCCAGTTCCACGGCGATGGTCTCCAGCGACATCGGCGTGGCTTCCAGCATCTGCTTTGCTTCCTCGATGCGGATCGCGTGGATGTACTGGATCGGGCTCATCCCGGTGGCCTTGATGAAGCGGCGGGTAAACGTTCGTTCGCCGAGACCGCTGAGCTTTATCATGGCGGTTACGGGGGCAGGCTCGTTGTAGTGCCTGGCCGCCCAGACCTGGCATTCGGCAATCACGGAATCGTCGGTCTGGCTGTTCACCGCCAGCGATGCGAACGGTTGCTGGCCGGAATGGTGCCAGTCGATCAGGTGCAGCCGGGCCATCTGCATGGCCGTTTCCACGTTCACCAGCCGAGCGATCAGAAACAGCCCCAGATCCAGCCAGGACGACCCGCCCCCGGCCATGATCAGCCGCTGCCCGTTGCCGGCCGCCACCAGGGAGCGCTGTGGCTCCACGCGTATCTCCGGGTAGCGCTGGGCCAGCGCGTCGCAATAGGCCCAGTGCGTGGTCGCCACCTCGCCGTCCAGCAGACCCGCCTGAGCCAGCAGCAGGCAGCCCGAGCAGGCCGTGGCAATGATCGACCCCCCGGCATGGCAGTCTCTCAGCCAGGCGATCTCGGCTTCGAAACGCCCGTCCAGCGGCGTGTCCGGCGTGACCAGCAGTTCCGGAATGCAGATCAGGTCCGGGGTGGGTCCATCGCCCAGCGCCGCGTCCGGTCTGATGGTCACACCGTTGGCAATGGCTATCGGATCGGTGCCGGCGGCAACGATGCGCGAATCGAACAGTGCCGGCCCCGGTTTGCCGCTGACGACGATGCCCCAGTCCCGGCCGGCGGAAAGAAACAGATCGTGGAAGCCGTACATGACCGAGGCAGTGGCTTCCGGAAAGGCCAGGACGGCAACGTTGCTGGGAGGGCTCATGCACTAACCTTTAAGGAGGTAAAGCCATGACTCAGCACCATCGTGCGGTCTGTCGGCAAGGCGCGCGAGCGCAGGCGTGGTCATTCCACGCCAAGTGAGCGCAACACCGCCGACGGGCCGCACGATGGC
>JBJHBJ010000104.1:0-4316 GCA_050485425.1 Ectothiorhodospiraceae bacterium | reverse complement strand
TTCCTGCTGCACCTTGAAAGGGCGTCCCCGTTTGGCCATTGCTCTTCTGTTCCGGGTTGCAACTGATGGATACAGAGTATATCAGAATATGTAAACACCCTCTTAAAGGCATTATAAAAACAGACGACCGTCCGTTTTTCAAGTATAATCTTGTTCAGACCATCATGACTGCTTCCGGGCTCGAAGCGGTGATGGTCATTCCGCTGGAACGGGGTCATGACAACCAATGGTGCGCGACCAGTCCGGTTTTTGGGTCGGTCATAACCCCTTGTAGGGACCGAGTAGCGTGCGAAGAATGAACGGCAGGCGGCGCTTCTGGGTGCGGAGGTTCTTGCCCGCGCGCTCTCAGGCCCTCCGGTGCGGGGGTATTGTTTACGTCTGTAACACCACCAAGTGAAGGGAGAACCAACGCATGTCAGAGCGCTACAGTGATTACCACAGGCTGAAGATTAGTTATCCGGCAGATCGCGTGCTTCAGATCACATTTGATCGGCCGGAGACCTATAACTCGATTGATGCGGAGACCCATACGCAGATCACCGAGATCTGGCGGGACATCGACAAGGATCCGGATATCAACGTGGTGCTTGTCACCGGGTCAGGTAAGGCCTTCTCCGCCGGCGGTGATTTCTCGATGATTGAGGGGATGTACCACGATTACCGGGAACGGATGCGGATGTGGAAGGAAGCCCGGGACCTGGTCTACAACATCATCAATTGCAACAAGCCCATCGTTTCCGCAATCAACGGCCCCGCGGCCGGCGCTGGCTTGGTCGTTGGGATTTTGGCCGATGTGTCAATTGCCGCCCGTGATGCCAAGATTGTGGACGGGCATCCCAGGCTGGGGGTGGCGGCAGGTGACGTGGCCGCAATCATTTGGCCGTTGCTCTGCGGGATGGCGAAGTCGAAATACTATTTGATGACCGGCCGTGCAGTCTCCGGCGAGGAAGCCGAGCGCATCGGTCTTGTCTCGCTCTGTGTGGAGCGAGAGGCGCTGATGGAAACGGCGATGGACGTTGCCGATGAGCTTGCCAATGGTGCCCAGAGTGCGATTCGTTGGACGAAGTACTCTCTGAACAACTGGCTTCGGCAGGCCGGGCCGATTTTCGACACATCCACGGCGCTGGAAATGCTTGGATTCGGCGGGGAGGAGCTCAAAGAGGGTCTGGACTCGCATCGGGAGAAGCGTAGCCCGCGTTTCGATGTCAAGAACTGCCCCATCTAGTGAGACGAGTTGGTCGCCACTGCATCCGACGCTCTCGGGCATGTTCCGGCGGAGGGGTCTGAACCGCGTTGTGGCCCCGGGATGGGTGGCGAACCTCTGGCCCTGAATCCCTGTTTACTATCCGATTCCAGTGCCTGACCGGCTAAGGGCCGGTCAGGCTGCTTATTCGTCAACCAAGCTCCCGTTCCCAGAAGCGCTCCGCTTCGTCCGTCAGAATGTCCGTAACCGTCCGGTGATTACCGCCTTTCCCCCATGATTTCTCCTCTGGATGATCGTGTCCATTTATCGCGAAGTGGACACCGATGGCGTGTCCACGAGGAGGTGAGGTGGACACGATGGGAAGCGAGGGAAGACGGGAGCCGGTCAAGCGGCGGCGCTACAGTGTCGCGTACAAGCGGCAGGTTGTGGAAGAGACGTTCGAGCCGGATGCCTCGGTTTCGGTCGTCGCCCGCCGCCACGACGTGAACGCCAACCAGCTCTTTCGCTGGCGCAAGGAATATCGCGATGGTCTCCTTGAGACTGGCGGGGAGCTTATCCCGATCCGGGTGGCGGCGTCTGCTCCCTGCGCGCCGACGCCGTTGCCAGAAGCCGAAAGCAGAACGTCCGAGCGCGGCGTGGACATTCTGCTGCGCGGTGGTCACCGGGTTGTGGTTCGCGGCGACGCCGATGTGGCGGTGCTGCGCACGGTCCTGGAGGTGTTGGGCCGATGATGGCGCCACCGGCAGGGGTGCCGATCTGCCTGGTGGCCGGAGTCACCGACATGCGCAAGGGCTTCGATGGGCTCGCGGCCGTCGTCCAGCAGCGTCTTGCCCGCAATCCGTTTGGCGGGCAGTTGTTCGTCTTCCGTGGTCGCCGCGGGGACCGGATCAAGGTGCTGTGGTGGGACGGCCAGGGGCTGTGTCTTTACACTAAGCGCCTGGAGCGTGGCCGGTTCGTGTGGCCACAGGCCGAGAACGGGGCCATCCACCTCACCCCGGCGCAGTTGTCCATGCTGCTCGAGGGCATCGACTGGCGCATGCCGAGCCGCACATTCACGCCGCAGACAGCGGCCTGAAAGGCGCGCCAGTGCTGGGTTTCTGGTAGAATGGCGGGGTGCAGAAGAACACCGCCAACGCCGCTGAACTGCCCACCGATGTTGCCGCTCTCCAGGCGCTGCTGCGCGAGAGCCAGGCGGAGGTCGAGACCCTCCGGCGGCGGCTCTCCCACCGGGAATTCCAACTCGAGAAGCTCAAGCTGGAACTCGCCCGACTGAAGCGCCTGCGCTTTGGTCGTTCGTCCGAGCAACTCGAGCGCCAGATCGATCAGCTCGAACTCGCCATCGAGGAACTGGAGAGCGAGGATGCCGAGCCGCCCGCGCAGGAGGCGGCCCCCACGCAGCCGGCAACGCCCGCAAAGCCGGCGCGCAAGCCGTTGCCGGAGCACTTGCCGAGAGAAGACCAGCTGCACGCACCGGCCTGCAGCTGCCCGGACTGTGGCGGCGAGCTCACCGACTTCGGCGAAGACGTCTCCGAGGTGCTGGAGTACGTGCCGGCCTCCTTCAAGGTCATTCGTCATGTGCGCCCGAAACGGCGCTGCACGGCGTGCGAGACCATTGTGCAGGCGCCCGCGCCGACGCGGCCCATTGCCCGCGGCATGGCCGGCCCCGGCCTGCTCGCCCAGGTCCTGGTCGGCAAATACTGCGACCACCTGCCGCTGTATCGGCAGTCCGGAATCTACGCCCGGGAGGGTGTGGACCTCTCCCGCTCCACCCTTGCCGACTGGGTGGGCTCGGCGACAGCCCTGCTCAGGCCGCTCGGCGAGGTGCTCTCACGACATGTGCTGGCCGGGACAGCCGTCCACGGCGACGACACACCGGTGCCGGTGCTTGCACCGGGAACCGGGAAGACGCGAACAGCAAGACTCTGGACCTATGTCCGCGACGAGCAGCCGCACGGCGGCGAGACACCGCCGGCGGTGCTCTTCCGCTACTCGCCCAACCGCAAGGGCGCGCACCCGCAGACCCATCTCCGGGATTTCCGCGGCGTGCTGCATGCCGACGGCTTCGCCGGTTTCCGGGCGCTCTACGATAGCGGCCGGGTTGAGGAAGCCGCCTGCTGGGCGCATGTGCGGCGGAAGTTCCACGACATTGCCCAGGCCAACGGCACACCGCTTGCCGTTGAGGCCTTGCAGCGGATTGCGCGCCTCTACACTATTGAAGCCGAGCTCCGGGGGAAACCGCCGGACACCCGCCGTGCCTTGCGCCAGGCCCGTGCCGGGCCGGAACTCGATTCCCTGGAAACCTGGTTCCGGGAGAAACTGCGCAAGGTCTCCGCGAAGTCCGCCTTCGCCGCAGCGGTGCGCTATGCCCTGGAGCGCTGGGAGGCGCTGACGCGCTACCGCGATAATGGCCGCATCGAGATTGACAATAACGCCGCCGAGCGGGCGCTGCGCACGGTCGCCCTTGGGCGGAAGAATTACCTCTTCGCGGGATCCGACCGTGGCGGGGAGAGTGCCGCGCTCGTCTACAGCCTGATCGGCACCGCCAAGCTCAACGGCATCGACCCCTATGCCTACCTTCGGGCCGTGCTCGCGCGCATCGCTGAACACCCCGTCAACCGTATCGACGAACTCCTGCCCTGGAATCTGCCAGGGCTCCAGCCGGCCGCCGCCTGACAGAGCCGAATCACGCCGTCAACACGGTGCTGCCCGGACGGTTACGAATGTCCAACGCAGGTTCATGTTCCGGCGACATTGCGTACGGTTGGAAATCCCTTACTCCCTCTTGTCGAAGAAAGTCCTCATCGATCAGTGCGTTTCCGGAAAACGCCTTGCTGTTCTCGTGTCTCCCCATTTTCTGAGGTTGGTCTTGGTAAGGTGTTGATGGTGGTGCTGAAAAAGGGGGAATGAGATCGGGGTCTCCCGATCGGTTATGTAAGTTTTCGGTGAACGGGTTGGCCCGGCTGTAGGCATTGGGGAAGGCGCTGAACACATTCGCCGTGACTGGGTATCGTACCTGGCATGGTCACGCCGACTGCCAACTCCAGGATCGCTGCTTCTGGCTCAGCGCCGGGATCGGAGTCGTCAGCCGGCAGTCCGCACCCCTTCGAGGTGG
>JBJHBJ010000103.1:0-4670 GCA_050485425.1 Ectothiorhodospiraceae bacterium | reverse complement strand
TCGATGAACGCACCAGCAAGCAGGATGTGTTCGAGTATGCCGGCGGGATCAAGGCCTTCGTCGAACACCTCAACAAGAACAAGACGCCGCTGAACAAGGAAGTGCTCTACATCACCACCTGGCATGGCGATATCGGCGTGGATATTGCCATGCAGTGGAACGATTCGTACCAGGAGAATGTGTTCTGTTTCACCAACAACATCCCCCAGCGTGACGGCGGAACGCATCTGGCGGGCTTCCGTGCTGCGCTCACCCGCAGTCTGAACCATTACATGGAAGCTGAGGGTTACAGCAAGAAGATGAAGGTTGCGCCGACCGGGGACGACGTGCGGGAAGGGCTCACAGCCGTCCTGTCCGTCAAGGTTCCGGATCCGAAGTTCTCTTCCCAGACGAAGGACAAGCTGGTTTCCTCCGAAGTGAAGAACGCGGTCGAGTCCACCCTGGCGGAGCACCTTCGGGACTTCCTGGTTGAGAGTCCACAGGATGCCAAGGCGATCGTGGAAAAGGTGGTCGATGCCTCGCGGGCGCGCGAGGCTGCTCGCAAGGCGCGGGAGATGACCCGGCGCAAGGGGGCGCTGGATATCGCCGGTTTGCCCGGAAAGCTGGCGGATTGTCAGGAGAGGGATCCCACCCAGTCCGAGATCTACCTGGTGGAGGGCGACTCCGCGGGCGGGTCTGCCAAACAGGGGCGGGATCGCCGGACGCAGGCCATCCTGCCGTTGAAGGGCAAAATCCTCAATGTCGAGAAGGCCCGTTTCGACAAGATGCTGTCATCCGCAGAGGTCGGAACGCTGATCACGGCACTGGGCTGCGGTATCGGCCGGGAGGACTTCGACCCCGAGAAACTGCGCTACCACCGCATCATCATCATGACCGACGCCGATGTGGACGGTTCCCATATCCGCACGCTGCTGCTGACGTTCTTCTACCGTCAGATGCTCACACTGGTGGAGCGCGGCCATGTCTACATTGCGCAGCCCCCGTTGTACAAGGTGAAGCGAGGCAAGCAGGAGCATTACGTCAAGGACGAAAAGGAGTTGACGGAGTACCTGTTGACACTGGCGCTGAGCAACGCGTTGTTGCACCCGGGCAACGAGGCACCACCGATTCAGGAACAGGGGCTGGAGACACTGGCTCGGCAGTATCTGCGGGTAATGGACATCATCGACCGGCTGTCCCGGCACCATGACCGGGAGTTGCTGGACGCCATGCTCTGGGTATCGCCGTTGAGTGAGAGCGATTTTCAGGATGCGGAGCGTGTACAGGCGTGGTTCCAGGAACTGGTGGATACGTTGAACCCGCACCAGCCGACCGGAACACGTTATCAGGCAACGGTCAGTGCCGGTCCGGATGGCGGATTCCAGGAGGGCATGATCTCCAAACGCATGCATGGGCTGCGTCATGATTATCGCTTTACCCCGGAGTTCTTCCTGTCTCCGGAATACAAGGCGATGCGTGAGTTGATCCTCGTACTTGACGGGCTGCTTGGCGAGGGAGCCTACGTACAGCGCGGTGAGCGTACCCAGCCGGTATCGCGGTTCAGCCAGGCGATCGAATGGTTGCTGGAGGAGGCAAAACGCGGGCAGTCGGTGCAGCGCTACAAGGGGCTGGGCGAAATGAACCCGGATCAGTTGTGGGAGACCACCATGAATCCGGATACCCGCCGTTTGCTTCAAGTGAAGATCGAGGACGCGGTCGCGGCCGACGAGGTGTTCACGACATTGATGGGCGATCACGTTGAACCCCGAAGGGAGTTCATTGAAAAGAATGCACTCGCCGCAAGTAATCTCGATGTCTAGGGAGCCTGTGATCTAATCCCATGCGACTCCCTGGCAGCTTGGTGCAACGCCGAGGCGCAGCGCGACCGCTTGGGTAAAAAAGCCGGGGCAGAACCCCGGCTTTTTTTGTTCCACGTGGAACATGCCGTGAAGCATCAGAGACAGATCGGATGTTCCACGTGGAACACTCGTCAGGCCGTTTTCTCCGCTGGAGCCTCGTCATCCTGATAATAACGACTGACATCCCGCGTGTTGGTCTCAATCCACAGCTTGACTTCCGCCAGCACCGTCTCCACATCGCGTTCGCCCGGGACAATAGGCGGTCCGATGCGGACCTTTACTTCTCCGGGGTATTTCAGGAACGAGTTGCGTGGCCACATCTCGCCAGCATTGTGTGCGACCGGAATGATTGGCACCCCCGTGGCCACCGAGAGTATTGCCCCACCGCGGCGGTAGCGTCCGGTTTGCCCCGCAGGTACCCGGGTGCCTTCCGGGAAGATGATGATCCAGCGTCCTTCCCGCAGCCGCACGATGCCCTGCTCCATCATCTGGTCCACCGCTTCCTTTCTTGCGCTACGGTCAATGGCAATGGGGTCCAGCATACGGAGCGCCCAGCCGATCATCGGCAACTTGATCAGTTCCTTCTTGAGCACCCAGGTCTGTGGACTGAACCAGTACTGCGTTGCCAAGGTCTCCCAGGCTGACTGATGCTTGCACATCACGATGCATGGTGTGGACGGAAGATGTTCCTTCCCCTCAACGGTATAGCGAATGCCACAGATGACACGAGCCAGCCAGAGGAGGAAAAAGCTCCATTGCGTGAAGAACCAGTAACGGCTGCGGTACGGAAGCAGCATGGCAAGAAGGACGCCCGCCGTGCCGAAGACCAGGGTGGCCGCCAGCGCCCCCAGAAACCAGAGTATCGAACGGGGCCAGGCCAGCACGCGCTGGATCAAGGGACGTTGCCGGGCGATGTTGCTGCTGGTGGAACGGGAAGCCAATAGTAACCTCTCCTGTCGACTCAATCATGGTTGATTGCGAGTCTTCCGCAGGGATGCGGAAGATGCCATTCCGGATATTATGGTCCAACAATGGGGGGAGGGGCGATAGACGGAGGTTCAGCGGCCCTGTCTGGATTCGGCCAGCAGGGCGGCTGCAGCCGCCGCCAGATCGGGGTAGTACTCCACGTCCGGTTCGGCCTCCAGCGTCTGTTGTCCCTTGCCGGTCAGAACCAGTATTGGCCGGGCACCGACGCGGCGGGCGGCTTCCAGATCGCGGGCGGCGTCACCGATCATGGCCGTACCCGGAAGGCTGAAACCGAGCTCCCGTGCCGCCTGCTGCAGCAACCCGGGCAGGGGTTTCCGGCAGGTGCAGCCGTCATCGGGGCCGTGCGGACAGACGTAAATGCCATTTATGACGCCCCCGTGGGCAGTGACCAGCGAGCGGAGCTTGTCGTGCATGGCATGAAGCGTAGGCCAATCCAGATAGCCGCGGGCCAGACCCGACTGGTTCGTGCAGACGGCGATGGTCCAGCCAGCGCGGGAGAGCTGACCGATGGCTTCAATACTGCCGGGAAGCGGTTGCCATTCGTCTACCCGGCGGATGAAATACTGGGAGTCGCGGTTGATGACGCCATCCCTGTCCAGCATTACCGCGGGCATGGCGTTCAGCCACCGGACAGGCGTGAGATGTCAGCCACGCTGGAAAACAGCCGCGCCAGCCGGCGGAGCAGGTTCAGCCGGTTGTCCCGCACACGGGGATCCTCGGCCATGACCATGACCTGCTCGAAGAACGCATCCACAGGCTCCCGGGCGGCGGCCAGACGGCCAAGCGCCGCTTCGTAGTTGCCGGCCTCGGCCAGTTCCTGCACCTCCCGACCCAGCGGTTGCACGATGTCGTAAAGCCGACGCTCCTCGTCCGACTGGAAGAGTGTCGGCTCCGGTTCGCGGACATCCGCGGGCCCGGCCTTGCGAAGAATGTTGATGACCCGCTTGTTGGCTGCTGCCAGGCTACTCGCGGCGTCGAGCTTGCGGAACGCGGCTACCGCGCGCAATCTCTTGTCGAAATCAACTGGATTATCAATATCTTGCATGTTGCCGTCGGCATTCTTGACACGCACTGAACGGACCGCATCAAACAATTCCAGGGGATAACCCTGATCCTGATAGTAGCTGCGGAGGCGGTCCATGCAGAAAGCAAGCACCTCCTCGACTTTGGCGAACGCCTTGACGTCGTTCGGCTGATGGGCCGCCGCCGCGTCGAGCAGTTCCCGCAGCGAAAGGCTGCGCCCGCCTTCGATGAGGGTACGAAGCAGGCCGAGCGCCGAGCGTCGCAGGGCGAACGGGTCCTTGTCGCCGGTCGGTGCTTGTCCGATGGCAAAGATGCCCGTGAGTACATCCGCGCGGATAGCGATAGCCAGCAATTGCCCGAGCGGCGTTTCGGCGATCGTGTCGCCGGCGTAGCGCGGCCGGTACTGCTCGTCCAGCGCTTCGGGAATGCCGTGAGTCTGCTTGTCATGCGCCGCGTAGTATCGGCCCATGACCCCCTGAAGCTCCGGAAACTCCCCAACCATCTCGGTGAGCAGGTCGCAGCGCGCAAGCAGTGCAGCCTGTTCGGCGACCGCGGCGTCCACATGGAACTCCGAGGAGAGCAGGCGGCAAAGCGCCGCGACCCGCAAGGCCTGGTCGTGCAAGGTACCCAGTTGCTGCTGGAAGACAATGGATTTCAGCCCCTCGACGCGGGCCGACAACGGCTGTCTGCGGTCTTGGTCCCAGAAGAACGCGGCGTCGGCCAGCCTTGGCCGGATCACGCGTTCGTTGCCGCGCGCCACTTCCTGGGGATTCTTGCTGTCAAGGTTGGCAATGGTAATGAAGCGCGGCATCAGCCGGCCCT
>JBJHBJ010000102.1:0-5150 GCA_050485425.1 Ectothiorhodospiraceae bacterium | reverse complement strand
GGCAGGCGGCGCAGGTGGGCGCCCCGCGCCCGGCTGTTCCGGCCACGCTGCGCACGGGAAGAAGCGTTATCGATACTGAAAACAGGCATGTGCAAGCCCTCCATGGCTGATAGAAAACCGGGCACGGTGCCGCACCCTGGCGTGCGTCGCTACCGCTCCTGCTCCCTCAGGTATTCGTTGATATCGTCAATGCCGTGCCGGGGGGAAGCCATCATTGCGCGGACTTCTGAATCGCGACAATAGGCAAGATCCTGGGTCCACACGTCCGTCAACCACTTTGAAGTGAGCATGAAGGAATTAGGGCATCGCATGTAACCCGCAGACAGAAACTGGTTTTCCCAATAGGCGTTCGCCATAGTGCGGGCAACGAAAAGGCTTAGTAATGCGATCACCGCCAGCACCGCGATGACCTTCATGATCCTGTTTCCCGTCTTTTCCCGCACCGCTCTCCCGAGCAAACAATAGCGGGCAGCAATCAGGAAGAAAGAGAGAAACAGCAATCCGGCAACAGGTGCCGCATACATCGCTGTTATAGCGGTATGCCGGGTAAACAGCGGAGGCAGCACGTCCAAGGCTTCCCTGAGGTCCGCAAGCTCATGGCTGAGCAAATACGGAAGACCAACACCAGCACCGATGGCGAACACAAGGGACAGCAGCGCGTATGCCGCCGCGTATCCCCTACCGACACGTACCGGAGCTGCCACAGAGATATCTCCCTATTAGCGCATACCAGAAAAGCGCTGAATGAATTCCATCTGGCCCTGAGGGCTACCCAGATAGTACTGAATACCTCTACGCGAGCTTTCGATCTCCCTCTTGAAAGCTTCAATCGCGTCATCAAGCGCTGCAACAAAAGATTCCGAGATCCCGATGTGCCTATCCAATTCACTCACACCAAAGCCAACCACAATGGCAACGCTGTTCCGGCCGCGCTGTGCGCGGGATGAGGGGTTCTCGATGTTGAATACCGGCATGTCTGCAAATCTTCCGTGGCTGATAGAAAACCGGGCACGGTGCCGCACCCTGGCGTGCGCCGCTACCGCTCCTGCTCCCTCAGGTATTCGTTGATGTCGTCAATGCCGTGCCGGGGTGATGCCATCAATGATCGCACTTCGGGATCCCGGCAGTAGGCGAGATCCTGGACCCATACCGAGGTAAGCCATCGTGAAGTCAGAAAAAACGAGTTCGGACAGCGCTCGTAGCCAGCCTCTCTGAGTGAGTGATCCCAGTAGAACCTTCCTCCAAGCCCGGCGAAGAACAAAGCTCCAAGCGTAATAAGCGCGATAACTGCCGATACTTTCTCCAGAGAAGACGCTGCCTTAAGAAGCTGTTTGTCCACATCAAGCGCACGACGCAAGGCAAGCACTGCTAGTAGAAGAAAAACTAACCCCACAAGAGGAAAGACAAAAAGTATGCCGTTCCCCGAAGACCACACAAGAAGTGGCGCCAGGCTCTCCATGGCGCTGGAGTAGGCTCCAAGCTCCGCTACCAATAGCCAAGCCATAACACTGCTGCTAGCCAACCCGAACAACAACATGCCGAGGGCAATCAGTAAGTACGTCCCTTTTCCAGGGCCCGCTCTCTGAATTATAGGCACCCTGTTCACCACCGCCCCCCCAGATAACCTTTGGATAAACTCCATTTGCCCTCTTGTGCTTCCCAGGTAATAGTTTATCTGCTGGCGCACACTCCCCAACTCTTGCTGCGCTCGCTCCGAAGCATCAACCAAGGCTTCATTAATTCCTAGATGGCTGTCTAGCACGCTTAAGCTATATCCAACCACTACTGCCGCAATAAAACCTGCGATTATCGGGAAAATGACGATAGATGTGGCCGCTGCGGTTGCGGTCCCGACCACCACCATCGCCCCAGCCGCAGCCACAGCCTTCGCCATATCCATCGACACATTCACCAGCAGATGCCGCCAGGTGACTTCGTCATCGAAAATCCACTGGAACGTCCGCACAGCCGGCGAGACAACCGCCGTGACGATGATACCGCCCGAGGCCATGGCCCGCTGGCCTGCCGGGCCCACCGCCATGAGGCGCCCCCCCGGGATCGTGTCCAGCGTATAGTTCGTCACCGTGCGGAAATTCTCCGCGATCTCCTCGTCCGTCAGCCCCTTGCGGCGCTGCCGCTCTTTCCACAGTTCGACCATCTCGGCCGGCGTCATGACGAAGACTTCCTTCTCCGGCAGGCGGCGCAGGTGGGCGCTCCGCGCCCGGTTGTTCCGGCCGCGCTGGGCACGGGTCGAGGTGTGTTCGATGGTGAATACAGGCATGTGCAGTCCTTCCCTGGCTGATCAAAAGGTAGGGCACGGCGGAACGCCGTGCCCCCTGAGTACATCGCTACCGCTGCTGTTCCCTCAGGTATTCGTTGATATCTTCGATACTGTGCCGGGGGGATGCCATCATTGCGCGCACTTCGCGATCACGGCAGTGAGACACGTCCAACACCCACACTTCCGTGAACCATCGAGACGTCAGCATGAACGAGTTCCCACACCGCGCATATCCGGCTTGCTGGAAGGTATGGGCCCAGTAGTAGTTAGCCACGTATCTTCCGCCGATTATTCCTGCGGCAGCAACCAATAGCAGGACTCCAGCCACTTTCATCAGTATACCGCCACCCCTTTGCGAAGGGTTCTTCCCGGAAACCAGACGATAGGCTGCCATACCGGCCAGCAGGAACACCGCCAATGCCGCCAAAGGCATCGCGTACATGACCGTAATACCAGTGTGGCGAGTAAACAGCGGCGGCAGTAAATTCATGTAGCTCGCGTAATCACGGACCTCCAGAACCAGCAGGTACGGACCACCAAAACCGAGACCTACGCCCAGTACCGTCAAGCCCAACATATATCCCAGCACAACAGCCGGGCTGGCGGTTCCTCGCTCCATAGTTTCAAGCCTCTATCGCCTGCCGGAAAACCAGCGCATAAACTCGAGCTGACCCGCATGGGTTCCGAAAAAATAGCCTGTTTCCCTCCGCAACTCGGTTGTCATATCTTTCCAATTTTCCTGTGCGTTCGTCAGCATATCGATGAGCCTCTCAGATACCCGTAAGTTGTCGTCGAGATAGCTCAAACCGAGCCCCACCGCCACCGCGGCAGCGAAGCCAACTCCAACAGGAACTATGACCGGGACCGCCAAACCGAAGGCCACGCCACCCACGACCGCCAACTTCGCACCAGCAATAAAGCCTCCCGCCGCTGTAACAGCCTTCGCCATATCCATCGACACATTCACTAGCATGTGCCGCCAGGTGACTTCGTCATCGAAAATCCACTGGAACGTCCGCACGGCCGGCGAGACAACCGCTGTGACGATGATACCGCCCGAAGCCATGGCCCGCTGCCCTGCGGGGCCCACTGCCATGCGGATGATCGTGGGGTGTTGGGCGCCGTAAAGCGAAGCCGGGAGATGCTGCCGCAACCCTGCATAACCACGAAGAGCTATCAGCGTCGTATTGCCGCGCTGGATGACCCGGTAGGTGGTCAGCACGCTCCCGCCCCGCCTCAGATCCCGCGCCAGGCGGGTCAGAACCGTGGAATCCCGAATCGGCGAGGCGGCCCCGGGATCGTGTCCTGCGTATAGTTCGTCACCGTGCGGAAATTCTCCGCGATCTCCTCGTCCGTCAGCCCCTTGCGGCGCTGCCGCTCTTTCCACAACTCGACCATCTCGGCCGGCGTCATGACGAAGACTTCCTTCTCCGGCAAGCGACGCAGGCGGGCGGCCCCGCGCCCGGTTGTTCCGGCCGCGCTGTGCGCGGGATGAGGGATTCTCAATGTTGAATACCGGCATGTCTGCAAACCTTCCATGGCTAATAAAAGGCGGTGCACGGCGTGTGCCGCTACCGCTCCTGATCCCTCAGGTATTCGTTGATGTCGTCAATGCCATGCCGGGGGGACGCCATCATGGCGCGGACTTCGGGGTCGCGGCAATAAGCAGGATTTCGTACCCAAACGTCCATCAACCACTTTGACGTGAGCATGAAGGAGTTTGAACATCGCACATATGAGGCCTGGCGAAAACTGTTATCCCAATAGAACTTTCCAACGAATCCGCTGGCAGGCATCCCAATGGCCGCAACCAAGGAAAGTACTGCTACCACCTTTTCAAGGGTCTCTGGTTCTTTTGAAAGTTTTTTATTCTGTGTGAGGAACCGCTTAAAAGCCATAAATGACAACAGAAAGCACGCTATCGCTGCAACAGGCGAGAGAACCATAATACCAACGCCCTTTGACCAAACAAAGAGAGCTGGAAGAGTTTCGGCAATCCATTCGTACTTGCGCAGATCCTCAATCAGCAGCCACGTCAGAACGCCTCCGCAAAATATCCCTAGCAGGGCCATAAACACGCCTCCGAGAACAAGTAGCGTGTCGCTTGGACCATCTGTCTTGTAGTGAGCATTCATCGCCAATAACCTGAAAATCGCCGAATAAAGTCCATCTGCCCTCTAGTTGTCCCCAGGTAATAACTGGCCTCACGTCCCGATTCCCGTATACTTCGTTCGGTTTCCTCAAGAGCACTCACGAGCTTATCCGTAATATCAAATTTTTGATCAAGCACGCTAAGCCCATACCCAACGGCAACTGCCGCAAATATTCCGAAAGCCACTGGCACGATAACAATGGAAGTCAGTGAAGCAGCGACTGCTCCAGCGAATACCATCGCCCCCGCCGCCGCCACCGCCTTTGCCATATCCATCGACACATTCACCAGCAGATGCCGCCAGGTGACTTCGTCATCGAAAATCCACTGGAACGTCCGCACGGCCGGCGAGACAACCGCTGTGACGATGATACCGCCCGAGGCCATGGCCCGCTGCCCTGCCGGGCCCACCGCCATGCGAATAATGGTGGGGTGTTGGGCGCCGTAAAGCGACGCCGGGAGATGCACGCGCAGGCCGGCGTAGCCGCGCAGAGCAATTGGCGTGCTGTTCCCGCGCTGGATCACCTGATAGGTGGTCAGCACGCTGCCTCAGCGCTGGAGGTCTCGGGCCAGCCGCGTGAGCACCGTCGAGTCCCGCACCGGCGAGGCAGCGCCCGGGATCGTGTCCAGCGTATAGTTCGTCACCGTGCGGAAATTCTCCGCGATCTCCTCGTCCGTCAGTCCCTTGCGGCGTTGCCGCTCTTTCCACAGCTCGAC
>JBJHBJ010000101.1:0-5165 GCA_050485425.1 Ectothiorhodospiraceae bacterium | reverse complement strand
CCGTCACCAGCTTGGGCAACATGGCATTGGGGTTGTGCTGGGCATGGTGCGAGGCCGCGACCTTGATCCAGGCCAGTTGTTCGCTGGTGGTGCCGAACTCGTGCATGTGCCGCATGGCAGCCATGGCATACATGTTGACGGTCAGCGGGCCATAAGGCACTTCGTACGGCACGTCGGGGATGTTGGCGCCCCAGTTCCGCACCTGGGTGCCGCTGGAGCCCTCCGAGCGGGGACGGCCGGCCAGTGTGATCAGCGCGACGTCGCACTTGCCCATGGCGATGGCCTGGGCAGCGTGGGACGCCAGGATCAGGTAGGAGGAGCCGCCGGTTTCCGTGGAATCCAGGTGGCGGACGTTCAGCCCCATGTATTCCACCATGCTGAGCGGCCCGAGGCCGGGCGCATCGCCTGCGCAGAAATAACCGTCCACGTCCGACAGGGACAGGCCAGCATCTTCCAGCGCACCTTTGGCGCACTCCGCATGCAACTGCGCCACGGACTTGTCCGGCGCCTTGCGCGTCGGGTGCTCGTAGATTCCGGCGATACACGCCTTCCCCCTGATACTCATCCAGTACTCCTGTGGTGTCTTGATATGGGCTGGATCCAGGCGCCTGCGAAACAGGCCGTCTCTGCCCGGCGCGGCGCTGGTAGCCGCTCAGTCTAGCCACCGCCCCAACCAAGGCCAATGGCAGTATCGGCCAGGGCAGTTGGCGTAAACGGTCAAATGCTGCGTTGCCAGAAGCCATTCAACGCTCATATGCACTACTCTCACCATAGGGCGATGCGGGCACGCCGCCCTCGCCCGGCACGGAAAACAAGAACACAAGCAACTAGCCGAGGAGTTCCGATGATCAAACGCATAAGCATGTCGTCAGTCAAGGCCGTGGAGCGTTGGCTGCCGGACCCCTACGTTCTGGTGCTGCTGCTGACGCTGGTGGTGTTCATCGCCGGCATGGCCGTCGAGCGCCAGGGGCCGGTCCAGATGATCGAACACTGGGGGAACGGTTTCTGGAACCTGCTGCAGTTCGCCATGCAGATGGTGCTTATCCTGGTGACCGGCTGGGTACTGGCCAGCACTCCCTTCTTCAAACGCATCCTGGAAGCCATCGCCAAGCTGGCGAAGACACCGGGACAGGCCATCATTCTGGTGACGCTGGTGTCGCTGTGCGCTGCCTGGATCAACTGGGGCTTCGGCCTGGTGATCGGGGCGATGTTCGGGCGGCAACTGGCGCGACAGGTGGAGGGCGTGGACTACCGTCTGCTGATCGCCAGCGCCTACAGTGGCTTCCTCGTCTGGCACGGCGGGCTGGCCGGTTCGGTGCCGCTGGTGATCGCTACCGAAGGCCATTTCATGCAGGAACAGATGGGCGTGGTCAGCACCGGCACGACGATCTTCTCCGCATACAACCTGCTGCTGGTGCTGTGCATGTTCATCGTGCTGCCGATCCTGAACCGGCTGATGATGCCGAGACCGGAAGACACGGTGACCGTGGAGCGCAGCAAGCTGGAGGACACGCCACAGGTTCCCGAGGAGAAGGAGCCCACCCCGGCCTCGCGACTGGAGAACAGCCTGCTGCTGGCCCAGGCGGTAGGGATCATGGGCCTGGTGTTCATCGCGTACTACTTTCTGGTGAACAGCGGCAGCCTGAACCTGAACATCGTCAACTTCACGTTCCTGTTCCTGGGCATCATCCTGCACGGCCGACCCATGCAATTCCTGCTGTCGCTGCAGGAAGCGGCCAAGGGCGCCAGCGGCATCATCATCCAGTTCCCGTTCTATGCCGGGATCATGGGCATGATGGTAGGTTCCGGCCTGGCAGTGACGCTGTCCAGCGGTTTCGTTGCCATCTCCAACGATGTCACGCTACCGCTGTTCGCTTTTCTCAGCGCCGGCATCGTGAACGTGTTCGTTCCTTCCGGCGGCGGCCAGTGGGCCGTGCAGGCTCCGGTGATGATTCCGGCGGCTCTGGAACTGGGTGCGGATGTCTCGCGCACCGCCATGGCCGTGGCCTGGGGTGATGCCTGGACCAACATGATCCAGCCGTTCTGGGCACTGCCCGCCCTGGCCATCGCCGGCCTGCGCGCCAAGGACATCATGGGCTTCTGCCTGATCACACTGGTGGTATCGGGGGTGATCATCGGCGTGGGGCTGGTGGTGTTCCCTTGATGTAGTGAGTGAGCCTGTTGGGGTTCGCCTTCGGCTCACCACCAACCTACGATTCATGCGTAGGTTGGTGGTGAGCGCAAGCGAACCCCAACACCCACGATCACACCTGGGCGTCATTTGGCGCCGGCGATCATCTGCCATCCGACTTGATTACATGAAACACAGCCATCACAATGCACCCTGCCCGGGAAAGATGCTTAGGCAATCGGGCGAATCACGCTCAGGGATGATCGTGCCGGCCATGGAAGGCGAGAAGATCAATCACTTCGAAGTTGCTCTCTCCTGTCCGGCCACGTGTCCCTGACTTTCATCGACACGGAAGAATCGACACAGGGAGAGTTCCCATGCTTCGAACCATCCTGCTCATAGCACTCCTTTTCAGCGCGACCACGGCTGTGGCCGACGAGTCCGGCACCCATGATCCCGCATCGATAACAGCGATCGGTGTATACCTGAAGACGGATGAAGGCTATGCCAGGCTAGCCCCGTACCGTCATGCCCGCTTTGACTTCAACTTCTTTGGCAGCATTCCGGTAGCAAGCAGCGTGCAGCAGCCGGTAGAGCTGATCGTTTACCACCCGGAAGTGGGGGTGGACGACCTCAAGTTCGAAAACCGGACCATCGAAACGCCCGGCGCGAGAGCGTTTGTTGAGCCTGTGATTGAACCCCTGGGGGAGGGCCGGCTTCGGGTGACCTTCGATCAGGAACTCGAAAGCGAAGCGTTCATCATTGCCCATGTCTTTCATCGCTGCTGCCACAACAATCCGCGGGCAATAGCCCTGACTGATCCGGAGCCGGCTCTGCTCGAGATCTACGCCGAAGGCCAGGACCTGAATCCCACAACGATTGCGCACGTCATTGATAGCGCGCTGGACGCCTACCCGGAGAACGAACAGCTACAGCAACTCCTCGCCTACTGGCAGAACCGGGAGCGTCAAGCCAGGATCCAGTACGTGTACGACTTCATGGATGAAGCCTGGCAGGACTACGAGGCAGCCACCGGTCTGACCGCAAAGCAGCAGGCCCTGAGAAATGTCCGAGCCCGTGCTGCAGGCTACCTTGAACGCCATCCCGACGGGGAACACGCCGATACTGTTCAGGAACGTCTGGCTTATGCAGAAAGGGAACTGGGCGAGTAATTGACGACTCGCTCAGCGTAAGCTTGCACCCACCAACCTACGGTTCGTCCGTAGGTTGGTGGTGAGCCAAAGGCGAACCCCAACAACCCCGTCACTTCCCCGCGTCTTTCACCGCCCGTTCCCGCAGATCCCGCTTGATCACCTTGCCGTTGGGGTTCCGCGGCAGGCTCTCGTCCAGCAGGGTGACGAAATCCGGCACTTGATAGTCCGCCAGCCGTTCCGCGCACCAGGTGCGGATGGCCTCTTCGGTGACAGGCTGGTCGCCGCGGGTGACGAAGGCATGCACCTTTTCGCCCAGCACCGGATCGGGCCGGGCGACGACGGCGCATTCCGCAACGCCGGGATGATAAGCCAGCACGTTCTCCACCTCGGCGCTGAACACCTTGTAGCCGCCCCGGTTGATCATGTCCTTCTTGCGGTCGAAGACCCGCACATACCCCTGGTCGTCCATGGAACCGATGTCACCGGAACACCAGTAGCCGGCGCGAAAACTGTCGGCGGTGGCTTCCGGATTGTTCCAGTAGCCGGGCACCACCATCGGCCCGCCAATCCAGACTTCCCCGGCTTCGCCCGGAGGTACCTCCCGCCCCTCCTCATCCATGATGCGGACATCGCCGCAGGGCACCACGCGGCCGACGCTGTCGGGCCGCTCGGCAATCGCGCCCTGGGGCATGACCGTGGTGGGAGACGTGGTTTCCGTGGCGCCATAGGCGTTAACCAGTTCCACGTCCGGCAGCACCTCGTGCATGCGCCGGATGGTGGCCTCGGGCATCGGCGCTCCGCCGAAGGCACCGATACGCCAGTGGCTGAGATCGTGCTCGGCGAAGTCCGCCCGCATCAGGCACAGGTTGTACATGGCCGGCACCAGCAGGCCGTAACTCATGCGCTCCCGTTCGGCCAGGCGGTTGAACTCGCGGGCGTCGAACTGGCTCATCAGCACGGTACAGCCGGCCACGCGAACCATGGCCAGGATGATGGCCACCAGGCCGGTGACATGACTGGCCGGCACGGCCAGCACCGTACGCTCCCCGCTGCGAAGCCCCAGGCACTGTTCCAGATGCATCAGCGAATGCACGATGTTGAAGTGCGTCAGCATGGCCCCCTTGGGGCGGCCGGTGGTGCCGGAGGTGTAGAGAATGACCGCTGTGTCTTCCTCTACGATTGCGGCTTCGGGCAAGTCTCCGGGCGCCTCCTGCAACAGAGTCTCGAAAGGCTCGGCGCCAGCGGCGGTGCCGCCGATGGCGTAGGCCGCTTCCAGATCCGGCAGCTCGGACGACGCCGGCAGGCGAGACGCCAGCTCCGCCTCGAACAGCAGCACGCGTGCCCCGCAGTTGTTCAGGATATGGCGAAGGCCTTCGCCCTGCTCCCGGATGGTGACCGGCACGGCGATGGCGCCAAGCCGGACCGCGGCGAGCAGCCCCTGCACGAACTCCGGGCGGTTCCCCACCAGCAGGGCCACCCGATCACCCGGGCCGACGCCGCGTGAGGCCAGGTTGGCCGCAATGCGGTCTACAGACGCGGCCAGCCCGGCGTAGCTGAGTCTGCCTTCGTCCCAGACCAGCGCGTCCCCGTCGGGGTTTTTCTCCACCGCCTCGCGGAACACCGCACCCACAGAAGGCGGACGATGAACAAAGCAATTGACCAGGCGATGACGAAAATGCAGTTCGCGACGGCAGACGCCGTCGCCATGATTCGGCCAGAACATGCGCAGCCCTCCGCAGCCGTCAGGCGACTTCGAACAGGCCCGCGGCACCCATGCCACCGCCCACGCACATCGAGACCACCACGTACCTGGCGCCCCGGCGCTTGCCCTCGATCAGCGCGTGCCCGACCAGACGGGCGCCGGTCATGCCATAGGGATG
>JBJHBJ010000100.1:0-5769 GCA_050485425.1 Ectothiorhodospiraceae bacterium | reverse complement strand
GGCGCACTGGCACCGGTGTTCGCGCTGATCGCGATCGGCGCCCTGCTCCGGCGCGCCGAATTCCCCGGCGATGGCTTCTGGCCGCAGCTGGAACAGCTCACCTACTACGTGCTCTTCCCCGCCCTGCTGGTCAGCACGCTGGCCTCCGCCGAGGTGGATGCGGGCCGCATCGCGCCCATGGCGGCCGCCGTGGTTGTCACCCTGCTCAGCATCACCGCGGTGCTCCTGGCCCTGCGTCGCGTCCTGCCCGTGGACGGCCCTGCCTTCACGTCCGTCTACCAGGGCGGCATCCGGTTCAACACCTATCTGGGGGTAGCCATTGCCTTCGGTCTCTTCGGCGCACCGGGGGTCGCTGTCGCAGCCCTGGTGATGGCGTTGAAGATCCCGCTGATCAACCTGCTCTGCGTCGCCGTTCTGGCCTGGCTTGCCGGTGGGCAGGTCTCCATTGCCGGCATCCTGAAAAGCCTGGCGAAGAACCCGCTCATCCTCGCCTGTGTGGCGGGCATCGTGCTGAACCTGAGCGGCGTCGGCCTGCCGCTGGGCAGTGGCCGCGTGCTGGACATTCTGGGTTCGGCGGCATTGCCGCTGGGACTGATGACCGTGGGCGCCGGGCTCAGTCTGCGCACCACCGGCACCCAGGCGACCGCCATCGCTGCCAGCACGGTGGCGAAAATGCTGGTGTTGCCCGCCCTGGCCTGGGCATGGGCGTTGATGCTGGGATTACGGCCGCTGGAGACGCAGCTACTGGTGGTGTTCGCTGCGCTGCCCACGGCCCCCGCCGGCTACATCCTGGCCCGGCAGATGGGCGGCGACCACCGCCTGCTGGCCACGCTACTCACGTTCCAGACCGCCATTGCCGCGCTGGTCCTGCCGCTCTGGCTTCTGGCTCTGGGAGCGGGCGGCTAACCGGCCGGCCCCGGCTTCACCGGCTCCCTAGAGCCGCGACAGCCGTCACGAGGAGATCGCCGCTTCTGCGGTAATCGGAAACTGGCCCCGCGTTCGATTGGCGTACCGCACCAGCGCCAGCATCAGCGGCACCTCGACCAGAACGCCCACCACCGTGGCCAGGGCCGCGCCGGACTGCAGGCCGAACAGGGCGATGGCCGCCGCCACGGCCAGCTCGAAGAAGTTGCTGGCACCGATCATCGCGCCCGGGGCGGCCACCTGGTGCCGCACACGCCAGGCTTTCATCCAGTAGTACGCAAGCAGGAAGATCAGTACGGTCTGGATGATCAACGGCACAGCGATAAGCACGATATGCAGCGGGTTGTTCAGGATAACCTCGCCCTGGAAAGCGAACAGCAGCACCAGCGTCAGGATGAGGCCGGTTGGCGTCACCTTGCCCAGCCTTGGCATGAATACGCGGTCGAACCAGTCCAGCCCGCGCCGGCGGATCAGCCAGACGCGGGTCGCATAGCCCGCGACCAGCGGGATGACGATATACAGCAGTACGGACAGCGCGACCGTGTCCCACGGCACCTGGATATCCGAAATGCCCAGCAGCAGCACGACGATGGGCGCGAAGGCAAACAGCATGATCAGGTCATTCACCGACACCTGCACCAGCGTGTACGCGGCGTCACCCCGGGTCAGGTAGCTCCACACGAACACCATGGCCGTGCACGGGGCCGCCCCCAGCAGAATGGCACCGGCCAGGTATTCCCGCGCCAGGCCTTCCGGAATGAACGGTGCGAAGACCACCAGCAGGAAGAACCAGGCGATGGCGAACATGGTGAATGGCTTGATCAGCCAGTTCACGGCGGTGGTCACGATCAGACCCTTCGGTTCCCGGCGGACGCCGAGAATGGACGCGAAATCGATCTGCACCATCATCGGGAAGATCATGGCCCAGATCAGGATGGCCACCGGGATCGACACCTGCGCGTATTCAAACTGTGCCAGCGTCTCCGGCACTCCGGGCGCCAACTGACCCAACGCGATGCCAATGACGATAGCCAAGGCCACCCAGACCGACAGATAGCGCTCGAACAGCCCCATGCCCTCGCGGATGTCCGGCGCCTTGTCCACCTGCGCCACCGATGACTGTGATTCGCTCATGCCTGACCCCGCCCCAGTTCCTCGTCCAGCAACTGCGACACCCGCTGGCGGATGTCATCCCGCACCGCGCGGAACTGCGCGCCGATTTCCTCTTCCGTGCCTGTGGCCCGGGCCGGGTCCGGCAACGGCCAGTGCACCCGGCGGGTGCCGGGTGGCAGCACCGGACAGTGCTCATCGGCGTGGCCGCAGACGGTCACCACCAGGTCCGCGTCGGCCAGCATGGCGTCGGTGATGCGCGTTGATTCCTGCCCGGAGACATCCACCCCCACCTCGGCCATGACGGCGATGGCCCGGGGATTCTTGCCGTGGGCCTCAATACCTGCCGACCGCACCACGGCCCGCTCGCCGGCCAGCGCGCGGGCAAAACCCTCGGCCATCTGCGAGCGGCAGGAGTTCCCCGTGCACAGGAAAAGAATGTTCAACATGAAAACCTCAGCAGCAACTGACGGACGGGCGATTGGGCATGGTGGCCAGGCGCTTGCGGATATCGCGCATGACCTCGGCCTGAAATACCGCCTCCAGCGTCTCCATGGCCCAGCGCGGCAGCGCCGGGCTCAAACGGTAGTACACCCATTGCCCGCGACGCTCGTCCTCGACCACGCCCATGTCGCGTAGCTGCGCAAGATGACGCGACACACGCGGCTGCGACAGATCCAGCGCATGAACGAACTCGCAGACGCAGACCTGCCGCTCACTCAACAGCAACAGCAGGCAACGCAGACGGGTCGAGTCGGAGAGAGCTCGGAAAAACTGTTCCGGCACTAACATATCCGCATATCCATATATAAGAACATAGGCACTTTACCAGCCATTCTCCCGCGTCACAAATGAACCGGACCACACGAAAACCGGGCGACAGAGCATTGACGACCGGGCGATTATAGGTAAACTACACGCGTCTTTTTCCGAAGAGGGCCATTTCCCTTGGACAGTCACAGTCCCAGCGAAAATCACTTGATTCGCGCGTTCAGCGAGTAAGGCTCCCGACCTCTTCCCGTCGCCGCCTCCGCTGAACGCCAGCGGGGAGCGCGACAACCGGCAGCCGATCATCTCCGGCTTCCTCTTGATACACGCTCCGTATTGAAACAACCGGGAACGGCACTCGGCCGTCTCGGGCGCATTCCGTATTTCGCGGATTGCTGCCTGGCCGTGGGTCATTCCAGCGACGGAGACGTCATCATGCTGAACCAGGATCTGAACCACGAACTGCTGCAGGACACCCTGCATCCGGAATGGCGCGACACCGCCATGCATCTCTCTTCTCTTCCGGCGCCGGAAGCAGCCAGCTATCTCGAACAACTGGACCCGGAAGGGCGCACCCGTTTGTTCCGATTACTCCCCCAGCATCGACAGCTTCGCGTGTACGCGGCGCTTGCGCCGTCCAAGCAGAACCGCGAACTGGCCGAGGCTCTGGCCTGCCATCACTGACATGCCACCGGGGAGATTCACACCATGGAACCGATCACCGTCGTCCGCCTGCTGCGTGAACTGATCCTGCTGCGCGACTGGCAGCGGGTGCAGAACCAGCTGGACCTGCTGCACGTGCGCGCCATCGCCCGGGCCCTGGCCGGGCTGGAACGCGACCTGCTGCTGTCCACCTTCGAGCTACTGCCCGCAGGCCGCCGCTGTGCCGTGTTTGCCCACCTGGACAACCGGGAGCAGTTGCTGGTACTGGAACTGATCGGCCAGCACGAGGCATGGCGCATCGTTCGCGGCCTGCTGCCCGGTCATCGCCAGGCGCTGTTGCGCTCCCTGCCCCGGCGCACGCTGTTTTCCGCCAACGACAACGACCTCGCCACGCAGGCCGCCGCCGGCCAGCACTAGTGTCCCGTAACAGACGTTCGCAGCATACCAGGCGGATTTCCATCTTCGGCAGTATCGATACACCGCCGAGATCGTCGACCGTTGTGCACCGGAGCCGTTGACAAAGGCGTCCCGGCGCACCTGTCACCAACCAGGGAGGCACCATGGAAGACAAACAGGAGAGCAGGCTCCTGCGGGAGCTGGTCCAGCGCGAGGCCTGGGAAGAACTGGCCGAGCAGCAGGAGACGATGCATGTCCAGGACATCGCCGCCGCCCTGGAGGAACTGGATCCGGACGTGGTGCTCCACGCCCTGAACCAGTTCCCCAGGGAGCGCTGGCCGGCCATCTTCGCCTACCTGCACAGGCAGGACCAGTACGCCCTGCTCCAGCGCATGCAGCCGGACGACGGCCGCTTCGTACTGGCGGGGTTGCTGCCGGACGACCGCACCGCCCTGCTGGAATCCCTGCCGCAGGAGGCCATGGAGCAACTGCTGCAGCTGCTGCCGCCTGCCGACGTCAAACAGGCGCTGAAACAGTTGGGCTATCCGGAGGAAAGTGTCGGGCGACTGATGAACACGCGCTTCGTCACCATCCGGCCGGACTGGACCGGGTCCAAAGCGCTGGAGCACGTGCGCACCAAGGGCGAGTCCGAAGACACGATCAACACGCTGTATGTAACAGACCCAAGCGGGCGCCTGCTGGGCACGGTAGGACTCAAGCGCCTGGTACTGAGCGCACCCTCATCCACCGTGGAGGAGTTTCTTTCCGGGCAACTGGTCACCGTGAACGCCGCCGAAGACCGCGAGGAGGCCGTGCGGCTGATCCAGCACTACGACATCACCGCCCTGCCGGTGGTGGACAAGACCGGCGTGCTGCTGGGCGTGGTCACCGTGGACGACGTCATGGACGTGGCTGAGCAGGAGAATACCGAGGACTTCCACAAGATCGGCGGCATGGGCGCCATGGGCCTGAGCCTGCGCGAAGCGCGGCCTTCGCTGCTCTATCGCAAGCGCGTCGGCTGGCTGGTGCTGCTGGTGTTCATGAACATCTTCGGCGGCGCAGGCATCGCCTATTTCGAGGAAACCATCGAAGCGGCCATCGCTCTGGTCTTCTTCCTGCCGCTGATCGTGGACTCCGGCGGCAACGCGGGCTCGCAGTCCGCCACGCTGATGGTCCGCGCACTGGCCACCGGCGATGTGCAGATGCGGCACTGGCTGAAGCTCTGGGGCAAGGAGCTGGGCGTCGCCACCGCGCTGGGGGTGACCATGGGGATCGCCGTCTGGGGGCTCGGGCTCTGGCGCGGCGGTTTCGACATCGCGATGGTGGTGTCCACGGCGATGATCGCAGTGGTGGTGGTGGGCAGCATGATCGGCATGCTGCTGCCATTCCTGCTCACGCGCATGAATCTGGATCCGGCCACCGCCAGCGCCCCGTTGATCACCTCCATCGCGGACATCTGCGGGATCCTGATCTATTTCTCCATCGCCACGGCGGTTTTGGCCCTGCCGAGCGTTTAAGGAAGCGCTGATTAATTCCCATGGGGTTCTGCGGAGCCATTCGCGCGGGCTGGCAAGGCGGCGTTCGCAGGTAATGGCCGTCGCCCTTGGCAAGAACGCCAACGCAGTCCAGCGCGCGCGAATGGCCCGCCCTACGGGGCTTTGCAGCGTGTCCGGCTGCCGCGTTGCGGCTCTTGACAAGGGCTCGCCATTGCCTGCGAGCCGCGCCTTGCCCCCGAACACGCTGCAAAGCCAGAACCCCATGGGAATAAATCAGCGCTTCCTTAAGAGGGTGTTTACATATTATCATGTCGTCAACCGACGCAAGAGCATGCGTGCTTCTGTGAGCCAAACCCAGGCTTCGGCAACACCGGGCAGCCGATCATGATGCATGACCAACCGTCGAGCCCGC
>JBJHBJ010000099.1:0-6284 GCA_050485425.1 Ectothiorhodospiraceae bacterium | reverse complement strand
CTCCGGAGTCTTGGTTGAACGCCCAGCGGGCCGTTGACCTCTGGGATGCCGGGCAGGCGATCAAGAAGGAAGTCGCGCGCATCAAGCCGTTGGATGCCGCATGACGAATCGATGCAGCGAGCAAAGGCACGTGTCACCTGCTTGGCATGCGTAAAGGCCGCGCCACTTGCCTTTGTCGCTGATCTCGGTAGTTGGGCGGACAGAACGCATCCGTATCCTATGTAGGCGACCTGTCACCCACGATTGAGGTGGCGACATTCTGAGCAAGACCACCCACCACGTACATGGTCACGACTCCGAACGGCTTGCCAGCCAACAGGCAAGTGGCGGGCACGGGGTAGGGATCCACGTCCATGCAAACCACGACCAGCACGCAGGTCACAGCCCGGAGATGTTCCGGGACAAATTCTGGCTGTCGCTGATCCTCACCTTTCCGGTCGTTATCTGGGCAGCGCACATCCAGATGATCTTTGGTTACACGGCGCCCGAGTTCCCCGGGTCGGCGTGGATATCTCCTGTCCTCGGCACAGCCGTCTTTCTCTACGGTGGCCTGGTCTTCTTGAAGGGTGCGCGGCGAGAGCTTGGAGCCCGACTGCCGGGAATGATGACCTTGATTTCCCTCGCCATCTCGGTGGCGTTCATCTTTTCGTGGGTAGTGCAGCTCGGCCTCATTGATGCGGATGCGGTCTGGTGGGAGTTGGCAACGCTGGTAACCATCATGCTACTGGGCCACTGGATTGAGATGCGTTCGATCTCACAGGCACAGGGAGCGCTGCAGGAACTCGCCAAGCTGCTCCCGGATTACGCCACACGGGTCACTGAGCAGGGCGAGCAGACAGTGTCCATCAGCGAGCTGAGGGAGGGCGACATCGTGCTGGTCCGCCCCGGCGAAAGTGTGCCGGCGGACGGTCTGGTCCAGAAAGGCACGAGCGATCTCAACGAGGCCATGATCACCGGCGAGTCCCGACCGGTAAAGAAGAAGGAAGGAGATGAGGTCATCGCCGCGACCATCAATGGCGAGGGCTCCCTGCGCATTCAGGTCACTGGCACGGGAGAGAGCACCAGGCTTTCCGGGATCATGCGGCTCGTCGCTGACGCGCAGACGTCGAAATCCAGGGCGCAGCACCTGGCCGACCGTGCGGCTCGGATCCTGACTGCAGTGGCCATCGTCGCCGGCGTGCTCACGCTGGTGGTGTGGCAGTTCCTTCGAGCGCCCATCGATTTCTCCATTGTGCGCGTGGTGACCGTCCTGGTGATCGCCTGCCCACACGCCCTTGGCCTGGCTGTGCCGCTGGTCGTTGCTATTTCCACAACCCTGGGCGCACGCAACGGCCTGCTCGTGCGGGACCGGCGCGGACTGGAAGAAGCCAGAAACCTGGACACCGTGATTTTTGACAAGACCGGGACGCTCACCCTAGGGGAGTTCCGGGTGGTTGAGATGGCGGTGGCGGACGGGGAGTCCGAGGAGGATATGCTGCGGATTGCGGCGGGGGTGGAGGCGGAGTCCGAGCATCCGATCGCGCGTGGCATTGTGCAGACGGCGGTGGAACGAAAGCTTGATGTGCCCCCGGCAAATGAATTCCGAGCACTGACCGGAATGGGGGTCGCAGCGTCTGTCGCAGGTATCGAATACCGCATGGGTGGTCCCTTGCTCCTCCAGGTGGAGGACACGCAGGTGCCGGACACGCTGCGTAAGGCCGCAGAGGCAGCCGCAAATCGAGGCCAGGCCGCAATCTACCTTCTGCGGGACGGCAAGGCCCTGGCGGTCTTCGCCGTGGCCGATGCGATCCGCGAGGAAAGCCGCGAAGCCGTGCGCGCACTGCACGAGCGCGGCATCAAGGTGGGCATGCTGACCGGTGATGCACAGGCGGTAGCCGATGCCGTCGCCGCAGAGTTGGGCATCGACACGGTGTTCGCGCAGGTGCTGCCCGAGAACAAGGCCACCAAAGTGCGCGAATTGCAGGCGCAGGGCAAGAAGGTCGCCATGGTCGGTGATGGCGTCAACGATGCCCCGGCGCTGGCGACCGCCGATATCGGCATCGCGATCGGCGCCGGGACCGATGTCGCGGTGGAGGCGGGTCACATCGTGCTGGTGCGGTCTGATCCCCGTGACATCCCCAAGATCGTCGCGTTGTCGCAGGCGACCTTCCGGAAGATGGTCCAGAACCTCTGGTGGGCAGCGGGTTACAACATCTTCGCCATTCCGCTGGCGGCGGGCGTACTCGCGGCATGGGGCATCCTGCTCACCCCGGCTTTGGGCGCGGTATTGATGTCAGCGAGCACAGTGGTGGTGGCGATCAATGCCCAGCTTCTCAAGCGGGTCGAACTGTGACGACATAAGCCGCCGCCCAACAAATTGGCTTCGCGTCAGCCGGTGGGTCGATACGACGCGCCAGTGCGCATCGGCGACGGCGAGCTGGAAGACGTTCTGGGCCAGATCGACTCCCACGACGGGAGCTGCAGCGGTAGTATTCATCGCAGGACTCCTCTCGGTTTTGCTGACGCTCTACACCGACTGAGGCCAGCTGGCACCATGATGCCGGAAACAAACCGGGGGGAGTCCATCCCATCAATGCAGCGGACATGCAAAAAGTGTCCCGCCCTGTGCAAAGAGAAGAGAGCCGGTCTGGGAAAGCTGGACAGGTCGATAAGTGATTCGGCCATCGGTATTCTTGGCGCGAAGGCGCCTGGAGATAGCGATGAGACGACCACGGCGCAACCATTCTCCGCAGTTCAAGGCGAAGGTGGCCACGGCCGCACTGCGCGGCGACGAGACCTCGCAGAGCTGTCTTCTTGACGGAGAAGCTTACGCCAGTCGCTCTGGCACAGTGGCAGCAGGCAGCAAGGGAAGATATGAGTGAGGTTGCCATTATCCCTTATCGTGAAGAATTCAAGGAACAGGTGCTTGAGTTGGTTGTATGTGCCTGGCAGCCTGTGTTTGAGAAGACCATCAAGGAAGTCCCGCGATTCGTATACGATAACTTTTGGCCGCAGGGTTGGCAGGCTCGCCAAGTGGCGGAGGTGTCTGCACTGCTTGCTGACAACCCCAGGGATGTCTGGCTGGCGTTGCAGGGGGGTTCGTTGGTCGGGTTCGTCGCAGTTGCAATTTGCCCTGAAGATCGAATGGGCGAAATTTCTATAGTGGCTGTATCGCCCGACCATCAAAGGAAAGGGATTGGTAGGCGGCTCATGGATCATGCAGAGCAGCGTATACGTGATAGCGGGATGAGTATGGTAATGGTCGAAACTGTAGGTGACTCCGGGCACGAGCCAGCTCGTAAGACATATGAGGCCCTTGGGTATGAGCAGTGGCCTGTAGCCCGTTATTTTAGGAAGCTGTAGGAGCGTTTTTCGATACGCCTGAAAAAGCGTCCAGCCGACGCGCGTACCTCGCGCGGCTGATGGTTAGCGTTGAGGCTGTGGGAAACCCCTGTCCCTCCATGGTTTTCCGGCCCACAAAGGATCCGATCGCCCGCAGGCCGCTCAACCCCTCCGAGGTGGCGAATTGCGCGTTACAAGGACTACCGCCAAGAGCGAGGCGAGATGATCCCGATCCCGGTTCGGGAACAGACCCTGCCGGAGAACCTCGAGCACACCGTCAGCTACCTGAGGGATAACGAGGGTCGGGTGCGCGTTCGTGTGGCTTTCGGCAGCAAAGTCCGGACTCCCAACGAGGCGCGAAACGCGGCGGCCGGCCGGGTTCTGGAGAGGGCGGACATTGTTCGGGAAGGGCTGCTGAGACGCGACCGCATGAAGTGGCCGGAGTGGCGGGACATGAATCTGTTCGGGTTGCTCGCGGAGCAGTGTCGAGGAGGTGGGTCGGCCGAGACCGGGTAGAGCCGGACCGCTGAGGCTGGTGGTCCACACTCGGCGCTTTTCCCACCAGTACGGGTGGCTGTCACGGGAACGCCCACGGTAGTGCGATCATGGGCCCGTCGATACGGGCTGCCCGCGGCGGGCTGCCAATAAGGGGAACGGTACAGGGTGCGAAGGCAGTTCCTATGAAATCATCAAAAGGTCAGACAGAGGGAAAGACCCTCAAGCCCCTCTCGGCCAAGAAGCCGCCTGTGCCCACGGAAAGTCACGCGGAACTGGACGAGATGATCCGCCGCAAGGTGGTTCCCGACATGCAGCCTCTGGTAAAGCGGTTGGACGAGCTGATCCGCGAGACGGTGCCGGGGCTTCACTATGCCGTCAAATGGGGCAAGGCGTACTACGGCCTCCCGGCCCGAGGGTGGATCATCGAGATGGCGCCCTATCAGGTCTCCGTCAACATCGTGTTCTTCGGTGGCGCGGGTTTCGATCCTCCGCCTCCGCTCGGTTCCGTGGGGCGAAGCCGGTACGTGAAGCTCGGCAGCCTGGAAGAATCCCAGCGGCCCATGATCAACCGGTGGATCATTCAGGCGAGCCGCCTGGACGGTTGGAAATGAGGGGCGCCGCTCCAGTTTCGTCAGGGTCGGCGCTGGATATCGTGTTGCGACGCACGTGGCAACCCCGAGCGGCTTGGCAGCAGCTCGGAAGGATCAAAGGAGCATTCGATACGGGCATGAACGCGAACCGGGTGCACGAGGTGTTTCCCTACCTGAGGGTCAGAGCCGCCGAGGCCGCCGTTCAGTTCTACACGAAGGTGTTCGGCGCAACGGAAAAGTTCCTGCTCACCGAGCCCGGGGGCGGATCGGGCACGTGGAGCTGGACCTCGGAAACGCCGTACTCATGCCCTCCGACGAGTTTCCGGAGGACGACTGTCTTGCTCCTCGGCAGCCGGGTGCGACCGGCATGGTCATTCACATTCACTGCGACAACTGCGACGAGCTTGCCGCGCGTGCCGTTGCCGCGCAGCCTGGATGCGGCACGCTGCCTGGTAACCGCGCCCGTGAGAGGCCGCCCGCGGACGACGGCACGCTGATGCGGTCCAGGCGGCAGGCAAGAGGCACACTGGCCCGCCAGGTCCGCAGAGCATTGTCGCGATACGGAGTCGATGAAACATGGCACGGCTCCGCGCTGGCGGGAGGGAGATGGCATGAGTACCGCAAACGTCAACGGCGTTCGGCTGTTCCATGAGTTGCACGGTTCAGGGCCCACGCCTGTGGTTCTCGTGCACGGGTCCTGGGCGTCGCACAGCACCTGGGACCTGGTCGTTCCTGGTTTGGCCCAGTCGTTTCAGGTGCTTGTCTACGACCGGCGCGGCCACAGCGGCAGTCAGCGCCCAGCGGCACAAGGAAGCGTTCGGGAGGATGTCGCCGACCTCGCGGCGTTGATCGAACACCTGGGGCTTGGCCCCGCGTGGGTGGTCGGCAACTCCTTCGGCGCGTCGATCACGCTCCGGCTGGCTGGCGAGCGTCCGGAGCTGTTCAGGGGTCTCGTTGCGCACGAGCCGCCGCTGTTCTCATTGCTCGCGGACGACCCGGTCATGGCGCCGGTCCTCGCAGAAATCGAGGACAGGATCGGTGCGGTCGTCGAGCGCATCGCTGCCGGCGATCATGCCGGCGCGGCCGAGCAGTTCGTCGAGACGGTCGCGCTTGGGCCCAACACCTGGGCGCAACTCCCCGATGCAGCCCGACAGACGTTCGTTGAGAACGCGCCGACCTTTCTGGACGAGACGAAGGATCCCGAGCAACTTGCCTTCGATTCTGCATGGGTCAGGGGCTTCTCTGCGCCTGCGCTGCTCACGAGCGGCGACCAGAGTCCGCCCACCTTCGCGCCGGTGGTCGCACAGCTCGCCGGAGTACTGCCGAACGCAGAGGCCATCGTCCTCCAGGGCACCGGCCACATTCCACAGGTCACCCACGCGGACGCATACGTTGAGGCGATCAGGTCGTTCGTTCAGAGGAATTCGACCTGACCATGGCGCGGCGGTGCGTCTGTCACTGTCGTGGCATCCGTGCAGCACCTGAAACGAAACGGCTTCCCGGACGTGGAGCGCAGCCGGCATGCCTTACCGCAGACGAGTCACCCTGCTGCTCATGGCCGGGCCGATGTATGCCGTCGCCAGCGTCGTATTCCAGTACGCTCTGGGCCGCCTGAGTCCTCCAGGACTTTTCGCGCTGGCCGACATGCAACCGGTGCTCTACGGCGCGCTGGCGCTGCCGCCTGTTCTGCTGCTTCTTGCCACCGGTTGCGGAATCTGGCTGTCGTTGAGGATTCTTGCCGGGAGGCACCTGCCCATCGGCGGGGTCCGGCCGCGTGCAGAGGAGGTCCTGCCACTGGCAGCCGGTCTCGCCGTCGCCGTGCCTGCGCTGCAGTACTTCATTCCGCTGGCGGTCGCCGTGCCGACCCCCGGTCAG
>JBJHBJ010000098.1:0-6359 GCA_050485425.1 Ectothiorhodospiraceae bacterium | reverse complement strand
AGATGGCCCTGCGCCAGGCCAAGCAGCAGAACCGCAACGGCCTGGTACTTTACGACCAGGGCCTGCAGCAGCGCGCGGCAAGCCGCAGCCGACTGGAGAACCGGCTGCGACAGGCCGTGGAGCGCAAGGCATTCCGGCTCAACTACCAGCCCATGGTCTGCATGCACGACGGCGCCCTGGTGGCGGCCGAGGCGCTGGTGCGCTGGAACGACGAGGAACTGGGGCGTATCCCGCCGGACGATTTCATCGGCCTGGCCGAGGAAACCGGACTGATCGTGCCACTGGGCGAGTGGGTACTGGAGCAGACATGCTGGGATCTGGGCGCCTGGCAGCGGGAAGGGCTGACCTTGCCGCGCATCTCGGTCAATGTCTCGGGCCACCAGTTGCTGGATGATCGCTTCCCGAAGACGCTGGAAAGCCTGCTCAGGCGCTACCGGCTGCCAGGCCACGCGCTGGAACTGGAGATCACCGAAAGCACGCTGATGGAGCGGGAGAAGGGTTGTCTGCCTCTGCTTCAGCGGCTAAGGGAGCTGGGCATCAGCATCGCCGTGGACGACTTCGGCACCGGTTATTCCAGCCTGAGCAAGATCAAGCACATGCCGGTCAACATCCTGAAGATCGACCGCTCCTTCATCCAGGATATCTTCACCGACGACAACGACAAGGCCATCGTCATCGCGATCGTCGCCATGGCGCACCAACTGAATCTGCGGGTGGTGGCAGAAGGCGTGGAAACGGAAGAGCAGCTCGCTTTCCTGCGCGAAACCGGCTGCGATCTGGTGCAGGGCTTTCTCATCGGTCGGCCTTGCTCAACCCAGCACCTGCGCGAACTGCTGCTACGCGGCCAGGCCCTGCTCTCCGACCAGCGCAGCATGCTGTTCGACCAGAGGCCGCTGTTCTGAGGACCGTTACGGTACCAGGATCACGGACTCCGGCAGGGTGACTTCCATCATGATGGGCAAGTGGTCCGAGAGAGGGTAGTCCACCACCTCGGCCCGATCCACGCGCAAGGGCTCCGACACCAGAATGTGATCGATATTCCGGTGCGGCCGCCAGCTTGGGTAGGTATGCAGGTGGTCCAGCGGCTCGCGCAGGGATGTCCGGCTCAGCAACTGGCGCAGCTCCGGGCTGTCGCCGCGGCAGTTCAGATCCCCCATCACGACGACGTTCTTCAGGTCCTGCATCAGCTCGGCGATGTAGGCGAGCTGGTTCATGCGGGTACGCTGGCCCAGGGCCAGATGCATCAGCAGGACGTCCAGATCCTCCCCCGGGCCACCGAAGCGCAGGTGCAGCGCACCACGGCCGGGGATCATGCCCGGCAGACGATGCTCCTTGACCTCCAGTGGTCGAAAGCGGCTGAGGATGCCGTTGCTGTGCCTGGCCAGCCGGCCGATCCGGCGGTTGGTCTGGTCATGCCAGTAGGGGAAGCCGGCTCGCTGGCTCATGAACTCCGTCTGGTTGACGAAACCGCTGCGCAGGCTGCCGCCGTCGACCTCCTGCAGGCCGACGACGTCGAAACTGCTGAGCAGGTCGGAAATCCGTTCCAGGTTGCGGGGGCGATCACGGTGCGGAAGCAGGTGCTGCCAACTGCGCATCAGGTAATCGCCGAAGCCGCGGGTGTGCATCCCGGTCTGGATGTTGTAACTCATCAGCCGGATGGGCCCGCCGGCGGGTCTCAGCGATGACGCCGGGGCCTCTTCCCCGACGGTCTCGGCCGGCTGATCAAGCGGCATCAGTTGGTCCTGTCCCGTTCCTTCTGCACCAGATAATCGACAATCTGCAGCAGTTGTTCCTGACTTCTCGCCATGTTCATGTCGATATAGTAACGGCCATTCACTGCCATTGACGGTGTGCTGGTGGCGCGGTAGTCACGCAGCCCCTGGCGATAGCGCGAGAGCTTGGTCTCGACGCCGAAGGACTCCCACTCATCGAGTACCGCTTGCCGGTCCACGCCCTGTTCGGCAAACACGTCCGCGACGCGCTCGGCGGTATCCAGACGGTTTCCGCGATCATGGTAGGCAACGAACAGCGCGCCGTGGACCTGATCCACCACATCCAGCTCCTCGGCCACGGCATAGGCCCGGGCGAGCGGCTCGGCGCGTCGATCGAACACCACGGGGTGCTTTACCACCACCACATCGTCATCCACCTGTCCGGCGTAACGGTTCATGCGCGGCAGGAACTGGTTACAGAACGGACAGCCGTAGGAAAAGAACTCCCGCACCTCGATGCGGCCGTCATCCACCGTGTCGACCTGGCGCGGCAGCTCCTGGTAATGCGTTCCGGACTGGAAGGACTGGCCCTGCACCGCCCCGGCGAACAACAGACCGGCCGCCACGACGGCCCCAAGCATTACTCGCATGTCTTACTCCCCTTCACCGCCCGGGCGGGCGGGATGCTGTTCTTGTGCGCCGGCAAGCCGGCTGCTTCAGAGCTATTGACCGCAACCCGTCGCGGCAGTTTCAGGCGCAGACGCGAATCGTCCGCAGCAAGCGATTCGAGGCGAGCACCGAAGCAGCCCGGGCCAGGAGGCTTTCCTGCGGCCTGTCGGCGAGAGGGCCCTCGCCGACAGGCCTACATGGGTGAAGCCGATCAAGGGAAAGCTTTGCTTTCCCCGGTCGAACGGGCTGGCCACGGATGGCCAGCACTGGTCCTGCAAGCGATGCATGGAATGCATGGCGCAGCAGGTATATACGGCGTGTCCGGAGGAAAACCTCCACCCCGCGCGTACCCGAAGCCCCCTACAGTTCCCCGTAGGAATGCAGCCCTGACAGGAAGATGTTCACGCCCAGGAAGGCGAACGTCGTCACCAGCAGGCCGACAATCGCCCACCACGCCATCGGCACCCCGCGCCAGCCCTTGGTAAACCGCAAATGCAGCCAGGCCGCATAGTTCAGCCACACGATCAGCGCCCAGGTCTCTTTCGGATCCCAGGACCAGTAGCCGCCCCAGGCCTCCGCCGCCCACAGCGCACCGAGAATGGTGGCGATGGTGAAGAACGCGAAACCCAGCGCGATGGTCCGGTACATGATGTCGTCCATCGCCTCGGCCGACGGGAAGCCCCGCTGCTGCCAGCGCTCCGGATTCCGCGCCTGCACCAGGTAGGCCACGCCCACCATCGCCGCAATCGCGAAGGCGCCGTAGCCGACAAAGTTGGTCGGCACGTGGATCTTCATCCACCAGCTCTGCAGCGCGGGAATCAGCGGGTCGATCTCGTGCGCCTGCCGGTCGAAGTGGTACCAGAGCAGGAAGCCGATGGAGGCCGTGATGATAATCCCGACGAAGCCACCCAGGGCCCGCGTCCGGTATCGCTGCTCGTAGTAGAGATAGATCAGACCGGTGGTGATCGCGAACAGCACGAACACCTCGTACAGATTGGTCACCGGGATGCGGCCGATTTCCGGGCTGATCAGATACGATTCCCACCAGCGCACCAGCAGACCGATGAACCCCGCCGCCGAGGCCGCCCAGGTCAACGCGGAGCCGACCTTCTGCGTGTACTCGGAGTGCGATGCCAGCCCGGCGAAGTAAACCACCATGGCTGCCGGGAACAGCGCGCACATCCACATGATGGCCGACTGGCTGGACAGCAGGTAGTTGAGGAAGAAATTGCGTTCCGCCGCGGCCAGTTCCGGGTACTGCCACAAGGCGAACAGCGTCAGCAGGGCGACCACGATGCTGAACGCGCGTGCCGGCTTCCACAGCCAGCCCACCCATAGCAGCGTCAGGTAGGAAATATAGAGAATGCCCTGCTCGTAGCGGTCCATCCAGGGTGCGAAGTGATAGCTGGCATAGACCGTGCCGAGCAGGAACGCTGCCGCCCATAGCCAGTCAAACCAGCTCAGGCGCTGAAAGAATCCGCGCTCATCAAACTGCTCGGTCAACACTTCCGGCGTCGTACTCATGGCCGATTCCTCAGTCCTGCTTTTCACTGGCGGAATTTTCCGCCGATTCCAGTCGCGCATCCAGCTCGTCCGCCAGCTCCCGGAAACGGCGCTGGAAACCAAGCGGATCACGCACACTCGTGCCTGCCAGCAACACCTGGCAGCCACCACCCGGCAGCGGGCGGATCCAGCACCAGGCGCGGCGATGGGACACATAGAACATCAACAATATACCAAGGGTCAGCAAGCCGAATCCGAAGTAGACGATGTTCTGGCCCGGTGCCCGGGCGATCATCAGACCGGTGGACTGCCGGTGCTCGAAATCACGCAACTGCAGGAACACCGGCGCGGCGTACTGATCCATGGCCGAGAGCGCCGCCAGCGCATCCCGGAAAAACTGCTGGCCCTGCTCATCCATGTCGCTCACCGAACGCACCTCGATGCCGCGGGCTTCCTGGTATGCCTCCCAGAGCGTGCGCTCCAGCGTCAGTCGCGAAAAGGTCATCAGCACCTCCCGGCGTTCCGGGGGAACCTGGCGCTCTTCCATGCTTTCCTCAAGGTACGCCATGACCGAGGGGAAGTCTTCCTCCATCAGCCGTCGCACCAGTTCACGTGCCGTCTGGGCAACCTGAGGGGTCAGTTGTGAATCGTCGAGCCCGAAATCCGCCATGGTCTGCCGCGCGCCCCGCTCCGATGCCGCCCGCAGATCATCCGGATTGCTCAGCAGGGCATAGAAGGACATGAAGGTATCCGGTCGCCCGCGCTCGTCGGCGGGCAGGTGCAGGTAGCGGAAGTCGTCGGCTGGCGAACCGCGGACGCCGCTGAGGAAGAACGGGCGCCCCTCCACGTCCACCGGCAGCATGTAGTTCTCGTACTCCCGCGCCTCGCCGGTGGGCGAGCGCAGACGGTAGGTGAAACTGGGGCCGACGTTGCGGACGTCACGCCGGGTCACCGCATCGGGGATGGGGCGAACGTTCATCGGCTGGAAATCCTCCAGCTCGAGCTGGTATTCGCGGCCATTGATCTGCAGAGTCTGCGACTGCAACACCTCGCCGCCCAGATCGAACGGGCTGCGGTCGTCACCGACCAGCGGCCAGGCAGTCAGCGCCAGCTGCGAGCCACCGTCACCGAAACTGGCCTGGTAGATAGCGTAACCGTCATAGATCAGCGGGTGATTCACCCGGATGGTCTGATGGATGGGCTCGTCGAGCTCCGGCGCGGTAAGCACCACGTCGCTCTCGAAGGAACTCGGCTCGCCGGTCTCGTAATGTTCGACGCGGAACTGCTCCACGTGCAGCCGGAACGGCAGATCCTGCACCACGTAGCCGTCCTTCAGGTTCAGGAACACCACCCCGGCGCTGCGGCCCTCGGGAATGTTCACATTGCCGCGGAAGGCGCCGCGGGTCACCGGCAGGCGGCTGGAGGTGTCGATCTGCGAGACCGGGATGTTGCGGGTCTCGACCACCAGGTCGCCGGTCCATTCCCGGAACTTGAGCAGCAGGTTGCCGTCGATCAGCCCGCCGACACAGATCACCACGATGGACAGGTGCGTGAAGACATAGCCCAGTCGGTTGCTGCGGCCGGCCATACCGGCCAGCAGGCGTGCTTCGCCGTGGTTCTTGCCGCGGTACCGGAAGCCGTTGCGACGGAACGTGCGCGCCGCCAGTTCCTCCACCTGCTCCGCGGACAGCGCCGACGTCCACTCCCGGCGATTGCTGAACGCCCGCAGCGAGCGCTCCTGCTGATGCTCGCGAAACTTGTTCATCTCCCGGATCATGCCGGGCGAGTTGCGCACCAGGCAGACCGAGGTGGAAACCACCAGAAATGCGAGGATGAACAGGTACCAGCCGGCCGAGTAGACATCGTAGAGCCCGAGACGCTCGAAGACCTCGAACCAGTAGGGGCCGAACTTCAGCAGGTAATCGGGGTACGGCTGGTTCTGCTGCAGCACCGTACCGATGACCGAGGCGATGCAGACCACCACCAGCAGCGTGATCGCCAGGTTCATGGACCCCAGGAACTGCACCAGCACCGCGGCGGTGCCTTTGCTGCGGCGCCTCGCAACCGTTTGGTCTGTGGCGGTGGTATTCATGCTATTCCTGACCGGGTCGGCCACAAGAAAGTTGCAGGGTTTCGAGGCACCCGCCCGCGGCCCGCGCCGCAGACCGCCTGGCTGCCCCTGTCCCTTGAGGCGAGAACTGGAACATCTGACTTGGACTTGCAGCCGCCTGGGCGCTGCGCCGCCCCCGGCCCGCCGACGCGGGCAGGGGGCGCATTATCACGACTACTGGCGCTTATAGAGCCCCTCGATATAGGAGGAGACCGCGCGAATTTCATCATCGGACATTCGCTCGGCGACACCGCGCATGATGCGGTTGGCATCGGTGCTGCGCTGGCCGGAACGGTATCTCTGCAGCTGCTGCGCGGTGTAGTTCGCATGCTGGCCGCCGATGCGCGGGAAGCCCGCGGCAGCCA
>JBJHBJ010000097.1:0-6715 GCA_050485425.1 Ectothiorhodospiraceae bacterium | reverse complement strand
GGCGGCGTGGTTGACCGTCGGTTTTGTGCAGACGCTCCGGAAACGGAAAATCCATCCAACTGCTGCCTCGAGACCCCCTGGTGCGCAGAGTGTAACGCGGAAAGCATGAGAATGAATCAGCGCGCCGGTGAAGGATCGGTTCACGCCCCGCCAGCGTATCCCTGATGCTAACCTTCCGTAAGCTGCGTACACTACGCCGCGTGGTTTCCGTAGCCGAATGCGAGTGTCACTGTCATGACCTATTGTCTTGCCGCCCAGGTGAATGCCGGTTTGGTGTTTGCCGCCGACTCCCGCACCAATGCCGGGCTGGATCACGTCAACAGCTACCGGAAGATGCACAGCTTCATCTGGGAGGGTGACCGTGTGCTGGTGCTGCTCAGTGCCGGGAATCTCGCCACGACCCAGGCCGTGGTCACTCGCCTGCAGCGCGAGGCGCAGGACAGCATCGGGCCGTTGCGGGAGGCGCGTCACCTGAGCGAGGTCGCCGAGTACGTCGGTGAGGTGAGCCTGGAGATGCAGCGCCGCCATCACAGCCAGGATGCGCCGAATCCGGTGTCCATGGAGTCCACCTTTATCCTGGGCGGCCAGATCGGCGAGGAGGAACCCGGGCTGTTCCTGATTTACCCGCAGGGCAATTTCATTACCTGCTCGGATGAACAGCCGTTTCTCCAGATCGGGGAAACCAAATACGGTAAACCGATTCTAGACCGCGTGATCGAACCCGGGCTGGCGCTGGAGGACGCCGCGCGCTGCGCGCTGGTGTCCATCGATTCCACCATGCGCTCCAATCTTTCCGTCGGCCCACCGGTGGACCTGGCCATTTACCGACGGGGCAGCCTGGAGGAACCGCGCATGCTCCGTTACAAGCTGAATTCGCCCTATTTCGCGTCGATCCGCAAGCAATGGGGTGAGGGGCTGCGGCGGCTGTTCGATGATTTGCCCCGGTTCGACTGGGAGGACTCGTGAATAAACGGGTCCGATCATGGTCAAATCCAGAGGCTGTGTGTCTAGAGGAGGGTGAAGGGTGACGGAATTGTTTCGCCGATACTGGCCGCTGGTGCTGGCGGCGCTGTTTGCCTGCGCCGCCGCCGGCGGCTGGTGGTTCACGCAAGCGATTGCCGGTGCCGGCACGGAGCAGGCCGGTGAGCGCGGCGCCCAGCTGGCGCAGCTGGCCGACACGGAGCAGGACATCAAGGTCTACAAGACACCGTGGTGCGGCTGTTGCACGGCCTGGGTGGACTACCTGGAGGAACAGGGCTTTACCACCGAGGTGGTGGATGTGGACCAGGAACAGCTCAACGGCATCAAGATGGCGGCCGGCATGAGCCAGTCCCTGGCGTCCTGCCATACTGCGTTCGCGGACGGCTACGTGGTGGAAGGGCACGTGCCGGCCTCGGACATCCGGCGCCTGCTGGAGGACCAGCCCTCCGGCGTGGTGGGGATCTCCGTTCCCGGTATGCCCATCGGTTCGCCGGGCATGGAACAGGGTGATCGCATGGATCCGTACGATGTGGTTGCCTTCGATGCGGACGGCAATACACAAGTCTACTCCCGTCATAATCAGTAGCCCGGGGGATGCCCTTCATGAACATCGCGATTGGGGCCACAGCCGTGAAACGGTCCGCTCGGTTGCTGCTGGTCGGCGTGGTCGCCGTCACGCTGGCGGCCTGTTCCACATCGCCTACCGGGCGTACGCAGTTGACGGTGTTTCCTTCCGGAGAAATCAACCGAATGGGGCTGGCGGCCTATCAGGAAATCCAGGAGCAGACGCCGGCCACGCGGGATCAGTCCAAGCGCGAGTACGTGCAATGCATCACCGACGCGTTGATCGCCGAGCTGGATCGCCGCGATCGACGGATGGACTGGGAGATCACGGTGTTCGAAGACGACGCCGTGAATGCCTTCGCGCTGCCCGGAGGCAAGATGGGCGTCTATACTGGGTTGCTGGACGTGGCCGAGAACCAGCATCAGCTTGCGGCGGTGATTGGCCACGAAATCGGTCACGTGCTGGCTGATCATGGCAACGAGCGCATGTCTACGGCGTTTGCCACCACGGCGGGGCTGCAGGTGGTGCAGGTGATCAGCGGGGAACCCTCGCCGCAGCGTAACCAGGCCATGGCGCTGCTCGGGCTCGGGGCGCAGTTCGGCATTATATTGCCGTTCAGTCGCACTCAGGAGCGCGAAGCCGATATCATAGGACTTGACCTGATGGCCAAGGCAGGCTTTGATCCGCGCGAAAGCGTGACATTATGGCAGAACATGCGTGCGGCCAGCGGCGAGCAGCCGCCGGAGTTTCTGTCAACCCACCCCTCGCATAACACGCGAATGCGGGACTTGCAGGACCGGATGCCGAGGGCTATGGAATACTATGAGGCTGCGCGGCGGCAAGGGAAGCGCCCCGCCTGTGGTTGACACCGGGACGAAGGAGGGCGGTGCGAATGGCTGAAGCGAGACGTCAGGAACGCGAGATCATCAATTACTATCTGCCGACATTCGATCGGCGGAGCGGAAGCCTGCTGGGTTACCTGGTGGATATCACCGAGCAGGGTCTGATGCTGCAGACGCACGATCAGCTGGCACCGGATCAGGACATCGAGCTGCGGCTGCAATTGAAGGAGCCCCTGGACGGGGCCGATCACATTCTGCTGGAAGCGCGCGTGGTCTGGAGTCGCAAGCAGGGAACCGCGATATTCTTCCACACGGGTTTCGAGTTCCGGAGCATCGAAGAGGACCAGCGGCGTCTGGTCAACATGCTGATCAAGAGCTATCGGCTGGATGTGCCGGACGCCGACTAGGATCAGCAAAGGAAAGGGGGCGGGCCGGCCGGCTCGCCCCCTTCGCTTTTCCGCGTCCCGTGACGGGACACTAGGGCAGGTTGGGGAAGCGGATGCCTACCATTTCCTGCATCACCCGCACCACCTGGCAACTGTAGCCAAACTCGTTGTCGTACCAGACGTACAGCACGCACTTGTTGCCGTTGACGAGCGTGGAGGAGGAATCCACCACCCCGGCATGGCGCGAGCCCACCAGGTCGGACGAGACGATTTCGGTGGATGCGGTGTAGTCGATCTGCTCCTGCAACTCGGAGTGCAGTGCCACATCGCGCAGGTAGCCGTTCAGCTCTTCCTTGCTGGTGTCGCGGCTGAGGCTGAGGTTCAACACCGCGAGCGAGACGTTCGGCGTCGGTACGCGGATGGCATTGCCGGTGAGTTTGCCCTTGAGTTCCGGCAGCGCCTTGGCCACCGCCTTGGCGGCGCCGGTTTCCGTCAGCACCATGTTCAGCGCGGCACTACGGCCACGCCGGGAACCCGGGTGGTAGTTGTCGATGAGGTTCTGGTCGTTGGTGTAGGAATGCACGGTTTCCACATGGCCGTGCTCGATGCCGTATTCGTCCTGCAGTGCCTTCAGCACCGGTACGATGGCGTTGGTGGTACAACTGGCGGCCGAGACGATCCTGTCGTCGGCCTTCATGTCGTGCTGGTTCACGCCGTAGACGATGTTGGGCAGGTTGCCCTTGCCCGGAGCCGTGAGCAGCACCTTGGCGGCGCCCTTCGCCTTCAGGTGCAGGCTCAGCCCCTCCTCGTCACGCCACTTGCCGGTGTTGTCGACGACCAGTGCGTTATCGATGCCGTACTGGGTGTAGTCGATGCCGTCCGGCGAATCGGCGTAGATCACCTGGATGAAGTTGCCGTTGGCAATGATGGCGTTGGCGTCGTCCAGCACATGGATGGTGCCGTTGAAGGGACCATGCACGGAATCGCGGCGTAGCAGGCTGGCGCGCTTCTCGATGTCGTGACCCTTGCCCTTGCGAACCACGATGGCCCGCAGCCGCATCTTGTTGCCCGCACCGGTACGCTCGATCAGCAGCCGGGCCAGCAGCCGGCCGATACGGCCGAAACCGTACAGCACGACGTCCTGCGGCTCGTTGAGCTGAAGCTGCCCCTTGCCTTCGAGGATGCTGTCCAGCTTGCGGTGCAGGTAGTCGGAAATGGTTTCGTCCTTGCCGGCGTCCTTCAGGTAGCCGGTGGTCAGCTTGCCCAGGTCCAGCCGCGCCGGGCAGAGGTTCATGCGCGTCAGTTCTTCCAGCACCGGGTAGGTGTTGTGCACCGACAGGCCCTCGCGTTCGTACTGCTTCACGAACCGGTGGGCCTTGAGAATGTCGATGGTGGTGCAGTTGATCAGGGGGCGGCCGTAGATGCGCAGCACCACACCCTTGTCGCGATAGAGCTTGCCGATCATCGGCAGCATCAGTTCCGCCAGTTCCTGGCGCTGGGTCCAGTCGTTGAGGTAGGAATCTTGCTGTTGCTGGTTCATGCTGACTCCGGCTACGCCGCGCCGTGATCGGGCACTACGCTGAATGAAAGAAAGGATTATCAGAAACTTGGGCGGGGCGGATTCTACGAAAATCCGCGCCCGGAGTCACCATGGAAACGTGGGAAGATGCGAAAAGAGATCGTTGTTGAGGTGGATATCGAGGCGCCGCCCGAGCGTGTCTGGCAGGTGCTGCTGGATTTTCCGGCCTATTCCGAGTGGAACCCGGTCATTACGGAAGCGGTCTTGCCCGGCGAAGCCCGGACCGCCGAGCGCTTGCGGCTGGCACGCCGGTTTCCGGGCCAGCCGCCGGAGCAGGCGCAGCCGGAGCTGCTGCGTGTGCTGCCGGCCAGGGAGTTGAGCTGGATGGAGCGGATCTGCCCGTTGGCCGGCTTGCTGGATGCGGAGCAGCGCTTCGTGCTGGAAGCGGAGCGCGACGGTGAGGCGACCCGTCTGTTGCAGCGGCGCAAGATCAGCGGGATCCTGATGCCGGTGTTCTGGTTTCGGCGCCATCAGGCCTGGCGAGCCGGCATGGGGAGCATGAATCGGGCGCTGAAGGCGCGCTGCGAACGACTGTCTCAGGAAACCGGGGACGCGCTGATCACACCTAACCGAGCCAGATCACCAGTACGCGCAGGGTAACGGCCAGGACCGCGATGGTGAAGCCCAGAGTGGCCGCTCCCAGTAGCCAGAAGCCGGCACGGCGGACGCGCAGGGACAGCCTTCGCAACAGCGGCATGTGTGGCAGCGGCGGTGGCGGTACCTGGTGGAAACCGTTGATCAGGATGACCAGCAGCAGCGCCCAGAGCATCAGCATGACGGAGAGGATCAGCATGCCGTCCGGCAGTATTCCCAGCGCCGCCAGCAACGCCAGTACGGCGCAGACCGGCAGCACCAGCAACAATCCGCGTTTGGCCGGCTGCAACGCCGAGGCGATTCTTCCCAGCAGTTCGAGCATTCGCTTCCCCCTTCCGATGTAGCGCACCATACGGAATTTGTGGACGCGAGGCGATGGCCTGGTGCATGTTGCCACTGGCAGCGCGGGACCTTCGGGTGTTTCCCTGGATTGTGGGGGGGGGGCGGGGAGAGACATGCAGTTGTATCGGGTGCTGGCCGGTGCGGTGGCGATACTGGTGGGGCTGGGCATGGCCCGTTTCGGGTACCCGCCACTGGTACCGGGCATGATCGAGCAGGGGTGGTTCACCCCGGCCCAGGCAGGGTACCTGGGGGCGGCCAATCTGCTGGGGTATCTGTTCGGGGCGCTGAGCGCTTCCTGGTTTGCCGGTCGGGTGGGGACGGCCAGGGCGATCCGTCTCGGCCTGGTGCTGATCACGCTGAGCTTCCTGGTATCCTCCTGGGCGGCGCCGTTTTTCTGGTTCTTCCTCTGGCGGTTCCTGTCCGGCTGGGCCGGCGGCATCCTGATGGTGGTGGCGGCGTCCACGGTGCTGACCACGACGCCGCTGAAACAACGCCCCCTGGCCGGTGCCATCGTTTTCAGCGGGGCCGGTATCGGCGTGTTGTTCTCGGCCAACGTGGTTCCCTGGCTGACCACGTTGTCGGTGGGCTGGGCCTGGGTGGCGATGGGCCTGCTGTGCCTGGCCCTCACGTTGGCAACGTGGCGGGCCTGGTCCACGGATGCGGCCGCCGCCGCAGGCAGCGTGGCCCAGCCCCTGCCGCCGCTGCGGGCGGTGCCGCTGGCGGTGCTGCTGGTGGTCGTGGGGTACGGGCTGCAATCGGTCGGTTATGTCCCGCACACGCTGTTCTGGGTGGATTTCCTGGCGCGGGAGCAGGGGTTGGGGGCGGCGTTTGCCTCGGTGCAATGGAGCATCTTCGCTCTTGGGGCGATTGCCGGGCCGTTCATGGCCGGCGCGGTGGCGGCCCGCCTGGGCTGGTATCCGGCGCTATTGCTGGCGGTGGCGCTGATGGCGTCGGCCCTGTTGCTCTCCAGCGTGGCGGATACGCTGCTGCTGGCGTCGTTGTGTTCCTTTGTGGTGGGGGCCATGGTGCCTGGCCTGGTGTCGCTGACTTCGGGCTACCTGTCGCAACTGGTGCCGCTGGAGGAGCACCGTCGTGCCTGGGGCTGGGCCACTGCCTCGTTCGCGCTGGCGCAGGCGGTGGGCGGCTATGCGCTGGCCGGCGTGTTCGGCTGGCTGGGCAGCTACCCGCCGGTGTTCATCATCGGCGGCATCTCGTTGACCCTCGGCCTCCTCGTCGCCGCCCTGTCCCGTTTCGGCCGATCACGCACGTAGGGTGCTCAGAGCGTAGCGATGCGCACCTTGATATGACGGGGATTGGGAGGCTTCGCTCGGGCTGTGGGCGGGGATATGCCTGCGGACGCGCCGTGAACCCATCCCTGGGGGCTTGACGATCGCATCCCTGCGATCGACAGTCCGCAGGCATATCC
>JBJHBJ010000096.1:0-6987 GCA_050485425.1 Ectothiorhodospiraceae bacterium | reverse complement strand
TTGAGCAGCGGCCCCTGCGAACGGATCTCGGCGCCGGTATCCCGCAGCCGGCGGATCGCTTCCAGCGCCACCGGCGTGGACAGCTCCTGCGGGTGATTGTAATGGGCCATGATCGCCACATGACGGCCCGCCGCCACCAGCCGCTCCAGCAGCCGCAGCAGATCGTCCGCGTCCTTGTCTGTGACAAACCGGTAGGGCCAGAACGTCAGCGCCTTGGTGCCGATGCGGACGGTCTGCACATGCGCGAGTTCGGGCTGGAGCAGCGGTTCGAGATACTGCGCCAGGTTCTTCGTCTTCATGACCATGGGGTCACCGCCGGTGACCAGCAGATCGCTGACCTCCGGGTGGCTGCGCAGGTAGTCGATGAGGCTGTCCGCCTCGTTGGAGGCAAAGCGCAGTTCCTTGTCGCCGACGAACTGCGCCCAGCGGAAACAGAACGTGCAGTAGGAATGGCAGACCTGCCCCTGGCTGGGGAAGAACAGCACCGTTTCCCGGTACTTGTGCTGCATGCCCTCGACCTTTTCGCCGTCATGCTCGGGCACGTTGAGATCCATCTGCCCGGCGGGATGCGGATTCAGGTCGTTGCGAATCTCCCAGGCGATGCGCTGGATCTCCGCACGATCGGCATCCTTGCGAAGCGCATCAGCCATGCGGTTGAAGTGCTCCGGAGCCAGCATGTCCCGTTGCGGGATCGTGAGCTGGTAGATCGGATCGTCCGGTGTCCGCTCCCAGTCGATCAGTTCGTTCAGAACGTACTCGTTGACGCGGAAAGGCAACACGTTGGCCACCACTTGCATGGCGAACCGAGCCTCTTCCGACATGCGTTGGATACCCGGGATCTGATCCATGTTGCGGGCGGTGAACACCTGGAACCGGCGTGGTTCCACCAGTCTGTCGCCCCGCAGGGCCTGCAGAGGTACGGTCTGGCTCACAGGCACAACCTCCTTCTGGCTGTCTAGTAACGTCATGCTCCGGCGTCGGCGCTTTGCAGATCGATCGCGATGCTGATCGATCCGTGCCCTTGAATCCTTGCAATGAATGGCCCGTAACGAAAAGAGCCAGAGACAGACAACCGCTTGAGGGCTGTACATTGGGCGATAGCGCAACCGGCCACACACCACCACGCCGGAGCACCCGAGGTCAAATTGTAGAAGGAAGATTATAGCCTGTTGCCGCCACCCAGGCTAATCGCCGCGCGCAGGCAAGCGCTGATCGGCTCCCCATAACGAAGAACACGAAATCCAACACATCGATTTATAAGTATTTTATTGATCTGTAACAAGTTGTTGCGCCGCGTCATTCTGCTATAGTCGACAGTGGTGCGGCATTGCACCATCGCCTATTCCAATAGAAAGGAGACATGTCATGTTCACGGAAATGCTGAGCCAGTCCAACGCCCAGCTCGAGCAGGCCATGCAGCCCGCTCGCAAGTTCCAGTCGGCCGTGGTGAACCACATGGCCAAGGTCACTGATTTCCAGATGGAAGCCCTGAAAACCTATTCCGAACTCGGCCTGGATGAACTCCGGGCACTTCACAAGGTGGAGGACGGCGATTCCCTCCAGGCCTACGTTTCCAAGCACACGGAGCTGATGAAGGCCGTGAGCGAGAAGCTGTCGGGCGACATGACCACGCTGATGCAGATGCAGCGCGGTTTCGGCGAGGAACTGCAGAAGCTGGCCCAGGAAAGCCTGGAAAAGGCCGGCGAATCCGCCAGAAAGCAGACCCGCCAGGCCGTCGCCACGGCCAGGAAATCCGCCTGAAACACTCATCCGGCCGCTGCGGCCTCACCCGGCCGCAGCGGTCAGTGATATCCCCATCACCAGCGGCAACAGCCAGTAGATGAACGCCGTGGCCAGCAGGATGGTCATCACGTTCAACGCCAGTCCGGCGCGCGCCATCTGGGGCACGGTAACGGCCCGGCTACCGAACACCACCGCATTCGGCGGGGTTGCCACGGGCAGCATGAAGGCGCAGGATGCCGCCACGGCGACTGCCGCCATCAGCGCCAGCGGATGGAAACCGGTGGCGACCGCCAGGGCGCCCATCAGCGGGATGAACAGCGTCGCCGTCGCGGTATTCGAGGTCACCTCTGTGAGAAAGACCACCATGGCGACGCAGGCCGCGATCATCAGCAATGCCGGCGCACCGCCGAGCACCTGCAGACTGGTGGCGATGGTTTCCGACAGGCCGCTGCTGGTGAAACCGGCGGCCAGCGCGAACCCGCCGCCGAACAGCAGGACAATGTCCCAGGGCACCTTGACCGCGGTGCCCCAGTCCAGCAGCCGCGTTCCGGAACCGTCCCCCGCGGGCATCATGAACAGTGCCAGCGCACCGGCCATGGCGATGCTGGCATCCCCCACCTGGTTCAACATTCCCTCCGGCCAGAACCCACGGGTGATCCAGGCCAGCGCCACCAGGACGAAGACCACCAGCACCCGTCTCTCCGGGCCGCTCATGGTTCCGATCTCGTCGAGTTCCCTGCGGATCAGTTCTCGGCCGCCGGGCAAGGAGGACAGTTGCCGGCCGTGCCGGCCGTAAGCCAGGAAGGCCCAGGTGAACGCGAGCATCAGCACGGACAATGGCAGGCCGAACAGCATCCATGTCCCGAATGCGATCTCGATACCGTAGAGTTCCTGCGCCATGCCGGCCAGTACCGCATTCGGCGGGGTTCCGATCAGCGTTGCCACGCCGCCGATCGAGGCACCATAGGCAATGCCCAGCATCAGCGCGACGCCGAAGCCGGAAGGCAACTCGCCGCCTTCACGCTCGGCCTCGTCGCGGCACTGCTGCAACACCGCAAGTGCAATCGGCAGCATCATCATCGCGGTAGCGGTGTTGCTGATCCACATGGACAGGAAAGCCGTGGCCAGCATGAAACCGAGGATCATCCGCCGCGGGTCGGTACCGGCCAGGTTGATCGTGTGTAGCGCGATCCGACGGTGCAACCCCCAGCGCTGGATGGTCACCGCGATAAAGAACCCGCCCAGGAACAGATAGATGAGATCGTTGCCATAAGCGCGCGTGACATCCCCGGGTGCCAGCACGTCGAGGGCGGGGAATGCGACGATCGGCACCAGGGCGGTCGCGGCAAGCGGGAGCGCCTCGCTGATCCACCAGGTCGCCATCAGGACGGCGACCAGGGCCACCGCCCACTCCACGGATTCCAGGCCCGGAGGCGGTCCGGCCAGCAGTCCCGCGAACAGGATGATCGGCCCCAGCCACAACCCGATGCGTCGCCCTCGATCTCCCACGGCAATCTCCTCGGCGTTACCTGCATACGCTGCGCAACCCATGCCGCCTGGAACCACCCGTTGTGCTTCCTGCGGCCGCGGGCCGGCATCTCCCGGGAGGCTCCTGCACGCGGCAACCCCGGGGCGAGCAAGCCGGGCACCGCGTTCACGAGCGGCCCGCCCTGCGAGGTGCACCTGCGCCAGCCCCGTCAGGCATAATGACACGCTGACATCCGTCTTTGATATCCGGCGCTCCGGGGGAGGAAAAATTTTCCGGGGCCCACGCCGCACCGTGATAGCGGCCTGAAAGGGGTTTTGCTTGGAACTGACCAACCAGATCATTTTCGTCGCCGGACTGCTGTTCCTGGTCAGCATCCTGGCCAGCGTGCTCTCCAACAGGATTGGCGCGCCGCTGCTGCTGGTGTTCCTGGTGATCGGCATGCTGGTGGGGGAACAAGGACCCGGCGGCGTCCTGTTCGACGATTACCAGACAGCCCATCTGATCGGCACGCTGGCACTGGCGGTCATCCTGTTCGACGGCGGCCTGCGCACCAAGGTGGACAGCTTTCGCGTGGGGCTGCGCCCCGCCGTGACGCTGGCCACTCTGGGTGTGGTCATCACGGTGGCGGCCACCGGGCTGATCACGGCCTGGGTGTTCGACCTGCCCCTCGTGGTGGGCCTGCTGATCGGGGCCATCATCGGCTCCACCGATGCCGCGGCCGTGTTCTACCTGCTGCATGCCCATGGCCTGGAGCTGAAACAGCGCATCGGCGCCACGCTGGAAATCGAATCCGGCAGTAACGACCCGATGGCCATTTTCCTCACCATCGCCCTGGTGGAAGTGGTCCTGGGCATGCACGACAACGTGGGCCTGGGCATGGCGGTGGAGTTTCTGCTGCAGATCGGCCTGGGCGGCATTGCCGGCCTGGCCGGGGGCATCGCACTGGCATGGCTGCTGAACCGCGTTCGGCTGACGCCGGGCCTGTATCCGCTGCTGGCGGTGGCCGGCGCCCTGCTGCTGTTCGGCCTCACCTCGGTGCTCCACGGCAGCGGCTTCCTGGCCGTCTACCTGGCCGGCATCATCCTGGGCAACCGCCGGCTGCAGAGCGCACAGAACATTCGTCGCTTCCACGACGGCATGGCCTGGCTGGCGCAGATCATCATGTTCCTGATGCTGGGGCTGCTGGTCACGCCCAGCGACCTGGTCGTCGTAGCGCCGATCGCGCTGGTGGTCGCGGCCGTCCTCATCCTGCTGGCCCGCCCCCTGGCCGTGGTGATCTGCCTGTTGCCGTTCGGCTTCCCCTGGCGGGAGCAACTCTTCATCAGTTGGGTGGGGCTGCGCGGGGCGGTGCCGATACTGCTGGGGTTGTTCCCGCTGCTGGCCGGGCTGGAGAACGCGTCGCTGTACTTCAACATCGCGTTTTTCGTCGTGCTGCTGTCACTGGTGGTACAGGGCTGGACCGTGGCGCCGGTGGCGCGCTGGCTGCAACTGGAAGTCCCGCCACGTTCCCGCGTGGTACACCGTATGGAGCTTGATCTTCCCGGCCAGGCGGAATACGAACTGGTGGCGTACACGCTGGAAGAGGACAGCCCCGCCATCTATCGCATGATCGGCCAGTTGAACCTGCCGCGGCACTGCCAGCTGGCCATGCTGATCCGGAACGGCAAGCCGCTGATGCAGCCCAACCGGGAAGTGCTGAAGGCGAACGACTACCTTTACATGCTGGCGCCGCCGGAAAAGCTGCCGGAACTGGACCGCATCCTGGTGGCCGAACACGGACCGGCCCGACTGGAGGAGCATGTCTTCTTCGGCGAGTTCGTCATCAACGGCGATACGCCGCTGGGGGCGCTGGCCGCGGCCTATGAGCTGGAGTTGCCGGAAGGAGCCGATCCCGAGCAAGCCATAGGCGCGTACCTGTACAATGTGTTCCGTAAGCGGGCGGTGGTCGGCGACCGCGTGAACATGAACAACTTCCAGTTCGTGGTCCGTGAGATCCAGGGCAACCAGATCGTCCAGGTCGGCCTGAAGATCCGCCGCCCGGAAGCCGGAAAGAACGCCTGAAGATGATTCAAGAGAAGGCATGACATCATGAGCGACGCCTTGCGAGAACAGCTGCTGAAAGCCGGCCTGGCGGACGAGAAGAAAGCCAGGGAAGCGGAAAAGGCGCTGAAACAGCAAAAGCGCGACCAGCGCAAAGTCGGCAAGAAGGCGAAGGCCAAGCCCCAGCCCTCCGCCGAACAACAGCGCCTGACCGAGGAGCGCCGCAGGAAGGCGGAGCGTGACCGTGCACTGAACCAGCAGAAGGAAACGCAGAAAAAGCAGAAGTCCGCCAGGGCGCAGATCGAGGACCTGCTGAAGCGCCATGGCCAGTCCACCCGGGAGGGCGACATCCCGTTCCACTTCACCGAGGACAACAAGGTGCGCAAAGTGGAGGTGACGCCCACCCAGCAGCAGGCACTGAGTGCCGGCAGGCTGGCCATCGTGCGCAATGCCGGCCGCTACCACGTGGTGCCGGCCGATGTGCTGCCGCGGCTGCTGGAGCGCGATGCCAATCTGTTCCACTATCGCGCGGAACCCGGCTCCACCGCCGCACAGGACGACGACCCGTACAAGGACTTTCCGATTCCCGACGATCTGCACTGGTGATCGCCGGCCAGCCGAGTACCCGCATGGACAACCGAACCAACGACGCCCTTGCCAGCCTGCTAGAGCGTGCTCACGGCCTGCTGGAACGCCTGGAGCAGGTGCTCCCGGCGCCCCCCGAACAGCCCGACTGGGAATCCGCCATCGCTTTCCGCTGGCGCCGGCGCGGTCCGCGGCCGGTACTGGAACCGGTCAGACACCCCCACGGCCTGAAGCCGGACCAGCTTCGGAACGTGGACCGGCAGCGCTCCCTGATCGAGCGCAACACCCGCCAGTTCGTGCGGGGCCTGCCGGCCAACAACGCCCTGCTCTGGGGGTCGCGCGGCACCGGCAAGTCCTCGCTGGTGAAAGCGATGCTCACCGCCTACGCCGGCGACGGACTACGGCTGATCCAGGTGGACAAGGACGAGTTGGTGGACCTGCCCGACATCCTGGAACTGGTCTGGGACCGGCCCGAACGATTCATCCTGTTCTGCGACGATCTCAGCTTCGAGGCCGACGACGGCAGCTACAAGGCGCTGAAGGCCGTTCTCGACGGTTCGGTCAGCGCGGCGCCGGACAACCTGCTGATCTACGCCACCTCCAACCGCCGCCATTTGCTGCCGGAGTATCTGACGGAGAACGAGGAAGCGCGCAACGTCGACGGCGAGATCCACCACGGCGAGGCGGTGGAGGAAAAGATCTCCCTGTCGGAGCGTTTCGGCCTGTGGGTGTCATTCCACCCGTTCAATCAGGATGCCTACCTGGATATCGTCTGGAACTGGTTGCGGGAGCTGGGCGCGGACACCACCGACGTGGAGCGCATCCGCGAGGAAGCGCTGCGCTACGCCCTGAGCCGCGGCTCCCGCAGCGGCCGCGTGGCCTGGCAGTTCGCCCGGGACTGGTCGGGACGGCAAGGGTTGGAGTGATCGGAAAGCACGGTGGCTGACTGTTGGGGTTCGCTTTGCTCACCCCAGCCTACACAAAATCATTCCAATCCTGGGCCGGATGGCCTGACGGGGAACAGAGTAACTCCATTCCGGAGCCGCCACCGCGCCAAGGCCGGGCGTGGGGCCATGTCTGCGGACTGTCGATGAGAGGGACCTCATCGACAAGCCTACAGGGATGTATTC
>JBJHBJ010000095.1:0-7267 GCA_050485425.1 Ectothiorhodospiraceae bacterium | reverse complement strand
GGACTCGAACCCTCGACCCCAACCTTGGCAAGGTTGTGCTCTACCAACTGAGCTACACCCGCCTGCTACCAGATGACCGGGAGTGTATGAAAGCGGCCTTCAATGATCAAGCCCGGGCCGCCACCCGATCACTTTGCCGGACATCCGCACGCAGCCGTTCCGCCGCGGCCACCAGATTGCCGAGGGCCTGTTCCACTTCCGGCCATTCCCGGGTCTTCAGTCCGCAATCCGGATTGACCCAGAGGCGCTCCGCCGGTAGTACGGCCAGCGCCTTGCGCAGCAGTTCCAGCATCTCGCCGGCACCGGGCACGCGTGGCGAATGGATGTCGTAGACACCCGGACCGATCGCGTTCGGATAGCGGAAATCGGTGAACGCATCCAGCAGCCGCATGCCGGAGCGTGTGGCCTCGATGGTGATCACATCCGCATCCAGCGCGGCGATGGATGGCATGATGTCGTTGAACTCGGAATAGCACATGTGTGTATGGATCTGGGTGGCGTCATCGACACCGCTGCTGGCCACGCGGAAACTGGAGGCCGCCCAGTCCAGGTACGCCTGCCAGCCAGCACGACGCAGCGGCAGGCCTTCCCGCAACGCCGGCTCGTCGATCTGGATGACGGGCAGACCGGCCCGCTCCAGGTCGCAGACTTCGTCACGCAGTGCAAGCGCCAGTTGCAGGCAGACATCCCGCTGCGGCAGGTCGTCGCGCACGAAGGACCAGTGCAGCATGGTCACGGGCCCGGTCAGCATGCCCTTCATGGGCTTGTCCGTGAGGCTCTGCGCATACACCGCCCAGTCCACCGTCATGGGCCCGGGCCGGGCGACGTCGCCGTAGAGTATCGGCGGCTTCACGCAACGGCTGCCGTAGCTCTGTACCCAGCCGAAGCGGGTAAAGGCGTAGCCGGAAAGCTGCTCGCCGAAGTATTCCACCATGTCGTTGCGCTCCGCCTCGCCATGGACCAGCACGTCCAGCCCCAGCGCTTCCTGGCGGCGCACGGCATCGGCGATCTCGTCCCGTATCAGCTTGCGGTAAAGCGCCTCGGATAGACGGCCCGCGCGGTATTCCTGGCGCACCTTGCGAATCGCCCCGGTTTGCGGGAAGGAGCCGATGGTGGTCACCGGGAACAGCGGCAGGCCGAGCCGGTCCTGCTGCAAAACCGCGCGCCGGGCGTAGGGAGTCTGCCTCCGACCGTCGCGCTCATGCAGTTGCGCGACCCGCTCGCGAACCGCCGGGTCATGCGTACGGCTGGACTGCCGGCGCCCGGCGAGCGCCTCCCGGCTGGCGGCGAGTTCGGCTGTCACGGCCTGCCTTCCCTCGGCAAGCGCCGTGCCGATCACGGCCACCTCCCGCACCTTCTCCAACGCGAAGGCCATCCAGGATTTCAGTTCCGCATCCAGCTCGGTTTCCTGATCCAGCCTTACCGGGCTGTGCAGCAGCGAGCAGGAAGGCCCGACCCAGAGCCGTTCGCCCAGGTGTTCCCGAACGGGTTCAAGCTCGTCCAGCACCCGTTCCAGATCGGTACGCCAGACATTGCGCCCGTCGACCACACCCAGCGACAGCACCTTGTAGGGCGGCAGCCGATCCAGCAGTGGTCGCACGTCGTGGTCGCCATGGACCAGGTCCACGTGCAGGCCGTCGGTGGGCAGATGCATGGCCAGATCCAGATGCTCCCCCAGCCCGCCGAAGTACGTCGTCAACAGCAGTTTGACCCCAGGCACCTGCAGCCGGTTATAGGCCAGCTCATAAGCCTGCAGGGCGGATTCATCCAGATCGGTTACCAGGCAGGGTTCGTCGATCTGCACCCATGTGCAGCCGGCGTCACGCAGTTGTTCCAGCAGCAGGCCGTAGCGCGGCAGCAACCTGTCCAGCAGCGACAGCGCATTGCCTTCCCCGCTGAACCGACTAAGCAGCAGGAAGCTCACCGGCCCCAGCAGGACCGGCTTCACGGCATGACCGAGTTCCCTGGCTTCGGCGACCTGTCCCAACAAAGCGTCAGCATGCAGCCCGAACTGTTGTCCCGGGGAGAGTTCCGGCACGATGTAGTGATAGTTGGTATCGAACCATTTCAGCATCGCGCAGGGCGGCACATCCTCCCGCCCCGGTACCCGCCCGCGGGCCATATGGAAAGCGGTGTCCAGGTCCGGCGTGCTGCCGAAGCGCTCGGGAATGGCGCCGAACAGCAGGGCCGTGTCCAGCACGCCGTCATACCAGGCGAAATCACCCACGGGCAGCAGGTCCAGACCCGCCTCGGCCTGCAGGCGCCAGTGCTCCGCGCGCAGTTCCCTGCCCCGGCCCTCCAGCGTCTGCCGGCTGATCTCCTGCCGCCAGTACGCTTCCACCGCCTGTTTCAGCTCCCGCCGCGCACCGATACGCGGGAAACCCAGATTGTGTGCCAATGCCATGATCCTGCCTCTTGTCCGTTTCAGATGCAGACATTGTGGGCGGCGCTCATAAGTGAAACAATTTGTAAATCTTCAGTTTTACTATGAATCTTATTCATGTTTCTGGAACTCCGACATCTACGCGGCCTGAAAGCGGTCCAGACCCGGGGCAGTCTCTCCCGCGCCGCGGAGCATCTGCACCTGACGCAGTCGGCACTGTCGCACCAGATCCGAAGCCTGGAGGAGTACTTCGGCACGCCGCTGTTCTTCCGCAAAACGCGGCCGCTGCGGTGGACGCCGGCCGGCGAACGCCTGCTGGCGCTGGCAGAGGAGTTGCTTCCGCGCGTGGAGGCCACGGAGCGCGCGCTCAAGGACACCGGCGCCGGCCAGCAGGGGCGGCTGCACATGGCCGTGGAATGCCACAGTTGTTTCGACTGGCTGATGCCCACCATGGACCACTACCGGCAGGACTGGCCGGAGGTGGAACTGGACCTGTCCATGGGCTTCAGCTTCCACCCGCTACCGGCGCTGTATCGCGGCGAGGTGGACCTGGTGATCACCTCCGACCCGGAGGAACTGGGCGGCCTGGACTACGTACCGCTGTTCCGTTACGAGATGCTGCTGGCGGTGGCCACGCAGCATCCGCTCGCCACCCGCCGATGGGTGGAGCCGGTCGACCTGGCCGGCGAGACGGTGATCAGCTATCCGGTCTGCCGTAATCGCCTGGACATCTACCACCGCTTCCTCGACCCGGCGGGCGTCCAGCCGGCAGCGGAACGCACTGCGGAACTGACGGTGATGCTGATCCAGCTCGTGGCCAACCGGCGCGGGGTTGCGGCATTACCGAACTGGGCGCTGCAGGAATACCTGGGGCGGGACAATCTGAAGGCGCTGCAACTGGGCGAGGACGGGCTCTGGAGCACACTGTACGCCGCCGTCCGCAGCGAGGACCGCAACGCCCCGTACATGGACGCCTTCCTCCGCCTGGCCCGGGAGCGCACCAGCCAGACCCTGAGCGGGATCGAACCGCTGTAGCGTGGCCGGACTGCAGCGGTGTGCGCTGTGAGGTGGTTTCGTTCCGGTCGTGGGTGGTGACATGCCTGCGGACACGCCGTAAACCCATCCATGGGGGCTTGACGATCGCATCCATGCGATCGACAGTCCTCAGGCATGTCACCACCCACGACCTTGCTTCGGCGGCAGCTTCAAGAGGTGGGTCCGGCGTAGGGTGGATGGAGGCGAAGCCGATATCCACCAATCCGGCCAAAGGCCGGATACCGCGGTGTCACTAGACCAGGCCGCCGGTGGGAGGTTTGCTTCCGGACCGACAGCGGCAGGGATGCCGCTGTCGAGCCCCCATGGGTGAGGCCGATCAAGGGAAAGCATTGCTTTCCCCGGCCGAACGGGCTGGCCACGGATGGCCAGTCCAGGTCCTGCGAGCGTTGCATGGAATGCATAGCGCTGCAGGGGTTCACGGCGTGTCCGGAAGCAAACCTCCCACCGGCGGCCGGATCGAAGCCCGCAAACCAAACCGGTGCGCATCGCTGCGCTCTGAGCACCCTACGCCTGAGGGACGTGCGGGGGGAGCGAAAACAAGGACTTGGAAACGGCCTGAAATCACCACTTGTTCTGACTGAGAAACCCCTATATCTTGTCCCAATCCTCACCAGGAACACCACATATGGTGAACTGGTTGCGAGGGGAACACCGGTGAGAATCCGGGGCTGTCGCGCAACGGTGTGACGGCGGAAGCCCACTGGCCATCCGACCGTCGAGCCCGAATACCTCCGAGGAATGCCAGGAACCTTCGCGTCAAAGGTTGACTGGGGAAGGATCGAATCCGACGGGTGCCGGGCTGCTTGCCATCACCCGCAAGAACGAATCCCTACCCGCATTCCCGCGATGGTTCCTCCGAAATGGACGACAGGAGGACACCATGTCAGCACTCGCTGAAACCGTCTCGCAAACCACCAGCCAAACCCGGCTGCGCGTCATCCGCCGCAGCGGCGAACTCACCGACTTCGATGCCGGCAAGATCAGTCTGGCCATGAAAAAGGCCTTCCTGGCCCTGGAAGACAACCAGGCCGGCGACTCCGCCAGCGTCCAGGACAAGGTCACGCGGCTGACCGACCAGGTTGTGGCCGGGCTGACCCGTCAGCCGGACGTGACCACCATCCACATCGAGGACATCCAGGACCAGGTGGAACTGGCGCTGATGCGCGCCGGCGAGCACAAGGTCGCCCGCGCCTACGTGCTGTACCGCGAGGAACACGCCCGGCGCCGGGCCGAGGAACAGCCCGCCACCCACCAGCCCGCTTCCGGCCTGAGCATGACCCGCCCCGACGGCAGTCGGGTGCCGCTGGACGAGAACACGCTGCGCGCCCTGCTGGACGAGGCCTGCGACGGCCTGCCGGAAACCGATCCCGGGCGCATCCTCAAGGAAGTGCACCGCAATCTCTACGACGGCGTCACCGAGGCCGAGGTGAACCGCGCCTTGGTCATGTGCGCACGCAGCCTGATCGAGCGCGAACCAAGCTACGGCTATGCCACCGCACGGCTGCTGCTGAACCAGCTCCGCAGCGAGGCCCTGGGCTTCATCAGCGGCCGCCCCGAGCAGGCCTCGGCCGGCGACATGGAGGAGCGTTACGCCAGCTACTTCCCGGCCTACATCAAACGCGGTGTGGAACTGGAACTGCTGGACCCGCGCCTGCTGGAGTTCGACCTGGAGCGGATCGCCTCGGCGCTGGATGCGAAGCGCGACCTGCAGTTCAACTACCTGGGTCTGCAGACGCTGTACGACCGCTACTTCCAGCACTGGGAGGACACCCGCTTCGAGCTGCCGCAGGCGTTTTTCATGCGTGTAGCCATGGGCCTCGCACTGAACGAGGTGGACCGCGAGGACAAGGCCATCGAATTCTACCGGCTGCTGTCCAGCTTCGATTTCATGAGTTCCACGCCGACGCTGTTCAACAGCGCCACGCTGCGGCCGCAGCTCTCGAGCTGCTACCTGACCACCGTGCCCGACGACCTCTCCGGCATCTACGGCGCCATCCGCGACAACGCCCTGCTGTCCAAATTCGCCGGTGGCCTGGGCAACGACTGGACGCGGGTCCGCGCCCTGGGCGCCCACATCAAGGGCACCAACGGCAAGTCCCAGGGTGTGGTGCCGTTCCTGAAGGTGGCGAACGACACCGCCGTGGCGGTGAACCAGGGCGGCAAGCGCAAGGGCGCGGTCTGCGCCTACCTGGAAACCTGGCACCTGGACGTGGAGGAATTCCTGGAGCTGCGCAAGAACACCGGCGACGACCGCCGCCGCACCCACGACATGAACACCGCCCACTGGGTGCCGGACCTGTTCATGGAGCGCGCCGAGGCCGATGCCGACTGGACACTGTTCTCGCCGGACGACGCCGGTCATTTGCATGAGCTCTACGGCCGGGAATTCCGCACCGCCTACGAGGAGCTGGAGGCGAAAGCCGCCCGCGGCGAGCTGCGCAATTACAAGGTGGTCTCCGCCAAGCAGCTGTGGCGGAAGATGCTGTCCATGCTGTTCGAGACCGGCCATCCCTGGATCACGTTCAAGGATCCCGCCAACCTGCGCTCGCCGCAGCGCCATGCCGGCGTGGTGCACAGCTCGAATCTCTGCACCGAGATCACGCTGAACACCTCGGACGACGAGATCGCCGTCTGCAACCTGGGCTCGGTGAACCTGGCCGCCCACGTCGGCCCGGACGGCATCGACCACGAGCGCCTGCGGCGCACGGTGCGCACCGCCATGCGCATGCTGGACAACGTCATCGACATCAACTACTACAGCGTGCCTCAGGCCCGCCGCTCGAACCTGCGGCACCGGCCGGTGGGCCTGGGTGTGATGGGCTTCCAGGATGCGCTCTACAAGCTGGGCCATTCCTACGCCAGCGACGAGGCGGTGGACTTCGCCGATCGGAGCCAGGAGGCGATCAGCTACTACGCTATCGAGGCGTCCGCAGAGCTGGCGCGGGAGCGCGGCAGCTACCACTCTTTCCAGGGCTCGCTGTGGAGCCAGGGCGTGCTGCCTATCGACTCCATCCGCTTCGTGGCCGAGGCACGCAACGGCGACTGCACCATGGACACCGGCAGCCGGCTGGACTGGGATGCGCTGCGCGAGCAGGTCCGCGGCGGCATGCGCAACTCCAACTGCCTGGCCATCGCGCCCACTGCCACCATCGCCAACATCGTCGGCGTCTCCCAGGGCATCGACCCCACGTATCAGAACCTGTACGTGAAATCGAACCTCTCCGGCGAGTTCACGGTGGTGAACCCGTACCTGGTGGAGGCACTGAAGGCACGGGATCTTTGGGACCCGGTGATGGTGAACGATCTCAAGTACTTCGACGGCAGCGTGCAGCGCGTGGACCGTATCCCGGAGGATCTGAAACGGCTGTTCGCCACCTCCTTCGAGCTGGACCCGGAATGGCTGGTGAAGGCCGGGTCGCGGCGACAGAAGTGGCTGGACCAGGCGCAGTCGCTGAACCTGTACATGGCCGAGCCTTCGGGTCCGAAGCTGGACCGCCTGTACCGGGAGGCCTGGCGCCAGGGTCTGAAGACCACCTATTACCTCCGCTCGATGGGCGCGACCCACGTGGAGAAGAGCACGGTGACCGACGGCGCCCTGAACAGCGTCCCGACCGCCGCGCCGCCCGCCACGCCGTCGCCGCAGCCCCAGGCCTGCGCCATCGACGACCCGGGCTGCGAGGCGTGCCAATAGCAAGCAACGAGAACACGTAGGGTGCTCAGAGCGCAGCGATGCGCACCGTTGGGTGGTTTTGTTCCGGCCGCGGGCGGTGACATGCCTGCGGACACGCCGTGAACCCGTCCATGGGGGCTTGTCGGCGAGGTCCCTCT
>JBJHBJ010000094.1:0-7568 GCA_050485425.1 Ectothiorhodospiraceae bacterium | reverse complement strand
TCCACCCCGGACGGCATCGTCATGGTCAACCCCACCGGCCACATCGTGTTCGCCAGCAGCCAGGCGGAGCAGATGTTCGGCTACGCGCGCATCGAGCTGTGCGGCGAACCCGTGGAGGTGCTGCTGCCCCGGCGCTTTCACGCCGGACATCTGGCCCACCGGGCAAAGTACTTTTCCCAGCCCCGTACGCGCGCCATGGGCGCCGGCCTGGAGTTGTTCGGCCGGCGCAAGGACGGCTCCGAATTTCCGGTGGAAATCAGCCTCAGCCCGCTGCGCATGGACGAAACCACGCTGGTGATGAGCGCCATTCGCGACATCACCGACCGCAAACGCATCGAGCAGGCCCTGCGCGAGAAGAACATCGAGCTGGAGAATGCCAACCGCGCCAAGGATCGTTTCCTGGCCACCATGAGCCACGAGCTGCGCACGCCGCTGAACGCGGTGATCGGCTTCACCGGCACGCTGCTCATGGGCCTGCCCGGCCCGCTCACTGACGAGCAGCGAGCTCAACTGAAGACCGTGCAGTCCAGCGCCCGGCACCTGCTGTCGCTGATCAACGATCTGCTGGACCTGGCCACCATCGAGTCCGGCAAGGTGGAACTGGAGCGCGAGACGGTGGACTGCGGCGAGGTGCTGGCGGAGATCTCCGCGCCCCTGCGACTGCTGGCCGAGAAGAAAGCGCTGCGATTCGACGTCGTCCTGCCCGAACCGCCGCTGCGCCTGCATACCAATCGGCGCGCCCTGAGCCAGATACTCATCAACCTCGCCGCCAACGGCATCAAGTTCACCGAGCAGGGCGGCGTGGACGTGAAGGTCCACCGGCGGGCGGCAGCCGCCGGCAACATCGTGGCCATCGCGTTCACCGACACCGGTCCTGGCATCCACGCCGAGGACCAGAAGAAACTGTTCGAGGCGTTCGCCCGCGTGGAGGTCACCGGGCAGTCCGGCACGCCCGGCACCGGTCTCGGCCTGCACCTGAGCCGCAAGCTGGCCGAGGTGCTGGGTGGCCGGATCACGCTGCACAGCGAGTACGGTCGCGGCAGCACCTTCACCCTGGAACTCCCGGAGGCCTGACATGCCCGCGCGCATCCTGATCATCGAGGACGATCCGGCCAGCCGCGAACTGGCCCGTTACCTGCTGGCCGCCGCCGGTCACACGGTGCTCACCGCCATCGACGGACGCACCGGCGCCGAGCTGGCGGTCAGCGAACAGCCCGACCTGGTGCTGTGCGACCTGCACCTGCCGGTCATGAACGGCTTCGAGGTGGTGCAGTACCTGCTGGAAAACAAACACTGGCGCCGCGTCATGCTGGTGGCGCTCACCGCCTCTTCCATGGTGGGCGACCGCGAAAAATCCCTCGCCGCCGGTTTCAATGACTATCTGTCCAAGCCCATCACCCCCGAAACCTTCGTGCGGGAGGTGGAATCCTGGCTGACCCCGGACCTCGGGTCCCCGCCGGAGCCGCCGGGCGAGCAGTAGCGCGCCTTGGGTGTTTCGCAGGCACACCACAGGTGCCATCGGGCCGATCTTTGCCTCGCCAGGAGTGGATGCATCGAACTCCGTGTCGTAGCATGCCCGTCCTTCGCTGCTCTCCACCCGGCAGATCAACAGGAGGCCCCGTGAGAATCCACAAGCCGAACCAGGTTTCATACTCCTATACGCAGCACCTGGTGGCACCACCTGCCGCGGTGATTCCCCTGCTGTGCCCGGTCCGCGAAGCCGACTGGATCGAAGGGTGGAATCCGGTGGCCGTCTACAGCAATTCCGGAGTAGCCGAGCCCGGCTGCGTGTTCGTGACGGAGGCGACACCGGAAAACGCCATCTGGTTCATTACCCACCACGACGTCGAGGACGGGTACGTGGAGATGATCAAGATCACGCCGGCCGTGACGGCCTGCAAGCTTTCAATCGAGGTTGTGCCGACCGAAGCTGGTTCGCAGGCGACCATCACCTACAGCCATACCAGCATCGGCCCCGATGGCGATGCGTTCCTGGGAGCGTTCACGAAAGTGAAATACGACCAGTCGATGAAGGACTGGGAGGCGCGCATCAACCACTACCTCGAACACGGCAGCATGCTCAGGCTCGCGGCCGACGGTCGCCAGTATGGTGACGAGAGTCCGCGACCCTGAAAGAAGCCCTCGACGGCGGCGCCCAGCTACGCTCGTCTCTGCGCCAACCACCAGGCCAGCGCAACCGGAGGAATCAGGATGGCGATCTGGATGGGCAACTCTTCCTGGAACGTGTAGCCGTGCGACATACCGGTCAACAGGTTCCAGACCACCACGCCCAGCCATGCGACCGTCACTGCCACGGCCGCCCCACGCCGCAGATGCGGCTTCGCCAATCTCAGTACGACCAAGGCAAGCAACAGCCCGACTACGATCAGGATGGCAGTTCTCATCGGATTTCCCCCATATTCCTTCGACGCAGAGCAGCGCCACATCGAGCGTCTGCAATCATACGGCGGAGAACGGCATGCCGAACGGTTACTTGGTCGTATACCCGCCGTTGATCAGAATTGTCTGACCCGTGACCCACCAGCCGTCGCTGACCAGGTGACGCAGGAAGGGCACCACGTCCTCGAGATGGGTCAGGCCCGTGGGTGAGAACGGCGACAGCGCCGCCGCTGTCTTGTGGTAGGCCACCGCCTGCTCCTCTTCGGCCGGGTAGAAGAAGGGCGTATCCATGGGACCCGGGCCCACAGCGGTCACCGAAATGCCGCGGGCGCCGAATTCCTTGGCTGCCGCGCGGGTGAAGTGCTCGACCGCCGCCTTGGTCCCGGCATAGGACGAATAGAACGGCGTGAACGCACCCAATAGCGAGGTGACGATGGTGCACACCTTGCCATTGTCCTTGACGTGCTTGCCGGCCTCCTTGAGGAAGAAGAACGCAGTCTTGCTGTTGACCGCGGCCATTTCGTCGTACTCGGCCTCGCTGACCTCCATGATCGGCTTTTTCAGCACCTTGCCGACGGTGTTGATGGCGATGTCAGGTCGGCCGACGGCCGCAACGGCGTCGGCGAACAGCCGTTCCATGGCCGCCGCGGTGGTCAGGTCGCCTTGCAGTGCAACCCCCTTTGCCCCGGCGGCCTCGATCGCGGCCAGGGTCTTGTCGGCATCTGCCTTGCTCGAGGCACTGTTGTAGTGGATGACGACGGCCTTCGCGCCATGTTGCGCCAGGTCAGTAGCCAACTGCCCGCCAAGGTTCTTGGCGCCGCCGGCGATCAGTACGACTTTATCCTTGATGGAATGCTTGCTCATGGCGCTGGTCTCCTCTGGTAAAGGGGCACATGGGCTCACGCGTCGCCGGTATTCGTCTCCCGAATGGGCGAACGGTGCCGTGGCAGTTCTTTTGTGGCAACCTTCCTCGACATACACGTATCGTTGTCTTTTCCAAGGCTCGATGACGAGTCGCGGGTGAATGTGCCGATTCGATTCTAGGCAGCTGCCGGAGGCACCGCTATCAAGTTTTCGAGGCCGTTGTCAGGTTTTTCAGGAACCTCCCTGGCTACAGCGGAAGCCGCGCTGCGGCCACCTCCACGCCTCGCCAAACGGATTCGAGAGTCCCGGCATCGGGAGAGTCTGACGCTCGGCGGTTGCCAGGTCTGGCTGGGCTACGAGGAGATCTCGCATCCGACCCGCTGGGAGATCGAGCACAACCGCCACACCCTGATCGTCCATCTCGATGGCGTAATGCAGCGCCTGGAAACACGCATCGGCAATGGCGACACATGCCGGCACCCGGCGCGTGCAGGCGAGATGTGGTTGATCCCGGCGGACACGCCGTACGTGGGCAGCGCTGTCGGAGACGACGTCACGTATGCCGAGTTCAACATCGAGCGCGAGTGGATGGCGAAGCTGGCCGACGTACCTGCGAAACGGGCTTCCCTGCGGCCGATCATGAAGTTTCGCGATCCCGTACTGCACGGCATTACGGGTCGACTCGTGCAGCTGGCAGGAGAGAAGGACGACATGTCCGGACTGCTGCGGGAGAGCTTGACCCAGTACATCGGGCTACACCTGGTGCGGGAATACGGGGTGGGCACCTCCCCGCCCGGCAACGACCGTTCGCCTCTCAATGGCGCATTACGCCGCCGCCTCGAGGACTATATCGTCGCCCACCTGGACCAGCGCCTTTCGCTGGACAAACTCGCTGAACTGTCGGGGCTCCCTTCACACCGACTCATCGCCGCCTTCCGTTTGTCCTTCGGGAAAACACCCCTGCAGTACATCATCAGCCAACGTCTGCAACTGGCCTGCAGGCTGCTGGAAAGCACGCGCCAGGACATTTCCGCCATCGCCATGGCTACCGGCTTCTCGAGCCACAGCCATCTGACTCACGTCTTCAAGCAACGCCATGGGCTGACTCCCCATGAGTTCAGACGGCGCGTCAAGGGCTCCTAGCAAGACTGGATCGCTCATGGCGTCCTCCTCCTTGCCAGTTGTCGCCAGCACAGGGATGCCTGCGCAGCGCGCCTCGGCCATCCACCGTTCAGCGTGCCGTGGGAGGACATACGCGTCGAACGGCGGCGCTCCATCGGGCGACTGATCGTGGTGCTGCGGTTGGCCCGCGAGCCACGCATGTCGCTGAGCATCTACCCGCTGATCGCCAAGAAGCTCGCCGTCGCCAGCGGGGGCCGTCTGCGCATTCCGGACCAGCGTGGTTTGCCGAATCCCGACACCTCGAACCTCCATGTCGGGATCCGGTCCGGAATCGCGTTATCGAGGAAACACGCGGATTGTCGTCCCGGAGAACTGCCATGAAACTTTCGCCTCTATCGCAGGTCGCCGTCGTAGTCATGCTCGCGGTGTGCTCGTCCACCGCATGGGCGCAGGGCATCAGCGTGACTGTCCGGCTGCTTGATTTCGATGTCGCCCAACCCGCGAGCGAAAACTACCGCGACACCCATGCCGGCACCGGCATTGTCAACGACGCCATCACGCGTGCGTTGCAGGATCTGAGGGCGACATCGCTCGCCCCGGTGCGCGATTCGCTGAGTGGGCCCAATCGATTGGGCCCCGGAATGACTGCGCGCGCCATCGAGATCGAGCTCGGGACTCCGGGAACCCCGAGTCTCCTGCCGACCGGCCAGGCCAAGGGACGGATGACCGTGCCGGTGACGGGCAACTGGATCGACCTGACGAGTACGCATCCGGCGTCCCGCGGCCCTTCCATGGATCCCCGTATGCGCATCACCTTCGACCTGACCCTGACCATTGATCTGTACCTGGGCTCCCGTCCGCCGCACCTGCGCGCCAGCGCCGCAGTCCTGCAGCCGAGGAACGCCGTCGTGACGCCGCTGAACATGTGGGCGGAGATCGGGCTCGGCATAGACGATGTCCTGTCCTCGCTCGGCGGTACACAATCGATTCAGGCCCGCATCAACGAGGGGTTCGGCAAACAACGTACTGAAGTGACCGAGTTTCTCAACAGCGGCCTGGCCAGGAACGCCGGCCTGCTTGCGATGCCGAAGGGGTACACTTTCAACGGCGGGCGGATTGAGCCCGATCGGGTGATCTTGGCGGGATACCGCGTCCTGCCGTACGCGAACGACCGGGCGACAGTGCTTGCGTCCTGGCCAAGGGATTTCGGTACGCTGATGAAGGACTGCCGTCCGGTCGGCATCGGCGCAAGCTGGCAGGCCGGCCCACGGCCCTACTCTGGCGTCGCCGAGCCGCCCCGCGGAACGGCGAAGGTCCTGTTCGAGAACACGCGGGCCGAGCGGCGTGGAGAATTCATATGCTCTACCGTCTTACAGGTACCCAAGGGCGCACCGCTGTCCTTCGCGTGGGCGGAACCGGTCCGCATTACAGTGGCGAGCCCCAACCCCATGGCACTCAAGACAGCGCTCGTGGCGCGCCCGTCGGGGTGGACCAATCCGGTGGTGCCGACGGCCCCCGAGTACATGCTCGCGCTGACGAAGGAATCGCAAGTCGGGACAGGCCGACAACTCGATGCCGCCGCACAAGCGCGCAAGAGCCCGCTCGACCCGGTCACCCGGTCCGGTATCGGGGAACGCGTCAACCCGGTGGTACAGCAGCCCGATGTGCGTGTCGCGCCAGCACCCGTGGCCACGCCCGCCCCGACAACGACGACGGCACCCGTGACCGCGCCGGTTCCGACGACGCGGGGCACGTTGACTTCTCCGGACCCGGCGGTGAATGACACCGTCCGCATACGGGGCACCCTTGCAACGCCTGGCCAGGTCCCCAAAGTTGCTCCGCGCGCGCCATCGGAGGGTCCGTGAGCTGGCCGTGCTCGGCGAACGGCTCTTCGATCATCCCGACGGTGGCTAGTGCTGGTGCCCGCCGGCGGAAACGATCGCCGCGTGCACGCCCTCGACGTAATGGACGTAGCTGACGTAGGCCGCCACGAACTCACGTCCGGCCTCGACGCTATCATCCTTGCGCTCGCTTGCTGCGCTCACGCGCTGGAATTTCTCTTCGATGGAATGTGACAGGTGCCGGCTGATCCGGCGAATCATATCGTCTGCAGAACCGCCGGCGATGGCTTCGTCGGCCATCGCGATGACCGGCTCGACGGGTGCGTTCGTGATGCCGGTATAGGGCGCACCTTCGCTGGCGCGGTGCAAGCGGACCAGGGTCTCGAGGAAGTACTGGTCAGCCAACTGCTGCGCCTCAGGGCCCTTGGCACGCACGGTCTGCGCCTTGTCGAACGCCGTCCTGATCTCATCCTCATCTGCTCCATCGACCCACTTGAGGAGCGGCGTCACATCGGCGTTCTCGAGTGCGGCCAAGGCCTCGGGAATGACCGGACCACGGGTGCTGTCACAGTGCGCCGACGCGCTGCCCGCGGGAAATGCCGCCAAGGCCACCGCAAGAATCGCGGTGACGGGAATGATCCTGATGAAGAGTTGCGCTTGCATGGCAGTGGCCTCTGTTCCAGTGCTTGTTAGATGATGCATACGGGATGCACTAATAAGGATTCGGGCCGAACCAGAAAGTTCCCCGGGGCGCGGAGACCAGGGGACGGCTGATCCCTTGGTTCATGCGGGTCAAGGGCTTAGTGAAAGCCCTCGGCTGGACCGTCCGAGCCTGTGCCGAGGTCGGCCCGATCGCGCCCGAGCGTTGTCCGAACGGGCCGAGACGGTAACCGGCAAAGTATCGCACTGAGTGATATGGGTTTGCGGCGATGCGAGTCTTCAGAACCCGTACCTTTGATCGCTCGATGAAACGGTCAGGTGTGACTGATCGGGCGTTGTGGGCTGCGGTCCTGGAGATGGCCGAGGGCCTGATCGATGCGGACCTTGGTGGATATGTTGTGAATTAGCGCATGGCGGTAGCCGGCCAGGGCAAAAGGAGCGGCGCCAGGACCATTGTCGCGACGAAAGAACGCCCGCGTCAGCCAGGCGGTGTTCGCGGCCGTGCTGAACGCGAGTGTGTCGACGGTGCAGAAGTGGGAGACGGGCGACAAGGAGCCGAGTGGCCCTTCGCTCAAGCTGCTGAACCTCATCGACCGTAAAGGACTTGAAGCGGTGATTTAATCCAGTACCACCGGCATCAAGACAAGGGGAGTGGCTCGACGGTCCCGAACAGGATGCCGA
>JBJHBJ010000093.1:0-7777 GCA_050485425.1 Ectothiorhodospiraceae bacterium | reverse complement strand
GTGCAACTGGACGACTACAACGCGCTGTGGCAATGGTCGGTGGACAACCTGGAGTCCTTCTGGGCGTCCATCTGGGAGTACTTCCGGATCATCCATTCCAAGCCCTATCGGCAGGTGCTGGACCGGCAGGTCATGCCGGGCGCCCGCTGGTTCGAGGGGGCGCGGCTGAATATCGCCGAGCAGGTCTTCCGCTTTCACACCGACATGCCGGATCGCCCCGCGATCCTCTCGCGTTCCGAACTGCGCGGCCTGCAGAGCCTGAGCTGGGGCGAGCTGCGGACGCAGATCACCGCCATGGCCAACGCCTTGCGTGCCCGCGGCGTCGGGCCCGGTGATCGCGTGGTGGCCTACCTGCCGAACATCCCTGAAACCGTGGTGGCGTTTTTCGCCTGTGCCAGCATCGGTGCCATCTGGTCCAGTTGCTCGCCGGACATGGGCGCCCGCAGCGTGCTGGACCGCTTCCGCCAGATCAATCCCAAAGTGCTCATCGCGGTGGACGGATACCGCTACGGCGGCAAGGATTTCAACCGGCTGGACGTGATCCGTGACATGGAGCAGGAACTGCCCACGCTGGAGTATACGGTGCTGCTGCCCTACCTGGATTCCGATGCCGGGCTGGAGGGTGCGCTGCGCTGGTCGGACATGCTCGCCGAGCCCGGCGAGATCCGCTTCGAGCAGTTGCCGTTCGATCACCCGCTGTGGGTGGTCTATTCCTCCGGCACCACCGGTATGCCCAAGCCGATCGTTCACGGGCAGGGAGGGTCGCTGCTGGAGACCGTCAAGGGGCATGCGCTGAACCTCGACCTGGGGCCGGAGGACCGCTTCATGTGGTTCACCACCACGGGCTGGATCATGTGGAACTCGCAGATCGGCGGCCTGCTGGTGGGCTCCAGCATCTGCCTCTACGACGGCAACCCCGGTCATCCCGACCTGGGCACCTTGTGGCGGTTTGCCGAGGAAACCGGCATGACGTTCTTTGGTGCCGGCGCGGCCTATTTCCTCAACTGCAAGAAGGCCGGCATCGAGCCCTCGCAGCTTGCCGATGTCAGTTCCATCCGCTCGGTGGGCTCCACCGGCTCGCCGCTGCCCGAGGAGGGTTATCAGTGGATCCAGGAGCAACTGGGCGATGTACTGATTGCCGCTATCAGCGGGGGCACGGACGTGGCTGCCGCTTTCGTCGGCGCCTGTCCGACGCTGCCGGTATACGCCGGCGAGATGCAATGCCGTGGCCTCGGGGTGGCCGTGTACGCGCTGGACGAGGAAGGCCGGCCGCTGGACGACGAGGTGGGTGAACTGGTGGTAACCAGGCCCATGCCGTCCATGCCGCTGTACTTCTGGAACGACGCCGACGGCAAGCGCCTGCATGAAAGCTATTTCGACATGTACCCCGGCCGGTGGCGCCACGGCGACTGGATCCGCATTACGCCCCGCGGCGGCGCCGTGATCTACGGTCGTTCCGATACCACCATCAATCGTCACGGCATCCGCATGGGCACGGCCGAGATCTACCGTGTGGTGGAGGAGTTCCCGGAGGTCATGGACAGTCTGGTGGTCGACCTTGAGTACCTCGGACGGGAGTCCTGGATGCCGCTGTTCGTCGTGCTACGTGACGGTGTCAAGCTGGATGACGATTTGCGGAGCCGGTTGCGGGACGCGATCCGCACCACGCTGTCCGCTCGGCATGTGCCGAACGAGGTGTTTGCCGTGCCGGAGATCCCGCGCACACTCACCGGCAAGAAGATGGAACTGCCCATCAAGAAGCTGCTGCTGGGCATGGCGCTGGACAAGGCGGCCAATCCGGACGCCATGGCCAACCCGAAGAGCCTGGGTTTCTACATGGATTTTGCCAGGCAGAGAGGAACGGCTGCGGGCTGACACGGGGGGAGGTCGCCGGGTAAACTCCGGCGACCGACGACGGAAACCGACTCCAGGGAGGGAGTGATGCCGATTACCGACTGGCCGCTCGCCGAGCGGCCCCGCGAACGTCTGCTGGCCCAGGGCCCGCAGGCCCTGTCCGATGCCGAGCTGCTGGCCATTTTCCTGCGCACCGGCGTTGCCGGTCGTAGCGCCGTGGACCTGGCGCGCGATCTGCTGGCACGTTTCGGTGGTCTCCGCCCGCTGCTTGAGGCCTCCCAGGCGGATTTCTGCGCCAGTCCCGGCCTGGGGGCGGCGAAGTATGCGCAGTTGCAGGCGGTGCTGGAGATGTCCCGTCGCCACCTGCAGCATGCACTGGAGCGCGGCGAGGCGCTGACCAGTCCGGATCTGACCCGCCGCTTCCTGGCTGCCCGCCTGCGCCATCTGCCCCACGAGGTGTTCGCCTGCCTGTTCCTGGACAACCGGCACCGTGTGCTGAAGTTCGAGGAGCTGTTCCGCGGCACCATTGACGCCGCCAGCGTCTACCCCCGGGAGGTGGTGAAGCAGGCTCTGGCCTGCAACGCTGCCGCCGTGATCCTGGCGCACAACCACCCCTCCGGCGTGGCCGAACCCAGCCAGGCGGACCAGCACATCACCCGCCGCCTGCAGGAAGCACTCAACCTGGTAGACATCCGCCTGCTCGATCATCTGGTGGTGGGCGACGGCGATGCCGTCTCCTTCGCCGAACGAGGAATGCTCTGACCGCAGCGATGCGCACCGTCTGGCCGGCTGATTGCCGGGGGCTTCGATCCGGTCAGGTTGGGAGGCGATACCTGCGGACACGCCGTGCATACGTCCCTGTAGGCTTGTCGATGAGGTCCCTCTCATCGACAGTCCGCAGGCATCGCCTCCCAACCCGACCTTGTTACGAAGCTCCAATCAGGCTCGGCGTAGGGTGTGCACCACACCGTGGTGCGCACCATCCCCAGCACGGACTGGTGCGCATCGCTGAGCCCTGCCCCGGCCTGGTCCACCGTGTCTGCCATGCAACGCCTCGTCCGCATCTCAGGTACGATATCCCCATGCACTCGATCACGGACGCACAAGGCCAGGACTGGGACGTGATGCTGGGACGGGAATCGTACGGCATGCAGGTGCTGCTGTTCGTCGCCAGTGGCGGCGGCGAGGTACGCAAGGCCATGCTGGGGTCGGACACCCGGGTCGACGCCCAGGCGGAACTGGCCGCCATGGACCGGGAGGCCCTGCTGGAGCGGCTGGAGGTCTCGGTCCCCTGGGACTCCCAGGTCATGCCCCGCTGACGGTCATGGGAGACAGGGCAGCGGCATCGGCCGTCGCCTCTCCCGGACTCCATTAATCCCCTCAGTTCCCGTACACTTCGAGACGAACAGGAAAGTGGCGCTGCTTCCGGCGCCAGAGGGCTGTACATGTCGCAGTTGCAAGGGCGGCGCATCCTGCTGGGTGTCACCGGCGGGATTGCCGCGTACAAAAGCGCGGATCTGGTGCGCCGGCTGAAGGAAGCCGGTGCGGAGGTGCGCGTGGTCATGACCCGCGGTGCCACCGAGTTCGTGCGGCCACTCACCTTCCAGGCGGTGTCCGGCGAGCCGGTCCACGAGAGCCTGCTGGACCCCCAGGCCGAGGCGGCGATGGGGCATATCGAGCTGGCTCGATGGGCCGACGTGCTGTTGATCGCGCCGGCCACGGCCGATGCGCTGGCGCGCATGGCGCACGGGCTGGCCGACGACCTGCTGACCACCATCTGTCTTGCCACCGAGGCCCCGATTGCCGTGGCCCCGGCCATGAACCGCGTCATGTGGGCGCATCCCGCCACGCAGGACAACCTGTCCCTGCTGCAACGCCGGGGTGTTCACGTGTTCGGCCCCGGCAGTGGCGACCAGGCGTGCGGTGAAACCGGCTCCGGGCGGATGCTGGAGCCGCTGGAACTGGTGCAGGCCGTCGGCGGGTTGTTCGTCCAGACGTCGCTTGCCGGTGTCAGCGTGCTGATTACCGCCGGCCCGACGCGCGAGCCCATCGACCCGGTGCGTTACATCACCAACCGCAGCTCCGGGAAAATGGGCTTCGCCATCGCCGATGCGGCCCGCCGCGCCGGTGCCCGGGTCACCCTGGTGTCAGGGCCCACCACGCTGGCGACACCGGCAGGGGTGGAGCGCATTGATGTTGAAACGGCGCAACAGATGCACGATGCGGTGGTGGAGCGCGCTGCCGGAAGCCAGATCTTCATCGCCAGCGCCGCGGTCGCCGATTATCGCCTGGAGTCGGTGGCCGGCAGCAAGATCAAGAAAACCGGGGAAAACATGCAGCTCAGCCTGGTGCGGAACCCTGACATTCTTGCCGAGGTGGCGGCCATGGCGAACGGCCCGTTCACCGTCGGCTTCGCGGCGGAAACCGACGACATGCGTGCTCATGCCGAGGACAAGCGCCGGCGCAAGGGACTGGACATGATCGCCGCCAACTGGGTGGGACAGCCGGGCAGCGGTTTCGATGCCGACGACAATGCCCTGGAGGTGCTCTGGGAAGGCGGTAGCGCCAGCCTGGGGCCCGGACCGAAAACGCGCATCGCGCAGGAGTTGATCGGCGTCATCGTCGAGCGCAGAGAACAACAAGGACACTGAGGGCGACAATCATGCAGATGGTAGAACTGCGCATCCTCGATCAACGGCTGGGCACCGAGTTTCCACTCCCGGACTACGCTACCGAAGGCTCCGCCGGCATCGACCTGCGCGCCTGCCTGGACGAGGAAACGCCACTCAACCCCGGCGACACCTTGCTGATTCCCAGCGGCATGGCCGTGCACATGGGTGATCCCGAGCTGGCGGCCGTGATTCTTCCGCGCTCCGGGCTGGGCCACAAGCATGGCATCGTGCTGGGCAACCTGGTGGGCCTGATCGACTCCGATTACCAGGGGCAGTTGTTCGTGTCCTGCTGGAATCGCGGCGACCAGACCTATCGGATTGCGCCGGGGGAGCGCATCGCGCAACTGGTGTTCGTGCCGGTGGTGCGGCCGGTGTTCAAGCGAGTGGACGCATTCGAGGAGAGCAGCCGGGGTGAAGGCGGTTTCGGGCATTCCGGCCGGGACTAGTGACGAGACACCAACGGAGAGCAGGACATGGCACGCAGGGCCAAGGAAAAAACAACGGAACAGAAAAAGCCTGCAGGCAAGGGTGGAAGCAAGGTTTCGATTACCGGCATGGCCGCGGTGCTGTTCGCGGTTGCCGGCGGTTTGCTGCTGGCGAGCCTCTGGCTGGCCCAGGACGCCGCAGACCGCGAACGTAGCGCGGCGCTGGAGCGGGAGGGGGTGGTTACTGCCGGTATCGTCGCCGAGCAACTGCGCCTGGCCGTGGCCCGTGAGCAGCGGCAGATGGCCGGGCTGGCTGCCGACCGGGTCACGCGTTCGGCCGTGCAGCAGGACGCCACCGGCACGCTGGAGCAATTGTTGCATTCGGCGTTTCCCGGTGCTTCCCGCGCTGCCATCCTGCGGCCGGGGCAGACCGAGCCCGATCTTGCCGCCACGCCCCCGGTGGGCTACGCGCTGCTGGATATGCTGCGAGCAGTGGAGGAGCGCCGCGAGGCGGTGATGCCGGAAGCGCACCTGCTCGGCCGGCCCGGGGCTCATGTGAACTTTGTTCAGCCGGTCATGGACGGCGACACAGTCGCCGCCCATCTGGTGGTCAGTTATCCACTGGACTGGTTCGAGAATGCCGTCCGCCTTCCTGCGCGCGGCGGTGGCAGGCTGGTGGTTCAGCAGGGCGGCGGTGACAGCGGCCAGTTGTTGGCCATGGGCAGCAATGCCGGCGTGGGGGCCGGCCACATGATGCAGGTGCCGCAGACTCCCTGGTCGGTCCGCTACAGCCCGGCTCAGGCGCCGCGCGTGTTCGATCCGATGAGCGACACCTGGTTTCTCACCATCGTCGGTGGCAGCGTGGTTCTCCTCGCCCTGGTGGTCTGGGGTGTCATGGTGGCCGTTCGGCGGGCGGTGGTGGCCGACGCCGCGCAATGGCAGGCGCTGGGTCGGGACGTGCTGGCCGGCCGGCTGGGGCAGTATCCGATGCGCCTGAGTGAATCCCGGGCGGTGGCGGAGGAGACGGTGACCGAACTCCGCGAGGGGCTTGCGGCGCGGGAGGCGCAGGCCGATGCTGTTGCTGCCGACCGGACCTCGGGCGTATCCGTGCGGGAACTCGAGGACGGCGATCCGCTCAGTGGGCTGGAGGTGGTCGAGGAACCGGCCCCGGAGCCTGATCCGCCGCCTGCAGCGAAACCCTCTCGACAGGACGTGGCGAAAAAGGAGAGTAATGTGGCAGTGGATTCCACTTTGTTCCGCGCTTATGACATCCGCGGTGTCATGGGCAAGACGCTGTCGACCGATGTCGCCCGCCTGATCGGCCGGGCTATCGGCAGCGAGGCGGCGGCCAGGGGGTGCCCGGAGATCGTCGTGGGTTACGATGGCCGGCTGTCCAGCCCGGAACTGGCCGACGCGCTGGTGGACGGCCTGCGGTCGACGGGACGCCTGGTGATCCAGATCGGCCGTGTGCCCACGCCGGTCACCTATTTCGCGACCTACCACCTCGGTACCGGTTCCGGGGTAGAGATCACCGGCAGTCATAACCCGCCGGATTACAACGGCTTCAAGATCATGCTGGGCGGCGAGACCCTGTCCGGCGAAGCCATCCAGCAACTGTACCAGCGCATCCGGAACGGCGATTTCATCGAGGGCGAGGGCGATGTGCGTCGGCAGGACGTGTTGCCCGACTACATCGACCGTATTGCCAGTGACGTCACGCTGCACCGGCCGCTGAAGGTGGTGGTGGACGCGGGCAATGGTGTGGCCGGTGAGGTGGGTCCGCAGGTGCTGCGGGCCCTCGGCTGCGAGGTGGAGGAACTGTTCTGCGAAGTGGACGGCCACTTCCCCAATCACCATCCTGACCCGTCGGACCCGGAAAACCTCGAGGCGCTGATTCGCCTGGTCCGCCTGCAGCAGGCCGACGTGGGCCTGGCATTCGATGGCGACGGCGACCGCCTTGGCGTGGTCGATGCCACCGGCAAGATCATCTGGCCGGACCGGCAGATGATGCTGTTCGCCATGGATATTCTCAGTCGCGAGCCCGGTGCGGACATCATCTTCGACGTGAAGTGCTCCGCCCACCTGGCGCGCATCATTTCCGACAATGCCGGGGTGCCGGTGATGTGGCGTACCGGCCACTCGCTGATCAAGGCCAAGTTGAAGGAGTCCGGCGCGCCGCTGGCCGGCGAGATGAGCGGGCATATCTTCTTCAACGACCGCTGGGACGGCTTCGATGACGGCATCTACGCTGCCGCCCGGCTGCTGGAAATTCTGTCCATGGATCCGCGCAGCACCACCGAGATCTTTGCCGAACTGCCGGAGACGGTGAGCACGCCGGAGCTGAAGATCAACCTGGAGGAGGGCGAACCGCCGCAGGTGATCGAGCGGCTGGTGTCGAAGGCGAAGTTTCCGGATGCCCGGGTGACGACCATCGACGGCCTGCGGGTGGATTTCCCGGACGGCTGGGGACTGGTGCGTGCCTCCAATACCACGCCCTGCCTGGTACTGCGCTTCGAGGCGGATACCGACGAGGCGCTGGAGCGTATCAAGCAGCAGTTCCGGGAACTGCTGGAGCAGGCGAAACCGGGTATACCGACCGACTTCTAGGGAAGCGCTGATCAATTCCCGCGCTCGTGTTGCGGCCGGATTTCGCCCAGCAGCGTAGGGTAGTAACCGCGCAGTGGTTGCTACCATGGGGCGCTGTTCCCCTGGCCGCGTTCGTGTACGAATCCGGGGCTTGCGGTTGGTTCAGTTCCAGACACGCCGTAAACCCATCCCTGGGGGCTTGACGATCGCATCCCTGCGATCGACAGTCTGGAACTGAAC
>JBJHBJ010000092.1:0-8670 GCA_050485425.1 Ectothiorhodospiraceae bacterium | reverse complement strand
CGACAATGCGCAATGTCAACCCACCGGAACCTCCACTGCCATTATCGTCGTCATCATCACCGATCAGGTAGAGCTGGCAAGCGGACAGCAACGCCGCGGCAGCGAGAACCAGGGAAAAGCGGAGGGAACGCATGCGGGTCTTCCTTTGACAGAGACACTTTCGAGTTTTGCGAAAGCGTAGAGCACGTAACGCTCGGTGGGAAGTGACAGTGTCTGCACCGCACCGAACGGCTTGTTTCGGCGACGAACGAGCCTCTGCCCGATGGGGCGCAGAGGCCTGGCGGGCGTTACGGCAAGTCCTGCTCCGTGGTCTGGCCGGCAATCACCTCCACCGTGACCACGTCGAAGAACCCGACGTCGCCGGAGTTGTCCTCATTCGGCTGATCCAGGTCCGCATCGCAGGTCAAAGCCAGGTCGTAGGTGCCCTCGGGCAGGAAACCGATGCCGTAACGATAGAAGCCCGAAACCGCCTGCCGGACCACGCCCGTGGTAATCGGACCTTCTGCGTCGAACACGTCCCGGGGCTCCTGGCCTTCCTCGAAAACGTAGACTGCTGGCATACAGCCGGCAGGCCTCGTCACCGTTCCTTCGATATGCCCGCTGGACGGGCGGTCCACCAGGCGCATCATCGGGCGGAGATAATAGTAGTCGCTGCTCAAGCCAGGATCATCGGTGGGAACCAGTGCGCGCCTGAGGTCGATGTCAAGCGCCAGGTCCGCGCGCTCCCCCGGCGAGATCGCGAAATTCTCCTCCAGGCGGAACCCCACCTCGGGATCACCGGGAATGGCCAGTCCAAATGACATCCCGTCGAGAAAGTCCACGTGGGAGGTGGTCAGGATCTCACCGCCGGACGCCCCATCCGGCACGAACAGCAGCGTGATCCATTCATACTCGCCGGCCGGAACCGAGAGGTTCTGCACCAGAATCTCACGTGCCCCACCCTGCAGGTCGAGTAGGTTATTGATCGTTCTGGGCTGATCAAACGGGAACTGGATGGGGCCTTCATCGTCGTCCTCCACCAGTTTCAGCTCGATGCCCCTGAGCTCGAGCCGTACCACGTCAGCGTCGTCGACCGGCGCGTCCGTGATCGACAACGTCAGGGAGCTGTCGTCATCACCCGCACCGACCCTGTTGCCATTGTTGTCGCTGGTCCAGCAGCCCGCGAGTATCAACACGGCCGCGAGCACCACGGCCAGCCCTGCATGATGTGTCGTTCGATCAATCATGATGCCCTCTCATCCCTCTCCTGGCCGGATCCCTGATCGACTATCCGGACCAACATACTAGAATCGCCGGTTGCCGGCGAAACCCACCAGTGGCAGCTAACGACGGACGGTGGAATACAGGGGATGAGTGGTTGGGTGCTCTCGGGAAGCTCTTCACTCAGCGGGCGGAGCAGACGGCGTGGCCGGCAAATCCGGCCACGCCGGGACAGCTAATCCGACCAGGTGAAATTCACGCTGGCGGGGTCGACATCGCCGGCCGCATCCACCGCAACATTCCTCGTCTGCGCGTAGAACTGCGGATCGCCATCGGCATCGGGGTCCACCAACTCGCCATCCTCGCCCACCGCACTGTCCCGACCGGACTGGCAGGTGAAGGCCACTGTGTACTCACCCGGGGGCACGAAACCAATGGTAAACGGGATCGGGTCGCCGGCGACGCTGGTATCGACGACAGCGGTGGTTACCGGGCCACCTTGCTCGGGCTCGAGATCAGCGGCGATCGGGCGAGGCGTCGCATCGAACCCCCGGTAAAGGTAGACGGCACTGCCCCAGGGCTGGCTGCCGGCACTCGTGTTGAAACATTCCGGTGCCTCGGTCAGACCCCGCTCCACGCTGCCCTCGATGTGACCGACGGTCAGCCCGTCGATCAGGCGGAATACCGGCCGCATCATGAACTGCCCGGAGCCGGTCCGGTGAATGGCCTTGCGCAGGTCCAGGTCGATCACGAAGCTGGCTTCGCCATCGGCAGGAACCGTGAACCCCCTGACCAGCTTGAGTCCGGTCTGCTCCGAGCTGGGGATCCGCAAGGCGTACTCGCCGGGATTGTACGGCCCGGGGTTTTCCCCGATGACTATGGATGCGGCCTCGTCATTGACGCCATCCGCAGCGACGTGCAGCCGGATCCACTCATAGTTGCCGGCTGGAACTTCGAATTCCTCCACCAGGGGGAAGGCGTTGGCGCCCTGGTAATCGAGCAGATTGATGCGCTCCGGCTCCTCGATCACATAGGTAACAGATGAACCGCTGGCGGGCTTCAGTTCCACTGATTCGATCAGCAGATTCACCGCGTCCGCGTAATCCGACGGCGCGTCGGTAATCGCCAGGCTCAGTGTACCCGTCCGGTCACCATTTCCGTTCCCATCGCTGTCGCTCAGGCAGCCGGCCAACAGCACGGATGCACCAAACAGCATCGCGACACCGAGCCCCGTTTCGCGCAGTTTACTCATGAATATGCCTCTCTCTCTTCGTTCTGCGTCTGTCGCTATGACACCGCGCCCGTTTGGGAGCAGCACCTATTACTTGACGGCATTTTTTCCGGAAAAACCAATCGTCCCCAGGAGGCGACAGCTTTTGCCGGGTAACACTCGAGGCAGGCAACACCAGGGCGGCGCCGAGCGCGGATGAGTGGGAAACACGGGCCAGCCGCGGTTGGCGCGGCTGGCCCGTCCGGATGGGCGCTACCGCTGGCTCACCGCCAGCGCCTGGTCGATGTCCCAGAGGATGTCGTCCAGGGTTTCCAGGCCGATGGAGAGGCGGATCATGTCGGCGCCGACCCCGGCGGCTTCCAGTTGTTCCTCGTTCAACTGCCGGTGGGTGGTGGAGGCCGGGTGGATGACCAGCGTGCGGGCGTCGCCGACGTTGGCCAGGTGGCTGAGGAACTGGCAGTTCTCGATGAACTTCACCCCGGCGTCGAGGCCGCCCCTGATACCGAAGGTGAGGATGGCACCGGCCCCCTTGGGAAGGTAGCGCTTCGCCAGCCCATGGTAGGGGCTGTTTTCGAGGCCGGCGTATTTCACCCAGCTCACCGCCGGGTGGTCCTCCAGGAAACGCGCCACGCCCAGAGTGTTCTCGCAGTGCCGGTCCATGCGCACATGCAGTGTTTCCACGCCCTGCAGCAGCAGGAAGGCGTTCATCGGCGAGAGCGTGGCGCCCAGGGTGCGGAGCGTTTCCACCCGGGCCTTGGTGACGAAAGCGAAATCGCCGAAGGTCTCGTAGAAACGCACACCGTGATAACCGCTGGAGGGCTCCATCATCTGCGGGAATCTGCCGTTGTCCCAGGGGAATTTGCCGGATTCCACGATCACCCCGCCCATGGTCGTGCCGTGGCCACCAAGGAACTTGGTCGCGGAATGCACGACGATATCCGCTCCGTGCTCGATGGGCCGGCACAGGTAGGGGCTGGCCAGGGTATTGTCGATAACCAGCGGCAGGCCCGCCTCGTGGGCCACCTCCGCCACCGCGCTGATGTCCAGCACGTTGCCCAGCGGGTTACCGATGGTTTCCGCGTACAGGCAGCGGGTGCGCTCGGTGATGGCGTCGCGGAAGTTCCGCGGATCCTCGGGGTCGACGAACACCACCTTGATACCCATCTTGCGGAAGGTGACATCCAACTGGCTAACGGTGCCGCCATACAGCGTACGGGCCGCGACGATCTCGTCGCCCTGCTCGCACAGCGTCAGCAGCGCGGTCATCTGCGCCGCCATGCCGGAAGACACTGCCAGCGCCGCGCGCCCGCCCTCCAGGGCCGCCACGCGTTCCTCCAGCACCGCCGTGGTGGGGTTGGTCATCCGGCTGTAGATGTTGCCGAAGGTCTGCAGGTTGAACAGGCTGGCGGCGTGGTCGGTGCTGTCGAACACGTAGGACGTGGTCTGGTAGATGGGCACCGCCCGGCTGCCGGTGGCGGCATCGGGGATCTGGCCGGCGTGCAGGCAGAGGGTTTCGAATCCGAACTCGCGATCTGGCATGTGTTCTGGCCTTGAAAGTCTGTTGTCAGCGCGCCGTGGGCCGCTTGGCGGAAATCACCTTCGTGTTCACGCCCATCCAGTTCAGGCCGCCGAACAGGCGGCCATGCTCGATCTTCACGCAACGGTCCATGACCACGTCCAGCCCGGCCTCGCGGGCCCTGGCCGCGGCCTCTTCGTTGACCACGCCGAGCTGCATCCAGACCACTTTGGCACCGATTGCAATGGCGTCGTCAACGATGGGCGGCACCTGTTCGGCGCGGCGGAAGATATCGACCATGTCCACCGGCTCCGGGATGTCTTTCAGGTCCGGGTAACAACGCTCGCCCAGCACTTCTTCATAGGCCGGGTTGACCGGGATGATGCGGTAGCCGTGGTCCTGCATGTACTTGGCGGCAAAATAACTCGGCCGGTACCAGTTCGCCGAGAGCCCCACCACGGCAATGGTGCGGCTCTCGGCGAGTATGCGGCGAAGCGTGCTGATGTCGTCCATCGTCTGAATCCTGGCGCCCTTGAACGGCGGGAGCGTATCAACCCGTCTTGCTGAAATCCGGCTTGCGCTTCTCGAAGAAGGCGGCCACCGCTTCCTGATGTTCGGCCGACATCAGCCCCTTGCCGAAAGCCACCCGCTCGGCGGCCACGGCTTCCTTCAGGCGCTGCTGGTAGCCATCGCCGTTGATCAACCGTTTGGTGGCACGTAAAGCCTGCGGCGGCAATTCCGCCAACTGGCGCGCCCGGGCGGCGGCGGCGACATCGAGCTCGGCATCGGCCACGGCTTCGGACACGATGCCCAGTCGGGCAGCGCGGTCGGTATCGAAGGTCTCTCCGGTCAACAGCACGTGGCTGGCCCCGACCCGGCCGGCCATCATCGGCAGGATGTAGGACGAACCGAACTCCGGCACCAGTCCCAGACGGGTGAACGGCAGCGCAAAACGGGCCGTTTCGCTGGCTAGCACCAGGTCGCAATGCAACAGCACGGTGGTACCGATGCCCACGGCCGAACCGCGGACAGCCGCGACCAGCGGCTTGTCGAAACCGAGCATGGTCTGGATGAAATACATCGCCGGGCTCTTGCCTTCGGCCGCGGCCCTGGCGCCCTTGGCACCGAAATCCTGCAAATCGTTACCGGCGCAGAAATGCTCGCCCTCCGCCTGCAGCAGCACCACGTGCACGGCGTCGTCGGAGAGCGCTTCCGACATGGCCTTTTCCAGCGTGTTGTACATGTCGGCGGTCAGGGCATTGCGCTTGTCGGCGCGATTCAGCGTGACGGTCAGTACGCCGTCGGCGCGGCTCAGCAGAACCGGGTCGGTCATGGTTGTCTCCAGCAAGTGATTGAGCGCAGGAATAAATCAGTGTTTCCCTAGAACTTCTGTTTTTCCATCCAGGGGATGATGCGCTCGAAAGCCTCATCGATCTTTTCCAGCGACGTAGAGTAGCTGATTCGCAGCGAATTGGGGCAACTCTCGCCGAACGCGTCCCCCGGCACCGTGCAGACACCGGTTTCCTTCAGCATGCGCAGGCAGACGCTGTTGGCGCTGACGTTCGGCGGCAATGACGGAAAAATGTAGAAAGCGCCCTGCGGCCAGTAACCGGTCAACTGCGGCGTATCGGCAACCAGTTGCACCACACGGTCGCGACGCTCCGCGTACTCCTTCACCATATCGTCGATACAGTCCCGCGGCCCTTTCAGCGCGGCGATGCCGGCCCATTGCGCCGGCGTGTTTGCCACCGTGGTGGTGAACATGTGGTAGCGCCGCAGCTTCTTGATGGCCGCCTGGCTGGCAACCACCCAGCCGATGCGCAGACCGGCCATGCTGTAGGTCTTGGAGAAACTGCTCACCACCATGATGTTGTCCAGGTCCAGCGCGTGACGCAGCACACTGGGATACTCCATGTCATCCAGCACCAGGTGATCGTAGACCTCGTCGCTGAAGATATAGATGCCGCGATAGGCGCACTCCTCCAGGATGGCCTCGATGGTTTCCCGGGGATACACCGTGCCGGTGGGGTTGCTGGGGGAGTTCAGCACGATGCCGTAGGTGCGCATGCTCATCGCATCGATCACTTCCTGCGGATCGAGCTGGTGCCCGTGCTCGGCGCGGGTTGGAATGAGCTTGACTTCGCCGCCGTTCATCCGGATCAACGGTGCGTAAAGCAGGAAGGTGGGGTCCGCGACCAGAAACTGCCGGCCTGGGGCCGCCGTGGCGGTCAGCGCCAGGTACATGGCCTCGGTGGCGCCGGCAGTGATGAGGATGTTGTCCTCGGTGATCTCACGGCCGTAGCGCTGCGAATAGTATTCCGCCAGGGCGGTGAGCAGCTCGGGGAGGCCGGCGTCCATTGTATAACCGGTCTGCCCCGCCTCCAGTGCTTCGATATAGGCTTCGATAATGTGACGTGGCGTCGGAAAGTTCGGCTGGCCGATGGACAGGTGAATCACGTCGTCCATCCTCGCCGCAAGATTCACCATCCTGCGTATGCCCGCCACCGGTATGGCCCGTAGCGAGGGGCTCCAGGTCGCATCGCGGAGGTCGTCCACCTCCGACAGATCCATGTCATCGATATCGATCGGGTTCACCGCCATGGCCATGTCCTCCCGCAACACGTGGATTCTCGAATTGACTATGTGCCTGGAAAAAGCTCCCGGTCAAGCCATGGGAAGCACCGATCAATTCCCCTGGTTGTTGACGGCCATGATCGCGCTGTTTAACGTCCGGAAGATACACATCCGGCAGGAGCCCACGCTCCCCGATGAATTCGGCTCCGGCGAGGAGGACTCATGGCGGACGCCCCCTTGATCGCAGTGGTCACCGCGGCCGGCGAGGACTGGCCTCCGGGGATCGACCCGCTGCGCGCCGAGGCGGAACTGGAGCTCTGCAACGACCGGCGGAGCCTCGAGAACCACCTGCCCCGCGCCGACATACTCATGGTCACGGATTTCCGCACCGATCTGCTGAAGGACGTCTGGCCGGAACACCACCGCCTGCGGTGGATCCACGCCACAAGTGCCGGTGTGGACGCATTGATGATTCCCCCCATCCGCGACAGCGAGATCCCGGTCACCAACGCCCGCGGCGTGTTCGACCGCCCGATCGCGGAGTTCGTGCTCGGGCAGATACTGATTTTCGCCAAGGACTTCCAGAATTCCTTCCGTTACCAGCAACAGCGCGAATGGCGGCACCGGGACACCGAACGCATCGAGGGCAAGCAGGTGCTGGTTGTCGGTGCCGGCTCCATCGGACGACAAATCGCACGCCTGTTGTCCGCCGCCGGCCTGCGGGTGGACGGTGTGGCTCGCAGCGCCCGGTCGGAGGATCCGGATTTCGGCCGGGTGCACGCCGCCGACACACTGCTCCGGCATCTGCCGGATGCCGACTACGTGGTGATCGCCGCCCCACTCACCGACGACACCCGCGGCCTGTTCGGCGCCGAGGCGTTCAAGGCCATGCGGCCCCAGGCCAGGCTGATCAATATCGGCCGCGGCCCCATCGTGCAGACGGACGCCCTGCTGCAGGCCCTCGAGCTTGGCGACATCGGTGGCGCCGCGCTGGATGTCTTCGAACAGGAACCGCTGCCGGCCAACCACCCTCTCTGGGAGCAACCCAATGTCATCATCTCGGCCCACATGGCCGGTGACGTCATGGGTTGGCGGGAAACGCTGACCGAGCAGTTCATCGACAATTTCCGCCGCTGGCAGCGCGGGGATTCACTGAGGAATGTGGTGGACAAGGCCCGAGGCTACGTCCCGCCAGAACACGGCAACCGATGAACCCGGCCGGCATCCGGCCTCACAATCTGGGAGTATCAAGCGATGGCGCAGAGCACCGAGATCGCCGATCTCACCGCTATGGAAATGCTGCGGCTGTTCCGCCGCAAGGAACTGTCGCCCGTGGAAGCCGCAGAGGCCTGCCTGCAACGCATCGAACGCTACAACGACCGGGTCAACGCCTTCTGTCTGGTCGACCGTGAAACCACGCTCAGCCTCGCCCGGGAGTCCGAACAGCGCTGGCAGCGCGATCAGCCGCTGGGGCTGGTGGACGGCGTGCCCACGGCGGTGAAAGACGTATTCATGGTCAAGGGCTGGTTCAACCGCAAGGCCTCGCACACCATCCCCGACACACCGGCCACCGATGACGCCCCGGCCATTGCCGCCCTGCGCCGCAACGGTTTCGTACCGGTTGGCAAGGTCACCACCCCGGAGTTCGGCTGGAAGGGCATCACCGACAGCCCGCTGTGCGGCGTCACCCGCAACCCCTGGAACACGGACACCACACCGGGCGGCTCCAGCGGTGGCAGTTCGGCAGCGGTGGCCTTGGGCATGGCCCCGCTTTCCCTGGGCACCGACGCCGGCGGCTCCATCCGCATTCCCGCCAGCTTTACCGGTATCTTCGGCCACAAGCCGACCCAGGGCCGTTGCCCGATCTGGCCACAGAGCCCGTTCGGCGCGCTGGCGCACCCGGGGCCGATGACGTGGACGGTGGAGGACTCCGCCCTGCTGCTGAACGTGATGGCGGAAGGCGACCCGCATGACACCACCCTGCCCGCCACCATCGAGGATTATCTGGTGGGCCTCTACCAAGGCGTACGCGGGCTGAAGATCGCCTACAGCCCGAACCTGGGCTACGTCAGCGTGGATCCGGAAATCGCTGCCAGCGTCGAGCAGGCCGTAGCGGTGTTCGAGGAACTGGGCGCCACTGTGGAACAGG
>JBJHBJ010000091.1:0-9252 GCA_050485425.1 Ectothiorhodospiraceae bacterium | reverse complement strand
ACATGATGTTTTCCACCTCGGCCGGCCAGACCTTGTAACCGGAGACATTGATCATCCGCTTCAGCCGGTCGGTCATGAAGAAATAGCCTTCCTCATCCACACGGGCGAGATCGCCGGTGCGCAGGAAGCGCTTGCCGTCGCGCTCGACGAAGGCGGCATCGGTGGCCGCGGCGTTGTTCCAGTAACGCAGCATGACCTGCGGGCCGGCCAGGATGAGTTCGCCCACCTCTCCCGGAGGCAGTTCCTCCAGCGTGGTCGGGTCGACGATCCGTGCATCCACGCCGAAGGTGGGTATGCCGAGGCACTGCCGCTTGCCCCGGTGCAAGGGGTTGCCGAGGATGAAGGCGGCTGTCTCGGTCAGGCCGTAGGCCTCGTTGAACCGCAGCCCGTAGTCGTCCAGCAACCGCCGGGAGACGGCTTCCGGCATCGCCGCGCCGCCGCCCATCAGGACCTGCAGGCTGGATATATCGTGCTCGCCAACCGCGGGGTTGGCGAAGAAATCCACGATCATGGCCGGCGGTGCCGACCAGGAGTACACCCGGCAGCGCTCCATCAGCAGCAGGGCGGCGTCCCGGTCCCAGCGCTGCAGCAGCGCAATGGTGGCGCCATTGTAGATGGGGTTGTTCATGCCGCCCTGCATGCCCAGGAAATGAAACAGCGGGGCCACGGCCAGTGTGGTGGAGGCGGGATGGCCATGACGCCAGAGCTGGGCGGAGGCCACCGCGCTGAGCACGGTGCGATGACTGTGCACGCAGCCCTTGGGGTGGCCGGTGGTGCCGGAGGTGTAGGCCAGCACTGCCAGATCGTCCGCGCCGGGCTTCGGAGCTGTTGGAGCGAGGTCTCTCTCCAGCGCGTCATGCCAGTCGGTGACGCCGGGGTGGTCGACAGGCTCATGCCGCTCGGTCACGGCGGTCGGCGCGGGAATGTCGGCATCGCCGTCCAGGTAATCCGAGTAGCTATGGACGATCACGTGCTCGACGGCGCCACGCTCGCGCAGGGGCAGGATGCGCTCGAGCAGTTCCCGCGCCACCAGCGCGGTCTTCGCTCCGCTGTCCTGCAGGTAGTATTCCAGTTCGGCGGTGACGCTCATGGGATTGGCCGGCACCACGACTCCGCCGGCACGCAGCACGGCGTAATAGGCGATGACGAACTGCGGCGCATTCTGCGAGAACAGCAGCACGCGGTCGCCACGCTTCACCTTGCATTGCGCCTGCAGATAGCCGGCCAGGCAGTCCACCTGCCGTCGCAACTCTCCGTACCGCAACACGGAACCGTAGAAGACAATGGCCGGCTTGTGCGGGTACCGATCAGCGCTCACTTCCAGATTGTAATAGAGGCTGGTTTCCGGGAAGTGCATCTCCGTGGGCAATCCCGGCGGCCAGAATGCGAGGTGCGGTGCAGACATGTCACTCCTCCAGTGATCTCGCCAATGGGCTCTCAGGCCGGCAGGCAGCGATACCGGCCCTGGTTGTCCCGATCTTGGTTATCGAGGAGTCTGCGCAACCGGGCATGCGGGAACAATGACCGATACGAACATCAGTATTGGCGGAAACGTCCACCGGAGAGAACCCGGGAGGCGGCCGCGCCGCCTCCCGGGCGGGCGACCTACCAGCGTTCCATGATCAGGATCATGTCGTTGTCACGCAGCACCTGGGCGCGATGCTCCATCCAGCCCCGGCGGAACTCGTCCTCGTTCACGGACGCCCGGGCGGTATAGTCCTCCCAGGCTTTCAGCAGCACCTCCTGCCTGCGCAGGTTGGCCTGCTGCCGTCGCTCGGCGGCCTCGGTCCAGACGCCGGCCTCCTTGAAGTAGCGGATAGCACCGTCATGGAACGGTGCGAAGGCGGTCTCCAGGCCCTGGCGGTCCAGCCCCCAGCCCTCTCCGCCCGGGACATTGTCCTTGTAGTCGTCGTAATGCTCCACCATGGCCTTGGTCATGTTGTAGACCAGGTCCGGATCCTGCGCCGCCGTGGCGACCAGGAAGGGGTATGGCGAGCTGAACACCTCCACGCCCTTATCGGGGTCGATGGTGGGACCGGAGGTCGCCACGTGCGGCACGAACCAGGGGATGCGGGCGGTCACCCGGCCGATGGCCTCCTGGTCGTCGTGCGGGAAGGTGATGAACTGCAGACCGCGGGGACCAGCGTCGACGCGCACGGCGGCGGTGGTGTTGCAGGAACTGCCCATGACATCCAGCGAACCGTCCATAATGGCGTCTATAGTTCCCATGTAACCGCCGAACTCCACCCGCTGAACGTCGTCCCAGGTCAGGTTCGCGTAGGCCAGCAGCGAGGCCGTGGCATTGTTCAGCGTCGGCGAGCCCTGCACGAATGGCACACGCTTGCCGCGCACGTCATCGATGGTCTTGATGCCGGAATCGGCGTGGGTGATCAGCGTGTAGGAGCAGCCGTCCGACATGCTCCAGTAGACTGCCCGAAGCGCCTGCGGCCCCCAGGCCTGGGTGCCGAAATCCAGCAGCCCTTCCTGGGCGTAGATCGCCTCGGTACCGCCCGCCGAGAAATGCACCCGGCCCGCCCGCAGCGGTGAGAGGCGGGAGACGTCGTTGCGTCCCGGGATGACGCGCAGATTGACCCCGTATTCGTTCTGCAGGACGCTGCCGATCGCCACCGCCTGCGCGTAACCGCCGGAGCCGGTGGGATAGGCCGCCCAGGTCACGGTGCCGGGCAGATCCACGGCCATGGCAGGCAAACCGAGACCGAGCAGGCCTGCGGCCACCGCGCCGTTCACCACCGCTTTGGTCGTTCTCGCGATTCGCTTCATGATGTCCTTCTCCTCCACAAGAGACGGTGCTGCATCGAGCCGATTGGCTCCCCGGAGCACTCTGATTATCGTGACGCATCCCTGCGGCCGTCCTTCCTCGCTCAGATCACGCCCCGTTCGCGCAATCCGGCAATATCGTCGGTGGAATATCCCAGTTCCCCCAGGATGGCTTCGGTATGCTCGCCCAGCGTTGGCGCGCGGTGACGTACCCCGGCGTTGATCGAAGAGAAGCGGACCGGCGTATCCGTGACCGGCGCCGGCCTCTCAAGGCCGGGATAATCGAGCTGGCGCAGAAAACCCATTGCCTGGATGTGCGCATCCTCCAGCGTCTGCTGCGGCGTCAGCACAGGCCCGGCCGGGATGCTGGCCGCATCCAGTTCCTCCAGCACCTCCGCGGTACTGCGCTCGGCGCACCAGGCCGCCATGCGCTCGCTCAAGGCTTCGCCGTAGTCGCCCCGGGCCTGGTCGTCGGCGAAACGGGGATCCTCCAGCCAGGCCTCTTCGCCCACCAGCCGGCACCAGCGCCGGAACAGCGGCTCGCCGACACAATGCACCAGCACCCAGCCGTCCCGCGTGGCGTAGGTGTCGGCGGGACCGGCATGCTGGCTTCTGTTCCAGCTTCCAACCCGATGCGACTGGTTCAGCGCCTGCTCGATCAGGTTGCCGTTCATGAAGGCCAGCGCGGTGCCGAGCAGCGAGGCCTCCACGTGCTGGCCCTCGCCGGTTGCCCGGCGGTGCATCACCGCCGCCAGCGTGCCCACCACACTGAACAGCGCGGTGCCGAAGTCGGCGAAATTCGCGACCGTCTTGGTCGGCCGATCGGCCGGCCCGGAGAGATGCATGGCGCCGGAAAGCGCCTGCGCCACGTTGTCGAAGCCAAGCCGGTTGCTGGCCGGGCCGCCCGTGCCCATGGCCGTGACGGTGGTCAGGATGATGTCGGGGCGAATCGTCTTGAGAGTCTCGTAGTCCAGGCCCATGGCCCGGAGCCCCTGGGGCGGCAGGTTGGCGACCACGATATCCGCCGTTTTCACCAGGCGGCGGACCACCTCCCGGCCCTCCTCCGACATGGGGTCCAGCGTGAGGCCGCGCTTGTTGCGGTTCATCTGCATGTGGCTGGCGCCGTCGCGCTGCGGCGTCACCGGCATGATGTAGCGATCCTCGCTACCGGCCGTCTTCTCGATACGAATCACGTCGGCGCCGAGGTCGGCCAGCACGGCCCCACACCAAGGCCCGGCGATGTAGCGGCCGAAATCCAGTACGCGCACCCCTTCCAACACTGCCGACATGCTTCACTCCACGGACGAATGGCCTGATTGCCACCCCATCAGATGATCAGCGATGCCGCCTGTTGAACAGTGCAATTTCAAACAATTGTGTTGGCCAAAACGCCCAGAACCCCATACCGTACTGCACGGTATGGGGTTCTGGGGTCAATCACCTTGCCGTACCGGGGCTTCAGGGTCGGCCGGCCATGCGTAATATGCGTTCGGCACGACGGACCACCGCCACGTCGATCATCTGGCCCTTGTGCTTGAAAGCCCCTCTGCCCTCGCTTAATGCTTCCCCGTAGATGCGCACCACATCCCTTGCCCAGGTCACCTGCTCCTCGGTGGGGTGCAGATGCTTGCGGATGGGGTCGATCTGCTTGGGGTGGATCGCCAGCTTGCCGTTGAACCCCAGGGAACGGACATGGCGTACCTCGTCTTCCAGACCCTGGTCGTCGTCAAGATGCGCGAATACGCCGTCCAGCAAGTGCGTCAGCCCCGCGACCCGGGCGGCGATCACCAGTTTCGAGCGCGCATACAACAGGGTCTCGCGGGTTTCGGTGGCATCGATATCGGCAAGGAAATCGATATAGCCGAATGCCAGCCCCTTGACCAGCGGAGCCCGCGCCGTCTCCAGCACCTGCTCCAGCCCCACCGCTGATTCGATCAGCGGGATCAGCGGACGATTGAACGCGGCGACGCGGTTGAGATGCTCGGGATCATCCACCTTGGCGACCACGACCAGGGACGCTTTCACTGACGGCAGCGCCTGCAGGTCGTCGCCGTGTGCGTCGGTTTCCCCCGCGTTGATCCGCACACCAAAGCGCTCCGGCGTAGCGACTTCGGCCAGCACTTCACGGGTTATCTGCCGGGCTTCCGCCTTGCGGTCCGGCGACACGGCGTCCTCCCAGTCCACCACCACGAAATCCGCACTGCTGGCCGCGGCCTTGCGAATGCGATCCGGCTGATGGCCGGGGACGAATAGCCAGACACTCATAGTGAACACTCCATGGGATTGTAGGGCTCGGGGCGTCCCGATAGTTTAACCGATCTACTGACAGGGCAAGTTTCTCTCTGTTTCTACATTTAACTTGCTTGACGCCGACAAGCAATATCCAATACTGTTTTCCGTCACCACGCGGACGCAGTCTCGCTATCCGCACCTATGGAGTCTGGAGGGGCCCGCCATGAGACACAACGCCGTCATCGTCGATGCAATCAGGAGCCCGATGGGCAAAGGCAAGCCGGGAGGCGCGCTGTCCGAGCTGCACGCCAACGAACTGCTCGCCCAGGTGCTGAAGGCACTGGTGGAGCGCAACGGGGTGGACCCCGGCACCGTGGACGACATTCTGGTGGGCTGCGTGAGCCAGGTGGGAGAGCAGTCCGGCACCCCCGGCCGCATGGCCGCGCTGGCCGCCGGCTTCCCGGAGCATGTGCCCTCCACCACCATCGACCGCAAGTGCGGTTCCAGCCAGCAGGCGGTGCATTTCGCCGCGCAGGGCATCATGGCCGGCGCCTACGATCTGGTGATTGCCGCCGGCATCGAGTCCATGAGCCGCATCCCCATGGGCAGCTCGCGCATCGGTCAGGATCCGGCCGGGCCTTCGGTCCAGGAACGCTACGCCCCGGGCCTGGTCGGCCAGGGCGTTTCCGCCGAGTTGGTGGCCAGCCGCTGGGAGCTGAGTCGCTCACAGCTCGACGAGTATTCCGTGCGCTCCCACCACCGGGCGGCCGAATGCCAGCAGAGCGGCGCATTCAATGCCGAGATCGTGCCCATCACCACGCCACAGGGTGTGTTCAAGGCCGACGAGACCATCCGCGCCTCCAGTTCGCCGGAAGGCCTGTCCGGACTGCAGCCCGCCTTCGAGAACGCCGAGCTGTCGGCGCGCTTCCCGGAAATCGCGGACTGGAAGATCACCGCCGGCAACTCCTCCCAGATCACCGACGGCGCCAGCGCCCTGCTGATCATGAGCGAGGAACGCGCCAAGGCCCTTGGCCTGAAGCCGCTGGCCCGCTTCGTGTCCTTCGACGTCTGCGGTGACAGTCCGCTGATGATGCTGACCGCACCGATTCCAGCGACTCAGCGTGCGCTGAAGAAGGCGGGGATGACGCCGGAGCAGATCGATCATTACGAGGTGAACGAAGCCTTTGCGCCGGTACCGATGGCGTGGCAGAAGGAGTTCGGCGTCAGCGACGACCGGCTGAACCCCTGCGGCGGGGCCATCGCACTGGGCCACCCGCTGGGTGCCTCCGGCGCGCGCCTGATGACCACTATGCTGCATTCCCTGATCCGCACCGGCGGGCGCTATGGCCTGCAGACCATGTGCGAAGCCGGCGGCATGGCCAACGCCACTATCATCGAACGCATCGCTTAAGGAGACCCGCTTCCCATGAAAATCGCCAACATTTCCGCCGTGATTACCGGCGGTGCGTCGGGGCTTGGCCTGGCGACCGCGAAACACCTGATCGCCGAGGGAGCACACGTCACCCTTTGCGACCTGAACGAGGACGCCGGCCAGAGTGCGGTAGCGCAACTGGGCGAGAAAGCCGCCTTCGTGAAGGCGGACGTGACCGATACCGCCCAGATGGAAGCGGTGTTCGACGAAGCCGACAAGCACGGCCCGCTGCGCGCGGTGGTGCACTGCGCCGGCCGCGGGGCGGCGGTCCGCGTGCTGGACAAGAACGGCGAGCCCGGATCGCTCGAGACCTTCGAGGATGTCGTCCGGCTGAACGTGATCGGCAGCTTTAATGTGTTGCGGCTGGGTGCGGCCCGCATGGCGAAGCACGAGCCGTTCGACAACGGCGAGCGCGGCGTATGCATCCTGACCGCCTCGGTGGCGGCCTACGAGGGCCAGATCGGCCAGATCCCCTACGCCTCCGGCAAGGCCGGCATCGTCGGCATGACCCTGGTCGCCGCCCGCGATCTGGCCAGCCGCGGCATCCGCGTCTGCACCATCGCACCGGGGCTGTTCGACACCCCGCTGCTGGCCCGGCTGCCGGAGAACATCAAGGCCTCCCTGGGCGCCTCTGTCCCCTTCCCCGCCCGCCTGGGCTACCCGGAAGAATACGCCCAGCTCGCGGCCGGCATCATCGAGAACCCGATGCTGAACGGCGAGACCATCCGCCTGGATGGCGCGATCCGGATGGCTCCTCGGTAAAAAGGGTGGATCGGAGTAAGTTGGTGTGGGCAGTGATGTTGGGGGTCGCCTCTGGCTCACCCCAACCTACGATTTGGAGAGCGTGCAGGCCGCCAAGCCTGCACGCCGACCCGGATATCAGCCTATACGCAGCGCCACCCGTAACCAGCGCTTGTACTCCTCGAAGGCACGGTCGAGGTCGAAGGCCCTGGGGTTGACTTGCCACTGGTAGACGGTGCCGAGCATCAGCGAGCAGAAGCCGGCCGCCACGGCTTCCGCGTCCACATCCTCCGCGATTTCCCCGTCCGCGATCCCTTCCTCGACCCAACGCTTGACGTCCCGGCGCTGGGCCGCGTGGTGCTCGACGAGCTTTGCGCTCACCGGGGATGTATGCCCGACCGATTCGTACCAGAGCAACAGCATGGCGCGGTAATGATCGGGCGCCTTGTGAAGAAAGCGGCGGAAGGCATCGGTAGCCGCCAGCATGGCGTCGAGGCCGCGCTTGCTGCCGACCGTGGCATTCAGCTCCCGTACCCACTGCTTGCGGCTATGGGTAAGTATCTCCCGGAACAACCCCTCCTTGGAGCCGAAGTGATACCCGGCCAGGCCCCGGCTGTAGCCAGCCAGTTCGCCCACTTCGCGCAGCGTCGTTTTCTGCGGTCCTTTGTCCAGGATGAGCCGGATCCCGGCATCCACCATGCGCTGGCCGGACTCCTCCGTGCGTTCGGCCTGGGTACGCCGCCGCCTGTTCGTTGTGACTGCACTCATCGCGTATTCCACCAACGGTACGCTGACCGGCCCACGGCAACCGCCCCCACAACTTGCAGCCGGCAAGCAAATATCTGAAGTTTTCAAGATAGCATGCAGAAACGGCGGCAACCAGCATGGATGCCGGTTGCCGCCGCAGGGTCTGCCCAGTCAAGCGAGGCGGATATCAGACGGGTTTGAAGCAGGGCAGCCTGAAGCCGTCCGCCGCCTCCTTGAACACCACGGTGACACGCTGCCCGACGCGGATCTCGTCCAGATCGCAGTCCACGATATTGCTCATCATGGTCACGCCTTCGTCCAGGGTGACATGCGCGATGGCATACGGGATCGGGCCGGCACGCCAGGTGACGCTGAAAGTGTAGATCTCGCCGGTGCCGGCGGCCTCCACCCATTCGGTACGATCACTCATGCAGAACGGGCACAGCGGCCGCGGATACCAGTGATACTCGCCGCAGTCGGGGCAGCGTTTCAGCATGAGCCGGCCTTCGCGGGCGGCGTCGAAAAATGCCTCGTCGCCGGGGTTCAGTGCCGGCGCGGGCAGGTCTCTGTCCTGATATGGCGTGCTCATTGCCTCACCCCCTTTCCAGAATCAACGTGGCGCTGCCGTGGCGCGTGCCGATGGAACCGCCGGTGCCCTGTGCCAGGGCCAGCCCGCAGTCCTTCACCTGCACCTCGGGGTGTGCCTCGCCGCGAAGCTGGCGCACGGCCTCGATCACCTTGGTGATGCCGCCGCGGTTGGCCGGATGGTTGTTGCACAGGCCGCCGCCGTCGGTGTTGAAGGGCAGTTTGCCGGAACCGGAGATCAGGTTGCCGTCGGCCACGAAGCGGCCGCCCTCGCCCTTCTTGCAGAAGCCCAGGTCCTCGAGCTGCAACAGCACGGTGATGGTGAAACTGTCGTAGATGGAGGCGTACTGGATATCCGCCGGGGTCACGCCGGCCTCCTCGAAGGCCGCCTTGCCGGACCAGGCGGCACCAGTGTAGGTGAGATCCACCTTGCCGCCGGCCAGATTCTTCGGCGCCTCGCCGGCACCGCGTATGCTGACCACCGGCTTCTTCAGGCTTTTCGCGATCTCGGGGCGGGTGACGATCAGCGCGCCGCCGCCGTCGCTGACCACGCAGCAGTCCAGGCGATGCAACGGGTCGGAGATCATCGGCGATTCCAGCACCTCTTCCACCGTCACCAGCTTGGGCAACATGGCATTGGGGTTGTGCTGGGCATGGTGCGAGGCCGCGACCTTGATCCAGGCCAGTTGTTCGCTGGTGGTGCCGAACTCGTGCATGTGCCGCATGGCAGCCATGGC
>JBJHBJ010000090.1:0-9480 GCA_050485425.1 Ectothiorhodospiraceae bacterium | reverse complement strand
CGTGCGGCCCGTCGGCGGTGTTGCGCTCACTTGGCGTGGAATGACCACGCCTGCGCTCGCGCGCCTTGCCGACAGACCGCACGATGGTGCTGAGTCATGGCTTTACCTCCTTAAAGGTTAGTAATTCCTGGCGTTGGAGAATGCCTGCCTACGTATGAGGTGTGGTACCCGCCAAGTATTGCAATGCGTGCTATGTTCTGAGAATACAACAGTTGACTGAATAGTTAAAGCATTATACGATTCGTCATGTGAATATCTATTCGGTTGTTTTTGCTGTGGTGGCGGGGACAGGGAAAGCCGAAGCAGGGCGCTGTGTGCTTGTCCGGATGGACGCAAGGGGGGAGTGATGCGGTTACCACTCGAGGGGCTGCGTGTCGTAAGTCTCGCCGGGCAGTACCCGGGACCTTACGCGACATTGCTTATGGCGGACATGGGTGCGGAGGTCGTCCTGGTGGAACACCCCCGTGGGGGGGATCCGGCGCGACAGTTTCCCGGATTTCATCGTGCCCTGAACCGCAACAAGAAATCGGTGACCATCGACCTGAAGGGCGCCGACGGTCGAGCGGCGCTGGAGCGGCTCCTGGCAGATGCGGATATCCTCCTGGAGGGGTTCCGGCCCGGAGTGATGGAGCGGCTGGGGTTCGGCCATGAAGCGGTACTGGCCCGGTTTCCCCGCATTATCTATGTCTCCATCTCCGGTTTCGGTCAAACAGGCCCCTATCGGGACCGGCCTGCCCACGACCTTTCCTACCAGGCGATCGCGGGCCTGCTGTTCCAGCAGGCCCGATCGGGGGATTCCGGCGTGAACTCGGATGTGGCGATCGGGGATCTCTGCTCCGGCATGTTTGCCGCCATCGGCGCACTGTCCGCTCTCAATGACCGCCACCGTACGGGCAAGGGTACGTATGTTGATGTATCCATGACGGACTGTCTGGCTTCCGCCATGACGGTCATGCTGGGGCCGGTACTCAATGGCGGCGCGCCGGACATCATTTCTTCCGAGCCCGCGTACGGCGTTTTCCGGTGCGGGGACGAAAAGCTCCTTACCTTGTCCATCGCCCATGAGAACGTTTTCTGGAAATCGTTATGCGGGCTGCTGGGAATCCCGGAACTGGGTGATCTGGACCATCACGCGCGGGTTGCGGACGGCGACCGGTTGCGCACCAGGCTTGCCCGCATTCTTGAAACGCAGGATCGGGATACCTGGGGGCGCGCCTTTGACCAGGCGGATATCCCCTGGGCGCCGGTCAGTGATCTGGAAGAGGTGGCCGCTGACTCCCATTTCCGGGCCCGCGGCGTCTTCCAGTCCCTGGCGGGGGTGGACGGGCAAGCGTGCTGGCATGTGGCGCAGCCGTTGATCTTTGATGGTGATCGGCCGGGGCCCACGTCCGACGTTCCGGGCTTGGGCGAACACAACGATGAACTGTTGCGTGGCTGACCCCCCGTCGCGTTCGCCGCGGTCCCGGGGGGCGAACCACCAATGAGGAGGAAAGTGATGGATAAGGTGTATGTGGTCGGGGTCGGTATGACTCCTTTCGGCAAGATGCTGGACGTGGATATCAAGACCATGACCAGACAGGCCGTCGAGCAGGCCCTGGGCGATGCGGGCATCGAAAAGTCAGCCTTGCAGGCTGCCTTCTTCGGCAATGCGACGCAGGGACACATGGAAGGGCAGGACATGATTCGCGGGCAGATCGCCCTGCGGGGCATGGGTATTGGCGGCATCCCGGTCATGAACGTGGAGAACGCCTGCGCCAGCGGCGCTTCAGCCCTGAATCTGGCGATTACCTACGTCCGGGCGGGGCAGGCGGAGGTGGCCCTAGCCGTCGGCGCGGAGAAGATGTACTCCCAGGACCGCGAGTTGATGCTCTCTGCGTTCAATGGCGGCTGGGATGTGTCGGCCAGCGACGAGGTGCGCGCGCGCATCGCCCGGATGGGCGAGGGCGTGGAGGTTCCCGAAGGGACGACTTCGCCCAAGGGGTACTCGCCTTTCATGGATGTCTATGCCGCCTTCAGCCGCTTTCACATGAAACGGTTCGGCACCACGCAGCGACAGATTGCAGCCGTCTCCGCCAAGAATCACAACCACTCCGTTCATAACCCGCTTTCCCAGTTCCAGAACGGGTACACGGTGGAGGAGATTCTGAACGCGCCACCCATTACCTATCCGCTGACTCTGCCCATGTGTTCTCCCATCTCGGACGGTGCCGCTGCCGTGGTGGTGTGCTCCGAGGCGGGGCTGAAACGGCTGGGCATTGACAGCACGCGTGCCGTGAGCGTGCTTGCCTCCGTGATTCAGACGGGAAGCGACCGGGATCCGGAGGATGTGGAACAGCATCTAACTGCGATTGCCGGAAGGCGCGCTTACGAACAGGCGGGCATCGGTCCCGAGGACGTGTCCGTGGCCGAGGTGCACGATGCCACCGCCATGGGTGAGATCATCCAGATCGAGAACCTGGGGTTCTGCGACTTCGGTGATGGCGGCCCCTTCAGCGAGCGGGGCGAGACGGCGTTGGGCGGTCGGATCCCGGTTAACCCGTCGGGTGGCCTGGAGTCCAAGGGGCACCCGGTAGGCGCCACAGGGCTCGCGCAGATCTACGAGCTCGTGCATCAACTGCGCGGCACAGCGGAGCGTCGTCAGGTTGACGGAGCCCGGATCGCGCTGGCGGAGAACGGTGGCGGCCTGCATGGCGTGGAAGAAGCCGTGGCCTGCATCACCATCCTGGGGCGGTAATGTCAACGCGCCTCGACGTTGTTATGGGGCGGCATGCGTAGAGGAGTGAAAGATGGAACTCGATGGAAGAGTTGCGGTCGTGACGGGCGCTGCGTCCGGCCTGGGCTTTGCCACCTGCCAGCAACTGGCGGCCGCGGGTGCCCGAATTGCAGCCTTTGATCTTACCGAGGAGGGGCTTGAGCGCGTTCGGGATGCCATGAGCGGCGTTCCCGTCAGCACGCACCAGGTGGATGTGGCCGATGAACAGAGTGTGCAGAAGGCGGTGAACGATGCAGCCGTGGAACACGGAGGGATTCACTTGGCCGTGAACTGTGCCGGCGTGGCCGATGCGGCCAAGACGGTCTCCAAAGGGGAGCCCTTCCCACTCAGTACCTGGAACAAGGTGATTTCCATCAACCTCACCGGGACGTTCAATGTCATCCGGTTCTCCGCGCTGCACATGGCGGAGAACGAGCCGGATCAAAACGGCGAGCGGGGAGTGATTGTCAATACCGCCTCGGGCGCCGCCTGGCAGGGTCAGATGGGACAAGCCGCCTACAGCGCCAGCAAGGCCGGTGTCATGGGGTTGACGCTGCCCGTGGCGCGGGATCTTGCCAGCTATGGCATTCGGGTGGTCACCATTGCGCCGGGACTGTTCGATACCCAAATGGTGGCCGGCCTTCCGGACAAGGTGTCCCGCGCGATTATCGACAACATGATCCTGTTTCCGCACCGCATGGGGCAGCCGTCGGAGTTCGCCGGGCTGGTGCGTCACATCGCCGAGAACGCCTATTTCAATGCAACAACGATCAGCCTGGATGGGGGCTCCCGCATGGGATCCCGTTAACGAGCCTTGTTTGTCGCCGTATCTGGGGCAATGACACCCGTAGCGGCGAAGCAGAATGATAACCAGGAGGAGTTGGTCATGAGTATTGCTGCCTCGGATACCGATACGTCTGATGCGGTCTTCCTGACCGAGCAACAGATTATGGTGCGTGATACCGCCGCCCGGGTGGCACGGGACGTGGTCCAGCCCACAGCCGCAGCGCGGGACAAGTCCAAGGAATGGCCCGGCCGGGAGTTGGAGGCGATGGCGGAAGCCGGCCTGATGGGCATGATGGTGGAGGAGGAGTACGGCGGCAGCAGGACCGACTTCCTGTCCTATTGCCTCGCTCTGGAGGAGATCTCGGCGGTGGATTGTGGCGTGGGAACCATTTTCCATGTGCACAATATGTCGTCATACCCGATAGCGACATTCGGCACCGACAGCCAGAAGGACCAGTTCCTTCGCAAGGCGGCAAGTGGCCAGACCATCGGCTGTTGGTTGCTGACGGAGCCCCACGCGGGCTCCGACACCTCTGCCATTAAGACCACGGCAAAGCAGGACGGCGATGCCTTCATTATTAATGGCACAAAGCAATTCATCTCGAACGGAAGCGAGGCCGGCATCGGCCTTGCGCTTGCCGTCACTGACAGGAATGCCGGCAAGAACGGCGTAACGGCTTTCATTATCGACCCTTCTCAGCCCGGATACGTGGTGACCCGTGTTGAGGACAAGCTAGGTCAGCACACCGCACATACCGCCCAGATCCAGTTGGACAACTACCGGGTGCCCGCCGAGAACGTCCTGGGCGAACTCGGTGGCGGGTACAGGATAGCGATGTCCGGGTTGGCCGATGGGCGGATTGCGGTTGCGGCCCAGGCCGTTGGCGTCGCCAAGGCGGCGCTGGCCGCTGCGCTCACCTACGCGCAGGAGCGCAAGGCTTACGGCGAGCCCATCATGGATCTGCAGGCTGTCGCGTTCCGGCTGGCGGAGATGACTGCCAGCGTAAATGTGGCCAGGCAGTACTATCTCCATGCAGCGCGGATGCTCGATGCCGGGCTGCCTTGCTTCAAGGAGGCGTCCATCGCGAAGCTGTTCGCGTCCGAGATGGCGGAAAAGGTCTGTTCCGACGCGCTGCAGACGCTCGGGGGCTATGGGTACCTGGCTGATTTCCCCATTGAGCGCTATTGCCGTGATGTCCGTGTCTGCAAGATCTATGAGGGAACCAGCGATATTCAGAAAGTGATCATCGCCAAGAGCCTTACCAGATAATAGCTTCGCTATCACGCTGACAGTGCGCGGGAACGGTTGCGTTCCTGCGCACACTGTATGGGGGATTCATGGCCAGACGATCGCCGCTCCCGGATACACCGGTTCCTGCACGACTTTGGCAGTTGCGTAACGGCATGACGCTGGCCGGGGATACCTGGGGACAACGTGGGCGGCAATCGGTTGTGCTCTTGCATGGAACCGGCCAGACTCGACATTCGTGGTCCAGAGTGGGACAGCGACTTGGTGAAGCCGGCTATTACACGATCGCCTACGATGCCAGGGGGCATGGGGACTCGGACTGGGACCCCGCCGGGGATTATGGCTGGACCGCATTGGTGGGCGACCTCAACGACCTGGTGCGCAGCGAACAGTTGTGTTCCCCGGTGTTCGTGGGGGCGTCCATGGGAGGGTTCACCGGCCTGGTGGCTGTTGGTGAGGCTGGCATCTGTGCAGCCGCCGTTGTTCTCGTGGATGTGACGCCCCACTTCGACATGCGCGGCGTTCAGGAGATCGCGCGTTTCATGGGTGGCAATTCCGAGGGGTTCTCCTCGCTGCGGGAGGTGGCGGAGGCGATTCAGCGGTATCAGCCGCACCGCGACCGGGAGCCGAACATTCAAGGATTGGCGAAGAACGTGCGGTTCGGAACCGACGGTCGGTATTACTGGCATTGGGATCCGGCTTTTCTCACCGCCATGATGAAAAACATCACCGAAGACCAGCCCAGACTTGTGGCCAGTGCTGCAGCCCTCGACTGCCCTTCCTTGCTGGTGCAGGGTGCGGAGTCGGAGGTTGTGGACAGTGCGGGCGCTGATGCTTACCTGGCGCTGGCTCCGCGCGCCGAACATGTTGTGATTGGTGGTGCCCGCCATATGGTGGCCGGCGACAGTAATGACTGTTTCAGTGATGCTGTGCTGGATTTCCTCCGGCGGGTCGCCCCCAGCGATTCGACTGGGTGAACGCCCCGTCCGGTGGATGGAAACCCCCGGTCAGGGCATCAATCAGCGCTTGCCACGGGTTTTGAAGAACGCGTCCAGCCGTTGGAGGTGTTCATGGGAGCGGGCCGTGGCCCCTTCATAGGCAAGCCCGGCATCCATCATGCTGTGGGCCAGTTGTTTCAGGCCGATATTGGCGGTGGCCTTGGTCCAACGCAGGGCGCGAACCGGTCGTTCCAGCAGCACATCGATGAACGCATTGACGGCGGCGTCCAGCTCACCGTCCGGTACAGCATGGTTGATCAGGCCCATGGCCGCAGCGTCTGATGCGGTGATGCTTTTCCCTGTGAGCAAGTATTCCTTGGCACGGGCATAGCCGATGAGCTGCGGCCAGATCACCGCGCCGCCATCGCCGGCGACGACACCAACGGTGACATGAGGGTCCGCAATTACCGCGGATTCCGCTGCAAAGATCACGTCCGAGAACAGCGCGATGGTGGCCCCCAGACCCATGGCCGGGCCGTTGACCTTGGCGATCACGGGCTTCTCGCAGTCCAGCATGGAGTAGACGATCCGTTTGCCACGGAGTGCCGTTCGCTCGAACAGGGTCGGATCCTCGGCCATGCCTCGGGCCCATTCCAGATCGCCACCGGCTGAAAAGGCCCGGCCGCGCCCGGTGACGAGCAGGATGTCGGAGTCCTGGTCCAGAGCCGCATCGTAGAAGATATCGCCCAGCTCGTCGTGTAACGCCTCGTTGATGGCGTTCAAGGCTTCCGGGCGGTTGAACGCCAGTTCGAGAACCCGGTTATGTCGTACGACATCAATCATCTCGTAGCGTGATGAATCCATGGCGTCACCTGATTCAATTGTCAATTGTTGTTCATGGGTCTATGATGAATTATATCAGTAAATAAGATTACCAACTAGTTAGTATTTGCTGTATGTGGCGATCCTGGAAGAAATTCTTGTCAACAACAGAACCCCGGAGTGAGGTGTTCCGGTCTACGAACTGTCCCGTGCTGGAAGCGATCTGACTTTGAGGTTAATATGCGCGGCTTGAGTAGGGCACCGGGTTTGCTGAGCACGCAGTGCTTTCCCGGGGCGAAGGCCGGGCGCTGACGGTGGTTGGCGGCAGCGGGCCGGCAGGCGTTCGCCGGGAGAGCGGGCGCGGGGTATGGGGAAGTAGCGAGGGTGTAGCGAATGGCGACCACGAGAAAGAAGAAAGCTACCGGGCCTTGGAGCGCCGTGTTTCCCAGCAGGGACGAGCAGTTCCAGCTCAAGCGCATGGCCTTGCTCCGGGAGGCAGCGCGGGCCTTCAGTGCCAACGGGTATCATAACACCTCACTCGATGACGTTGCCGCTTCCCTGGGAGTAACCAAGGCTGCCCTTTACTACTACGTCAAGAGCAAGCAGGAGATCCTTTTCGAATGCCATATGCTTGCCATGGATCTCGGGGATCAGGCGCTGGAGTACGGCCGTATTCACGGCAAGAACGCCCATGACAAGATCACGCTGTTCTGCCAGCGCTATATCGAGCTCATCACCGGCGAGATGGGATCCTTCGCTGTGCTCGCGGAGTTCAATGCCTTGGAGGCCAAACGGCGTGAAATCGTGCTGCGCCGTCGCGATGAATTCGAAGAGATCTTCAAGGCCACCGTGCGCGAAGGGATCCAGGAGGGAAGTATCCGGCAGGTCGACCCGAAACTCGCCTGTTTCTTCTTCATGGGGGCAGTGAACTGGATGACGCGCTGGTTCCGGCCGGATGGTGAGCTGGCGGGCGAAACCATTGCCGCGGAGTTCAAGTCAATGTTCAGCGAGGGGATTCGCCAAAGCCGTTAAGGAAGCGCTGGCTCTGTTCAACTTACAGGTTGATGGCCTGTTGCCCCATCGCCGAAGTGACGATTTCGTCCGCATGGATACCCTGATGCTTCCAGCTCATCAGCCGCATCCACGCCAGGTAGTTCGGCAGATACTTCGTGGCAACGCCGCGAAGGCGGTGGAGAATCCAGCTCTGGAGGCGGCCGTGGTAGTTACTAACCTTTAAGGAGGTAAAGCCATGACTCAGCACCATCGTGCGGTCTGTCGGCAAGGCGCGCGAGCGCAGGCGTGGTCATTCCACGCCAAGTGAGCGCAACACCGCCGACGGGCCGCACGATGGCGCCCTTCGGGTGGTTTCTGTCGCGCTGTGGACGGCGTTGCTCGTCGGTTATGTAGCACGGCTACACCGCCCTCCTCGCGCCTTGCCACAGCGCGACAGAAACCACTGAGACATGGCTTTACCTCCTTAAAGGTTAGTATTGACGTTCTGGACATGGAAGCCGCCCTCGCGCACGTGGCCGTGGTAGCTGGCGACGAAGTGCTTGGTGGTCACGCCCAACCTCTCACCGAGGCGCTCATAGGCGGAGTGGCCGTCAGTGCAGACCACCGTGTCCTTATTCTTGGCCACAGGCGCGAGCGCCTTACTGATCTCGACACCCGAGACGCGCTCCAGCACGCGATCGGTCGTGAACGGCTGACCGCGCACACGCCCGACGAGAACAGGAACCCATTCGTCGTTGCTACGGCCACCACCGCCGCCTTGCCCGCCGCCACGCCGGCGCGGCGCACGCGCCATCTTGCGCGATCCCTTTTGCGAGCGCCGGAAGTAGGTCTCGTCGACTTCCAGGAGGCCAGAGAATTGTTCGGGCTGATGCTCGACGGCGTTCTCAAGAAAGCGATGGCGCCACCGGAACGCCTTGTCGATGGTCATCCCGAGTTCTCGGGCCGTGGCGCGGATGGTCATGCCTTGGCGCATGCAGTCCGCATACGCAGCGAACAACTCCTTGTCGCGCAGCCGAGACAGCGGCGTGCCCGTGGTGGCGTTCGACGTCTTGCCGCACTCCCGGCACAGCCAGCGCTGAAGCCCACGGCGACCCGAGGTTGGTAAGTTTTCGGTGAACGGGTTGGCCCGGCTGTAGGCATTGGGGAAGGCGCTGGACACATTCGCCGTGACTGGGTATCGTACCTGGCATGGTCACGCCGACTGCCAACTCCAGGATCGCTGCTTCTGGCTCAGCGCCGGGATCGGAGTCGTCAGCCGGCAGTCCGCACCCCTTCGAGGTGGAGCAGGTCACGCTGAGTAAGCGCGCCTACATCGAACTTCGTGTGCAAGCGAAGTACTACCAGCGCCTCCACACCAAGGCGACAGAGCGGCTGCAGGGGTTGGAGCACCGCCATAGGCAGGAAGTTGACCAGCATCGTGCCCGCGAGGCAGAGCTCCTTGCCGCCCTCGATCAGGCGAAGGCCGAAGCCCGGGGGCTGCGCCAGCGCCACTTCGGCACCAAGTCCGAGCGCGCCAAGACCCGCAAGCCGCCATGGCCAGGCGCCTGCGCCAAGGCCCCGCGTCCGCGGGGTCAGCAGCCGGGGGCGCCTGGGCACGGACGCACCCGACTGCCTGAGCTGCCCGCACGCGGGAGTCGCGTGCAATGCGATCGCACATGCCCGCTGTTACTAACCTTTAAGGAGGTAAAGCCATGTCTCAGTGGTTTCTGTCGCGCTGTGGCAAGGCGCGAGGAGGGCGGTGTAGCCGTGCTACATACTAATACTACTGTGTCAGTGGAATCATGGCATTATTGGCAGAACTTCACAACCGGGATGAAGGCATATGCCGAAGCAGGGGGATTTCGATGCGTACCTTTCATTTCTGTGCGAACCGCTGGGGCGCAGTCACGGCCATACACGCCGGGATGCTGCCTTTCATG
>JBJHBJ010000089.1:0-9872 GCA_050485425.1 Ectothiorhodospiraceae bacterium | reverse complement strand
CAACCTGGCCTTGATGGCACCGGTAAAGGCACCGGCCTCGTGTCCGAACAGTTCGCTTTCCAGCAGGTCGCGGGGAATGGCGGCACAGTTCACCGCCACCATGCGCTTGCTGCTGCGGGGGCTTCCGGCATGAATGGCCCGCGCCACGAGTTCCTTCCCGGTCCCGTTCTCGCCGGTAATCAACACCGAGAGATCGCTGTCCGCCACCTTGCGGATCATTCTCACCACCTCGGTGATGGCGGCCGAGCGCCCGATCAGGCCGTACTCATGCCCGTCCCCCAGCCACTCGCTCTTCAGGCTGTCGATGCGCCGCTGCAGGGTGGCGACGGCCTTGTACGCAGAGGTGGTTTCGGCGACCGCGGCCTCCAGCGGTATCCGGTCGATGGTGGAACCGCCGATATAGCCGTCTGCCTGGGAAATCTCGGCAACGCGCTGGGCTTCCTCCGGCGTGGTGATGGGGCCGCCCTCAACCGTACAGCGTGTCTTCGGGTGCTTGCGGCGCACCGCCTCGAACACTTTGCGGGCATGCTCCGAGGCTTCTTCCAGCGTATAGCGGCTGGGCACGCCGGAGACACCTCCCGCGTTCCAGCCGTAGTTGATGCAGACCATGTTCACGCCGACGCCGGCCATCAGCAGTGCCTCTTCCATCTGCCGCACGTAACCGCAGGTCTGCAGGCCGGCATCGCGCGCCAGCCGCATCAGCGACAGTTCCCGCTGGAAACCCACCCCCACCGCTTCCAGGTTGTCACGCATCAGGCCGTCCAGGTGTGTGGCCGGCGGGAAGTTGCAGATGCCGTCGAAGCCGGCCGCCTTGACCTCACTGACCAGCACGTCCAGATCATCGTGCGGATTGAAGACACAAGCGCCGAAGAATACGGGCAATTCCACCCGCCCGAGGATCTCGGCCTTGGCGAAATCCATCACTACGCGATTGTTGTCGGCCACCGGCAGCATGCAGGAGATGGAGGGCGCACCCATGACGCGGAAACGGCCGGCGTTCAGTGCCAGCAGGAAATCCGCCCCGCCCTGGGCGGCTGCGCGTGCCGTCATGCCGGTGCCGATGGCGGCCCCGACCACGAAGCTCTTGTTTGAACCCGACAGCCCCACCGCGCACCTCGATACCACTCCGGATGGAATCGATTCTGACGCGATTGACCGACGAATGGAAAGCCTGCCTTTTCCGACCGGCTCGGAACTACACCCGCTTCCCGTTACTCTGTCCCCATGAAACCGCATGATGAGGTGGGAATGGCATTCAGCAATCAGCCGGTGGATACCAGCACGCTTCCGCAGCTGGAGTCGGTGGCGCTCTCCCCGGTATCCCCGCGCTTCGCCCCCTGCCGCACGATCGGCCGACTGGCGATGCTGTTCCCGTTCCTGGCCCTGGCGGTGGTGATCCCCGTCGCCCGGGAATTCCCCGTGGCATTGCACCTGGCAGCCCTCGCCTCCACGGCAACGGTCATCGCCGGCCTGCTGGTGCTGGCCTGGCTGGAGGCTCGGCGCCGCGCCTATGGCGTGCGCGAACAGGATGTGCTCTACCACAGCGGCCTGCTGTTCCACCGCACCACGGTGCTGCCATTCATCCGGCTACAGCACGTGGAAACCGCCAGTAACCCGCTGGAACGCGCCTTCGGCCTGGTTCGCCTGACCTGCTTCACGGCCGGCGGCAGCAGCGGCGACCTGGTCATCCAGGGCTTGGAGCGGGAGACAGCGGAGCGGCTGCGCGAATACCTGCTGAAACGCATCGGCAGCCACACGGACGTGTCCCGGAGCCCGGCATGAGCGGGGGCCGGCCGGCCGATTCGCAGGGTTGGCAACGGCTGTCCCCCTGGGCGCTGATCTTCCTGTTCGTCCGCGGGATTGTCCGCTTCCTGCGGGAGAACGTGCCGCTGGTGCTCGGCGCAGGTGCGGGAGCCGCGTTGGTGGAACGCATCGGCCTGCGCGAGCTGGCTTTGGCCGCCACCGCGGTGCTGCTGCTGTCGGCCCTGATCAGCCTGCTCTACTTCCGCCGCTTCCGTTACCGCCTGGAAGACGATGTGCTTATCGTGCAGCAGGGCATCATCGAGCGCCGGGAGTTGAAGGTGCAGGCCGACCGCGTTCAGCACATGACCATGGAACAGCCTGCGTACATGCGCCCTTTCGGCGTGGTCCGATTCAGCCTGGACACGCCGGGCGGCATCACCACCGAGGTGGAACTGCCCGGCATACCGCGAGCCACCGCGGAAATGCTGCGTTCGCGGCTGGACGCAGCTCGCCGGCGCACGACGAGCGGCAAACCGGAGGCTGCCCCGCCCGTCAGCGCCGGTGAACCGCTCTACCGGATCACGTCGACCGGCCTCACGCTGCATGGCGTTGCCAGCAACCACGCCTACGTCATCGCCGCCGCGCTGACGCCGTTCCTGCAACCCGTAGAGCGTGCCATCCGTCCCTTGCTGCGAGAGGTGGAAGCCTTCCAGGCCATGGCGACCTCCCCGGCGCTGGTTGCCAGCCTGACCCTGGCCGGCGTGCTGCTTGCCATGCTGGTCCTGTCCGTTGCCGTCTCCTGGATGCGCAATTTCGACTTCCATCTGCTCCGCGACGGCGGTCGCTTTCTGCAGCGAAGCGGCCTGCTCAACCGCCAGGAGCAGTCGCTGTCGGCGGCGAAGCTGCAATCCGTGGAGTGGGTACAGACGGCGGTGGGCCGGATGGTGGGGCGAGGCTACCTGATCTGCAGGCAATACGGCGGGCCGTCCCGTGGTCCGGACCATGCCGGCGGAAAGTTCGTCATTCCGGGCCTGACGACGGAAGACGGCGCCGGCCTGAGTCGGCTGTTCTGGCACCAGCCGGAGGTCGGGCAACGGACTCTGGCCGCCGATACGGCAACACCGTTCCGCCGGGTAAACCGGCTCTACCGGCGTGCCACGGCACTCCGCATCACCATTGCCGGCGTTCTGTTCACTACTGCACTCGCCGCCTATACGCTGCAGGGCGGCTGGCTGGCTGCCGTCGTGCCAGTGACGCTGCTCAGCCTGCCCGCAGCACACCTGCGCTGGCTGGCGGTGGGATGGAAACGGCAAGGACACTTCGTGCACATCCGCACCGGCCTGCTGGGACGACGCACCGCGCTGTTTCCACTGGAACACGTGCAGGGCGTGACCATTCGGGAAAGCTGGTTCCAGCGCCGGCACGGCCTTGCCACACTGCAGCTGCAACTGGCCAGCGGACCGGTCACCATCCCCTTCATCGAACGCAGCCTGGCGCTGGCCTTGGCGAACGAAGCGATCTACCGGGTCGAATCTCCGGCCCCGGATACGGCGGCACCGATTGTCGATTGAGGCTCCGGGCGAGGCGCCGCGGCGGCGATGGGAGAGTCAACTCGCCTTGCGCGAGGAATGCTTCTGCCAGAGATACTCCAGGGAATCCCCGCCACCCTGCAGATACGCCAGGTATTTCGCCAGCAGCAACGGATGTGCCTTTTCCAGCTTGCTGTAGTTGGGCACGGCGTTGCGGCCACGCGGCGCGCCGCCGAGGAAACGCTTCAACAGCTCCACTTCCTCGACACTGAAGCCGTTCATCAGCAAGGGACGGTCGATGGGGTTACGCATGCCGCGCGCCATGCCGGTCAGCTCTTCCAGGCTGACCCCCATGGCCGCAATGTTGCGCCCCTGCTCCCGCAACTGGCTGCGCAGATGCTGGTTCTGCTTGCGCAGGGCACCCAGTTCACTCTTCAGGAACACAAACAGCAGCACCGCAAGGACAAGACCGCCGGCCCCCAGCAGAATGAACGGATCAACCTGTTCTGCGAGCTCCAACATCGATCCTGGCCCTCCGGCTGGACTTGTACGTTCTGAACCGCCAAGTCCGTCTGCTCAGCATACCGTAGCAGGTTTCCATCGAGGAATGGTGTTATCGCCACTTGCATGCGCGTCAACGCTCAATCCGCCATATCCCACGGCGGCACGGGTGTTAACGCGGCACGCAGGTATTCCACCAGCATGCGGACCGCCGGTGCATTGACCCGCCAGTCCGGTGCCACCGCCTTGATCCACATGTCCGGCAAGGGAAAATCCTGTAGCACCTGAACCAGGTCTCCGCTGCGCAAGGCATCTCGCGCCGCGTACTTGGACAGAACCGCCACACCGTTCCCGTTCACTGCCGCATCCACCAGGATCTGGCCGTCATTCGAACTGATCCGCGGGGCTACCTCGATGGTAATCGGCCCCCGCTCGCTCTCAAAAACCCAACTGTTACCGGTGGGTACGAAGCTCAGACAGTCATGCCTGACCAGGTCGCGCGGATGCCTGGGCACGCCACGGGTTTCCAGATAGGCAGGGGACGCACACAGCATGCGCTCCAGTCGGCACAGAGGCTCATCCAGGGCATGACCGAAGGAAAGCGGAAAAGCGCCGATCGCAATATCAAAACCTTCGCTGACCGGATCGATCGGACGGTCCACCAGTACCAGTTCCAGCCTCACCCGGGGGAAATCCGCGGCAAATGCCTGGAAAATGCGGTTCAGATACAACACGGTCATGGAGGTTGGCGCCTTGATGCGGATGAAGTCCTCCAGATCCCTGGGCTGCCGGGTGCTTGTGAGCAGCTCATCGATCTGCGCGGTCAGACCACGCACCTTCTCGAGGTACCGACGCCCCGCTTCGGTCAGCATCACCGCACGGGTCGAACGCCTGAACAGCGTGACTCCCAGTTGGTGTTCAAGCTGATTTACCCGTTTGGTCACCACGGATGCGGCAACGCCGAGTTCGCGAGCGGCCCGGGAAAAATTTCCTGTTTCGGCCGTGGTCTGAAAAGCTCGCATGTTCAGATAGATATCCATTATTTAACTCGATTCGCGTTAGCTAATAGCGCATTTTGACGTATTCTAGCGCAGAACATCCCAATGCTATGTTGGCTCCGCCAATAAAGGAACAGCTTCCGGCACGCTCGCTGGCGGCAACGTTCCATCAGACCCCACAGGGGTTGCAACTGGAGGAGTTACGACATGAACAAGCACACCGTAAGACTGGCCCTGGCCGCCATTCTGGTGGCGTGGGCCTGCGCCAGCACCGCCATCGCCCAGACGCACCGCGTCACCATCGGCACCGCCGGCACAGCGGGTGCGCTTTACCCGATGGGCGTCGCCATGGCTGAAAGCATCAACCGGCATGCAGGTAACATCCGGGCCTCGGCCGAAGCCACCGGTGGGTCACTGGAAAACCTCCGAAACCTCTCGACCGGGGAACTGACCTGGGGCATCTCGGCAAACGAAGTGGCTTACCATGCCTTCCACGGCGAAGGCGTTTATGAGGGACGTGCAATCGATTCGCTGCAATCCCTGTTCGGAACCGTCGTTTCCTGGACACAGATTTTCGCGGCGGCCGATAGCACGCTGGAGTCGGTTTCCGATTTCGCCGGCAAGCGCATCGGGGTTGGCCCCCCGGGAAGCGCCGGAGAACAGACCGCCAGACGCCTGCTGGCTCACTATGGGCTGGACTACTCCGATATCCGGGAAGAATTCATGAGCAATTCCGAGATGGTCACGGCACTCCAGGACGGGATGCTCGATGCGTTCATCATTACGCACCCGCTTCGTTCTGCGCCGCTGATGGATCTGACCACGAGCTTCGACGCCAAGCTGATCTCCGTCGAGGACTCGACCTTCTACGAGGGGTACCCGTTCTTCGAGAAATCCGAGATTCCGTCCGGCACATACCGCAACATGAATGAGGCCGCATACACCCCGACCTCCCGCATCGTCATGTATACCAGCAAGGCCTCCGGCCTGTCTGACGATCAGGTGTACTCGATGATGCGCGCGATCTGGGATAACGCGAACGAGTGGCAGGACGTCCACGCGGCCGTCAAGCAGACCACCACCCTGGAAGATGCACTGATCGGTCTCGACGGCATTCCTCTCCATCCTGGCGCCCTCCGGTTCTATGAAGAAGAAGGCTTCGACATACCGGAGAGTCTCCGGGAATAACGCCATATCCCGATTCGCCCGAGCGCACTGAGCACGGGCGAATAGCCGGCAGCACCATTCACATGCCCGGACCCGCGACGGCGCACCCAACAGTCATGTCGAGCGAGAGTGGATGATGTCCCTGCTCCAACGAGATTTCATGCAAACGGTTCAGCGCTGGTCCGGCGTGTCCGGGCACGCGATCGTGACCGTCCTGGCAATCACGCTCGCCCTCTTCCATTTGTACACAGCCGCCTCCGGGCTTCTTTCCCCGCTCTATCAACGCGGTACGCACCTGATCACGCTGCTGGTCATCGGCTATCTGCTTTACGGCGTGCTCGCCGGGCGGGAACGACGCGCACCCGGGATTCTGGACTGGCTGCCGGCGATCATCGCCGCCGTCGTTGGCCTCTATCTGTACACCGCATTCGCTCCCTCGAACGTCCTGGAACGGGGAATCATGGGCCCTTCCCGGATGGACATCTGGGTGGGAGTTGCGCTGATGTGCCTCATTCTGGAGGGCACGAGGCGGGCCGTTGGCCTGCCCATCGTACTCGTTGCCCTGGTCTTCCTGGCATACGGAATGTTCGGCGCTTACATGCCGGAGTTCATCTCCCACCGTGGCTACAGCGTGGAGCGACTGATCACCTATCTGATGTGGTCGACTGAAGGCGTATTCGGTACGCCACTCGCGGTATCCGCAACGTTCGTCGTCATCTTCATCATCTTCGGTGCCTTCATGGACAGGCTGGGCGCCGGCGCCCTGTTCATCGACCTCGCCGTGGCCCTTACCGGACGCATCCGCGGCGGGCCAGCGCTCACGTCCGTATTGGGCAGCGGGATGATGGGCAGTATCAACGGTTCCTCTGTCTCCAACGTGGTCACCACCGGGACCTTTACCATCCCGCTGATGAAGCGCACGGGCTACAAGCCGGTATTCGCCGGCGGTGTGGAGGCCGTGGCCTCCACAGGCGGCCAGATCATGCCCCCAATCATGGGTGCCGGCGCCTTCGTCATGGCGGAAATGATCGGGATGCCCTACTCCCAGATCGCGCTGGTGGCCATTGTGCCGGCCCTGCTGTATTTCATCTCCATCGGGCTGATGGTGTATTTCGAGGCTCACCGCAGGGACATTCCCGTCCTTGCCCACGAAGAGGTTCCCCCGGCAGCCCGCGTGCTGGCCAAAGGTTTTCACCTGTTTCTGCCCCTGGTGCTGCTGGTGTACCTGCTGGTGGTCCAGCGATGGTCACCGATGCTGGCCGGCGTATACGCGATCGGTTCGCTGGTGACCGTCGCCTCGCTGGTCACGCTATGGCGTGAACGAAGACTTCCGTGGAGAGAATGCCTGGGCGCCTTGCGGCAGGGAATCACTACCGCGGTACCGGTGGCACTCGCGTGCGCCTGCGCGGGTATCGTCATCGGTATTGTCTCGATGACCGGGCTCGGCGTGCGCTTCACTCAGCTCATCGTGGAGCTCTCGGGCGGGGTGCTCTGGATCGGCGCCGTACTGACCATGATCGCGTGCATCATCCTGGGAATGGGGCTGCCGACCACCGCCGCCTACATCATTACCGCGGTGCTCGGGGCGCCGGCACTGACCGAACTGGGCGTGCCCGTCATTGCCGCTCATATGTTCATCTTCTATTTCGCCATCATTTCCTTCATTACGCCGCCGGTGGGTCTAAGCGCCTTTGCCGCCAGTGGCATCGCCGGCACCAACCCCATGGCCACCAGCTTCGCTGCCTTCAAGCTGGGAATCGCGGGATTCATCGTGCCGTTCGTTTTCATCTACAGCCCGGCAGTCCTTCTCCAGGGCGGAGCCTGGGAAATCCTGCTCAGTTCCGGGACAGCGCTTCTGGGCGTTTCGGCGCTGGCGGCGGCTGTCGTCGGCTGGTTCTGCATCCCGCTGCCGGCATGGCTCCGGCTGGTTTTCCTGGGGTCGGCCATCGCTTTGGTCGTCCCGATACCCATCTACGCCATCGCAGGCGTGACGCCCATGGCTGCGGTGGCACTGTTCGGTCTCAGCCGACGGCGGCGGCTGTTGTCCACATAGGTACGACGGCCGGTCGCAAGAGCAGCTATCTCAGGAACGTGCCGCAGGGAGCCCAGGCACACGGACAAGCAAACAGGAGAAGACATGCATCACAACAAGTCGTATGACGTGGTCGTCGTAGGGGGAGGCAGCGCCGGCGTCGCGGCTGCGATTGCCGCAAGCCGCAGCGGCGCCAGCACATTGCTGCTGGAGCGCCACGGATGCCTGGGGGGAGCCTCGACGATGCGCAACGTCGTCACCTATTGTGGCCTGTATACCCTTGGCGAATCGCCTCGCAAGGCGGTGGCCGGCATCGCCGATGAAGTGCTCGCCAAGCTCGAACAACGAGGAGCGGTCACCCCGCCTCGCCGGCATCGCGGCGTATTCGTTGTCTTCGATCCGGAGGCGGTCAAGGTGGCCCTGGACGAGCTCTGCGACGAGGCCGGCGTAACGGTCCGTCTGGGTGCGCAGGTTGTTGCCTCCACGCGTACCCGGAATCAGGTGGAGAGCGTGCGTTTCGCCGACCACGCCGGCGAGCATGAAGTGGAAGCCCGCGCTTTCGTCGATTGCAGCGGAGACTGCGACCTGGCGTACTTTGCCGGCGCCTCCACCCGCTACGGCAACAACGGTGCGGTCAACCTGGGCACGCTGGGCACACGTTTCGGCGGAATTCCGGCCGATGTTGCAGTGACCGCCGAGGACGTCGCCCTGGCTGTCAACACTGCCCGCGACCGGGGGCTGGGACCGTTCAGCAAGGACCGCAGCATCATCGCCCGCCTGCCGCTGTCCGGGGATCTCGCCTGTTACCTGGCCTCGGAAGACTACGATCCACGTGACGGCTTGAGCCTTTCGCGGGCCGAACGCCGGGGCAGGCAGCAGGCCTGGGCCTACCTTGAAGCCATACGCAGCATCCCCGGCTGCGAGCAAGCGTTCCTGGCAGCCTCCGGTCCGGAGTTCGGCACCCGGGAGTCCCGCCACATCAACAGCCGGCGGCAGCTCACCTGGGACGACATCGAATCCAGAACCCGTTTCGAGGACTGTATTGCCCTCGGTGCCTGGGGCGCCGAATGGCATCGGCGAGAAGACTTCCAAAGCACTTTCGATTACCCACCCGACCGGGACGTCTACGACATCCCGCTGTCGTGTCTGTGCAGCGTTGACACCCCCAACCTGTTCGCCGCCGGCAGGACCGTGGACGGCGACAGCAAAGCCGGAGCCGCCATCCGCGTGATGGGGACGGCGTTCGCCACCGGCCAGGCTGCTGGCGTCGCCGCAGCAACCCGAGCAGCGCATGGCGAGGTCGATACCCGGGCGGTGCAGTCCGCCCTGCTTCGCCAGAACGCGTTGCTGGACGCGACCGAACTCGCCTGAGTGGGCACTACATCCAATCAACCGGAGTCACCATGGCAACAATCACCCCCGACTGGAGCATCCCCACCATTCCGCAGTCCGGTGGCGGCAGCTTTCCGGTGCGGCGCATCTTCTGCGTGGGCCGCAACTACGCCGCCCATGCCCGCGAGATGGGCCGCGACCCCGACCGCGAGCCGCCGTTCTTCTTCACCAAGTTCGCGGAGTCGGTGGCCGCCAACGGCGCGACCATCGCCTACCCGCCGGAGACCGCCAACTACCACTACGAGGCCGAGCTGGTAATGGCCATCGGCCGCGAGGGCTTCCGCATCCCCGCCGCCGAGGCGCAGGCGCACATCCACGGCTACGCCGTGGGCCTGGACATGACCCGGCGTGACCTCCAGCTCGCCGCCCGGGAACTGGGCCGCCCCTGGGACACCGGCAAGAACTTCCCGGAGTCCGCCCCGATGGCCGCGCTGCACCCGGCCTCCGAGATCGGCCATCCCCGCTCGGGTGCGATCTGGCTGGAGGTGGACGGCACGCGCAAGCAGGAAG
>JBJHBJ010000088.1:0-10103 GCA_050485425.1 Ectothiorhodospiraceae bacterium | reverse complement strand
AAATCTCCGCCCCCGACAACCCGTGTGGCTGTGGACGGTACGGTCGACTCGTGGCCTGTGGCCACCCCAAGGGTGGGTCAGTTCTGATGGCCAGTAGAGGGTTACTTTAATTGGCCACCAACAACGCCCAACCGGGTGAGGATCGGTGGAAGGTTTGCCGGGATGTGGCCGCGCTTGTCTTTGCGCATGGCGCGACCGCTCCAGTCGACGAGTTGCAGGTAGTCCGTGAAGGAGAAGGGCAGGTGGTCTGGCGCTCTCAGGCTTTCCGCTTCCTTGAAGGGCAGCAGCGGCAGCGGGTTGGCTGTTTGCTCGCCAGTGTGGAATGTCTGTATCCGGTCGCGGATGGAAGTGTATTCGGATGTCTCCGGCGTTTCCGCCAGGCCCGCGCGGATGGGGTTCAGGTCCACGTAGCTCATGCAGGTGAGCAGCGCTTCTTCATCCAGTAGCGCCTGGCTCTTGTAGCGTCCCTCCCAGCATCGGCCCTTGCAGCCGTCCTCTTCGTTTGCCTGTCGTGCGATGTGCTCATTGAGGCAGCGCATGAACCAGGAGAGATCCATGAGCCGTTCGCGCCAGGTGGCGATGAATTCCTGAGCGCGGTTGCGTTCCGCGTCGCTTTCCATCATCCCCGAACGGTAGCGCTCCACCAGCAGTGGCAGGTTGAACAGGGTGTTCCAGCGTTCGATGACCTTGTCGTCACTCAGTGCCTGTGCCTGATCGCGGTTGATGCGCAGCACGAGGTGGTAGTGATTCGACATGACGGCATAGGCGCAGATGTCGATGGTGAAGACCTGGCTCAGGGTCTGCAGGCGGTCGATGATCCACTGTCTGCGGTGCTCGTAGTCCTCGCCGCTGGCGAAGTCTCGCCCGCAGAGGAACGCGCGCCGTACACAGCGACACACGCAGTGGTAGTAGGGGGTGTCGTCAAGGCTCACCAAGGTCCGTCTTGGTCGGGTCATGATCTACGTTGCTGTATGTATGTATAGTTAGCGTAACTTGAAATCATGCGGCGTCAAGAGAGCGGTAGTGCAGATCTGCTGTGGCGGGTGGTAGGTGATTGGGTCAGAAGTTGGGTGTCCGGTATTCTGTATTCACAGAACCTGGAATCAGAGTACTGGAGTAAACGTGATGAAGGTATTTACATACTCTGAAGCTCGGCAAAACTTGTCGAAGTTGCTGGTCCTGGCTCAGCGCGAAGAGATAGAAATCAGGAGAAAGGACGGCAGCACATTTTCTCTCCGGGCGAAAAGTAGGAAGTCGAAGTCGCCGTTTGATGTGCCTGGAGTAAGCACGAACGTCACGACGTCAAACATACTCGACGCGGTTCGGGAGTCACGCGAGTGCTAACAAGGCTCTCAGCCGACGCTCGCAAATAGCGGGACACCCATGATCCGGGATGACCCGTACCCTATCCGAGAGTCGTGCGGCAGTGCGACGTGCGTGCCAGCATGACGTTGACCAATCAGATCTTCAGTCTTGGCAGAGAGTAAGGGGCGCGGTTCACCGCGTCGACGTGCAGCCGAGGCCGACAATGCTTTCGAGGTCTGTCAATTCAGCCTACATTGACATCACGGGTTCCTTTCACCATCCTGAGATCGGCTGCTAGGGAAAAGGCACTGACGAACCGCACGGACTGCGACTCTCCTGAACACGCTTCCGTCATCTTTTCGGCGCATTGCCGAACCGTCCGCCCCGTTCCCTGGCCAGTTCATTGGAAAAACGGGAAAGGAAGCTCATGGCTATCTATATGAAATATGGCGATCTCCGGGGCGAAAGCGCGGACGCCGGACACGTCGGTTGGGTAGACATTGACGAAGTCCTCTTTCACGGCGTCAGGCGCCGAATCTCTTCCAAATCTGGCACCCATCTCGATCGCGAATCCGCTGTTACCGAACTCCAGAACGTTACGCTGATCCGGTACATGGACAAGGCGTCGCCTGGTATTTTCCTTGAAGCCTGCTGCGGACGAGGGAAGGGTCTGACCCTTCGTCTTGGGAAGACGACAAGCAGCGGTGGGGGAGATGATCTTTTTCTTGAATATGTTTTCGAGCAAGCTCTGATCGCCGATTACAAAGTCTATTCCAGTATTTGCTCCAGCCGACACCCTACGGAGCGATTGATCATTTCGTTCACCAGCATCCGGTTGCGCTACATCCCTTACGGAGATGATGGCTCACCGCTCTCGCCCTTGGCGGTGTCCTACAGTCCCGGAACCAATACAGTCGCGTAAGTGAAGCCGACAGACAGCGAACAAATGGAACAAGACGGACGGAAAGGAGAAAAGCCATGTCCAATCTGCCGGAACTCCCTTACAGTCTTCCAGAGTCGTTGGAAGGCAAAGTTGTCGTGCTTTCCGACATCGTTGGAATCAATCCGATTCATTTTGCGGACGTCAGCCGAGAAGACGCGGCGCAAGCACTGACCGGGTTGGTTCTATACTGGCACCTGGACAGGCATGAACGGCGGCGTGTTATTCAACACTGGGAATCGTTGCCCCGCCCCCTCTATGGCACTCTCCAGAGAAAGCTGGATTTCACGCAGATAAACAGATCATGGGGGATGTGGTCCCTGTCCACTGAGGAATTGCTTGAAAAGAAGGATTGGCTGAATTCGATCAACACGGCCGCGGGACTCTTGGGCCTTGGGATCAGTATAAAGTCCGCAGCAGACATCAAGAAGCTGGTCAATGGAACCCCGAAAGATCCTCGCGCGACGCTAGCCATGGTGCTCATTGGGGCAAAGGTTACGTTGAATGTATGGGAAGAGGGAAAAGTCGATGACGAAATGGCGAACCGGCTCCGTCGTCACTGAGTTTATTCAGGATTCCCTACAATAAGGATTCAATCTGAGGAATGGAAACCATGCTACGATTTACCGCAATTTTCCTGTTCCTGCTTTTTGGCCTTTTCGCGAGCAACGCAGTGTTTGCGCATGGCCTTCACCTGGATTGTGGGGACGGCAAACTCACGAGTATCGAAGAAGCGCAGGATGGAGAAGCCTTTTCCAGCGTGTCATATATGGTAAATGAGGGTGGGGAAGGGATCTTCGGCACCATCATGACCATGCGCTACAACCACGAAGAGCTGCCGCTAGGAATGATTGGCAATCTGTCCGGCATGAGCCACGAAATGCGGCAGCAGGCAATTACAGACAACTACGAGCGCCTTGTTCTGGGGGAAACTTTCTTCGAGATTAGTAAGGTCACCGCAGTACGTTTCAATGGCCGGGATTACGTCAGATTCGATGGTGCGACAGCAGGGCGGGACCAGCATGCGTTGTTTTATGTTGTGGCTTACGACGACTTCGCAAAAATCGCTTTAACCAGAGATGTTGGCGGCGAGCATTTCGAGCTGTTGATCGCTGCCCTGGACGACGCCCTCAGCCACTGTCATATATCAAGCATGGATGAAAAGTGACGCTAGTCCACCGTACGTGACGAGTACACCGCTGGCGAGCCGTACAACGACGTCCCTCGGGTGGCAGCCTGCACGCCTCTCTAGAGACGACCGCCCCGGGTGCCTACCGCGCCGGGAGAGGCCCAGGCAGCAAAAAATCATGTGGCACTTCAATTCAATAATCTATGAATAATATTTCTCGCCCTTCCAGCCTTAACACCATCTCACCGCTTTGGTTGCTCGCCTTTGCCGGTTCCGGTCTGTTTTATATTGCCCTGCGGGATTTCATTCCACAGTACGCGGGCTGGTTCTTCAAGATCATCCCCATTGTCCTGCTGCTGCAACTGGCGCTGACAAAGGCCCACGGAAAGACCCGCAGTCTTCTGGCTGTGGGCCTGGTGCTGTCAGGTATTGGCGATGTCCTGCTGGCCCTGGAAGGTCTGTTCGTTCCTGGGCTTGGCGCCTTTCTGTTGGCGCAATTGGTATACGCTGCGCTGTTTCTGACGCAGTTTCGTTGGCGTATCAGTCGATTGCCCTGGGCCGCATTGATTGTTGCGTACGCACTGGCCTGCAGCCTGTTTATTATTCCAGAGACCGGTGGCATGAAGGTCGTCACAACCGCTTACATGATCGCGATCAGCCTGATGGCCATATCCGCAGGCTTTCGGACAGACAGGAACTTCCTGTGGGTGGCGGTGGGCGCACTGATCTTCATGGTCAGCGATACGCTGATTGCTATCAATCTGTTCGTCGCGCCTTTCGACTATTCGAATGTTGCCATCATGGCCACCTATTATGCGGCCCAGGGTCTGATCTGTGTTGGCATTGTCAGGCATGGCTGCATGGAAAAGACCTGAAGGTCACAGCGGCAGAGCCAGGCTGAGCCCCGTCACCCCAAGTAGTGCGAACACCAGCTGGCGAAAGCGCGCCTCGTCGATGCGACGGTGCAGCCACTCGCCGATCACGATGCCCGCCAGCACCACCGGCAGATAGGTGGCGACACGCGGCAGGGCCGGCAGCAGGCTTCCGTCGGCAAGGTACATCAGCGTCAGCAGGCTGTTGAGGCTGAACCACACCGTAAGCAGGGTGGCTCTAAGCTGTGCCTTGGGCAGCGTGCTGCCGGCCAGGGCGTACACCAGCAGCGGGCCGCCGGAGGCGAACAGGCCGTGGGTGATGCCGGCGCCGAAGGTCAGGCCGCGGGCGGCGAGCGGGCCGTGAAGCCGGGCCGGACGCGCGCGCCAAAGCCGCCACAGTTCGCGGGCGGCAAACCACAGCACCAGCAGGCCGAACAGCGTCTGCAGCAGGCGGTTGCCCAGGGACGGCCTGGCGAAGTAGCCGACCACCGTGCCGACCGTCATCAGCGGCAGGATCATCTTGAGCAGCGTGGCGCGGTGGATATGGCGGCGGTGGCGAAGGCACAGGTAGCCGGTCAGGGCGATGTTCAGTGGCACCAGTACCGGCAGCAGCTCGGGAATGGGCAGCAGCAGCGCGCCCAGCGACAGGGCAATGACGATGCTGCCAAAGCCGGTCATGGCCTCGACGGTGTATGCGAGCAGGATGAAAAGCCCAAGCCAGAGCCAGGGATCGATCACTGCTGCAACTCCACGGCGAACTTTTTCATCATGATGCGCTGGTAAAGGTCCGGCCGCAGGCGCCAGAGCAGGCTGCCGATCATCGCCAGGCGGTCGGAGTACACCCTTTTCTGGCGCCGCTCCAGCGCGTGGACAATGCGGGCCGCCATCCACTCGGCGCTCCTGGGCTTGCCGACGCTGGAGCGCGCGTGGCGGGCCGGGCCGCCGTCAAAGCCCAGCGCGTTCTGCTCGATGGGGGTGGCGAGAAAGCTCGGATAGGCCATGAGCACATGGACGCCATGCTGTAGCTGCTCGCCGCGCAGCACCTCGAACGACTGTGCCAGGGCGCTCTTGGCGGCGCAGTAGGCGCTGCGGCCCAGCACCGGCATCCAGCCCGCCATCGAGCCTATGTTGACGATGCTGCCGCGCTGTTGCTGCAGTTGCGGCAGAGCGGCCAGGGTCAGCGCCAGCGGTGCCTGCCAGTTGACCCGCATGACGTGCCAGAGCACCTCGGGGTCCGTTTTCTGGGTGAGCGAGCGGTGGGTGATGCCGGCGTTGTTGACCAGCACGCCGACCCCGCCGAAGCGTGCGGCGGCCGTATCGAGCAGGGCGCGGTGGTGCGCCGGCTCGCAGATATCGCCGGCCAGGGTGGCGATGCGCTCCGGCGCGTTCAGCGTTTGCGCCCGCTCGTGCAGCATCGGCTCGTTGATGTCGGTGAGCAGCAGGTTATCGCCGCGGGCGAAGCAGGCTTTCGCCAGCGCCCAGCCCAGCCCGCTCGCGGCGCCGGTGATCAGCACGCAGCTCATAGTTGCCCCCGCGCGCGGGCGTGCTCGACGTAGAAGCGGAAGGTCTCCTCGGAGGTCTTGGCCGGCGTGTAGCCGAACTCTTCTTTCAGCCGCCGGTTGCTCAGCACCGGGCGGTAGCGCAGGAAGTTGACCTGTTCGGGGCCGTAGCGGCCCACGCCCAGGCGGCGGGCGCACCACAGTGCACCAATGATCAACCAGGCCGGCAGCGCCCGCACCGGTTTGCCGAGGATGGCGGCGATCTGGTGCACGGTGAGCGCGCCGTCGCCGGCCATGTTGTAGATGCCGCTGCGATCCTCGCGGATGCCGGCCTCCATGGCGCCGATGACGTCCTCGTCCCAGATGAACACGAAAGGTGAGTCGCTGCCCTGAATGGCGATCAGCCGCTTGGCCTTGAACAGGTTGGTGATCAGATTGTCGGTGGCGCTGCCGAGCATGGTGCCGGGGCGGAAAACCAGCTGGGTCAGCTCCGGGTGCTCGCGCCGGTAGTCGGCCAGCAGGGTTTCGATCTGGCGCTTGTGGTCGGCGTAGGCGAACACGGCGTTGCCGCGCAGCGGGTCGTTCTCATCGATCCACTCCGGGTTATCCGGGTGGTAGCCGTAGGCGGCCCCCGAGCTGGTGACGGTCAGATGTTGCACCCCGGCGCGCTGGCAGCAGGCCAGCAGGTTGCGGGTGCCGTTGACGTCGATGTCGTAGTCGCGGGCGCGGTCACGGCTGGCCTCCAGCACCGAGGCCAGGTGTACCACGTGGCTGATGCGCTCCTCCCGCAGCAAACGCTCCAGCGCCGGGTCGCGGATGTCGAGCAGGTGGATGGGGAAGGAAAGTTCGCGGTGTCGGATGTCGGTGCCCACCACGAAGTTGCCGCGGGCCAGGCGCTCGCCGAGCAGGCTGCCGATGTAGCCTGCGGCACCGGTGATCAGGATTCTCTTGCGCATTGTCGTTGTTCTCCGGCAACGGCTATTTGGGCAGCGTACCGGCCACGATGCCGGCGGCCTTGGCAGGGATCGGAGTGCGGCGCGACCAGTAGAGGGCCAGCGCGCTGCCGGCCACCAGGTGCCAGACGCCCCAGAATGCGGTGATCAACATCATGTCGCCGGCGCCCGGGAGGAAGGTGAACAGGATCACCAGCCCCAGCCCCGAGTTCTGGATGCCGACCTCCATGGTTACCGCTCGACGGTCGGCTTCCGGGAGCCGCATCATGTAGGCCATTGCTGCGCCCAGCGCGAGTGCCAGCAGGTTGTGGCCGGCGACCAGCCAGAACACGGTATGGAAGCGGTCCAGGAACAGCTCGAAGTTGTTGCCGAAAGCGATGGCAACGAAACTCATGAATACCAGCAGCGAGATGACGCGAAACGGCTTGTCGCTGCGTTCGGCCAGCCGCGGGAAGCGCTGGCCCACCCACATGCCCAGCAGCAGGGGCAAGCCCAGCACCAGTACCACGAGTGTCAGCACCTGCAGCGGGTCCAGGGCGATGCTGGTGAGCAGCTCGCGGGTGTGCGGGTTGAGCCAGCCGTAGAGGGCGAAGTTGAACGGCGTCATCACGATCGCCGCCAGGCTGGACACCGCGGTCATGCTCACCGACACGGCGACACTGCCGCGCGCCAGCCAGGTCATGACGTTGGAGAAGGCGCCGCCCGGGCAGGCGGCGACCAGAATCATCCCCAGCGCCAGCGCCGGGTCGATCGCCAGCCACCAGGTGACCAGGCAGGTCGCTGCCGGCAGCAGCACGAACTGGGCGATCAGCCCCGCCACGGGCGCCACCGGCGCCTTGACGATGCGCTTGAAGTCCTCGCCCTTCAGGCTTAGCGAGACGCCGAAGATCATGCAGGCCAGGATCGCGTTCAGCAGTATCAGGCTGGCCGGGTCGAACTGGATGGCAGCTTCGGTAGGCATGACCACCTCACGCGACGCTGCTGGAAGAGACCAGGCCCGCCGCCGGCAGCGGCGCCAGGCCCCGCCGCAGCTCGCGGGCGTGCCCCGCCAGCGCCTTGCGGTAGCTTTCCTTGTGTACGTAGTAGGCCATGCGCTCGAGCTTGAGGTAGCGATAGCCGCCGGTGATGCGGCTGGCGGCATGACGCCGCTTGGCTTCGGTCAGGCGTGAGGCGGCGGCCGCGCCGGCGGCGCGCTGACGGATGTACAGTGCCACCAGTTCGGCCTGTTCGTTGCGGCCTTCCCAGCCAAGACCGGCGGCCTCCACCATGCCCAGCACGAACAGGTTGTCGTAGTTCGGGTGGAAGATGTTCAGGTACAGTTGCGGCGCTCCCGTGCTCTGCGGCCAGTTCAGGTACGCGCGGTCGATGAAGGGGTAGTGCAGTTTGTAGCCGGTGGCGAGCAGGATGATGTCGTAGTCGCCTTCGCTGCCGTCGCTGAACTGCACCCGCTCGCCGTCGATGCGGGCGATGTCGCCGCGCGGGTGGATGTCCCCGTGACCCAGATGATGCAGGACCAGCGAGTTCATCACCGGGTGCGACTCGTAGAGCCGGTAGTCCGGGTCCGGCAGCCCGTAGGCCGAAGGCTTGCCCATCACCAGCCGGATCAGGCCGCCGTCGAGCAGTTGCTTGAGCCTTCGCGGCAGCTTGAGCTTGCCGCCCAGGGTGTCGATGGGGCGGCCGAACAGGAACTTGGGCAGGAAGTAATAGCCGCGGCGCACCGACAGGTCGACGCTGCGCGCATGGTGCACGGCATCGACTGCAATGTCGGCGCCGGAGTTGCCGCAGCCGACCACCAGCACGCGCTGACCGGCCAGTTGCTCCGGCGCGCGGTACTCGCTGGAGTGCATCACCCGGCCGTCAAACTTCCCCGGTAACTCGGGTACACTCGGATGATGCAGCGTGCCGTTGGCGATCAGCACGCCGTCGAAGTGGCGGCTGCGTTGGGTGCCGTCGCATTCGGTGGTCACCAGCCAGCCGTCGCCGTCGCGCTCGACGGCCACCACACGGGTGTTGAACTCGTAGTGCTGGTAGAGCCCGAAGTGGCGTGCGTAATCGCGAAAGTAGCGGCGCAGCTCGCGGTGGTGCGGGTAGGGCGCCACCGACTCGTCCATGGGAAACTCGGCGAATTCGGTGGTGCTCTTGGAGGAGATCAGGTGCGCGGTTTCGTACATGGTGCTGTGGGGGTTGTCGATGTCCCACAGCCCGCCGACTTCGCTGTGCAACTCGAAGCCGGTGAAGGGAATGCCGTGTTTGCTCAGGTTGCGTGCTGCCGCAAGACCCATGGGGCCGGCGCCGATGACCGCATACATCGCTCTCTCCTCGCTGCCATTATCGTTTTAATTTCAGAGTAGGGCATCCGCCGTGGTCGGTGTTGGCTTAAACGGGACCGGAGCGCGGTCAATTCGGGACCTGGTGCGGAGGTACGGGAGATGACGACCTCGCCCACCGTCAGCCTGCGCTTCAGCCAGGCCATCGTGCAGGCCTGTGACCGCCTGAATCTCGCGCTGCCCGCAAGGCTGCGCAGCGAGCTTGCCTCGTTTCCGGCACGGGTGCCGTTGCCGCTGCAGGACGAGCTGTGGGAATCCATTGCCAGCGCAAGCGACGACCCGTTGATCGGGCTGCGGATCGGGCTCGAGGTGCAGGTCGGCCACCTGGACAGCGCCGGGTTGCTGCTGATGAGCTGCGAGACGCTGGGTGACGGGCTGGAGGCGCTGCAGGAGTATTTCCCGATTATCGGTGAAGGTAGCGTCTGCGATCTGCGCAAGCAGGCTGATGGTTGGCGGGTGCGCTACCTGCCCGGCTACGACGTGCATCAGGCGATACGTGGCGAGGCGACCATTGGCTGCTCCGTGCACCTGTCGCGCTGGATGACGGGCGGCGGCGTGATGCCGTTGCAGATCTGCCTTCAACATGCGCCGCGGGGGCCGCTGGAGCGCTACCGGATGCTGCTCGGGCAGCCACCGCAGTTTCGCACCGAGGACTACAGCCTGCTGTTCGCCGCCGCCGATCTGCGCCGGCCGCTGGTTCAGGCAAATGCGACGATGCGAGCATACCTGCAGCAGGTGGCGGACCAGATGCTGGCTTCGCTCTCGGCCCAGAGCCTGGCGATGCAGGTCGAGGCGCTGGTGCGACACCATCCGCAGTGGGGAAAGGATCGCATTGCTGATCTGCTCGGCATCAGCGGTCGGCACCTGAACCGGCGTCTCGCGGAGGAGGGCAGCTCCTTCAAGCTGCTGCGCGACGCCACCCTCTACCGCATGGCTTGCGAGCGGCTGCGTGGCAACGAGCGCTTGCGTGAGATCGCCAGGGCGCTGGGCTTTGCCGATGAAAGCTCGTTTGCCAAGGCGTTCCGGCGCTGGACGGGCTCCAGCCCGGCACAGTTTCGCGAGCGGGCACAAGCGCATG
>JBJHBJ010000087.1:0-10715 GCA_050485425.1 Ectothiorhodospiraceae bacterium | reverse complement strand
ACGTCGAGGCATCGATGCGCGTGGTTGAACGGGTGCGGGAGGGATTCCCGCAACTGAAGGTCTATGCGCGGGCCCGCAGCCGCCACCATGCCCATCTGCTGATGCGTGCCGGCGTCCATACCGTGATCCGGGAGCTGCTTTTCTCAAGCCTGGAACTCACGCGCAATGTCCTTTGCGCGCTGGATGTGCCGAAACGGCAGGCTGACAGGATCATCGCATCTTTCCGCGCTCACGACGAACAGACCCTGAAGCGGCAGATGGATCACTTCGGCGACGAGACGCGGCTGATCCAGAGTGTGCGGGAGGCGTCCGACGAATTGCGCAGCCTGTTCGAGTCGGACACCGAGATCACGACTCCCTCGGATCCCGAGAGACCCCGTCGCCCATGAGCCCCAGAAGTTCTCGCTGCGTCCGGCGGCGTACCAGGATGTCCCAGACCACCGCCCAGGCCAGTAGTATGAATCCGGCCCCTTCGACAACAGCGCTATAGTCGATCAGCATCGTGTAGACGATCAGCGCGGCGCCGAGAATGGCGGGGCCCGACGGTCCCAGCCTGCCATGGCGACGGATGCCGGCGACGATGGCGGCGGCGGTCACCACCGCCAGTGCGGCAATGCTCCCGGCCCAGACCGCCTCGTTCAATGCAGCGCCGACGCCCATCATCGCGAGCAGGGCGACCGCTGCAAGCGTGCCGTAGCAGGCCAGCAGTGCTGCGATCAGAGCCGCGCAGCCAAGCCAGCCGCGGCGCCAGAGACCGAGAAACAGCAGACGGGGGCTCCAACGACGCCAGAACCTGGCAAGCAACGGCGGCCGGTTCTCGCTCCGGCGCATGCGTACCTCGATCGAACGCGCGCCGAATCCCTGCGCCACCTCCCGGGTCTGCCGGCTCGGGCTGTGGGCGAAGTAGTCATGGCTGTGGACCAGTTCGACATCCTCGAAGCCGGCTTCGCGGAAAAGCGCCAGAAAGGCGTCGTCCACCGTTGCACCAACCACGCATTCCACCCAGAGCCGGGGATCAGCATGGCAGTCCACGGTGACTGGCCGGCGGATCACCACGTCGGCTATCTGCACGCGCCCCCCGGGTCGGAGCACGCGGAACAGTTCCCTGACCGCCTTGCGCTTGTCCGGCACCAGGTTCAATGCCCCGTTGCTGGTCACGCTGTCCACGCTGGCGTTGGCCAGCGGAAGCTCTTCTGCAGTGCCCTGGACCACGGACACGTTGGTGCAGCCCGCTTCCTCTATGCTCTTTCGGAGTCGTTGTGTCATCGCCGCGGTGAGGTCCAGGGCGATGACATGGCCCTGCTCCCCCACCTGTGCGCTCGCCAGCAGCGTGTCGACCCCGGCGCCGGCGCCCAGGTCCAGTACCGTGTCGCCGGGGCGGACGGCTTTACACCGGTGGGGGTAGCCGACACCGGCGAAGGCAGCCCGCACGGAGGCCGGTAGTTGCTCCAGTTCCTCTCGCGGGTAGCCCAGCAGGCCGCACGCATCAGAGCCGACAGGGAAATGGAAGTCGCTTTCCGGATTGCTGGCGACGGCGGTATACATCTGCTGCACCGCCTGTGTGATCTGCCGGCGCGAGTATCCGAGAATGGCAACCATACGTGGCCCTCTGACGTCTCAGGAGGTGCGGGGCAGCTTGCCGGCCCTGGAAGAGGGCGGATATGCAAATGCGTTGGGGGCTTCCTCGATCAGTATCGGTCCAGCAATCCCCGAATGCGTGCCCGCAGCCGCTCAGGGGCCGGGGCGGAACCGCCCGCCTGCTCAGTCTTCAGTCGTAGTTTCTTTTCAAATTCGGCGCGCGTATAGCAGTCCCTGCAGCGTGCCAGATGACGGTCGATGTCGGCGCTGCTGGCTGCGTCGATTTCGCCATCCAGGTAGGTGAACAGCTGCTCGAGCACTTCTTCGCAACTCAGTTGTCGTTCTGTCACGTACCAGCTCCGTTTTCGTGACCGGAATCGCCCGTTTCCGATCGCAGGCCGGCCGCGCATGCCTGTGTCCACAACGCCCTCTGCAGCAGCGATCGGGCCCGGCTGAGCCGTGACCGAATCGTGCCCACCGGTACGTCAAGCAGGTTGGCCGCCTCATTGTAGGTATAGCCCTGGACCTCGATCAGCACAATGGCGACGCGGTACTCGTCGGGCAGCGAGTCCAGCGCGCGCTGGATGTCTTCGTGCAGCAGGTCGTTCACGAAGGCGTCCTCTGGCGTTCCCCACCATAGCAGGAAAGGCTGGTGAAGCTTCTGGAACAGCGAGAAGTCCTCCGGAGAGTCCAGATCGCCGGCCTGCTTCGCATCCTCCCACAGACGTTGCCGTGTCTGCCGTTTCCGCCACTCACCGACGAAGACATTGTTCAGAATGCGGAAAAGCCAGCCCGGCAGGCAGTCGAGATCGTCCAGGTCGTCCAGGTGCGACCAGGCCTTGCTCACCGTTTCCGCGACGACGTCCTCCGCGTCGTCGGTATTCCGGGTAAGTCGCAGCGCGGTGCCGTACAGGCGGTCCATCAGGCGCATGACCTCGTCCTCGAAACGCTGCTTGCGTTCCGCCTGTTCCTGCTTGCTGATGCGGCGCGAGGCTTTTCCGGGCACTGCGGGTATCCGCCTTGGGAGACCGGGCTTACCCAAAAGCTTAGCCAATCAATCAGTTGTCGTGAGGCGGGAACAGTTATGCGGGGTCATGCGTCCCTGCGATACCTGCCGCCTGTTGCGGCGGGATGAACCACCGGAGGACGAAATCATGGATACAACAGCAACGCGTAACGAGGTTGATCGCCAGGCTCTGGAGAGCAAGGTGAAGGAAATGTACAGCCAGGTCGCCAACACGCCGGAGGGCGATTTCCATTTCGAAATGGGACGCTCGCTGGCGGAGAGGCTGGGCTACGAGCCGGCGGATCTGGAGCGTATCCCGGCAGAGTCGGTGCAGTCGTTCGCGGGTGTCGGCTACCACCTGGATCTGGCCGGGATCGAACCTGGCGATGTGGTGGTGGATCTCGGCAGTGGCTCCGGCATGGACGCGTTCGTCGCTGCGCTGAGGGCCGGGCCGGAAGGGCGCGTGATCGGCATCGACATGACCTTGGCCCAGCGCGAGAAGGCATCCCGGCTGGCGAATACCGCCGGTTTCGACAATGTCGAGATCCGGGATGGATACATCGAGCAGCCGCCGGTGGGCGAATCCAGCGCTGATGTGGTGATCAGCAACGGTGTGATCAACCTTTCCGCCGACAAGCCGCGTGTGTTCCGAAGTGCTGCGCGGGCGCTGCGGCCCGGTGGCAGGCTTGCCCTTTCCGATATCGTGACGGCCAGCCAGTTGCCCGAGACTGTGACCTGCGACGCCACGCTCTGGGCGGCCTGTATCGGTGGGGCCATGCAGCGCGAAGCCTACCAGCAGGCCATTACCGCCGCCGGGCTGCGCATTGTGCAGATTCGCGAGAACCATCAGTACCGCTTCCTGACCGACTCGGCGCAGGGTGCCAGCCGGACTTTCGGCGTCAAGAGTATCTCCCTGCTGGCGGTCAAGGACTGAACCTCCGCCTCCCACACGGGAGGTACGGACGACAGGACAACAATGCGAGGAGACAATCATGACCAGACAGATCCATTCCCTTGCTGCCGGTGCGCTACTGCTTGCCGCCAGCGCCATCGCGTCAACCGCACAGGCTGACAACTATCGCGGTGACGGTCACTTGATGATCACCCCGGACGCCCTGCAGTGGGGGCCGGTGGCGTCCATGGCGGAGCCCGCGCAGATCGCCGTGATCGAGGGCGATCTGAGCCAGGAGGAGCCGTTCACGTTTCGGTTGAAACTGCCAGCCGGCTATCGAATAGAGCCGCATCACCACCCGGCCTACGAGCGCGTGACAGTCATCTCCGGCACGCTGCATTTCGCGCACGGTAGCGCGTTTGATGCTGATGCCATGAAGAAGCTCCCTCCGGGAGGGGTGGCCATCATGCCCCCCGGAGAACCCATGTTCGGCTACGCCGAGACCGATGTCGTCATGCAATTGCACGGTGTCGGGCCGTGGGGGATCGAGTACGTCAACCCCGACGACGATCCCCGCATTCAGTAGGGCGACCGGCAGCGCCGGGTCGGTTGCAAGGTGCGCCGGCCCGGCCGCCACGGCAGATCATGGAGCGGGAGGTGGGGTATGGCCGGCACATCCGTCACACGATTCGGCGGACAAGGGAACGTCGCCTGCAGGCGCTGCTTGCGACTGTTCCTCATTATCGCGCTGCTGGGTGTTTTGGCCTGGCTGGCGGGGTGGGGGCAGCTTCCTGCCGGTTCAGATCGTGGACTGGCGCTGCTACTGGCCGTCAGTCTGTTGTACGCGCTGCTGCTGGCCGTTCCATTCGTCCCGTCCGTCGAGATCGGCCTGCTCATCATGCTGCTTTACGGCCGTCCGGGCATCATCGCCGCCTACGTTGCCACGCTGCTGGGGCTCAACCTGGCCTACCTGGCCGGCCGCTTTCTGCGGGGGCAGGCCGGCATGGTGCAGCGGATGGAAGAGCGGCTCCTCAGGCGGATCCGGCGGCCGGGAGGAAAACCGCTGCTTGCCGTGTTCGTCCTGGCCACGCTGCTGAACACGCCGGGCAATACAGCCGTGGGCGGGGGAGGAGGCATATCCCTGGTCTACGGGGCGGCCGGCTTGCTCCCCTGGGGCGTGTTCGCTGCCTGTGTTGCCGTTGCCACCGCGCTCATCCCGACGCTGGTATTCCTGGGTATGCTTGGCGCTGAGCAGTTGATGCTTCCGTCGACGTGACGGGAGTTGCACGCCCCGCCGCCGGATCGGACACTACGGAATCCATCAGGAGGCGCGCCATGTACTTGCCCGGGCATTTCGAGGAATCGCGAACGGAAAGGTTGCACGCGTTGATGCGCGCCTATCCGTTCGCCACCGTTGTCACAACCGGACCGGAGGGGCCGGAAGCGAACCACCTGCCGTTGCTGCTGGACAGCGGCCCCTCGCATTACGGCACGCTGCGGGGCCACGTGGCCCGGGCGAACCCCGTCTGGAAGCAACTCGACGAAGGTGCTCGCGCACTGGTCATCTTCCAGGGGCCGCAGGCCTATATCACCCCGGGGTGGTATCGAAGCAAACAGGAAACCGGCAAGGTTGTTCCCACCTGGAACTATGCCGTGGTGCACGCCCGCGGAACGGTCCGGCCGGTGGATGATCCGGTCTGGCTGCGTCGGCTGGTGGAGCAACTGACCAACCGGCACGAATCCGGCCGGTCCACCCCCTGGCAGGTGTCGGACGCGCCGGCGGACTACATCGAGAAGATGCTGAAAGCCATCGTCGGCATCGAGATCCAGATCGACCGGCTGGAGGGCAAGTGGAAACTGGGCCAGAACCGGTCCGCTGCGGACCAGGCAGGCGTGGCGGCCGGCCTGGAAGGGGAGCGGACGGACCAGGCCTCGGGCATGGTGGACTTGATGAGGGAATCGCGTTGAACAGTCTCTTCACGATGACGCCTGGCCCGATGGCCGCCCTGGCCGCCGCCATGGTGGTGCTGGCAAGCGTTCCCAGTGTCAGCGTGCTGGCAGTGACCGCCCGTTCGGCTGCGGGCGGTTTTGGCCATGGTGCAGCGGCCACTGCCGGCATCGTGCTGGGCGACCTTGTCTTTCTGCTGATCGCGCTGCTGGGGCTGTCAGTCCTCGCCACCGCAATGGGCGACTGGTTTTCACTGGTCAAGTACGTGGGTGGCGCCTACCTGGTCTGGTTCGGGTTCAGGCTACTGCGCGCGCGTCCGGCGCCGGACGCGGGGGCCCGGCCCGGGCGCACGTCTTCCCTCGGGGCGAGCTTCCTGACCGGTCTGCTGATAACGCTGGCGGATCAGAAAGCCATTTTCTTCTACCTCGGTTTCCTGCCGGTGTTCGTCGACCTGGCCTCCGCCAAGGCGCTGGACATCGCGGTGATTGCGGGAATTACCGTCCTTTCGGTGGGCAGCGTGAAGCTCGTCTATGCCTATCTGGCGCACCGGGCAGGCAGACTGATCGGCCACCGCCTCGGGCGCGGAATCAATGTGGCGGCCGGAGGCGCGATGATCGGTGTGGGCGTCTACCTGTTCACCAGAACCTGACCGTTGCCTATGCTTGACCTCAATATTACTTGAGGTTCTAGGGTTGTCTCCGAGGCTTTCGAATTGGCAAGGAGGAAACCATGAAACAGGTTCAGCCGGATCTCTGGGAAACCGAACCCGAATACCCCTTTCCGGGGCTGATCACCCGGGCCTATCTGCTGACGCGGGATGAAGGCAACGTGCTCTTCTACAACACCGGCCATCACCACGAAATCGATGCCATGGCGGACCGGGGAGGGGTGGCGTATCAGTTCCTCAGTCACCAGGACGAGCTTGGCGAGACACTCAACGTGATCGGCGAGCGCTTCGACGCCCGACTGGGTGGACACGTGAACGAACAGGAGAAATTCGCCCGCATCCGTCGCCCGGACGTGCTGTTCGACAAGCGCGAGACCCTGCTCGGCAATGTCGAGGTGATCCCGACGCCGGGGCATTCCCCCGGAAGCGTCTGCTTCCTGGTGGATTCCCCGCATGGCAAACGCTATCTGTTCACCGGCGACACGCTGTTCCTCAGCGACGATGGCGGCTGGCAGGCCGGGATGATAACCGGCTACAGCGAGAGGGAGCCGCTTGCCGCCAGCCTGGAGGTGTTGCGGGAACTGCGGCCGGACGTGGTTATCTCGAGCGCCTGCCCGACCGGAACGGGGTTTGAGGAAATATCTCCCGAGGACTGGCGGGCCCGGGTGGACACGGCGCTGGAGCGGTTGTTGAACGCCGCATGACCGGCGCGTCTGCACCGGTCATGCGTGTTGCGGCATTGCGCGCGGAATCCGTGTCCGGGAACGGCGGAAGCAGCGGGGCCCGGTCGCTTCCGCCGGCTATGCCACGTCCAGCGGCGAGTCTGCGGCGTGACGGATGAAATCCCGGATCGTGGCGTTCACCGTATCGGCATGGGTCAATGGCGAGAGGTGTCCCGCGCCCTGGATGCGGGAGACGCTGGACATCGGCAACAGCGCCGAGACAACCTCGAGTGTACGCCTGGCTGCAGCCGTGGTTTCCGTTCCGACGATGAGCCGGGTTGGTACCTCGAGCGTGAGGAGTCGGCCCGGAGACGTGTCGTTCTGCCACATCCACCGCCACTCGGCGGCCACTCTCGGCATCAGGCCGATGACTGTTTCCCGTCTCGGACCGGTGATCGCGTTCCATGCGGTTTCACCGATCCAGTAGTGCATGAACAACTCGGCCGCCGCCTCCGGCGCACCGGCGTCGACCAGCCGTATGTGTTCGCGCGAGAGGTTTTCGATGTCCTTCCAGGCGGGGTCGCCGCTTGCGCGCAGTATATTGAATGCAGCGGGCTCGATCAGCGTCAGCGAGCGAAGCCGGTCCTGATGGCTGGCCGCGAAATCCAGGGCCAGCGCACCGCCGTAGGAATGGCCGACGAGATCCACGGTTCGCTTCCCGTGCATTTGTTCGATCAGGCTGGTCAGGGCCGACAGGTCCTGTTCCTGAACGGTCAGGCCTGTGTCGAATGGGCTTCTGCCATACCCCGGCAGGTCCGGGGCAATGACGCGTTCGTCAGGCTGGCGGGTTGCCAGAAAGGCAGTCCACTGGCGACTGGAACTTGCGCTCCCGTGGATAAGCAGGATGGTGCGGTCCGTGGGTGCTCCCGCAGCGGGGTGTTCGTCGAGGAAATACAGCGTGTTCCGGTTCATGGCTGACTCCTGAATGCGTTGCTTGGTGCGGCGTGCCTGCCGGGCACGCCGCCGATGGATGCCGGGGAGGATCAGAGCTGCTGACTGACGTCCTCCGTCCTGTCCGCGCGGTTTCCGCCCAGGCGCGGGAGAAATGCGGGCACATGCTGCCGGTAGAGCAGATAGCGGTCGCCGAATTCCTCGATCAGGTCGGCTTCCTCGAACCAGGTGGCAACGAGTACGTATGCGGTGGCGCTCAGGGCGAACACGAGCTGGCCGACAGTCATGTGCGGGGTGACCCAGGGCGCGACCATCCACCCGCAGCTGATCGGGTGACGCATGATGGCGTAGAGATAGTTGGCGGAGAACGTCGTCCCTGTCACCTGCCGTTCGCGGACCCGCTGCCAGGCCTGGGCAAGCCCGAAAAAGCTGAAATGGCCGAAATGGAAGGTGGCGGCGAACATCACCATCCAGATGGCCAGGTACAGGGTGACGATGGAGGCGATCGCCCACGTGGCCTCGACGCGCCAGAGCGTGATCGGAATCGGCTGCCAGAGCATCACCAGCAGGGCCGTCATCGCAGCCGTCATGTACAGGTAAGTTGCCCGCTCCAGGTGTGCGGGCACGAACCGCGTCCACCAGCGCTTGAAGGCGGTGCGCGCGGTGATCGAGTGGTGCAGGCCGAAGCCCAGCACCAGCAGGGCATTGATCCCCACCGCCTGCCAGACGTCGCCGCCGAACGCACCGCTGTTGATGGTTTTGGGGGCGCCGAAATCGGCAAGAAAGGCAACGATGTAGGCAATATTGACCATTGCCAGCAGGTAGGCGATGCCCGCGTAGATCAGAATGAACATCTTTTTCATGGCTGTGCTTTCTCGGTTTGCGTGGTTCTTGGGTCGGACGGACGTGGCTCTCTGCCGCGTTCTGCGCAAAACTAGATGATCGGCGTCCCCTGGACGTCCCCTGGACGTCCCCTGGCGCGATATGGGAAAGGGCCACGTGCCGATTGAAATCTCGTTGTTCGGTTATCCGAGAGTGGTTCGCGACGGGCGCGTGCTGGATATCGGCCTGCGCAAGGCGCTGGCGCTGGTTGCCTACCTGGGCGTAACGGGCCGTTTCCACAGCCGCGATGCACTCGCCGAGCTGCTCTGGCCGGACAGCGCGGAGGGAGAGGGGCGGGCGCGATTGCGGCGTACTCTCTACCGCTTGCAGAAGACGCTGGGCGACGGTGTGCTCGCGATCAGTGCGGACACCGTGGGCCTGCATCGGGACATGGCCGGGGCCGTGGATGTCGGGCGCTACCGGGACAGCGTCGAGCGCAGCAGGGAGGTGCCGTCCGGAGGGCCGGATGAGCGGAAGCTCCTGCTGTGTGCCGCCGGACTCTATGCCGATGATTTTCTCGCGGGCTTTGCGGTTGCGGACAGCGAGGCCTTCGAGGAATGGCAGTTCTTCCTGGCAGAGGACCTCCGGCAGTCGCTGGGGCATGTGCTGGAGCGACTGGCGCGGCTTGATGCGGCCGCGGAGGACTACGATTCCGCTGTGCGCCATGCCAGGCGCTGGGTGGAACTGGACCATCTGCATGAGCCCGCGCACCAGATGCTGATGCGCCTCCATCACGCAGCCGGGCAGCCGGCTGCCGCCCGGCAGCAGTTCGAGCGCTGCCGGCGTTATCTGGAATCCGAGCTGGATACCGCTCCGCAGGCTGATACCGTGGCCCTGATCAGGGCGATCGAGGACGGGAAACCCGGTTTGCCGGCGGTGGAGCCGGACCAGAGTCCTCCCGCTCCGGTCAGGTATGTCTCCAGCGGCGACATTTCCATCGCCTACCGTGCCTACGGCGCCGGCCCGATGACATTGGTGGTCATGCCGGGGTTTGTTTCCCATCTTGATGTCTACTGGAGTCAGCCGGAACTCGCTGCCTTCATGCAGGCACTCGGGCGCATGGCAAGGGTGATCTGCTTCGACAAGCGCGGCATGGGACTGTCCGACCGGGTCGCCTATGCCCCGACCGTCGAGTACACGGTGGGGGATCTGAAGGCGGTACTGGATGCGGAGGGAGTTGCCCGGGCGGTGCTGCTGGGGGTCTCGGAGGGTGGGCCGGCGGCGCTGGCCTGCGCAGCATGGCATCCGGAGCGGGTGTCCGGGCTGATCCTCTACGGCACGCTGGCGCGGGCAATGCGCGCCGACGACTATCCCTGGGGCTTTGCCGGAGACGATTTCGATGCGCGGGTGGAGCGGCTCATCAGTGACTGGGGAGGCCCTGCATTCATCGAGCTGTTCGCGCCGAGCTGGTCTGACAGCCCCGCCCGCAGCGCGTGGTGGGCGGCATCCTTGCGTCTGGCTGCCAGCCCCGGCACGGTGCGGGGCGTATTCCAGGCCCTGAAGAAGATGGATGTTCGCGGGTTGTTGCCGAAAATCGCGAGCCCGACCCTCGTCCTTCACCGCACCGAGGAGCGGGCGGTGGTCGTGGAGCACGGCCGCTACCTGGCTGCCCGAATTCCGAATGCACGCCTTACCGAGCTCCCCGGCCAGGACCACTGGTGGTGGATCGATAGTGGTCCGGTGCTGCAGCACATCGCGGGGTTCCTGGATTCTCTCGAGCCGGTATCGCGCGAGCAAACCCGCTTTCCGGGGGGCGGCTCCCGGAAAGCGGGTCGCTGAGCACGGTCAGAAAGCCACGAACCAGACGTTCATCGGGTCGTGGGGCAGCACGTGGCGATCCACCCGGGTGAACCCGGCCGCCTGCAGCATCGCCTCGGCGGTTTCCCAGCCCCACATCGTGCCGAGGCCGAGGCCGCCCTGGCCCAGTGAGACCGGCGTGCAGTGGGCGCAGGAGATGGCGTAGAGCAGGGTCGCCATGGGGAAATCCATGTTGTTCTCCAGTCGCGCCGAACCGCCAATGTCCTGCATCAGGTAAACACCACCGGGCTTCAGCGCATCATGCAGGCTGCGGATCAGGCGCTGTGGGTCCTTCTGGTCGTGGACCGCATCGAACGAGGTGATCAGGTCGA
>JBJHBJ010000086.1:0-11205 GCA_050485425.1 Ectothiorhodospiraceae bacterium | reverse complement strand
AGCGTCTGCGCCACGGCCGCAGGACCGCGACGGTCGGAGAGGTTCTCGACACGGAGATGGTAGTCCATGGCGTCCTTGCGCACGCGCACTTCATCCCCCACATGTACCGACTTGGCAGGCTTGGCCTTGTGACCGTTGACCTCGACCTTTCCACCGTTGATGGCGTCGGTGGCCAGCCGGCGCGTCTTGAAAAAACGCGCCGCCCAGAGCCACTTGTCCAGTCGAACGGCCTCTTCGTTCATTCCTGCGTGCCTTCCAGCGCGCCCACCGAGGGGCCGTAGCTTCCGTAGATGTAATCGGTGAGTTCCGCAATCCGGTGCTCCTGACCGCTGACGACACTGCCGATCAGATCACGCACCGACAACATGCCAACCAGACGCCCTTGGTCCACGACCGGAAGATGGCGGCAGCCCTTGTTGTCCACTAGGACCAGAGCCTCCCCCACCGTGGTCTGCGGCCGAACCACCACCAGTTCACGCGTCATCACGCTGGAAACCGGAACCGCGTCGGCGTTCATGTGACCGTCGATAACCCGGCGCAACACATCCCTTTCGGTAAAGATGCCGGCCAGGCGTTCACCGTTCATCACCGCCACGGCCCCAATGTTCCGCTGGTTCATCACGTGTACCGCTTCGGTCACCGTGGCAGAGTGCTGGACCACGTGTACCGCGCTGTCACCCCTGGCGGCCAGAAGCACGCTAACCGGTGTCTCCATGCCTTCTCCTCCCTGCATGTCGTTATGGGCCCACAATCTCCGTCATCCGGCCTGATGCAACGCTTCGGCAGCCACGATCACGCCATCCTCGTCACCGTACAACCACTCGCCGGCATGGAAGGTAACGCCGGCGAACGTCACCGGGACGTCCCGATCGCCCACGCCCTTCTTGACACTCTTCAGGGGGTGGGTGTTCAGCGCTTTCACCCCGATAGCAATCCGCGCCAGATCGGCGGCATCCCGCACACAACCGTAGACCAGCACGCCAGCCCAGCCGTTCTTCAGACCAAGCTCCGCGAGGTTGTCTCCCAGCAGGGCGCAACGCATGGAACCACCGCCGTCCACCACGAGGACACGGCCTTCGCCGGGCTCTTCCAGGGCACTGCGGACCAGGGAATTGTCCTCGAACACCTTCACGGTGGTGATCCGGCCATGGAACATCGGTTTTCCGCCGTAATCACGAAACAGCGGGCTGACGATCCGCAGATGGTCGGAGTGGTCGTCGCAAAGGTCGGTGGTTTTCAGGCTCATCAAACATCTATCCTTTTCTTGTGGTCGGGCCGTTGCCTCTCATCCTAGCAGCACGCCGGTATGGCGAGAACCTGTCGCAGGGCCCCAGGGATGATTGACACCTCGCCTTTCCCGGCGACAATGGGCGGTTCCGTGGCCGCATCTGACTGGACAGTGGCAGGCATGAATCAGCAATCGAACACGTCCGAACGCAGGAAAACCGACCTGCGGGCGCAGCTCCTGCAAGCCGAGCGCCCCATACTGCTGGGGGTGGCGGGCGACAGCGGCAGCGGAAAGACCACGTACACCCACGGCATCCGCCGCCTGCTGGGCAATGACATGGTCACCACCATTGCGCTGGACGGCTACCACAAGGAGGACCGCGCCCAGCGAAGAAAAAGCGGCCGCCTGCCGCTGGACCCCGAGGCCAATCACCTGGACCTGGTGGAGGAGCACCTGAAGGCACTCCGTGCCGGTCAGCCGGTGGAAGTGCCCATCTACAATCACGGCACCGGCTGTTTCGATGCGCCACAGATCGTCCGGCCGGCGCAGGTCGTGGTCATCGAAGGCCTGCACGCCCTGTATTCCCGATTCCTGCCGCTGCTGGATTTCGCGCTGTACGTGGACTCCGACCAGGACGTCAAATGGCGCTGGAAGTTCGAACGCGACGTGGTCGCCCGTGGCCATGATCCCGACGATCTGGAAAGCGAGATTCAGCGCCGGGAGGCCGCCTACAAACAATGGATCGACTTCCAGAAGACGCACGCCAATGTGGTCATCAAGGTTCACGAAAGCCATCTCTCCGCGCTAGCGCACCAGCAATACGATGGGTCACTGCCGGACAACTGTTATCATATGGAAATCATCGTCAGCCCCAGCGAATTGCCACTGCACCCGCTTAACCTGCCGGTGAATCTCAACGGCCTGACCATGCTGGACGCACAACCCTTCATGCTGGCCTCCGTTCCCAGCACCTACTGGGGCAGACGGGTCAACGTGATTCACGTGGACGGCATTCTGCCGCTGGAAGCGATGCACCGGCTGGAGGAGGACATCATGGCACTGACCGGTATCGCCACCGAGCTGGACACCCGCGTGCTGACGGAACAGGCCCAGAACTCGACCATGCGATTCACCCAATCACTGGTCGCCTGGCCATTTCTCGGCCGCATTTCGGCGCTGCTGTCGGGGGATGCACCGGACACCGAGGAGTTCGACACCTGAGTACCGGCGTACGACTGATCGCGGCGATCATCTGTGCCGGACTGGTGATCACGCTCTACATACTGTTGCTCTGGGCGTTCATCCGCTGGATCTGGCCTCTGCTGCCCACCTGGGCGATGCTGCTGGTCTTCCTGGCGGTGGCGGTCATGGTGGTGGGCTCACCGATCACGGCCCTGCGTGTTTACGACAAGGTCCGCGGCCCCGGCGATACCGACCGGCACTAAACGCCGGATATCCAATGGAGGTGACATGACCCGAACGCCTGCTTCGTCCTGGACTCACCACTTGCAGGCCGCACTGGACGCGCAGCAGCAGGCGATGGATGCCATCAGCCGGCTCCGGCAGGATTTCCCGGCAGAAGCTGCGAGCGAGGGCACGCGGGCCGAGCTGCCCGCCGCGCTCGAGGCGCTGGCCGACGCCACCACCACCGACATCGCCCTGGCCACATTCTGCGAGTGGCAATTACGCCTGGGCAGCCGCCTGAAGGGCACGGTGCTGCTGCAGACAGCGGAGGGCAACCCGCCGTCCATCGCCGCGGCCTGGAACAGCGAACGCTACTGGGTGGACAGTGTGGAATCGATGGGCCGTCACCGGAATGACGACGATGCCCATCAGGTTCTGCTCGAGTTGCAGACATTACCGGCGGAACGCGTGTTGACGCTGCCGCTGGTGGCCTTCGGTACCGCATGCGGGGAAATCCGTTGCTGGGAGAGCGAGGACCGCGCACCCAGCGCCACCCCGAACGAACTGGCGCTGGCGAAGGGGCTCGGCATGACACTGGCCGCACTGGCACTGCAGGTCATCAACCGCCAACGCTCGGTACGTGACCCGCTGACCGGCCTGTTCAACCGTCGATACCTGGAAGAAACCCTGGAACGGGAGTTCCACCGTAGCCGGCGTGTCGATCAGCCGCTGGGACTGTTGCTCATCGACCTCGACGGCTTCGCCGGATTCAACCGCGACCATGGCGTAGCCAATGGCGACCGCCTGCTGCAGACGGTGGGCGGCCTGCTGCAGGCCTCGTTCCGCGGATCCGACGTCTGCTGCCGCATGGACGGAGGGCAATTCGCCGTGGTCCTGCCGGATGCGACGCTGGAGGACACCTCCCGGCGCGGCCGGGAGCTGCTGGGGCTGCTCGACACCACCGGCGTCAACCGCGGCGGGCGCAGTATCCCGTCGCCCACGGCCTCGATCGGCGTGGCCGCGTATCCACTGCACGGCAACGATGTATCCATGCTCCTGGAAGCCGCCGACAGCGCCCGGCTGATGGCCCGCCAGGAAGGCGGCCACTGCATCCGCATCGCCGAGCGCCTCGAGTGATGTTCGCGTCCTCCGGCCCCAGGGTCACCGAACGAGCCCGGATACTTTCATGAGCAGCCATTTCACCGTCCATTACCAACTCCACTGCGAACCGGGCGAGGACCCGATGCAGAAGGCACGGGGCATCGCCCTGGAGCAGACCGTGGAACTGCCGGGCGAGTGCCTCAGACCCGACATCAGGGATACCTGGGTCGGGCAGATCGACACCCTGGAAGAGCAAGCCCCCCAACGCTGGCACTGCGCCATCCGCTATGACAGCCGCCTGACCGGGGAGGAATTGAGCCAGTTGCTGAACACGCTGTTCGGCAACATCTCCCTGAAAAGCGGGATTGTCGTGCAATCGGTGGACTGGCCCGCCCAACTGCTGGAGGCCTTCGGCGGCCCGCGCCACGGCATCGCCGGCCTGCGCCGGATGACCGGTGTGCCGGACGGACGGCCGTTGACCTGCACGGCGCTGAAGCCCGTGGGCTATACCGCCGAAGCGCTGGCGGAACTGGCCTATGCCTTCGCGCTGGGCGGTGTCGATATCATCAAGGACGACCATGGCATCGCCAACCAGTCCACCGCGCCGTTCATGGAACGCCTGCACGCCTGCCAGCGGGCAGTGGACCGCGCCAACCGGAAAACCGGCGGCTCCAGCCGGTACTTTCCCAATGTCACCGCGCCCCACCATCTGCTCGGGCAGCGACTGGACGCCGCCAAGGAGGCCGGTTGCAGCGGTGTACTCATCAGCCCCTGGCTCAGCGGCCTGGACAGTTTGCGCTGGGCGCGCGACTACAGCGGGCTGGCCATGATGGCGCACCCGGCCCTGACCGGCGGCCAGATGGGCGAGCGCCACGGCCTGTCGCCAGCCCTGCTGCTGGGCGAGCTGTTCCGCATTGCCGGAGCTGACGCCTCCATCTATCCGAACACCGGCGGCCGTTTCGGCTTCACCGAACAGACCTGCCACGCCATCAATACCGCCCTGCGCGGCCCACTGGGCGGGTTGAAGCCCGCAGCCCCCACGCCTGGCGGCGGCATGGACGCCCGGCGTGCGCCCCATTGGATTGAACGCTACGGGCCCGATACCATCATACTCATCGGCGGCAGCCTGTACGCCCAGGGCGACATCACGGCTGCCGCCACCAAGCTGCTGGACGCGCTGGGAAGACACCGGGAGGGCATGCCCTGATGGCCAAGATCATTCGCGCGCACAACTATCGCTGGGACGTGCCGTTGAAGGAATACAAGACCGACGGCACCGGTTTTCGCGACATCACCCGACAGACCATTCTTGGGGAAGGCGAGAACGAGGAACGGCTGAACTTTCTGACCCGCTATTTCGAGGTGCAACCGGGAGGCTATTCCTCGCTGGAACACCACGAACATCCGCACGCGGTCATTATCATCCGTGGCGAAGGCGAGGTGATCCTGAAGGACCGGGTGGAACAGGTGGGACTGCACGACTGTGTCTATATCTCGCCGCACACGTACCACCAGTTTCATGCCACCGGCAAGGAGCCGCTGGGTTTTCTGTGCATGGTCGACCGTGAACGCGACCGGCCGCAGGTACCCACCGACGAGGAAATAGAGCAGCTCAGGCGATCATCGGACGTGGCCAGGAAACTGAAGGTCTGAACGACCCCCCGGCGCACAGCACCAGCAGAAAACCGATCAGCGCTGCCACTTGATGCTGCAGCCCACGCTGGGCCGCTGCTCGACATCGACCTCGGCGCCGGTCAGCACCGCAGTGGCAGCCGCGCGCAGATCCTCGCCGGTCACGGACTTTCCGTTACCGGGCCGACTGTCGTCGAACTGTCCGCGATAGACCAGCCGTCGCTCGCCGTCGAACAGAAAGAAATCGGGCGTACAGGCGGCTCCGTACTGCCGGGCTACGTCCTGCTTGACATCGTGCAGATAGGGAAAGGGATAGCCGGCGCGGGCTTTCTCCCGCACCATGGCCTCGAAGTCGTCCTCGGCCACCTGCCGGGCGTCATTGGAATTGATTGCGACTATGGCCAACCCGCGAGGCATGAATTCCCGGCCGAAGCTCGCCAGACCGGCGCTCAGGTGCCGCACGAACGGGCAGTGATTGCAGATGAACGCCACCAGCAAGGCGGGTTCATCCATGAAATCATCCCTGGCCACGATGCTTCCGTCGGTCGCCTTCAAGCGGAAATCCGGCGCCTCGGTCCCCAGCGGAATCATGTCCGACGTCATCGGCGGCATCTAGGGAGTACTCCCCATGTAGCGGGCCCGGACCCGGCGCAAGACCGCGTCCGGGCCTGGTGGCTAGCTCTGTTCTTTCTCGACCAGTTCCAGCAGCAGGTCCAGCAACCGCTCACCGCGGGCACCGACCATGTCAACGAAGGTATCGCGTACCGGCATGCTGCGCTCGCGGAACGCTTCGCGCTCCTCGGCCGTCAACTCCACAAGCCGGATCTCGCTGTTCTCCGTGATCGTGTCCAGACGCTCCTCGTTGAGTTCCACCTGCACTTCGTGGATGTACTCGACCATCTCTGCGGCAACGTCGTTGACAATCTCCCGCAATTCGTCCGAGAGGCCGTCATACCAGTCGCGGTTGCCCATGAAGGTGGCAATGAACTGCGCCTGGTTGGCAAACACCAGGTAGTCCTGAACTTCATAGAAGCTCATTTCCTCGTGGGCGAACACCGGCTGGATGTTGCCCTCGATCTGGCCGAGTTGCAGGCCGCTGTAGATCTCGCCGTACTCCATGGTGGTCGGGTCCGCACCGTACGCGGCATAGGTTTCCCGCAGCAGGCGGTTGTCCATGGTACGGATCGCGATACCGGAGAAATCCGCCGGCGTACGAACCTCCTGCTGCAGGCCCCAGACCTGCCAGCCCTCGGGCACCACGGCCAGCGGATGCAGGTCCCGGTCCCGGAATGACGCCTGGAAATCCTCGCTCTTCAGGAACTCGTCGGAGTTGAGTATCCGGGTATTCGTCCACTCGTCGTCCGTCAGAATGAAGTTCAGACTGAACAGCTGGCTCTCGGGAACCGTGCCGCCGAGAAACCCGGAGCCGAACGCCAGTTGAATGGCACCGCTCTGCACCGCATCGTAGATGTCGGTCAGGCCGCCGATCTGGCCATAGGGGAACAGTTGAACGGTGACGGCGCCATCCGTGCGCTCCTCCATCAGTTCGGCGAAACGCGCACCGTACTCGTACTGTACGCTGCCCTCGATCTCCTCAAGCCCGAACCGCCAGGTCTGCGACTCTATGGCATGGGAAACGCTCGAGCCGAACACTGCCACACCCAGCGCGGCCGAGATTACTCCGTGATGCCAACGCATCGTTCTACCTCCTTCTTCGTCTTCAAGGCTGTACCGGAAACTCCTCGCATTCCGCCCCGTTCGACGGGAACACCATCGCACCGCATGCGGACTGACTTCCCACCGGACTGCTTTGGCAGCATCAATACGTCAGTGCTGCCCGAGACGTCTGCAGGCCTTCCCTGAGAGCTACTTTCAACCTTAACACACGGCCCCGCCTTGTCTACGCGGTGTCCAAGCAGCGGCATCTGGGCTATGGTGGAATAAGCCAGGCGGGCGCCGCGGTGTTCGTGCCATGTGCACGGGCAGGTCGGCGCCTTCCGCAAGTCACGCGAATGTACGGAGGGTGGGGCATGGCCGAAACGGACTCGGAACAGCCGTCGCGCAAGCGCGGCGGCGTGATTCTGAAGCTGATTCGCGGCATCGACCGGGGGCTGGAATACGCCGAGGTCATCATTGTTGGCGGTTCGATCCTGTTCATGGCGCTGTTCATGGTCACGCATGTGCTGGGACGCACGTTCTTCCGCATCGGCATCCCCGGAATCACGGAAATCACCGAACTGCTGATCATCCTGATCACCTTCGTCGGTGTCAGCTACGCAGTGCGCCGGGCGCGGCATATCTCCATGTCCGCCATCTACGATCAACTGGGCGGCTTGGCCCGAAAGGGCATGCTGGTGCTGATCTGCGTGGTCACGGGCGCCCTGCTGCTCTACCTGTCCTGGGAAGCGCTGGGCTACACCCAGTCCATCTACACCCGCGGACGCTCGACGTCGGCACTGAACATCCCCCTGTGGATCGTTTACGCGGTGCTGCCGGCCGGCCTGTTCCTGGCTGGCATCCAGTACTGGCTGACCGCCCTGCGCAACCTGACGACACGCGACATGTACCGTTCGTTCACTGAAAAAGAAGTCTACGAGGACGTACCGGAAAACGGCGCCGGCAGCGCCACGGACGCGGAGAACAACAGATAGGACCGAGCAACGGTCCGGCAAGGGGGAATTCACACCATGCTCACATGGCTCGTCATCCTGATGGTGGTGCTGCTGCTGCTCGGCTTCCCGATGATGGTGCCGCTGCTGGCAGCCACCCTGTTCATGATGTTCACGGACATGACCTTCTTCGGTCCCGACCAGGGCATCAGCTGGATGATCACCGGCGTCAGTAACTGGGTGCTGGCAGCCGTTCCCATGTTCATCTTCGCCGCCGACATCATGACCAAGGGGCACACGGCCAACAGGCTGCTGGACCTGGTCAGCGCCTTCTGCGGCCACATGCGGGGCGGCCTGCCCATCACCACCGCCGCCAGTTGCACGCTGTTCGGTGCGGTGTCCGGTTCCACACAGGCCACCGTGGTGGCCATGGGCGGACCCATGCGGCCCCGGCTGCTGGAAAAGGGCTACAAGGACAGCTTCACGCTGGCGCTGATCATCAATGCCAGCGACATCGCCCTGCTCATTCCGCCCAGCATCGGCATGATCGTCTACGGCGTGATCGCCCGCGGTGCCTCGATCGGCGACCTCTTCATCGCCGGCATCGTGCCGGGGCTGATGGTACTGCTGATGTTTTCCATCTACTGCTATGTCGCCTCACGACTCATGGGCATCGAACCGGAACCACGTTCCGGCTGGAAGGAGCGGCTACGCGCCCTGCGCGGCGCCCTGCTCCCGCTGGGTTTCCCGATACTGGTCGTCGGTGGCATCTACACCGGCACCTTCAGCCCGGTGGAAGCCTCGGCCATGGCCGTGCTCTACGCCTTCGTGCTGGAAGTGATCATCTACCGCAAGGTGAGCCTGAAGGACATGGGTTCCATCGCACTGTCCACCGGCATGATCACTGCCGTGGTCTTCGTACTGGTGGCTGCCGGCTACGCGTTCTCCCAGTCACTGAGCACGGCCGGCATTCCGCAGCAGATCCTGCAACCCATCATCGCCGCCTTCGGCGACAATCCCACCGCCGCGCTGGCGCTGATTGCCGTGGCCTACTTCATCGGTTGCATGTTCGTCGACCCCATCGTGGTGATCCTGATTCTCACGCCGCTATTCGCGCCGCTGGTGCAGGCCACCGGTCTGGATCCGGTGCACGTGGGTGTGGTGGTGACACTGCAGGCCGCCATCGGCTCGGCCACACCCCCGTTCGGCTGTGACATCTTCACCGCCATGGCGGTGTTCCGAAGGCCCTATCTGGACGTGATACGCGGCACGCCGCCCTTCATTTTCATTCTGCTGCTGGCCACAGTACTGGTCATCATGTTCCCGCAGATTTCCCTATGGCTGCCCTCGATGGGAGCCCAGTAACGCCCGCCGACGGAGGCCGGCATGCATCAGACACGCAGGATCCCGGCATTGTATGGGGCGCTGGCAATGCTCGCACCCCTGAGCGCCCTGGGCATGGAGGCCGAAATGCGGGATCCCGCGCGCAACATTTTCCTGCCGGTGGCCGCGGACCGCACCGACCACCTGCGCGTGGCCGTGCTGTACAACCACACCCACGTGCAGGTCCGCTACGAGTACTCCACCGACCAGCCCAGCTGGTATCACCAGGTCTGGGTGTATCAGAACGGTGAATGGGTACGCCACGGCTCCGGCGGCCTGGGGCCGGACGAGCACGGCCTGTACGAAGATCGCATTTCCATGATGCTGGACGACGGCAGCGTGGACGGCTTCGACCGCTATGGCGGCTGGATGCTGATCCACGAGGGTATGCGCACGCTCCACTCCGCCGCCGACCGCGAGCAGGTGGGCAAGCACCCGAAACTCGGTCACGCCATGGGCCGCAGCGACGTGCGCAAGTACCTGCCCGGCACACGCGACGCGGAACCGGGGGAGACCTCCTGGGCCCGGATCAAGGGCGACGATGCGCTGGAAGCGCTGCAGCAGGACGGCTACTTCCTGGACCTCTGGCAATGGCGTGCCCACCGCAGTCACCCGGTAGGCTATGCCGACAACGGCTACGTGCTGCATTACCGTCTGTCATCCGAGGGCCGCAGCATGTATACCGACAACTGGGACGCCGCAGCCGGCGAGCCCGCCTACATGCTGGATCCGGACAAGACCGGGAAGCGGGCCCTGCGCTGGGAGACTCTGCTGGAACGCGGCTACAGCCAGGATGACGCCTACTTCGTCTCGGAAGACAACGCCGCCCCGTTCGACCCGGACCACGACTGGCAGGAAGGCGACGTGATTCCCCAGCGCTTCCTGCGCCAGCCGGACGGCAGCCGGGGAGCCATTCGTGCCGCCGGCCGGTACGAGGACGGCGCATGGCGCATCCGCCTCACCCGCACACTGGAGGCACCGAACCCGCTGGACAGCAAGACGCTGGCACCCGGAGGCCGATACACGGCCGCCTTTGCCGTTCACAGCGGCGCCGTCGGCGCCCGCTGGCACCGGGTATCGCTGCCGCAGATCCTGTCACTGGGCGATGACGGAGGCGCCGACATCGTGGCCACCCGGGTGGAGGGCGAGCTGGACGAGGCCGAGGCCACCTGGACCGAAATCCCGCTGGTCTATCCCGGCCAGATCACCTGGCAATGGCTCCACGGCGACGACCACCCCGGCAGCCCGCTGGTCCGCCAGGGTACGCTGGGCGTCCGCGACATGCACGATGTCCGTCAACTGAGCGACTTCATCGCCGAACACGAACGGCGGCTCGGCGATAACGAAGACAGCTCCGACTAGTGTCCCGTAACAGCAGTTCTGGGAGACGGCACACTACGACCCGTTTCCGCTGGCCCCACTGCCATCGTCCCTGCGGTCATGGTGGTACAGGTGCACGTCACGCTGCGGGTAGGGAATGCTGATGCCCTCTTCGTCGAAACGCCGCTTGATCCGTTCGGTAAGATCCCAGTACACACCCCAGTAGTCCTCGGCCTTGACCCAGGGCCGCACGATCCAGTCGACACTGGAATCACCGTGGGCGGACATGCGGATGTTCGGTGCCGGCTCCTTCAGCACGCGCTCGTCACTGTCCACGATGCCCTGCAGCACTTCCCGCACCTTGTCGATATCGTCGTCGTAGCTGACGCTGGCCACCAGATCCACACGACGGGTCGGATGCGTGGAGTAGTTGGTGATCACGCCACTCATCATCTGCCCGTTGGGAACGATGACCCGCCGGTTGTCGGGCGTGTTCAACACGGTGGTGAAAATCTGGACCTCGTCGAT
>JBJHBJ010000085.1:0-11437 GCA_050485425.1 Ectothiorhodospiraceae bacterium | reverse complement strand
CGGCGGAGGCGATCGAGGCGGTGGCCCATGGCAGCCCGGCCACGTCCAAGGTGGTGGGCCGCCCGATCGAGGACATCAAGTTGCCCAAGGGGGCGACGATCGGCTGCGTGGTGCGGGGGGACCAGGTGCTGATGGGGCATCACGACCTGGTGATCGAGTCCGAGGACCACGTCATCCTGTTCCTGGTGGACAAGCGCCGCATCCGCGAGGTCGAGCGGTTGTTCCAGGTAGGCGTCACGTTCATCTGAAGAGCCGGCGCAAAGACTGGAGCGTCTCGACAGCATCATCGTGGACGCCATCACCAAGACAGGCCATTCGGCTTCCTGGGTTGGAAGTAAGTCATTGCCTGGCTCGGCACATGGCTGGCGGCCGATACCGAAGACATGGCTTGCACAATTCAGCATTCGAGGAAGGATTATTTCTGATTCCTGGATTGTCCGGCGGCATAGGGATGAGGCGAACGGAAACGGAGATAAAGCGATGCTTGAGATCCGCACGAAGCGCGTCTACGAAACACCCGACCCGGATGATGGCCTGCGTGTGCTGGTGGACCGCGTCTGGCCTCGGGGAATGCGGAAGGATCAGGTTCAGGCCCACGTCTGGGCCAAAGAGCTGGCACCGAGTACCGGGCTTCGCAAGTGGTTTGGCCATGACCGCGACCGCTGGAACGCCTTCCGGCAGGATTACTTCAAGGAACTCGACTCGCAGGGTGACGCGCTGTCGAGGGTTCTGGAGGAAGCGCAGCGGGCGGGGAAGCTGACCCTGCTGTTTGCCGCCCGCGACCCCGCGTGCAACCACGCCAGGGCGCTGAAGCAGTACCTCCGGCAATGCGTGACGGGTGAAGGTGCTTGATCCCGTCTGGGGTCACCCTTGTCCGTCGTGCCGTGATTGACGACAGGCCTCCCTATTCGCGCTCCAGAAAGGTAAGCGTCCGGCCGTGAGACAGTGCGGCGGCGCGGCGGACATAGGCGCTGCGGGCCCAGCAATTGAACCCATGGCCGGCGTCCTCATAGACATGCACCTCGGATGCTGCCTGGTCGGCGAAAGTGGATTTCACCTGCTCGATCTGGTCCGGCGGGATCAGATGATCATCCGCACCCAGGTGGATCTGCACCGGCACATTCAGGCTGCGGGCCTTGTCCAGATGGTTGGCGATGCCCCCGGGGTAGAAGCTGACGGCCCGGTCCACGCTACCCTGGGTGGCGCAGAGGTAGGACAGAATCCCGCCCATGCAGTAGCCGATGGAAGCAACCGGTCCATCACATTCCGGCCGACTGCGCAGCACCTTGGCGGCTGCGGCCAGGTCCGTCAGGGTTTGCGGAAAGTCCGCTGCCCGCATCAGGCTGAAGGCCTTCTCCATGTCGTCCCCTTCGTAGCCCAGTTCTACCCGCTGCTCCTGGCGCCAGAACACATCAGGGGCCAGCACCACATAGCCGTCCATCGCGTACTGTTCTGCAACGGCCCGCATGTGATGGTTCACCCCGAAAATCTCCTGGATCAGCAGGATGCCCGGGCCGGCGCCTGCCGGCGGCACCGCCAGATAGCCCTGGCAATTGCCGTCATCGCCATGGGGAATGTCGATCCACTGGGTCGTAACGGGTGATGTGGTCATGGTTGCCTGGTTTCCGTGTGGTTCGGGGGTGATCGGATTGGCGCGCGCCGCCGCTTGGCCGATTCTGGCCCGGCAGGTCGTCGGGTTTCAATGCCCGAGGGGGGAGCCAGGGGTATATCTACTAGCGCTGGCGCGTGCCCTGGCCGTGGAGCCCAGGGCGGCCAAACCTGGATCCGCCCGGTTCGCAGCCGTGTTTTTCTGGAAGGGGATCGTATGCCGTCAGTCGGATCCTGAGTCCGCTCTGGCCCATCATCTCGATTGGAAGCAAGGAACTTCAGTATGCCATTGACAGAGGTCGTCACCAGTGCCGTGAGGCATGACCGTCACGGCACTGGTGCCAGGATCAAGTCCGTGTTGATCGGCCTATGTGCAGCCAGTGATACAGGGCCGGCAGTACGATCATGTTGAGCGCCGTGGAGCCGAGTAGGCCGCCGAGGATCACGATGGCCATCGGCGCCTGGATCTCGGTGCCGGTCTCGCCCAGACCAAGGGCCAGCGGAACCAGCGCCAGTGCGGCGGTGAGCGCGGTCATCAGGATCGGCGTCAGCCGCTCGAGGGCCCCGCGTTCCACAGCCTCGTCCAGCGGCACGCCCTCGGCCGCCAGGCTCTGGTAGCGGCTGATCAGTAGCAGGCCGTTGCGCACGGCGATCCCGAACAGGGTGATGAACCCGACCAGTGCCGCGATGGTCAGCACACCGCCCATCGCGAACACGGCCAGGACCCCGCCGACCAGGGCCAGAGGGATGTTTACCATCACCAGCAGGACCAGGGTCATGGATCGCAGGGCCAGCTGCAGCACCAGCAGCATGGCCACCAGGACCCCGCCGGTGACGATGGCGAGGGTTCGGGTGGCACGCGCCTCGGCCTCGAACTGCCCGCCCAGCTCCACGCGATAGCCCTCGGGCAGCGCCAGGTGCTCATCAAGGCGGGCGCGAACCTCTTCGGCGGCCCCGCGCAGGTCGCGTCCGGCTACGTTAGCACTGACCACGAGACGGCGTTCGGCGTTCTCGCGGCTGACTTGGGCGGGACCGCGCTCGATCCGCACATCAGCCACGTCGCCCAGGCGGATGTGATGCCCGGTCGGGGTGCGGATCGGGATATCCGCAAGACGGTCCCGTTCGCGTAGTTCCGTGGGCAACTGCACAACCAGGTCGAAGCGGCGTTCGCCCTCGAAGATCTGTGCGACCCGGGCGCCGCGCCAGGCGGTCTCCAGGGTGTCGGCGGCATCCGCCACGGTGAGGCCGTAGCGGGCGAGCGCGCTGCGATCAGCATGCAGACGGACCTGGGGTACGGCGGCGACGGGCTCAATGGCCAGATCAACCAGGCCATCAATCTCTCCGAGGGTGGCCTCGGCCTCGCCAGCTAGCCGCTGCAGCTCGCCCAGGCCGGGACCGAAGATCTTCACCGACAGATTGGCGCGCACTCCGGTCAGCATGTGGTCGATGCGATGCGAGATCGGCTGACCAATGTTGAACTGGCCGGGAAAATCGCTCAGGCCCTCGCGCAGGTTTTCAAGAAAGGCCGCTTTGCCTTCGGGCACTTCGCCCAGACGGACGTCCAGCTCGCTCAGGTTGGGTGGCTGGGTATGTTCCGCCCCCTCGGCGCGGCCAGTGCGCCGTGCCACGGACAGTACACCGTCCTGCTCCAGCAGCCAGTGCTCCACCTGTTTGGCCATCTCGGCCGAGGTATCCAGGCTGGTGCCGGGTGGAGTAGCCATCTCGATGGTCAGGCTGCCCTCGTTGAAGTCGGGCAGGAATGAGCGCCCGAGCAGCACTGTGGCCGCTAGCGTGCCCACGGCGATCACGGAGGAGATGATCAGGACGCTGCGCCGAAAGCGCAGGATGGCCCGCAGCAACGGGCGGTAGCCGCGTTGCAGGGCTGCGGCGACGGGCGGCTCCCGCCCTGCGGTGCGCGCGACTACGGTTGGCAGTAGCCAGCGGGCCAGGACTGGGGTAACCGTCAGCGCCACCATCAGCGAGGCGGCGATGGCGATCAGATAGGCCAGCCCGAGTGGCTGCAGCAGGCGACCCTCCACCCCGCTCAGGAAGAACAGTGGGGCAAATGCCAGCATGATGATCACGGTGGAGTAGACTACCGGATAGCGCACCTCCGAACAGGCCTGGCGCACCGTCTCATCCAGGCTGGCTCTCCCGCGGTCGCTGCTGTTCTCGCGCAGGCGGCGGTAGATGTTCTCCGCGAAGATGATCGCGTCGTCGACCAGTGCGCCGATAGCGATGGTCATGCCACCGAGTGTCATGGTGTTGATGGTGATGCCCAGCGCGTGCAGGACCAGCAGGGCGACAGTCAGCGACAGCGGGATGGCCAGGGCGGAGATCAGGGTGATCCGCACGCTCAGCAGGAACACCAGCAGGGTCAGCACGACAAAGATCGCCCCGTCACGCAGGGACTTGCCGACGTTGGCAACCGCCGCCTGGATGAAATCGGCCTGACGGAACAGGTTGGGTTCGATGGTGACACCTTCGGGCAGGCCGGCCTTCAGCCGCTCCAGGGTCTCGTTGATCGCCTGGGTCAGCTCTGTAGTGTCCGCGTCCGGCTGCTTTGCGACGGCCAGGATTACGCCGGGCTGCCCGTTCACCCCGCCGTCACCGACGGGGATGGCGGGGGCGGTCACGACCTGTGCGACATGGCGCACCAGGATCGGCATCCCGTCGCGTACGGTGACCACGCCCTGTTCGATTTCGTCCAGGCGTTCGGCTCGCCCGAGAAAACGGATCAGGTAGTCCTGGCCACCCTCGCTCAGGCGATCCCCGCCCGCATTGCGGCTGGCCCGTTCCACGGCGCCGCGAACCTCGTCCAGGTTAAGTCCGAACGCTGCGAGCCGTTCCGGCGCCACCTGCACCTGGTACTGGCGAACCTGGCCGCCCAGCGTCGTGACCTGGGCGACACCGGGGATCGCCTCCAGCTGTCGCGCAATGGTCCAGTCTGCGATCTCGCGGGCGCGCATGCCGTCCTCGCGGGCGTCGTCGCGCACGCCGAGATAGACGATCTCTCCCATGATCGAGCTGATCGGCCCCAGTTGCGGAGCCGCCACCCCTTCGGGCAGTTGCGCCTGCACGCGGCCCAGACGCTCGTTGACCACCTGCCGGGCCTGGTAGATATCCACGCCCCACTCGAATTCGACCCAGACCAGCGAGAAGCCGGCTACGGACTGCGAGCGAACCCGGCGCACCCCGCTTGCGCCGCTGGTCGCGGACTCGATCAAGTAGCTGACTTGCTGTTCCACCTCCTCGGCGGCCAGGCCGGGGGCCTCGGTCATGACCGTTACGGTGGGTGCAGTCAGGTCCGGGAAGACATCGATCGGGACCTGCGTGGAATGCCAGGCGCCGAGCACCAGCAGAGCCAGCGCTCCTGCCAATACCAGCAGGCGATTGGCCAGGGACCATCGAATCAGTCGATCCAGCATGGTGTTCTCCTAGTGCGAATGGCCGTGGCCGGCGTCGCCGGTATCCCGGCTCGCCAGCAGTACCGCATAGGCGCCACGAGTGACCACGCGCTCTCCGGCGTCAACGCCGGAGAGGATCTCCACCTGGCCGGTAGCGCGCGCCCCGGTGCGGACCATCCGCCGTTCGAACGTCTCGCCGCCGGTCTGTACGATCACTACCTCGACGCCATTGTCGTCGGTCAGTGCGGCGACGGGCACGGTGATTCGGTGGCGGGGTGGCTCGGCCGACAGCGCGACGGTCACGGGCATTCCGGGGCGGAAGCGGCCCCCGGCTATCTCGAGGGCAAAGGCAACCGAAAGCGTCTGCCCAGGGCCGTCGAACGCACCGCCCTCCCAGATTGGATCGCCGCCCACGGTATGCCAGTCGCCGCGGCCGGGAACGCGTATTGCCGGGTCGGCAAGGGTTGTGACCAGCTCCATATCCGATGGATAGAGGTGGGCGACCAGCCACAGCCGCTCGCCGTCGAGGATGCTTGCCAGCGGTTGTCCCGCGCGGACCACCTCTCCAGGGTTCACATCCAATGACTCCAACCGACCCCGGGCTGGAGCGCGCAGGATGATGGCACCGGACTCGGCATCGCCGGCGAGCCGTTCCTGGAGTTCGCGGGCGTTGTCCAATTCGGCCTGGGCGGTATTGCGCTCGCGTCGTGCTTCTACCACCCGGCTGCTGGCGACGACCCCCTCCTCGGCCAGGTCGGTTACACGTTCCAGCTCTGCCTCGGCGGCTGTCAGGCGTTCTCGCGCCCGGGCGAACTCCAGCGTGATTCTGCTCACGGCGATGCCTTCGGGCAGCACGGCCAAGCGCAGCAATTCGTCACCGGACGCGACGGGTCGCCCGGGTTCCGGCCACCCTTCGATTCCGGTGATGATGCCGTCCGCCGGTGCAACCAAGCGGGTCCGGCTGCCGGGCGCCTCGCGGATGGTACCGGGTACCTCCAGGCGCTTGGTGAACGGCGCGTACTGGGCCGGGGCCGTGGCGAAGTGCATGCCCCACTGCTGCTCTTTCAGGAACGTGATCGTGCCGTCATCCTCGTGCGCATGGTCGAGGGCTTCAGTGCCGTGGTCATGGCCAGGGTCATGGTCCTGCGGTCCGGGGATGTGCACCTCGCCAATGGTGTTTTCATGAGTGCCGTCGGCGTCCTTGAGGATGGCCGTCAGGTAGTAGTGTCCGGCCTCGGGCAGGATAAGGGGGACCGCGAAGATGCCTTCCCGGTCGAGGCCGGCCGTGGCCTCGCTTAGCACTTCCCCGTTGCGGTCGTGCATCCGCAGCGTGACTTCCCCAGTAGCGACCGGTCGGAAATTCTCCAGCCACGTGGCGTGGACTACAAAGGTGCCTGTTGCCCCCGATTCCGACGCGTCTGTCTCCAGGAACCATTCGAGTTCCGCTCCCCAATACGTGATCTCGATCGCGTCGGTCAGAGCCGGACTCGTGGCGAGCACCAGGGCTAGCAGGGTGGTTATGTGTGTCATTCGGTGGGTACTTTGGTGTGTCATTGCGTGTCCTCCACGAGACCTAACCCCGCTGCAATGCGCAGTTCGCGCCACTCCTTCCAGCTCTGGGCGAGCAATTCGTGCTCCTGTTCGATCGCATTGAAATGGGTGTTATAGGCCTCGAGCACTTCCAGTAGCGATGCCTCGCCGGTCTCGTAGCCACGGTAGGTCAGGTCGCGTACAAGCCGGGCAGGCGACAGTGTCTGGTTGCGGTGGCGTTCGAGTTCGTCCAGCAAGTGCGCCAGGCGTTCGGTGCCGATCTCGACCTTGCGGGTCAGGTCGCGCTGCAGGGCCCATATCTCGGTTTGGCTTGTGTCGTGGTCCGCAACGGATTCGCGAATACGCCCTTGGTTGCGGTCCCACAGCGGGAGCTCCAGTTGCAGTCCGATGCCTGTGGAGGTTTCGCGGCGGCGGTCGCTCTCCTCGCGTTCCTGAAACAGCTGTATGCTGATATCCGGGCGTCCTTCGCTACGTGCGCGGGCAATCTCGTACCGAGCGGCCTGTCGCCGCTCCGACGCTGCAAGCAGGGCAGGATGTCGGTCCACCACCGCCTGTAGTTCGGTCCGGGTGGGTGGTCTTGGGGGCGATTCATCGAAGGCAGGGGCGGTGCCCAGATCGGCAGGGTGTCGGTCGAGCCAGGCTGCCAGAGTGGTGCGTGCCTCGGTGCGCTCACTCTCGGCGACCGCCAACTGGCGCAGGGCCTCGGAGCGGAACAGCTCGATGCGCAGGCGTTCGCGCTCGGATAGATCACCGCGTTCTTTTCGCTGTCGGGCGATGCGCTCCAGGCGCTGGGCTTCTTCCAGGCGATTGCGCGCTAGTTGGAGGCCGGCTTCTGCCTGCTGCCAGGCATGAAATGCCCCACCGATGCGGCCTTCCTGTTCCAGGCGCTCGGCGCGGGTCTGCGCCGCGGTGGCGGCCAGACGCGCGGCAGCAGCATCACGCCGATGTCCGATCTGCCCCCATAGCGGTAGCGATTGGGTTACGGCGACCTTGGTCAGCGAGTAACCTCCGCGCCCATGTTCCCTTCCAGGCTTGTTGGAGGCCTCGAGGTCCAGTGTCGGGTTTGGCCAACGACCCGCCTGATCCCGGGCACCTCGCAGGGCCTCAATACGATGCTCGAATGCGTCGACTTCCGGGGCTACCGACAGCCCGTGGATAACCGCCCGATCAAGAGTCCACTGATCCGAGCTCGCAAACGCGGCGAGTGCGCAAAGCAGCCCGATCAGTCCAGCGACTGACCGGAAAAAAACAGAATACTGCATGGGAGATGCTCCCCATTGATCACGACTTAGGCTGCACCACCTCTAGGAGGCGGTACGCTACGTTCGATTCAATGGGTCAAGCGGGTGGCCCGCGCAGCGGCGGCGCGAGCCAGGGGGGAGACGCATGGGGGAGGCCAATGTGGTCAGCGGTGCGCGGCGGTGCGCGTGGGGCCGCCGCTGAAAGGTCGCACGCAGGTGTGGGCAGGGCTACCACGGGCAGGTCTATGACGGTCAGTACCTTGCCGATGGCTCCTTGCGGAGCCAGGTCAGCCTCAGACGCATCGTCATGATGGTCCGCGTGATCGGGATGATGCGCTCCGTGTAGCGATGACTCGTGTGTGTCGCCCAAATGCAGGTGCAGCCCTGTCCCCTGCAGTAGAAGCACGGCACATGCCAAGCTCAGAAGGAGCAGGCAATACGGCCATTTATGACGGTTGGCGACATTCATAAGGGGTAGGAGATTACACTGCGCTTAGTACGGCGACAAGCTATCAAGCTGGCCAAAAGCTGTGTGTCTCGGGGAAGATGGCGCGCCCGGCAGGATTCGAACCTGCGACCTTCGGCTTCGGAGGCCGACACTCTATCCAGCTGAGCTACGGGCGCTTTGAGGTCAGGGGCGAGAGTCTAACGCTTGTGCGCGGATTCGTCCATGCCGTGAGCCCCTGACCCTGGCTCTGCAGTGCTAGCGTGGTGGCGGTTCGGGCTCGGGAGGAATGCGGCCCCTCTCGCGTTGCTGCGCCGTGCGGTTTGCGTAGCGCGCCGGATCGCCGTCGACTTGTTGCCCGGTCGCTTCCTTGACGATGGGTAGGTAGACGCGATCTTCCCCGCAGTCTCTTCCACACCATGCCCGCCACCAGACGCGCATACGCCCATCGCCTGATATATGGATCATCAGGTCGTGAGTATATTCAGGGGGGCGGTAGTCTCGGTAAAACTCGCTTATCTGCTGTTCCGTGCGCTCGGGCAGCGTCAGATCAATTTCGTAGAATGTCTGCGTTCTAAATGAGAACCACCGGGCGGAGATTTTCTGGGGGATAGAAGAGCGGCCCATGTTGGTTATTGCGCCGTCATCAGGCGGTTCATCCCAAGTCATTCGGCCCCCGATGCTGCCGCCTCCGATATTCACATAGTCATCGAAAACCAAATCCTCGACCCACACGGGCCATCCGTCGGGGCCACCGCCGGTGATCACGGCATAGGGGTACGGAGGCCCGGGATTGGTTGCGCAGCCAGTCAGGGCCGGCAGCAGTATCAGCCACAGTAGAAGGAGGAGATGGGCGGGTCTCGCCCAGGTTGGATCACGGTGCTGCGGTGTTCTGGTTTGTGATTCATGCGTAGGCGGATGATGTTCCCGTCCTTGGGTTGTTCGAGCCTTAGCGTGGTGGCGGTTCTGGTTCCGGTGGGATACGCCCGAGTTCGCGGAGTTCCTCCGTCCACACGCGATACTTCTCCGGGTCCACGTCTTTCTGCTGTCCGACCGCTTCCTTGACGATGGGTAAGTGGACGCGATCTTCCCCGCAGTCTCTTCCACACCATGCCCGCCACCAGACGCGCACGCGTCCGTCGCCGGAGATACCTACCATCAGGTCGTGGGTATACTCAGGTGGCGGGTGGTCCCGGTAGAAGGCACGGACGCGTTCTTCCGTATTTTCTGGGAACGCCAGGTCGATCTCATAGAATGTCAGAGTACGGTGGGAAAACCAGCTAGCCTGCATCGTTTGGGGAATAGGACCACGTCCGATGACAGTGATCTTTCCGCTCTGAGGTGGAATGTCCCAATCGGGATTTCCACCGGTCGCTCCAGCGGCGACACGCCAGCTATTGTCGAACGTTAGTTCCTCGACCCAGGCCGGCCAGCCGTCGGGCCCCCCGCCGGTGACGACAGCGTACGGATAGGGAGGTCCGGGGTTGGTGGCGCATCCCGCCAGGGCAGGCAGGATCAAGCATCCCAGCAAAACACTCAGGCAGCCTTTCAATGCTTGTTTCATCGTTCTGCCAGTTCCTGTTCCGGTGAATATTTTTGCTGGTCTGCCGGCAAATTCGCAATGACTTCGCGTTCACCGCCACGCGTAGGCGCATTGACCATGCTCCCCCATTGTTCTGACGTGTGGATATAGGGTCCGAGAAACGCTGCCTCCCGTGCCACCGAGAGGTCTGCTCCTGCCGCCTCCCAGCGTCGGAATCTTTTCGTCAGGTCTGGGGGAACAAAGTGATCACTCCTTCCTTCGGGGTTCAGCGATCGCACCGGTACCCCCGCTTCCTTGGCATATCCATGCATCATGTGTAGATAGTGAATGGCCAGTTCCTTGCGCGTGTGCCGTTCTTCCCCTTCGAGGATGTGGTCGCCGAAGCCGCGGACGGTGCGGCCTTCAGCTTCGGCCTGGCGCTGGTAGACCTGCAGCGTCTGCCTCCGCCATGCGTCATAGGGCAATGAGGCGAACTCCGCCGCCCCGCCGTAGGGGCGGGCATAAGCTTCGCGGCTCAGCACATTGGTGTGGCGACGTAGCGGTATCCACTCCACGTTCTCACCCGTCTCCGGATCCGGGTTTTCGTAGCCACCGCCCAAATCGGCATGCACGCCCGGAAGCGCGTATTCGGTGAAGTTGCCCGGCAGCGTGCCGCTGGCATCCGCCAGGCTGGTGAGCGGGAAGTTCGCCCGCACTTCGTGGCCGGCGGTGAGGTGCACAACACGCTGCGCGCTGCCGCTATGCAGGTTCATGTTGAAGTCGAAGGTGTGATTGTTGCGCGGAATGTACAGGCTCGCCACGGTGTCGAACAGCCCCACGAAGCGCACTTCCATCGGCAGCTCGAACGGCCAGGTCTTCGGGTGCCAACGGGTGGGTACGGCGTCGTTGATCAGGTTGACGAAGTGGCGTGCCAGAGCGGCACCGCGACTGAAGCCGAAGACATCGAACACGATCCGGTCGTAGTAGTCGGGATCATCGATTGATCGGTCGACGCGCTGAAGTGCGTCCCGGATGCGCGCGCTGGCTCCCGAGGGACCCATGGCGAAGCCGCCACCTAGCGCCGTTTCCTCCACCTCGCGGCCGTCCGGCAGCGTCATCATCGGTTCCTGCACCGGCACATCGGTGCCGGCGTAGTAACCGTCCACAACCGGCAGATCCGCTGGATCCCGGGTTTGTATGCCGACGCCCGGAATATAGACTGCCGCTTGATGCGCAGGGTGCTCATCATAGAGGTCTGCAAGTTTCGCAATATTCGAGATATCCGCGTCACTGCGCGCCGCATCCACCTCCCGGTCCTTCCAGGTGCCGTCGAAGAACACGCCGATGTAGAGCGTCTCCTTCGGCAGTTCTACCTCTTCCTCTTCTTCCTCCACACGGCCGAGCAGGGCCTGGAAGTCCCGGTGTTCCTTGCGGGCGCGCAGCAGGCCCTTGCGTTGCAACGGGTCATTCAGTTCGGAGAGCGCAGGCAGGGGCTCCTCCCGGCCTAACATATCCGTGAAGTATTTCTGCCAGGAGGCGATGCCGCCGGACTCCCCCCGGAATTTCACCGCCAGCGAGGCGGCCAGGCACTGCCGGAGGTAGCGGTTGCCGCGGATCCGGCCCTCCCGATCCTTGAGGATGGTCTGCATGAATTCGTCCCATT
>JBJHBJ010000084.1:0-12122 GCA_050485425.1 Ectothiorhodospiraceae bacterium | reverse complement strand
TGGTGCTGGAGGCGGCCCGCAAGAAGGACCGCGGCGAGAACGTCAGCACCGAAGCGTCCTGCTGCAAGCTGTTCTGCGCCGAGATGGTGGGGCGCGTGGCCGATCGTGCGGTGCAGATCCACGGCGGTGCGGGCTATATCTCGGAATATCCGGTGGAACGCTTCTATCGCGATGTCCGGCTGTTCCGCATTTACGAAGGTACCACCCAGATCCAGCAGATCGTCGTGGCCCGGAACATGATCCGGGACGCGAGCTGACCATGAGCGGCAACCAGGTGTTCCAGGCGCCGGATGAGCGTGTCGGGGAACGGCTGGCCAGCGACATCCTGGCCGACCTGCCCCGGCGTATCAGCCATCGCCCGTTGCAATGGGCCGAGAGCCATCCCGACCGCCTGGCCGTGATCGACGGCGATGCACGCTGGACCTATGGCGATCTGGCTGCCGCCGTGCACGCCAGCCGGGACCGCCTGGCAGCGCTGAACGTGCGGCCGGGTGATCGCATCATGCTGGTCAACGAGAATTCCCGCGCACTGATCGCGCTCCTGCTCGGGGCCGCCGAGCTGGACGTGTGGGTGGCGGTGGTCAGCGCACGTCTGTCGGCGCAGGAAATCGATACCATCGCCGAGGCCTGCGATCCGCGCCGTATGGTGTTCACCACCGGTGCCTCGCCGGATGCCGGCGTGCATGCCGATCGGCACCAGGCGGAGCGGGAGCAGGATCCGCGCCTTGGCGAGATCGCCTTCGGCCCGTTGCGGGAGAACTCGCAGCCGGAACCGGTGGCGGCCGCCGGCGCTGACCAGGTGGCAACGCTGATCTTCACCTCCGGCACCACCGGCGTGCCCAAGGGCGTGATGCTGACGCATCGCAACATGCTGGCGGTTGCGGCTTTTTCCGGCGGTTTGCGCAACCTGGGGCCTGCGGACGTGGTTTACGGCGTATTGCCGATTTCCCACGTGTTCGGGCTCTCCTCCATGTTCCTCGGCACCATGTTCGCCGGTGGGACCCTGCTGCTGGAGGCGCGGTTCGATCCGGCACGGCTTGCCGACGTCCTGGAACACGAAGGGGTGACCGTGTTGCAGGGCGTGCCCGCCATGTTCCAGCGGTTGCTGGAATACCTGCGCACGCAGGGGCGCGAATTGAAGGCGCCAGCGCTGCGCTACATGTCCGTGGGCGGCGCGCCGCTGGATCCCGCGGTGAAGACGCGTATCGAGACCGCGTTCGGTCTGAAGCTGAACAACGGCTATGGCCTGACCGAGGCGGCCCCGACCATTTCCCAGACCCGACTGCACTCCCGGCTGGACAATACCTCCACCGGGCCGGTCCTGCCGCTGCTGGAATACCAGCTCAAGCGCGAGGAAGGGGACAGCGAGGGCGTCGGTGAACTCTGGGTGCGTGGCCCCACCGTCATGAAGGGCTATTTCCGCCGGCCCGAGGCCACTGCCGAGGTGCTTACCGCGGACGGCTGGCTGAATACCGGCGATCTTGCCCGGGTGGATGACGAAGGCAACCTCTACATCGTCGGTCGCACCAAGGAATTGATCATCCGCTCCGGGTTCAACGTCTATCCGCCGGACGTCGAAGCGGTACTGACCGAACATCCGGACGTGACGCTCTGCGCCGTGATGGGCCGTGCGGTGGAAGGCAACGAGGAAGTGGTAGCATACGTGCAACTGGCGCCGGGTAGCACGGTGACCGGCGAAGAGCTGCGGGCCTTCGCCGGCGAGCGCCTGGCACCCTACAAGCGGCCGTCGGAAGTGATCGTGGTGGAGGCCCTGCCCGCTACGCCCACCGGCAAGATTCTCAAGGCCCGGCTCCGGAACCTGATCAAGGATGGTTCCGTCCGCGGCTGACACTTTCCAGAAGGTCTGGCATTTTGGCAACGGATAACAGGCAGCACCTGCCCGAAGAGGGCATTACCTTCGAAAGCGGTTTTCACGAGGTCATGGGGCACAGGGTGGTACGGTGGCAACGCGGCCACGCCACGCTGGAGATGGAGGTACTGCCCAAGCACCTGAACCGCAGCGGCGTCATCCACGGCGGCGTGCTGTCCACGCTGATCGATGCGGTGTGCGGCTTTGCCGGCGTCGATCCCGACGACCGCCGCGGCGTGATCACCCTGTCGCTGTCGGTGAACTTCCTCGGTCAGGTCGACTCGGGGAAGCTGCGCGTGGAGGGGCGTCGGCGGGGTGGCGGCCACCGCATCTATTTCGCCACCGGCGAGGTCTATGATCAGGACGACAACCTGATCGCCATGGGCGAGGGCTCGTTCCGCCTGCGCTCCAGGCCTACGCTGGATCGTCCCGGCAACGACGGTTGAGGCTGCACGGGCCGCCTCCAGCGACATCCGGCGGCCCGGGCTCCGGGCCATGAGACTTCCACCGACCACTGCCCATATCCTGCCCTGGGTCATGCTGCTGACCCTGGCCTACCAACTCACCGGCTGGTTCCCGCTGGCGCCTGCCAGCCATGCGCTGCTGGGGCTGTACGTGCTGGTCCAGTGGCCGCATCTGGGCAGAGTTCCCCGGACCCTGCTGCTGGTAGCTTCCGCGGCCATTCTGATGCTTCCCTGGTTCAGCCCGGACCCGGCGGCCAGCCTGTTGCTGGCGTTGAACCGCGCTGTCTATTTCGCCACCTTTCTGGCCGCGCTGTCATTCCTGCGGGAGGCGGCGGAAAGCTCGCCGCTGGTGCGCCGCTGCGGTGACGTGATCATCAACCAGCCGCCGTCCAAGCGGTACCTCACGCTCAGCAGCGGTTCCTTCCTCATCGGCATTCTGCTGAACATGGCGGTGCTGAATCTGTTGGGTGTCATGGTGCGCCGGGCGAACACGCTGGTCGCGGCCGGCGGGCATGCGGTGATTCAGCAGGTGCGGACCGAGCGCATGTTCAGCGCCATGATCCGCGGTTTTGCCACCATACCGCTCGGCTCCCCCCTCACCATCACGCTGGCGCTGATCCTTTCCATCCTGCCCGAGCTGCGCTGGTGGCAGGTCCTGCCGTACGGCTTGCTCACCACACTGGTGCTGATGGCGCTGGGCTGGGGCTGGGACAAGGCCACCGCGCCGAAGAACCTGGGTGGCATGGTGGAGTCCCGGCCCGCGATACCCGGCGGCATCGGAACCATCGTCCGGTTCCTGTTGCTGGTCGCCGTGATCTTTGCGGCGGCCGTGGCGGTGGAACTGGCGCTGGATATTCCCTTGCCGCTGGCCATACTGCTGACCGCGCCGGTGGCGGCGTTCACCTGGATGACGATCCAGCGAGGCAGGCGCAGCTGGCCGCAGGCGCTCACGTTGACCACGGGCAGGCTGTTGAAGCGCGCCGAAGGGCAGTTCGGCGGCATGCGCGCCGAGGTCTGCGTGCTGTGTGCCGCGGGGCTGATCGGCACGCTGGTGGCGCAGGCGGTGCCGACCACCGCCTTTGCCGACGCGCTGGGAGTGATCGGGCTCCAGGGGGTTGTGGTTGGGGTGGTGCTGATGTTGCTGATCGTGCTGTTGTCGCAGATCGGGCTCAATCCCATCCTGGTGGTGACGGTGGGGTTGTCCTCGCTGTCGCAACCGGAGCTGTTCGGACTGTCGCCGGAGTTGCTGGCGTTGTCCGCGATGTGCGGCTGGACACTGGCAGTGGGCTGCTCGCCGGTGACCACGTCGATTCTCATAGCCAGCCGCATGGCCGGGGTCAGCCCGCAGACCGCGGGCTGGAAGTGGAACGGTCGCTACACGGCGGTGGCCACCGCCGTGATGGTGATCTGGCTGCTGGGCCTGAGCTGGTTGATGTTCTGAAAGAAATCCGGCCAGCAGGGCTGGCCGGATCGGTTCCGCTGCCTCGGATGAACCCCTACTTCTCGACGAAGGCGCGCTCGATCACGTAGTCGCCGATTTCGCCGATGCGCGGGGAGATGTTCAGTCCGCGGCTGTCGAGCATCTCGCCGATGTCCTTCAGCATGGCCGGGCTGCCGCAGATCATGGCGCGATCGCTTTCCGGGCTCAGCGGCGGCAGGCCGATGTCCTCGAACAGCTTCCCGTTTTCCACCAGCCGGGTGATGCGGCCCTGGTTGCGGAACGGCTCCCGCGTCACCGTGGGGTAGTAGATCAGCTTTTCCCGGACTTCCTCGCCGATGAACTCGTTCTGCGGCAGTTCACGGGTAATGAAGTCGCCGTAGGCCAGCTCGTTGACGTGACGTACGCCGTGGATCAGTACCACCTTCTCGAAACGCTCGTAGGTTTCGGGATCCTGGATCACGCTGAGGAACGGGGCCAGCCCCGTGCCGGTGCTGAACAGGTACAGGTGCTTGCCCGGGCGCAGGTCGCTCAGCAGCAGCGTGCCCGTGGGCTTGCGGCTGGTGAAGACGATGTCGCCTTCCTGCAGGTGCTGGAGGCGTGACGTCAACGGGCCGTCGGGCACCTTGATGCTGAAGAACTCGAGGTGATCCTCGTAGTTCGGGCTGGCAATGCTGTAGGCGCGCATCAGGCGCTTGCCCTCGTTCTCCAGGCCGATCATCACAAACTGGCCGTTCTCGAAGCGAAGGCCCGGATCTCGGGTGGTCTTGAAGCTGAACAGGGTGTCGTTCCAGTGATGTACGCTCAGTACTCGCTCGGTCACGATATTGCTCATGCTGTCGTCCTCGCGCCTGCATCCAGTCTGCTGTGCCGCGGCCCGTGAGGCCTCTCCGGCGATGATGCAGGCTATGATAGACAGCGAAAGAATATCTGTGAAATGGATTATTCGAATAAGCTATATCCGTTTTGTATATATGCAAGAGGTGACGGGAAGCCGATGAAATACTCGCTGCGCCAGTTACAGATCTTCGTCGCCGTGGCCCAGGGTGGGAGTGTCTCCGGTGCGGCGTCGCGGCTATCGCTGTCCCAGTCCGCCACCAGTACCGCGCTGGGAGAACTGGAAAAGCAGTTCGATTGCCAGTTGTTCGACCGTGTCGGCAAGCGCCTGAAGCTCAACGAGCTGGGCCACCAGCTCTTGCCGAAGGCCGCCGCGCTGCTGGACCGGGCCGAGGAGATCGAGGACATCCTGGAGGGGCGCGCCGGGTTTGGTTCGCTGGAAGTGGGGGCGACGCTGACCATCGGCAATTATCTCGCGACGATGATCATCAGCAGCTTTATGCAACAGCATCCGGAGAGCAGGATCCGCTTGCGGGTGCACAACACTGCCTCGGTCGTCGAGCAGGTTGCCAACTATCACCTGGATCTCGGTTTGATCGAGGGCGACTGCAATCACCCGGACGTTGACGTGAAGCCGTGGCTTGAGGATGAACTGGTCGTGTTCGCCGCGCCGGGGCATCCCCTGGCGAACACCGGTACGCCGGATCCACAGCGGCTGTGCCGCGAGCGATGGATTCTCCGGGAGCAGGGATCCGGTACCCGTCGCACGTTCGACGATGCGGCACGGCAGCTCCCGCATCAGCCGCAGGTCGGCCTGGAGCTGGAACATACGGAAGCCATCAAGCGGGCGGTGGAGTCAGGCCTGGGTATCGGGTGCATCTCCAGGCTGGCGCTGCGGGATGCCTTCCGCCGCGGCAGCCTGGTACCGATCCCCACGCCGATGCTGGACCTGCGCCGTCAGTTCTATTTCATCCGCCACAGGCAGAAGTACCAGACGGCGGGCATGCGTGCATTTCTCGCGCTGTGCGAGCAGTTCACCGCGGGTAAACGGCGGACCGACGACATCGACCTCGGCCCGCTTCGCTGAGCAAACGGGCCCGCTGCGGGATTCTCCCGGACAGCAGCGTCAGAGACTCAGGCGCGGGCCGTCGCCCGGTGCCGGCGGGGGTACGTCGGTGGGCAGGCGGGCTTCATGGCGTTCGCCGTCTTTCCAGTAACGGATCACCGCCCGTTCTCCTGTAGGCGTCTTGCGCACCAGCTCCAGGAAATGCATGGGGCTGTCCGGCGCCTCGTCGTTGACCGACAGCAGCAGATTGCCCGGTTCCAGGCCGGCTTCGGCGGCACGGCCCCGGGCGCCGCTGACCAGCACGCCCGGTTCGTCAGGCAGGCCCAGGGCCTGGCGCAGTTCTTCTGTGGCCGCTTCCACGGTGATGCCCAGTGCAGTGACCACATCGTCGTCACCGAGCCCTTCGTACTCCAGGCCCCGGCCGGCTTCCAGAACACGGGGTGCCACCAGGATGCTGGCACCGGAACGCAGCGCCAGGGCCAGCCCGTCACTGGGGCGGGTATCGACCAGCACCGGTTCCTCCTGGTTGGGCAGTTTCAGTTTCAGCATGCCGAGGTAGGTGCCGTCCCGCAGGTCATCCACCATCACGCGTTCCAGCGTCACGCCGGCCGCGCCCAGGAGATCACGCATCAGGTCGTGTGTCTGCGGGCGCTGTACGGGAACGTCGCGCAGTGCCAGCAGGATGGCCCGGGCCTCGGCCACGCCGACGAAGATAGGCACCACGTCCCCGGATTCCGGCTCCCGCAGCAGGACTACGGGCGCGCCGGAGCCGGGAACCACGCCGACGGTGGCGAGTTCGACCGGTATCAGTTCCTCCTCCGGCACGGCGAGTTCCCTGGCCTGGGCGCCGGACCACGCCAGCGCAAGGGCCAGGCAGCCGGTCAGGACGGCCGTGAATGGAGGACGGAGGAGGCGGGGGATGGGGGGCATAGAAACTCCATCGGTGCAAAGAGGACAGGCGCGTGCAGGAGAACACGCCCTGTCTCTTCATGGTAGTCTGCTTTTGGTGATGCGATGTAGACGCATGCTTCAGCGCTTGCGTTACGGTTTCTCCTCGTAGTGACACGCTCGATCAACCAAGGTTTCCCAGTGCGGAATTGCCCAGGCGATGACGGATAACGCCCCCCAGCCAGCCCGGCAGAAGCGCTTCCCGAATCCGGGCGACCCCTTGAGGGTCTCGATTCACGGCCTGTTTGCCCTGGGCGTGCTGTATACGCTTTATCTGGCCGGCGAGATCGTCCTGCCGATCACGCTGGCGGTGCTGACCAGCCTGCTACTGGCGCCCATCGTCCGTAAGCTGGCGCGGCATGGGCTGCATCCCGGCATCAGCGCCCTGGGCCTGTTGCTGGCGCTGGTGCTCCTGGTGACGGGCCTGCTGGCGGTCACGTTGCGACCGGCCGTGGAATGGCTGGAGCTGGCGCCGGAGGGCGTTTCCCGACTGCTGGTCCAGGACAGCGAACTGCGCGCGCTCTACGACTCCATGACCCGCTCCGCCCGGGAGGTGGAGGAGCAACTGGCCGAGGCAACCGAGGAGGAACAGACCCAGACCGTCGTGGTGCATTCGGAATCCTGGCGGGGGCAGTTGGCCGTGGCGTTGCGGAACTCGCTGGCGGCAGTGGCTCTGGCGCTTGCGCTGAGCTTCTTCCTGCTGGTGAACGGCGATCAGTTGATCCACCATTTCGTGCGCCAGTTGCCGGGACGACAGCGACGGCTGACCGCGTTGCGGGTCATCCGTGACGCCCAGGGGCAGATAGCCCGTTACCTGGCCTTCATTACCGTCAGCAATGCCCTGGTCGGTGTCGCCACGGGCATCATGGTCTGGGCGCTGGGGTTGCCCTCGGCGGTTGTTTGGGGGGTGCTGGCGGCGCTGCTGCGCTTCATCCCGTATCTGGGGGTCATTCTCACGGTGGCCGTGCTGGCGGTGGTCTCGGCCGTCTCGCACGAGGAGTTGATTATGATACTGGCAGCGCCCCTGGGGTATCTGGCGCTGTCGGCGGTGGTGGGTTTCTTCCTCGAACCGTACCTGCATGGCTTCCGCATGGCCATCAACCCCATCGTGATCTTCCTGGCCATCTTCTTCTGGGGGTGGCTGTGGGGGCCGATCGGCGTGTTGCTGGCGGTGCCGCTGATGACGGTGATCCAGGTCTTCCTGCATCGCATCGACCCGCTACAGCCCATCTACAAGATCATTGCGCGCTGACCGCGTGCGGCGTGGTCAGTGCTCGTGCTCCCTGCCCAGCAGCCGCCGGCGCATCCTGCGCATGCCCAGCCAGACGCCGAGCACGATGAACGGCACCGCCGCGCCGACCGTGAGGTTGACGTTGACCGGAATGCCCGCCTCGTTGAGGCCACGCGTCATGTAAGCCAGGAGGCCTGCACTGTAGTAGCTGATCACGATCACGGACAGTCCCTCCACGGTCTGCTGCAGCCGCAGTTGCAGGTCGGTACGCCGGTTCATCGACGCAAGCAGATCGCGGTTCTGTCCTTCCAGGGCGATATCGACCCGGGTGCGCAGCAGGTTGGCCGCCCTGGAAACGCGACGTGAGAGCGCTTCCTGGCGCTCCTCCACCGATTCGCAGGTACGCATGGCTGGCTGGAAGCGGCGCTCCAGGAACTCGCCCAGCGTCTGCAATTCGGGCAGGCGCTCCTCACGCAGGTTGTCGATCCGCCGGCTCACCAGTTGGTGGTAGGCGCGAGCGGCACTCAGGCGGAAGCTGTTGGTCGCCGTGACCCGCTCAAGCCGGGCGGCAAGCGAGGAGATTTCCGCCAGCAGCGCCTGCTCGTCATCCAGCTCGTTGCTGTGCGTGATGCGCTCGGTGATGGTCTCCAGGGACTGGTCAAGCAGGGTCAGATTCCTGGTTGCTTCCCGCGCCAGCGGCAGGGCCAGCAAGGCCATCAGACGGTAGGTCTCGATCTCCAGCAGGCGCTGGATCAGCCGGCCGGCGCGGCGGGGGGCCAGGCCCAGGTCCTGGATTAGCACCCGGCTGTAGCCGTCCGCGTGGGGCTTGAAATCGGTGTAGACGCGGGCCGCGCCATCGGCGACGGTGCTGCCGGCGACGTTGTCGGTGCCGAATATGGCCAGTATCTGTTCCAGTTCCCGTGGCGCTTCGTTCCGCGCGTCGAACGTGAGATGGACGCAGGCGACCAGTTGTCCGGGCAGGCCGGCAATCCACCGTTCCGGAACGGCTGCGGCGGCCGGATCGGCGAACGGCGCATTACGATGTTCGGCGGCACCGGACGCATAAACGGTATACGTGGCGAACTCGGTATGGCGCTCCCAGCGCAGGTGGAAGCTGCCAAGGGGGACACTGTGGTAATTGGCGTCGGAGGCGGGTTCCGGTTCCCCGCACTGGCGGCAAAGGTTGGCGACATGCTCGCGCTCGCGCTCGGGATCACCGCCCTGCATGGCCCAGTGCGTGGCCCTTAGCGGACCTTTCAGGCTCTCGAAGGGGCGCGCGTGCAGCTCGTTGACCACGTGCTGCCGGGATGGGTGCTGCTGCAGTTCCGGAAACTGCCTGGTCAAAATGCCATGTTCCCTCTTGAATAAACAGGACGGCCCGGCGCCATGGAGCGCCGGGCCGCCGGTTCCGCGCTGCTAGCGGAAAACCGGGTTCATGCCTGCACCTTCCAGAGCCGCGGTGCGGGCTTCCATCCAGCCGGCGATGAAGGCTTCTTCATCGGAAGGCGGGTTGGAGCCTGTGTACTGGGCCCAGGTTTCCTGCAGGAGTTCCTGGCGACGAACCAGCTCGTCCTGGTGCTCCTGCATCTCGTCGGTCCAGACGCCGATTTCCTTGTAGTATTCCACAACCGCGTCATGGAACGGGATCACCCATTTCATGTTCTGGTTGTCCAGGCTGTAGCCTGCCGTGCCGGGAGCCGCGTCCTTGTAGTCATCGTAGTCTTCGATGAAGAAGCGGATCAGCGGTTTCACCTTGTCGTTTTCCAGTTCCGCATTGGCGACAAGGATCGGGTACGGGTAGCTGGAGCCTTCCCACGGGTTATCCGCGTTGGTCGGCCCTGCGGCCGCGGTCACGCGATGCGGCTGGAAGTACGGGGCCACTGCCTGCAGCCGCGACCAGCCCTCGGTGTCGTTCGGATCCAGCACCGGCCAGACGATGCCGCGCGGGCTGGCGGCCAGTTGCTGGGCGGGCGGGGTGACCGTCATGGTGAAGGCGGCGTCGGCCTGGTTGGCGATGATGCCGTCGAAGGAGCGGCCGTAGCCCGGGAAGGTCACCCGTTCCACGTCGTCCCAGGTCAGCCCGCCGAAAGCCAGGTAGGCTTCCACACCCACGTTCAGCGCATCGTCGCCGCGAATGTAGGCAACGCGCTTGCCGCGCAGGTCGGCAGGGGTTTCGACGCCGATGTCGCCGGCCACGGCCACGCCCAGGCCAAAGGTGGCGATGGAGGTGGTAATGACCCGGATCGGCTGCGGACCCCAGTCCGGCCCGGCGAACATCATCACGCCTTCGGAACCGTAGTAGCTGGCAATACCGCAGGCGCAGTAGTCCACGCGACGGTTCTTCAGTGGCGTCATGCGGCTGACGTCATTGTCGCCCGGCAGGATGCGGACCGAAGTCCCCTTGTTTTGCAGCACGTTGCCGATGGCGGCCATCTGGGTGTAACCACCGGAACCTGTGCCGTATGCGGTCATCGACAACGTGCGAGGCAGTTGCGCCTCGGCCGCCAGCGAGCCGGCAAACAGCAGGGCGGAGACACCGGCGGTGAAAGCCAGTGATCGGATGGGTGACTTCATGGTTCTCTCCTCACTCTGGCCCCGATGAAGAAGCCAGTTTCTTGGTGACGACTTCAAAAACCCGCAGTGGTGTCGTCTTTCTGTCTTGACCCTACTGCGGAACCCGCTCGTGGACAAGCGTTTCCGTCCACGTCCAACGGCCGGGCCCAGGGCCCGGACCGATCCCTTCAGCTATTCGAAACCGGTTCCGGCGGCTGATTTCTGTTGATCCACCAGGCCATGGCGACGGCGGGGATGCCCATGAACAACCCGAGCACGGAGAGCTCGGCGTTGCTCAGCGGCACGGGGCCGCCACCGGGCACGGCGACGGTCATGCCGGCGATGATGAGCATCGCGCGGATCGGCCACTGCATGACGCTGCTGCGGCACAGATCGCCGACCACCAGCAGGTAGCCCTGCAGCGCCGAGGCGATCAGCCACACGCCGAACACCGCCTGGGCAAACACCACGGCGCTCTCCTGCCAGGGGCCCTGGAGGATGAGCGCCGGGTTCAACACGAACAGGAACGGGATGAAGTAGATGATGCTGCCCAGCCGCATGGCCTGCAGCCCCGTGGTCATCGGCCGGGCGCCGGCCACGGTGGCCGCGGCAAAGGCCCCGAGCGCCACCGGCGGGGTGATGAAGCTCAGCATCCCCCAGTAGAGGATGAACATGTGCACGGCCATGGGGTTGAGCCCCGCGCCCTGCACCAGCGCCGGGGCCAGCGCCACGGCGAGGAAGATGTAGGCGGCGGTCACGGTCATGCCGATGCCGAGGATGAAGCTGGTCATCGCGCCCATGAGCAGCAGCACCAGCGTGTTGCCCCCGGCCAGCCAGATCAGGTCATTGGCGATGGTCCCGGAGAGCCCGGTCATCGACAGCGCCCCGACCAGCAGCCCGACGCCGGCGAGAATGGCGATCAGCTCGGCGAAGAGCTTCGCCGCGCTGGTGAAGAAATCCCCCACCTCGGCCAGCCCCCAGCGCTGGTAGGGCAGCACCTGGTTGATCACCAGCAGCAGCGCGGTGGCGTAGAACGGCGCCACCGCCTCGCGCTGCATGTAGATGAGCATGTAGATCAGCAGCACGAACACGAAGATGAAGTACCAGCCCTCCTTGATGGTCTGCTTCAGCGACGGCAGCTCCGCCAGCGGCAGGCCCTTGAGCTTGTAGCGCGCGGCGTAGGAGTCGATCTGGATGAACAGCCCCAGGAAGTAGAGAATCGAGGGCACCGCCGCGGCCAGCGCGATGTGCGTGTACGGCACGTCCAGGAACATCGCCATGATGAAGGCCGTCGCCCCCATCACCGGCGGCATCAGCACACCGCCTGTGGACGCGCACGCCTCCACCCCGCCGGCATAGGCGCGGCTGAAGCCCACCCGGCGCATGGCCGGAATGGAGAGCACCCCGGTGGTGAGCACATTGGTGATCACGCTGCCGCTCATCGAGCCCATCAGCCCGCTGGAGAAGATCGACACCTTCGCCGGCCCGCCGCGCACGTGCCCGAGCAGCGCGAACGCCAGGTTGATGAAGAACTTCCCCCCGCCGGTCTTCTGCAGCGCCACGCCGAACAGCAGGAAGCCGATCACCAGGCTCGCGAAGGCGCGCAGCGGCACCCCCATGATGCTCTCCTGGCTCATGGTGTGGTAGGCGGCGGCCTCCGGCAGCGAGGAGGGGAAGGCCTGGATCGGCCCGGGCATGATGTCGGCGACCAGCGG
>JBJHBJ010000083.1:0-13050 GCA_050485425.1 Ectothiorhodospiraceae bacterium | reverse complement strand
TCCGCGCCCTGCGCCGATTCGTCCGACACCCCGCGGATGCGCTCCACGCTCTGCGAGATGTCACCGCTCACCGCCGTCTGCTCCTCGGCGGCGCTGGCGATCTGCGCGTTCATGTCGTTGATCACCCGCACCTGCTCCTCGATGCGCTCCAGCGCCGCTCCCGCTTCCGCCGCGCTGCTCACCGTCTGGTTGCCCCGCTCGGCGCTCTGGCCCATCACCGATACCGCGCTGCGCGAGCCCTTCTGCAGGTTCTCGATCAACGCCCGGATCTTGCCGGTGGACTCCTGCGTCTTCGCCGCAAGCTCCCGCACTTCGCTGGCAACCACCGCAAAACCACGCCCTTCCTGACCCGCACGCGCCGCCTCGATGGCCGCGTTCAGCGCCAGCAGGTTGGTCTGCTCGGCAATCCCCGTGATCACGTCGATCACCTCGGTAATCGCCTCGGAGTCCTTGTCCAACTGGTTCACCGTCTTCTGGCCGTCCTGCACCGCTTCCACCAGCGCGTTGATCGCGTCGATGGTGGTGGAGACAACCTGCCGGCCGTCACTGGCCGATTCATTGGCTTCGTTCGCCGCCGTGGAGGCATCCGTCGCGTTGCGGGCGATCTCCTGCACCGTGGCCGTCATCTGGTTCATGGCCGTGGCGACCTGATCGGTCTCGCCCTTCTGGCGATTCACCCCTTCCTGTGTCTGCGAGGTGATGGCGGACAATTCCTCCGCTGCACTGGCAAGCTGCGCCGTTTCATCGTGAATGGTGGAAAGCACCCGCTGCAGCGTCTCGATAAAGCGGTTCATGTTGCCGCCCAGCTCGCCGACCTCGTCGCGGGAGGAGACGTCGAAGCGGCGGGTGAGATCACCGTTGCCGGAGTCGATCTCGCTCACCATGTCATCGACGAAATCGTTCAGCTTCACCAGCGGGCGCACGTAGCCGCGGGTCAGGAACCAGGCCACCATTCCACCGATCAGGGCGCTTGCCAGCAGCATGATGGACAGCAGCACGACGTTGCGCTCACCCAGCGCAGTGATGTCCTGGGTCATGGTGTTGAGCTCGGCGGCCGCCGAGCCCTGAATGCTGTATGCCAGTTCCGAGACTTGCGGCCCAATCACGCGCATCTCGTCGGCCAGCGCCCGCTCGCCGGCGACGATCAGGCGTTCCAGTTCAGCCACCGCGGGCCCTAGCTGCGTCCATAGCTCGATGATGCGGCCGACGGTGTCCTGCTCGGTGTTGTTGAGTTCCTGCTCCGCGAGCAGCTCCAGATCCTCCAGCAGCCGACCATGGGCGATCTGCGCCATCATCAGCTCATCCTCGTCGCCGGTATCCACGTAGCGCAGCAATGCGATCTGGGCAGAGAGCATGCCGCTGGTGATCTCGGTCACCAGGGATTCCGCCAGCGAGCGATTGCTGCCGGCGACGTAGTAGTTGAGCACTTCCATCAGCGAGACCGCATCGCCGCTCAATGTCATGACGCGCTGATCCAGCGTCTGCCGCGCGGCGAGGATGTTGGCGATGACGTCGTCCTGCATCACGGTGGTGAAGCGCTGGTGCAGCGCGTCCAGCTCCTCCACCATGGCGGCCCGTTCGGCATCGCGGAACTGTCCGCCGGCGGAGGCGATTTGCCCGCGCGTCTCGGCGTTGCGCTCCTCCCAGTCGAACACCTGCTCCTGGGTCTGCAGATCGGAGAAACGTTCGGTGGCCAGACGCTCGCGGTACACGGCGACGGTCAGATCACTACCCTTCTGCGATGCGGGCACCAGTTCCAGGGAGGTGCGCGCCATGTCCCGGTTGACGTTCAACTGCCCCATCAGCGCCATGCCGCCGACCGCGGCCAGCATCAGGATCAGAAAGGCCGGTGTGATCAAGGCCTTCTTCATGATGCCGATGCGGCCCATCAACCCACCCTGCAACAACCATCGAAATCCGGGCATGCGTTCTTCTCCTCGCCAGGGCACTGCCGGCCCTTTTCTGGTCATTCGCTATCTGACCTTGTAATCATTTGGATGAAAGCCACGATATGCGCGGCCGCCGGAGACGTCTGCGAACGACATCACGCTGCGCGGCAAATCATCAGACTGTTCAGCAGCCTATCGGCAGGGAAGACGGAAGCTTTACCTCCCGGAAAGTCAGTCGGGAAGCGCTGAGGCATCCGGTGGCGCATCGAGGAAGCGGTGGAGAGGTCCCAGGGGAACGGAAAGCTCGACACCGAATGTTCCACCGGCCGCAGCCGGGGGGGAAATCCGGAGGGAGCCACCCAGTTCCTCCGCCCGGGTGCGCATGTTGTGCAGGCCGCGGCCGGCCAGCGGGCTGGATGAAGGGGTCGAGGTGTCGTCCGGGAGATCGTTGCGCACGGCCAGCGCCAGAACACCTTTGCGGGCACTGATCCGGACTTCCAGCCTCGACGGCCTAGCATGGCGGAGCGCGTTGCTGGCTGCTTCCGAGAGAATGCGCTTGATATTGATGTATTGACGCGCGCTCAGGGCAGCGGCCGGCTCGCCGATGCTGTACTCCCATTGCAACTCGGTGCCTGCGCTGGCGCAACGCTCCTGCAGTTCGGCCTGCCAGTCCTCCAGCGCGTCTTCCAGGTGATGGAAGCGGCCCTCGTCCAGCGCATGGATACTCTCCCGCAGCGCCTGCAGCGCATTGCGGGCCTGATCCCGTGTACGCGCGTCGCCGGTTCCGTGCAACAGCGTCAACAAGTGGCCGCCGACGTCGTCGTGCAGGTCGCGCATGATCCGGCGGCGTTCCGTCCTGGCCCCGGCGGCCTCGGCGTTCCGGGTCTGGCAGATCTGCCGGGCCACGTCCAGCAGCGCCTTGGCCATCTCCGCGTCCTGCGGGGTGAACAACCCTTGACCGTTGCGGGCGTACATCAGCTCCAGATGCCCTTCCTGTTCCGGAACCGGCACGTACAGCGAGCCGCCGTTATGTCCCAGCGTGGCGGGCGATGCCGCGCCGTGGCGGACAATATTCAACGGGCGGTACAGCTCGGTCAGGAAGGCCTTCCATCGCTGCGTGCTGGCCTCCGGCGAGCCGGCACCCAGCATGGCGCTGGTCAGCCGGGCCAGATGCCCCTCGGTGGCCGCCTGGGGCTGGCGCGCGATCTGCCGCCACAACCACTGGCGGACAGGGAAATAGATCCAGCCCACGGCGATAACGGCAATACCCAGCGCCTGAATGGGCTGCAGGCCCAGGGCCAGCACCAGGGCCGCGTCCACCAGCAGAACCGCCACCCCACCGAAGAACCACATCCAGGCAGTGAACCACCAGCGCTCCAGATCGAACAGACGATAACGAAGCACGCCCAGCGCGAAGCCGACATAGACCGTACTGGCCACGCCGACCATGACCGGCGCCGAGAGCAGCGGTGCCTCTCCCACCGCCATGGGCGCGAAGTACAGCGCCAGACTGAAACCCATGGAAAGAAAAACGGACAGGAAGACCCACTTCAGCGCCGCGCGATCCAGTGGCTCCTGCTGCGCAAGCTGCCATTGCCGGTATGCCACGAGCATGCCCAGGCCGTAGAGCAGCAGCAGCGGGAAATAGAAGTCGTGACCGGGCCAGGACATCCATTGCAGATTCTCGTTGAGCTGGTACGCCACCATCAGTGCCAGCACGATGCCGCCAGCCGGATAACGTGTCAGGCGACGCGGATAATAGGCCAGCAACGCCAGCAGGGCACCAAGCAGCAGGGCGAGGCCGACATGGTTGGCCCGCAGCAGCAGGTCGAAAGGGAGTGACGGCAGGGCCAGCTCGCGGGAGATGTAGATGCTGTGCGCGCACGTGGCAAGGAAGAAGCCCCCTCCCGACATGGCCAGCAGCCGGGCCGGTGCCTGATGCGGCCTGAACACCCATACGGCGAGCCCGATCAACAGCGGCCCCAGACCGAACAGGTTCAGCAACCAGAAGCCTGCCGGCAACGAGCGTAGCGGGCGATCATCGGCGGGTTGTAGGACGATGTGCTCTCCGTCTTCCGTGACCAGCGACAGGCGTTCCTGCCCCAGAGCCCCGGCAATCTTGCCGCCTCGCGCCAGATGCTCCCGATAGGCGGCGAACGAGGAGAGGTTGTGCGGATCCAGATGCGGGTCATAGCCCACCAGGGAGACCCAGCCGCCGTCCGCGTCCACGACCGCCCTGAGGCGTGTTCCCGAGGCAAGCCGTCCATACGCCGGTGAGTCGGGCCGTACACGGATGACCTCGAGCCATCCCTGATCGCCGGCCCGGAACTCCGCGCCCAGCCACCGGGGCTGGGTGGCCGCGACAGTCGCCATGGCAATGGCCGCCAGCGCGAGCAGGAATACCATCAGCATGATCGGCAATGGCGGCAGAGCACCGGCCGAAACCGCCGGGCCGGTCAGCCGGGAGTCAGTCATTGCCCCCCAGGTCCCTGTTGGGTTGGACGATACCCAGGCTGATGGCCTCCAGGGTGGCTTCCGCCCGCCCGGAAACGTTCAGCTTCCGGTAGATGGATTTCACGTGGACCGCAGCGGTATTGACGCTGATACCCAGCAGGCGGCCGATGTCGGTACGGTTCATGCCTTTGGCCAGCAGTCCCAGCACCTCGATTTCGCGCTCGCTCAGCAGATGGGATGCGGTGGTATTGTCGGCCGGACCCGGGTCCGGTGGGTTATCCTGGAAATGCCGCAGGATGCGCCGCGCGATGCCCGGCGAAAGCGGCGGCGAACCGTTGGCGATCCCCTTCAACTGCTCGACCAGTTTGCTGTCCGCCTGGTCCTTCAACAGATACCCGCCCGCCCCCGCATGCAAGGCCTGGAACAGATGCTCGTCGTCGTCGAAGATGCTGACTACCACGATGAAAGTCTCCGGCGTCGACTGCCGCATTTCCTGTATCAGACTGATGCCGCTGCCGTCCGGCAGGCTGATGTCCACCAGCGCCAGATTGAAGTGCCGTTGCGTGAGCGCATGGCGGGCCTGCTCAAGTGTCGCCGCCTCCGTGATGGTGACCGATCCGATCGCCTGCTCCGCGATGATGCACAGCCAGCGCCGGGTGTCCGGGTGGTCTTCCAGGACGAGTATGTGACGCATGCTTGTGATTCCGTGCTTGTTGAAGATCACGGGGGCACGCCCCCGTGTCGCTGATCCCCAACATATCAAATTCAACGGTTCAAGTCTGACGGCAGGCGGTGGCGCCCGGCGTGTCAGTCCTGCGTGATGACCATCAGCGTCGGCAACAGCTCTTCGGGGCAGTCCTCGCTTTCCCGCAGGCAGATCCCGGAAACAAATTCGCCGTCCTGTATCAGCCAGTCGGCGTCGGCCGAGGTGGAGACGACCATCTGCAGCCGGGAAGAGGCAGGTGGAACGAGCAGGATCCCCCGGATTGTGGTCGTCACGATGGCAGCATGCCATGGGTGATCGGAATGCCCGGTCACGGCGATCGGGTCGGTTCCGTTGTGGTCGACCCAGATGCTGCCGGTGGTGGGTGTCCCGCTCCACGCGCTACTTCTGCTTACGCCGCCGAAGTATGCCGCGCTGTGGCCACCGTCCTCACCCCGGTTCGCCACATGGAAGCGCAAAACGCCGGCAACTTCGTCACCAAGCGCCAGGCCTAGACTGAGGAAATCCTCAACGTCGAAGCTCAGGGTGACCTGATACGCGGTATCTACCCCACTGCTGTCCGAAATGGCGCCGATCCTGCCGATATCCACTTCTACCGGATCCAGGTAGGTCGGACCCGGCTGAGCGGCGAGTTCGTAGTGCTGGCTCTGGTCGGAGCCGATTGTTCGCCCGGTGTGGCTGTCATCCGCCATGCCGAGGGAGGCGAGCAACCGGTACAGCTCCGGCCGTATCTGGATACCGCTGGAATCGAGATTGGCCGAGGCGAATTCGGGGACGAAGAAGTAGGCGTCACACCCGGGAAGCCCGACAGCCAGATCGTCGTCCAGGGTGCCGGTGGACAAGCGGACGGCCACATCCTCGATCCCGCCTCCGCTGCAGGTGTCTCCGGCATACCAGCTCTCCGAGAGCAATGTGGCGACGGCGCCGAGTTCCGGATGGTAGGCCAGGGTGTCCGCTGCACCGGACGAGACCAGGCTGCTGTTGAACCGCCGCGCGAAGCGATACGTCCGGTTCCCGCCCACGTGGGTTGCGTCCCAGGCCATGTGCAACAGGCCGCCGGGCCTGGCGTCCGGGTCGTTGGGATCGCTCGCCATTGAAGGCTCATCGGCGAGGGCGCCGTTCATCACGAAGCGCTGGCCGTTCCAGTCCACCTCGAAGCCCTGGAACTCCAGCAGGCGCGTCGGCTCACCAGCGGGGGCGGGCCAGAGCGCGCCGGGGTTTTCCTGCCAGGTGACCACACCGTTGAGGACGATCTCCCGATCATCCAGTTCGGTGACGATGAAACAGACATTATTGAACGTCAGGCTGTTGTGATCGGCGCTGTCGTCCACGGTCCCGCCGGACACACATTCCTGGAGGCCGAGCACCTGGTGAAACGTGTCGTCGTAGACGTCATCGTCCCAGCCGACGAACAGGTCGAATATCCGATCCGTGGCATGGAGTGCGCTGGCCAGTGCGACGCCAAGCATGCTGACATCCACGGCCATGCGCTGGGGCTGCTGGTCCGGGGCGCCGGCATACGCGGCCTCGATGGTCGCCCAGTCCGTTTCGCCGGTGCCGTACAGCGGCGTGTAATCCAGCATCAGTGCACGCCCGAACTGGAGCGTATCCTCGGGCGCAATGACATCACCGGGCGTGCCTCCGTCGCCCGGACCGCCGGGCCCGCCACCGCCGTTGCCATCCCCGCCATTGCCGCTGCCGCCCCCGCCGGAGCCGGAGCCACCGCCACCCAGGCAGCCGGTGAGCATGGCGCCGGCGAATAGCAGCGCAAGTATCTGGTGAGGTGGGTTCTTCATGGTGCTCTCGCTTTCTGGTCGCGGACCGGCCTGGCCGGAACGTGTGCATGCGGCGGGGCGTCGCTGAGCTGTCTTGCGACGGCTCAGCCCCGGGAAACGGATCAGCGCTGCCCAAGCTATATGCGTGCACGAAAGAGGGGCCATACCCTGAACGGGTTAACCCATCGGCCTGCGCCATGGATCAGGAGTTGGGCGCTCCGGACCGGACACCACAGTCGCCGTTTCCGGATGGATCCTCCGGGCCGTGGCGTCCGGACGGCGGGCATGTCTTGCCCGCGCCCATACGGGGTAACCCGGCGGTTACCCCGTATGGGCTAATGAGCTTCCCTGCAGCCGCGTATAACGTCGTCACGAGGGCAGACGACACGGGCGGCCGGCCTTCCGGCCCGCCATGAACGGGACACATGCAGAGGAAAAACATCATGAACAGAACCTCACGCGCCTGGAGAATCGGTGCTACCACCGTTGTTGCGGCATCGGCTCTGTTGCTGGCGGGCTGCCTCAGTTCAGGTTCCGGTGGAGGAGGTGGCGGCTCCGGTGGTGGCGGCGGCGGTGACTTCGACTCGCTAACCCCGGAACAGAAAGAAGCCAGCGTCGCCATGATGGCGCTCGAACTCGACGAACTGGTCACCGGCCTGGGCGAGATGGGCGACATGGCGCTGGGCATGACCGGCAACGAGAGCAACTACGAAGACCCCCGCGACCCCGGTGCCGGTGCTGCTGCAATGCGCATGGACATCCAGGCAGGCACGCAGTCCTGGGGCGACGATCTCTGTGATACCGGCAGCTACAACATCCTGGCCGACACGGCAAATCACTTCCACGCCGTGTTCAACGACTGCCAGGGCGGCGAGCAGGGCGGCGGTTACTCCATGTCGTACAGGGTCGACGGCAGTGTCGAGACGAAAACGGAGAGCAGCCCCACCCACACCCACCTGTTGACGGCCAGCCTGGACAACTATGCCGTCGATGTCGATTCGGCCGGGAACGGGTTCTCCTTTGCCATCTCCTTCAAAATGGACGGCCAGGCGACCGAGCATTACACGGCCTGGAACGATTACATACTCGAGGCGAACCAGTCCGTCGAGATGAGCATGAGTTGCGACGGGAACAGCTTCAGCGGGACGTTCGATTTCGAAGATCTCCATGTCACCACGCAGCCAAGCAGCATGAACCCGGGTGACGCCGAAATGGAGATGAGCGGCAGCTACTCCTTCGACGGTGCCCAGGGCGGCTCCTGGGCGGTGGAAACGATCTCCAGCGTTCATTTCCCGCAGCATGACTATCCCTACAGCGGTGAAATGAAAGTCGTCGTGAGCGGCGAGGAGTTCAACGTCCAGTACACGGACTCTGGCGTCTACGTCAACGGTACCTTCTACAGCTGGCAGGAGCTGGAAGCCATCGACGAGGACATCGACGGCGAGGACTGGGATTTCGAATGCCTCTTCTGAGGTGATTGATTATCTACGGAAGGAAGCCGGGGCCGTATCAAGGCCCCGGCTTCCTTCATTCCCGTCGTGACATCACCCCGTCAATCGCAGCCATCGACAACACCCCAAGGACTTCCCGCCCCAACGCGTTATAATGCGCGGTCCATTTCCGCCGCCATCCGTTGAGACGCAATGACCGATACCTTAAGCAGACTGCGTGAGGCCCTCTCCCGCCGCATCATGATCCTGGACTCCGGCATGGGGACCATGATCCAGCAGTATCCGCTCACCGAGGCGGACTTCCGCGGTGAGCGCTTTGCCGATCACCCCTGCGATCTCAAAGGCAACAACGACCTGCTGGTATTGACCCGACCGGAGATCATCCGCGAGATCCACGACCGCAACCTGGCGGCCGGCGCGGACATTCTGGAAACCAACACCTTCAGCTCCACCACCATCGCCCAGGCCGACTACCAGATGGAGCACCTGGCCTACGAGCTGAACGTGGAAGCCGCGCGGCTGGCGAAGGAAGCCTGCCTGGCGGCCATGGCGGAGAACCCGGACCGGCCGCGTTTCGTGGCCGGCGCGCTGGGTCCGACCAACCGTACGGGGTCCATTTCCCCCGACGTGAACAACCCCGGCTTCCGCAATGTGACATTCGAGGAGCTGCGCGCGGCCTACCTGGAAGCGGCCCGCGGGCTGGTGGACGGCGGCGCGGACATTCTGCTGATCGAGACCATCTTCGACACGCTGAACGCCAAGGCGGCCATCTACGCGCTGGAGGAACTGTTCGCGGAACTGGGCCGGCGCCTGCCGGTGATGATCTCCGGCACCATCACCGACGCCTCCGGCCGCACGCTGTCCGGCCAGACCACCGAGGCGTTCTGGAACTCGGTGCGGCACGCCCAGCCGTTCACGGTGGGCCTGAACTGCGCGTTGGGCGCCGAGCAGATGCGCCCGTTCGTGCAGGAAATCAGCCGCGTGGCGGACACCTTCGTCACCATCTACCCGAACGCCGGCCTGCCGAACGAGTTCGGCGAGTACGACCAGTCGCCGGAATACATGGCGAAACTGGTGAAGGATTTCGCCGAGAGCGGCTTCGTCAACATCGTCGGCGGCTGTTGCGGCACCACGCCGGAGCACGTTGCCGCCATCCGCGAGGCCGTGGCGGACTGCGCGCCGCGCCCGGTGCCGGAGCGGGAACGCGCCATGCGCCTGTCCGGCCTGGAGCCGTTCAACATCGGCAAGGACAGCCTGTTCGTCAACGTCGGCGAGCGCACCAACGTCACCGGCTCGGCCCGCTTCAAGCGACTGATCAAGGAAGGCGATTTCGACACCGCACTGGAAGTGGCGCGGGACCAGGTGGAAGGCGGCGGCCAGATCATCGACATCAACATGGACGAGGGCATGCTGGATGCCCGCCAGAGCATGGTGGACTTCCTCAACCTGATCGCCGCGGAACCGGACATCGCCCGCGTGCCGGTGATGATCGACTCCTCCAAGTGGGAGGTGCTGGAAGCCGGCCTGCAGTGCGTGCAAGGCAAGGCGGTGGTGAACTCCATCTCGCTGAAGGAAGGCGAGGAACCGTTCCTGGCCCAGGCCGAGAAGATCAAGCGCTACGGCGCTGCCGCCGTGGTCATGGCCTTCGACGAGGACGGCCAGGCGGACACCTACGACAGGCGCATCGAGATCTGCGAGCGCGCCTACCGGCTGCTGGTGGACAAGGCCGGCTTCCCGCCGGAAGACATCATCTTCGACCCGAACGTGTTCCCGGTGGCCACGGGCATCCCGGAGCACGACAACTACGGCATCGATTTCATCGAAGCCACCAAATGGATCAAGCAGAACCTGCCCTATGCGCGCGTGTCCGGCGGGCTCAGCAACCTTTCGTTCTCGTTCCGCGGCAACAACGCGGTGCGCGAGGCCATGCACTCGGCCTTCCTCTACCACGCCATCAAGGCCGGCATGGACATGGCCATCGTCAACGCCGGCCAGATCGAGGTCTACGACGACATTCCCAGGGAGCTGCTGGAGCACGTCGAGGACGTGATCCTGAACCGCCGCGAGGACGCCACCGAGCGGCTGCTGGCCTTCGCCGAATCGGTCAAGGGCGACGGCGGCGGCAAGGCCCGGGTGGAGGACCTGGCCTGGCGCGAGCAGCCGGTGTCCAAACGGCTGGAACACGCGCTGGTCAAGGGCATCGTCGACTACATCGACGACGACGTGGAAGAGGCGCGGCAGCAGTTCGACCGGCCCATCGAGGTGATCGAAGGGCCGCTGATGGACGGCATGAACGTGGTCGGCGACCTGTTCGGCGAGGGCAAGATGTTCCTGCCGCAGGTGGTGAAATCCGCCCGCGTGATGAAAAAGGCGGTGGCCTACCTGCTGCCATACATCGAAGCGGAGAAACAGGGCGGCGACAACCGGCCCGCCGGTCACATCCTGATGGCGACGGTCAAGGGCGACGTGCACGACATCGGCAAGAACATCGTCGGCGTGGTGCTCCAGTGCAACAACTTCAAGGTCACCGACATCGGCGTGATGGTGCCGGCCGAGAAGATCCTGGAAACCGCCGAGCGGGAACAGGTGGACATCGTCGGCCTGTCCGGGCTGATCACCCCCTCGCTGGAGGAAATGGTGAACGTGGCCAAGGAGATGGAGCGCCGTGGCATGCGGCAGCCGCTGCTGATCGGCGGCGCCACCACCTCGCGCGTGCACACCGCGGTGAAGATCGCGCCGGCGTACACGAACGAAGTGATCTACGTGAAGGACGCCTCCCGTGCCGTGGGCGTGGCGTCGAACCTGGTGAGCGAAACCCGCCGCGACGACTACGTGGCCGGCATTCGCGAGGAATACGAGCGGGTACGCCAGCAGCACGCATCGCGGCAGAAGAAGCAGAAGTGGCTGAAGATCGCCGATGCCCGCGCCAACCGCACGCCCATCGACTGGGACGCTTTCGAACCGGTAGCGCCGAACCAGCTGGGCGTGCAGGTGCTGGACGACTACCCGCTGGACGCGCTGCTGGATTACATCGACTGGACGCCGTTCTTCAAATCCTGGGAGCTGGCCGGCAGCTACCCGAAGATTCTGGACGATGCCGTGGTGGGCGAGCAGGCCCGCAAGCTGTTCGAGGACGCGAAGGAGATGCTGCAACAGATCGTCGACGAGCGCTGGCTGAAGGCCCGCGGGGTCTACGGCCTGTTCCCGGCCAACGGCGACGGCGACGACACTGTGCTGTACACCGACGAGGAGCGGCAGGGTGAGCTGCTCAGGCTGCACCACCTGCGCCAGCAGACGGAAAAACCCGCCGGCCGGCCGCACCAGAGTCTGGGCGATTTCATCGCGCCGAAGGAAAGCGGCAAGGCGGACCACATCGGCGCCTTCGCGGTCACCGCCGGAATCGGCATCGACGAACACCTGGAGCACTTCGAGGCCGACCACGACGATTACAGCAGCATTCTGCTGAAAGCCCTCGCCGACCGGCTCGCGGAGGCCTTCGCCGAGCACCTGCACGAGCGGGTGCGCAAGGAGTTCTGGGGCTACCAGCCGGACGAGGCGCTGAGCAACGAGGACCTGATCAAGGAACGCTACCAGGGCATACGCCCCGCCGCCGGCTACCCGGCCTGCCCGGACCACACCGAGAAGGACGTGATCTGGGAACTGCTGGACGTGGAGAACCGCATCGGCCTGGTGTTGACGGAGAGCAAGGCCATGGTGCCGACGGCAGCGGTCAGCGGCCTGTACTTCGCGCACCCCGAATCGCGCTATTTCGGCCTGGGCAAGATCTACCAGGACCAGGTGGAGGACTACGCGAAACGCAAGGGCATGAGCCGGCGGGAAGTGGAAAAGTGGCTGGCGCCGAACCTGGGGTACGAGCCGGAGGATTGAGGCGGCCGCCGGGGTTTTCCGGCCTTCGGCCGGACCGGTGGCAATCGCCGGAGGCGATTACCCCCCTACGGCCCCGCACGCCCCGGCATCCATCCCGCCGTAGGGGAGTAACCGCGCAGCGGTTGCTACCGTCGGGCGCAAGCCCGAACATACCCAATCAACCAACCATCGCATGCAGGGAGGCACCGATGGCAAATTACGTCCGAACTCGAATACCCGGCGGCACCTATTTCTTCACCCTGGTCACCGCACAACGCCGGCCATTGTTCCGGTCGTCCGCCGCTGTGGACTGCCTGCGCCGCGCCTACCGCCACATCGCCCGCCAATACCCCTTCGCCACCGATGCCATCGTCGTACTTCCTGATCACCTGCACGTTCTGTGGACACTGCCGGATGGCGATGCCGATTACCCACTGCGCCTGCAATTGATCAAATCCCGCACCACCCGGGAACTGCGGTGCATCGGGGTGCGGGATGCGATCTGGCAGAGGCGATACTGGGAGCACTGCATTCGGGACCACGAGGATTTCCGGCGCCATATGGATTACATCGCCTACAACCCGGTCAAGCATGGTCTGGTTTCAACACCTTGGCACTGGCCACACGGGAGTTTCCGACGCCTGGTGCGACGGGGGTATTACACAAGGGACTGGGGGCTGAACGAACCGGCAACGACACGCGGGATGAAACTGGAATGATCGGCGTGATTTTCCGGCCTCCAGCCGGATCGGTGGCAATCGCCGGGGGCGATTACCCCCCTACGACCCCGCACGCCCCGGCATCCATCCCGCCGTAGGGGCGTAACCGCGCAGCGGTTGCTACCGTCGGGCGCAAGCCCGAAAGGCCGGGTGGCAAATGCACCCGCGTCC
>JBJHBJ010000082.1:0-13268 GCA_050485425.1 Ectothiorhodospiraceae bacterium | reverse complement strand
TGCTGTCCAACGCCGTGAAGTTCACCCAGCCCGAGCGGGGGCCTGTGCGACTGTCGCTGGATCGGCAGGGCACGATGATCGAGCTGCGGGTCAGCGACGCCGGCCCCGGCATACCGCCACAGGAACAGCAGCGGATCTTCGAGAAATTCCACCAGATCAGCGACCAACAGGCCGGCAAGCCCAAGGGCAGCGGACTGGGGCTGGCAATCTGCAAGCGCATCGTTGACCTGCACTGGGGCACGCTGCACGTAGACAGTACGATGGGCGCAGGCGCCACCTTCATCGTCCGCCTGCCGCTGGCCGGCGGCGACCATTGCGACATCGGCCGGGAAACCGAAAAGTCCTAGTCGCCCGTACCCGGGCTAGCGAAGCCGGCCGAGCCGCAACGCCAGGGGCCAGCTCACCGGCCTTTCCGCCGCCGGGTCACCCCAGGCTTCCATGAGCGCCGGCTTCAGCTCCGCCAGTGGATCCCTGCCGGTTGCGGCACGACAGTCCTGCAGAGCAGACCAACTCGCCAGATAGGTGAACAGTTGCTGTAGCGACCAGCGCAGCTCGAGCCGATCCGGCATGCCGGTGGAACGGTGTTCACGGAACGGGAAATCCAGCTCGCAATAGCCGTTCTCCACGTGCCGGCGCTCCGGTGCCCACCAGGGGCCCAGGCGCCGGTCATGCAGTTCGGTGATGACCGCATCCACCGGCCCGCTCACCCGCATGAGACCGTAGCTCCAGACCGCCAGCAACCCATCCGGGCGCAGCACGCGCTCCACCTCCGCATAGAACGCATCCAGCCGAAACCAGTGCAGCGCCTGGGCAACGGCCACCAGATCCACGCTACCCGCACGCAGCGGAGCGGCTTCTGCCGACGCCTGAACGGCGTGAACGCCCGGCGCCCTGGGCAGGTAGCCGAGTTGCGCCAGGCTCGTGTCGGTGGCCACGACAGTGGCAAAATGCTGCTGCAAACCACGTGTTGCCTGGCCGCTGCCCGCACCACAATCCCAGGCACAGAGATGGCGACGGCACAGCGCGGCCAGCGCCCGGAACAGCGCCGGCGGGTAACCGGGCCGTGCCTGCCGGTAGGCGTTCGCCTGGGTGGAAAACAGGTCCCGCATCGTGGACATCCTCGCGTTGACCATGCCGGAATAGACAGGATAACCGATGATTCATGACAGCAGCTTTGTTGCCCCGCGGTGGCTCCGCAGCGGCCATGCGCAGACACTCTGGCCCGCACTGATGCGGCGACCGCCGGCGGTCGCACTGCACGAGGACGTGCTGGAGCTCTCCGATGGCGATTGCCTGCGCCTCGCCTGGGGACCGGCGGCCCCGGGCCCGCTGGTCATCATTCTGCATGGGCTGGGCGGTTCCGCCCGCTCCGCCTACGTGCTGGGCCTGATGGCTGCGCTGCGACGGCACGGAATGGAAGCGGTGGTCATGCAGTTCCGCGGTGCCGGAGGCGTTCCCAACCGGCTTGATCGCTTCTTTCATGCCGGCGAGACCGGGGACCTGGACGAAACCATCACCCATGTGGAGCGCCTGCGGCCCGGAAAACCCCTGGCACTGGTCGGCTTTTCCATGGGAGGGATCATCAGCCTGAACTGGCTGGGCGAGCATCCGGAGAACAGCACCATACGGGCGGCGGTGGCCGTGTCCGCGCCTCTGCAACTGGCGGAATGCGCCCGGCATCTGGACCGCGGTTTTTCGCGTCTGTACCAGTGGGACCTGGTCCGCAACCTGAAGAAACTGGTGCGTACCAAGCACCGGAACCGTCCCTTGCCGCTGGATATCGGGTTGCTGGACCGCGTCCGCTCCCTGTGGGATTTCGATGATCAGCTTACCGGCCCGATGCACGGCTTCGCCGGGGCCGAGGACTACTACCGGCGCTGCGCGCCGGTGAACAGCCTGCCCCGCATCCGGACGCCGACGCTGGTCCTGCTTGCCAGCGACGATCCTTTCATTCCGCCGCACAGCCTCCCTCACCCGTCGCTGATCCCGGAGGCAGTGCGCTTCGAGCTGGCGCAGGGCGGCGGCCACGTCGGATTCGTCAGCGGTAGCCCGGTCAGGCCCCGTTACTGGGCGGAGGAACGTATCGTGGAGCATGTCCGGAACACCCTCTCGCCCGGCGAACCGGACCAGCGGGCACAAAAAAAGCCCGCCTGAGAAACCGGCGGGCTTTGAGGGAGAGCAGAGACTTCAGCCCTTGAGCTTTTCGGTCAGCTCCGGCACCACCTGGAACAGGTCGCCGACCAGGCCGTAATCGGCCACTTCGAAAATCGGCGCTTCCTCGTCCTTGTTGATCGCGACGATCACCTTGGACGCTTCCATGCCAGCCAGGTGCTGGATGGCCCCGGAGATACCCACAGCCACGTACAGATCCGGCGCCACCACCTTGCCGGTCTGGCCGACCTGGTAGTCGTTGGGGGCGAAACCGGCGTCCACCGCGGCACGAGAGGCGCCGACCGCGGCACCCATGGTGTCGGCCAGCGCCTCGATGATGCTGAAGTTCTCGCCGCTGCCGACACCGCGACCGCCGGAGACCACCACGCGGGCGGAGGTGAGTTCCGGCCGCTCGGACTCGGTCAGTTCCTGGCTGACGAAGCTGCTCAGCCCGGCATCGCTGCCCGCGTCCACGGACTCGACGGAAGCACTGCCACTCTCCGCGTCCGCCTTCTCGAACGCCGTCGGGCGCACTGTCACGACCTTGGTGCTGTCGGAGGACTGCACCGTGGCCAGCGCATTGCCGGCGTAGATCGGCCGGACGAAGGTATCGGCGGACTCCACGCTGGTGATATCGGAGACCTGCTGCACGTCGAGCAGCGCGGCGACCCGCGGCATGAAGTTCTTGCCGAAGGTGCTGGCGCCGGCAACGATGTGACCGTAGTCACCGGCCAGTTCGACCACCAGCGCTGCCAGGTTCTCCGCCAGCGGGTGGGCCAGGTGCCCGGCATCCGCCACACGCACCTTGTTGACGCCGGCCACCTTCGCCGCCTGCTCGGCGACACCGCCGCAGTTCGCGCCGGCAACCAGGACATCGACGCTGTCGTCCATGGCCTTGGCAGCCGTCACGGCCGCCAGCGTGGACGTCGCCAGCGTTTCGTTATCGTGTTCAGCAATAACCAGTGCTGCCATGTCAGATCACCTTCGCTTCGTTCTTGAGCTTGTCGACCAGCTCGGCCACGTCAGCCACCTTCACCCCGCCGGAGCGCTTGGGCGGCTCCGCCACCTTCAGAGTCTTCAGGCGCGGCGCCACGTCCACCCCCAGATCATCGGGGGTCATGGTGTCCAGCGGCTTCTTCTTCGCCTTCATGATATTCGGCAGCTTGGCGTAGCGCGGCTCGTTCAGGCGCAGGTCGGCGGTCACCACCGCCGGCAGCTTGAAGCTGATCGTCTCCAGACCGCCGTCGACCTCACGGGTGAGATTGATCTTGCCGTCCTCCAGAGCCACCTCCGACGCGAAGGTACCCTGGGCCCAGCCCAGCAGCGCGGCCAGCATCTGGCCGGTCTGGTTGGAATCATCGTCGATGGCCTGCTTGCCGAGAATCACCAGTTCCGGGGATTCCTTCTCGACAATCGCCTTCAACGCCTTGGCAACCGCCAGCGGCTGCAGTTCGGCATCGGTCTCCACCAGAATGCCGCGATCACCACCCATGGCCAGCGCCGTGCGAATGGTCTCCTGGCACTGGGAAACGCCCAGCGACACGATCACCACTTCCTCGGCCTTGCCGGCTTCCTTCAGACGAACGGCCTCTTCCACCGCGATCTCGTCGAAGGGGTTCATGGACATCTTGACGTTGGCGGTTTCCACACCGCTACCGTCCGCCTTCACGCGGACCTTCACGTTGTAGTCCACCACCCGCTTAACGGGCACGAGTATCTTCATACCCAACTCCATCCCTTGGTTATGATGGCTCACGTTCCGCAGAGCGAAACGACGTTTCAAAATATGCGCTCAGCATAGTAAAAGGCTGTTAAGCTTGTCAAAACTGGCCCCGCAAGTAAAACCCGTCTCGCATTCACGCCCCGAGGACCAGTCGGACCGGCGAGACTAATTATTGCCGGGCCTCAAGAATCAGCAAGCGATCCTGGCTGCGCATGTCCAGCCGCCCGAGAAAGGACATGCCGAGCAACGGCACGCTGGGCGAACCACCCTGCACGATCACCGCCTGCAGACCGCGAAGCTCGATACCGCCCAGCGAGACGCGCTCCAGCGTATAGCGGAAACCGATCACCTGCCCCGAGGCGGTGTCCACCTGCACGCGCGGGGCGTCACGATAGCTGAGTCCGAGCCGATCCGCGAGTTGACTGTTCAGCGCAATCACATTGGCGCCGGTGTCGACGAGAAACTGCACGGGAATACCGTTGATGGCTCCCTCTCCCCGATACATGCCACGTGAATCGGGGTGCAGCCTGACCTCGCGCCTGGCCCGATCGGCATATCCGCCGCCGGCTCGTGAGCTGAGCCCGGCTTCCAGTCGCTGGCCGCGGAACTCGAATACGGCGCCCGCGCTGTCGGCGGAGACCAGCCGCAGCCCGTCAGGCGTGCTCTCGCCTTCCCGCAGCACCGTGCGCTCGCCGTTGACCGTCGCAACGACCTGGCCAGGAAACAGTGCCTGGACATGAATGATGGGCATCTCACCTGCCCAACTGCCGTACCCCGCCAGGCACAGCCCCAAAAAAACCGCCACGCTCGCCGAACGCATATCCCCGCTCCCTGGTGAATTCTCGTTGTTGCCCTGCTTTGCCAGGATACCAGAGCCGTATACTAACCTTTTCGAAACGGTTGGTAAGTGAGCGCTGTGGTGTTCCCGCCCGGCGAACGCGGAGGCTATCGCGGTCCTCTGTCCCGGTTTTTGGTATGCTCCACACTATTGTTGCGCGTTGGCGCGACCTCGAAGGAGTGGCTGTTCAGCAGATGACCAAATCCGTCGTCACACCGTTCCGCCAGCAGGATCACGACCACGATCACTGCGTCGATGAGGCGCTCGCCCAGGCCGAGCATAACTGCCTTCGTCGGGGGGTGCGCCTGACCAAGATCCGACGCCGTGTGCTGGAGTTGATCTGGCGGCGTCATGAACCGGTGAAGGCCTATGATCTGCTCGACAGCCTGAAGGCGGAGCACCGCTCCGCGGCGCCGCCCACCGTGTACCGCGCGCTGGACTTTCTGCTGGCAGAGGGACTGATACACCGAATCGAGTCGCTGAATGCCTATGTGGGCTGCGGTGACCCCAGCCACCCCCACCTCGGCCAGTTCCTGATCTGTCAGCACTGCAACGCGGTGGCGGAACTGAACGACCCTGATATCAACACGTTACTGAGGCACAAGAGCCAGCAACTGGGTTTCCAGGTGAACTGGCAGACGATCGAGATCAACGGGGTGTGTCCCGAATGCCAGGCCAGGCGGAAAACCGCCGCCGAACAGCCAGGGCCGAAGACGACGAAAAAACCTTTGGACTGACCGAGCGGTTAGCTTGCTACTGACCGCGGATCGTCCTATGGTTCCAAGGCGCCGGGAACTGTGGGCGACACGGAGTGAACAATCGGCGATCCCGGGCCGGCACGGTTCCGCTACAGCCCTACCGCTCCAGAGACTATGGAACGCGTTCTTCTACGATCAAGGATTTGCGACATGTTCAAGCGCAAGACCGGTCCGCTCCGGTTATTGGCCGTTTCCGGCCTGATTCTGGCCCTGGCGGGGCCCGCGGCCGGTCAGACCACCCTTTCCCAGATGAACCCCAGGGATCTCGCCGATATCTACCGTCTGGCCGTGGAGCGCGACCCGCAACTGCGAGCGGCACAGGACCGGCGGCGGGCAGCCGAGGAACTGCGCCCGCAGGCGCGCGCGCTTTTCCTGCCGGAGATCAACCTGGAAGCCCAGGCGGGCAGGAACTGGGAACGCATCGAGGGCGGGCTGGGAGCGGTCGTGCCGGGACCGGACGAGCAGGAACTCTACTACAACCAGTGGAGCGCCGGCCTCAACCTGACGCAACCACTGTTCCGGATGGAGAGCTTCGCGCTGCGCTCCGCCGCCAATATCACCCTGGACCAGGCCGGGCTGCAGCTGGCCCAGGCCCAGCAGGGCCTGATGCTGCGCGTGGCCGAGGGCTATTTCAACGTGCTGCTGGCCCAGGACACGGTGTCGTCCATCGACGCCGAACTGACCGCCATCGAAACCGAGCTGCGCCGCGCCCGGCGGGCGCTGGACGTGGGAACCGGGACGATCACCGACGTCAACGATGCGCAAGCCCGCTTTGACCTCGTGCAGGCACAGCGCCTGCGGGCCCAGAACCAGTTACAGATCGCCCGGGAAAGCCTGCGCCGGCTGATCGGTGAGCCGGCTGGCAATCTGGCGGGTCTGCGCGAGGACTTCGTTGCCCAGGCGCCCAACCCCTCGGATCCGGAAATCTGGGCCGACCGAGCCGAACGCTACAACCTGGAAGTCCGTTTCCAGGAGCAGCAACTGGCCTTGTCCCGTGAGGAGATCCGTCAGGAACGCGCCGGCCATGCCCCGCGCGTCGACCTGGTGGCCAACTACGGCCGCAACTACCAGAGCCAGACCCAGTTCAGTTCCCAGAGCCAGGAAGGCGAACAGGCCGCCGTGGGAGTGCGGCTACAGATGCCCTTGTTCGCCGGCGGCTCCGTCACCTCCCGGGTGAGAGAGGCCCAGGCCAACCGTGACGCCACCTTCCAGGACACGCTGGACGCCAAGCGCCAGGCAGGCCTGCAGGCCGAATCCGCCTACCTCAACCTGGTCTCCAGCCTGCAGCAGATCCGCGCCCTGGAGCAGGCACTGCGCTCCATCCTCAGCACGGAACAGTCAACTCAGCGCGGCCTGGAAGTCGGGGTTCGCACCACCCTGGACGTGCTGAACGTGCAACGTGAGCGGTTTGAAACCGAGCGACAACTGGCGGAAGCCCGCTACAACTACCTGCTCAATTATCTTGAGTTGCAGGTCGCCGTCGGCGGAGGCGTCGACGCCTCCAGCATCGAGGACGTCAACTACTTCCTTTCCGGCGCCGACACGTCGGCCGAATAGTGTCCGCGACACTGCCAGGTTCAGGGCTAAGCCGGAGCGCCGGCCGGCGGGCGCTGGCGGCTGGTGTCCTCGCGCTGCTGACAGTGCTCGGCACCGGCTGCGCCAGCCTCACTGCCGTCGATCAGCAGCAGGTCTTCAGCAGTCCGCCGAAGGCCGTCGAGTTGCGCGATGTCCCCTACTTCCCCCAGGACGACCTCCAATGCGGCCCCGCCGCACTGGCGGAAGTGCTGAGCTGGACCGGCCGGGCTGCCACGCCCGACGAACTGCGGCCCGCGTTGTTCATCCCGGCCCGCGAGGGGACGCTGCAGACCGAACTGGTCGCGCAGACGCGGCAGCACGACCGCGTTCCCACGGTGATCGAGCCCAGCTTCGACGCCCTGCTGACCGAGCTGCATGCCGGCAATCCCGTCCTGGTGTTCCAGAACCTCGGCCTGCGCTGGTGGCCGGTCTGGCACTACGCGGTCGTGGTGGGCTACGACCCGGATCAGCAGGCATTCATCCTGCGCTCCGGGGCCGACAAACGCCTTCTGACTCCACTGGACCTGTTCCGGCGGACCTGGGACCGGGCGGACCGATGGGCGATGGTCGTCACCCGGCCTGACCGCCCCGCCGCCACCAGCACGGCCACCGGCTGGCTGCGTGGCGCCGTGGAACTGGAACAGACAGGACGTGTCGAAGCGGCTGCCGACGCATACCGGGCCGGGCGCGCGCAATGGCCGGAAGAGACGGGCTTCCATCTGGGACTGGTCAATCGCCATTACGCCGACGGCGATCTGGCAGCAGCGGCACAGGCCGCCGAACAGGGAATCGCCGCGAACACGGCCCGCAAGGGGGTTCTATACAATAATCTGGCGCTGATCCGCGCGGATCAGCAGCGATGGCGCGACGCGGAACAGGCGGCGCTGGCCGCGGTTGCCGAGGGCGGACGCTTCGCCGAGGCATACGAACGCACGCTTCGACGGGTGCGCTGCCGGGGCGATGCAACCTGCCTCCGGCAGATCGAATAGGCAGCCTGACACATGGCAACAGGTCCGAAAAGGCTTGTATAATCCGCGGCGTTCCGAACCACAGTACCCAACCGCAGGAGGTGTGCTCCGATGGACGAAAAGACCCGCACAGAGCTGGAGGCGGCCGCTTTCAGGCAACTGGTGTCCCACCTGCGCGAACACACGGAAGTGCAGAACATCGACCTGATGAACCTGGCGGGGTTCTGCCGCAACTGCCTCTCCAAATGGTACAAGGCCGCGGCGGAGGAAAAAGGTCTGGAACTGGACTACGAGCAGGCCCGTGAGATCGTTTACGGGATGCCCTACGAGGAATGGAAGGCGCGCTACCAGAAGTAGCCTCCGGAGTACCGCATGGAACTGTTGAACCCGCAGCACCTGGCAGACCTGATGGCCGCCCACCCCCACTACGTGGCGGTGCTGCTGTTCACCATCGTTTTCCTGGAAGCCCTGATCGCCGTGGGCTACCTGATTCCGGCCGCCACCGTGCTGTTTTCTGCCGGCGCACTGATGGCCGCCGGCACCATCTCGCCCCAGGCCGCCGTGCTCGGCGCGAGCCTGGGTGCGGCCGCCGGCAGCACGCTCAACTACTGGATCGGCTCGCGATTCTCCTCCCGGATGGAACGTATCTGGCCCTTCACCCGCTACCCGGCGCTGCTGGATCGCAATCGGCGTTTCGTGCAGCGGCATGGGGGAAAGAGCGTCTTCCTGGGCCGCTTCACGAAACCGCTGCGCCCCACCGTTCCCGCCGTGGCCGGAATGCTGGGCATGCGGTTCAGGCGCTTTTCGCTGTTCAACCTCAGCGGTTGCCTGGCCTGGGCCATGGTTTACCTGGGTGCCGGTTTCCTGCTGGGTTCCTCGGCGGAATTCTCCCCACAGCAGACAGTGCAGCTTTCCGCGTTCCTGCTGACCGCCACGCTGCTGTTCATGATGACGGCGATGATGGTACGCCAGCGCCGGGCAAGGCTGGCCGCAGGCCGCGCAATCGACGACGACAGCTGATCAGCGCAGCCTCGGTGCCGCCAGCCGGAGCGGCGCCAGCACCACCAGGCATGCCGCCAGCACCGGGCCGAACGGCAGATCCAGCAACATCGCAAGTACAAACGCCGCCAGATAGGCGACCAGGGCCAGGGCAGGCGCCAGTACCAGCGCCACGCGCCAGCCGGGTGCCAGCGCGAAAGCGATCCAGGCGGGCAGGAAGATCAGTGCAAATGCGGGGATGACGCCAACAGCGGTCGCCCCCAGCCCGACGCCTGCCGCCACCAGCAGATTGAACGCGATACCCAGCATACGTGGCGACTGTCCATTGGCCTGATCCTGGCCCGGAAACAACTGCGCCCGTAGCAGACGCCCTGACAGCCAGGGCATCACGGCCGCCGTGGCGGCAGCAAGCACCAGCCCGCTCCAGAAATGCTCCCCGCCGGTGAAGTACAGCTGTCCGTCGATCAATGCCTGGCCCAGCATCTGCGCATGGTGGCTGAACGAGGCCCCCAGCAGCATCACCGACCACCCCAGCAGAATCATGGCCGCGTAGGCATCGTTGCCCCCGCGGCGGAACACGCCCTGGGAGACCACGCCGGCCGCGGCCAGCAGAATGGCACTGGGCACCAATGGCCAGGCCGCGAGACTGGCCAGCACACCGCCAGCCCCGGCCAGGTGGGCAAACCCCAGCGCCGCCAGCCACTCCCGGCGCAAGCGCAGATAAAGGCCCAGGACCGGAAGAACCAGGGAAAGCAGAATACCGGTCACGAAGGGCAATCGGAACAGGGGATCGAACAGCAGATCGAACGCCGGACTCATGCCTTGCCCACCTCCACGACCCGGTCTGCCACCCGCTCCAGGAAGTCCGGCTCGTGACTGATGACCAGGGCACCACGATGGGGCGGGAGGGTCGATAGCGTCGTCACCAGCAATGCCTCGCCATCCTCGTCGAGATTGTTGGTGGGTTCGTCCAGCAACAGGATTTCGGCCGGGTGCGATAATGCAGCCCAGACCAGCAGCAATTGCCGCTGGCCGCCGCTCAGACGGTCCACGCGCTGTTCCATCAGTCCGGAAATCCGTTCCGGCAACGCCGGAGGACTCCCGCCGGCGTTGAGCGCCAACAGCTCACGTGCCCGCAGCGGCATTTCCTGCATGTCCGGAGCCTGCTGGTTCTGGTAGGCATAGCGCGCGCCATCGCGTCGGCCAATCGCTCCGGCGAAGCGGGTGGCCTGACCGATCAACGCCCGCAGGACGGTGGACTTGCCGACGCCATTGCCACCGGCCAGCCCCACCACCTCACCGGGGTACAGGGAAAAAGACAGGGGGCCGACGACCGGCCCCCTGTACCCGGCCACCAGCCCGGTGACCGTCAGTAACGCGTCTGCCATCTGGTCTGCTGTTCCGGTTGTCGACTAGCCCTCAAGCCGTCTGATGGCATTCACCCAGCGCTCCATCAGCGAGAAATAATCGTCGGCCGAGCCTCCCACTGCCACATTGGTGGGCAGAACCACGGCGTTCCAGCCGAGCTCCTCGGCCAGGAAATCCGGCCCGCGGGAGGAATGATAACCCGAATAGATGATGACGCCCTCACGCCCTTCAAGACCGCGCACCAGCGAACGCAGGTGGGACGCGGTGGGCGGCACGCCCGGAACCGGCTCAAGGTAACCCAGCACCGGCACACCGAGCAGTTCCAGCAGGTAATTGGCCTCCTCATGGAACAGCACCACGCCGGGCGCCCCGTCGGCCTCCTCCCTCCAGCGTTCCACCGCACGTTCAGCCCGCTCGCGGAATGCCGCGGCGTTGCTGCGATAAGTGCCGGCATTGCTTCCGTCGAGCTCGGCCAGCCGTTCTGCCAGCGCCCCTGCGATGTCGGCCATACGTAACGGGTCCAGGTACACATGCGGGTTACCCGTTGGATGCACATCACCGAGCGCCCGGTCGGCCGGCGCCCCCTCGCCGATGCGATCGACCTGAGCAGCAGCCTCGAAATAACCGCGACGACCGGGGTTGAGCCTGGGATTATTGGAGCGTTCGATGGCCAGCGGCAGCCAGCCCACCTCCAGTTCCGCGCCCACCGAGACCACAAGGTCGGCACGGCGCAGCGCCACCATCATGTTGGGGCGCACATCCAGGTAATGCGGATCGCGATCCGGCGGCGCCAGCACGCGCACGCTGACGTGCTCACCGCCAACCGTTTCCACCAGCATGCCCATGTTGCTGGTACTGGCCACCACATTCAATTGCGCGCTGGCCATGCCGCTGACCGTGATCATCAGGGCTGCCAGCAGGATTCGATGCAGCATGGTTGCCTCCTCGTGCGCCTTCAGAAATCATGAGCGCCGTGGACGCCCAGGCTCATGTTGTATTGCAGCATGACTGTCCAGGCACCATGGTCATGACCGTGCCCATTTTCTTCGGCGTAATCCATGTAGTTGGTCTGCAACCGGATGCGGGAGAACTCGGTGGGCATGAAAGAGACCTGCGCCGCATAGCGGTAGGACGTGCCGAAGGACTCGAAACGGTTGCTGCCGCGATCCGGATCCAGGCTGTTGTTGGTAAGACCCAGGGCTTCCGCACGCAAGCCGGCATTCCAGCGAGGTGCGAAACCGTAGATTGCCTGCAGATAGGCGCCGTCCTGCTTGGCGGTGCCGGAGAACACGTCGGCATTGGCCCCGGAGACCGTGGGAGCCAGCGTGCTGCCATCGACGAAATCGCGAGACGCGTAATCCACATCGATTTCGCGGTAGAAGTACTCACCCTGCACCACCCAGTCACCATGGCCGTAGGCGCGGCCGGAGTCGTACTTGTAGACCGCGTCCAGGCCTGCGAACCAGGCATCACCGTCCCAGGTCTCGAGCCGGCCGGAACTGTGCGCTTCCTGATTCTGCCAGGTGCTGACGTAGCCGCCAGAGACACCGAACTGCGCGGCATGGCTGTATCCCAGGTCGGGCGCGAACTTGGCAAAAGCGGTGAACAACCGAGGCCCACTGGCATCATCCAGGTCGTTATCAGCCCGCCAGCGAATCCGGGTGGGGCCTTCCGTTCCGGGGTCTCCGGTGTAGCCCATGATGGTGTGATCCTCGGAGCCGACGTAGTTCGCGATACCTCCCCGTCCCTGCAACACCTCGATGCCAAAGCGGCTGTAGAAAGGCAGCGGGGCCAGCCAGGAGAGCTGTACGCCGATGTCCTGCAGGCCGTGGTCGCCGAACAGATACTCGCTGACCAGCGGGCGATCGACGAAATGCCAGTCGTGCGGGTGCTGCTTGTTGATATAACCGATGTCGGACAGGAACTTGCCCGCCTTGATCTGCAGGCCCGCGGGCAGGCTGCGGGTGGTGATGTAGGCCTCTTCCAGATCCACATGGTCGCCGTCGATGGCGACAATGGCCATGGCGTCGAAATAGTTGTCCACCGAGGCAGAGAAGGCGAACTCGGTTTCACGCAGGTTGAAGCCATCTTCCAGGCCGTCACCGTGACCGTGGTCATGACCATGGTCGTGACCATCGTCGAAGCCGGCAGGCCCATGGGCCTCACCGCTGAACGTGTTCTTGTAGACCCCGTCCAGGATCACCGAGATGGCCGGGTTGAATGCCGTGCCGGAGGTGACCTGGCCACGACTGCCCCCCAGGTTGTGGGTACCGATGCCGCGGCTGTCCAGGGGGTCCTGGACACCGACACGGGTCGGGTTCTGTTGCTGCTGGGCTGTCGCGGAGGAAGCAGCGAGTATCAGCGCGAGGCCAACGGGAAATGATGCAGCGTTGAATCTGGACATGACAAGCCCCTGTTATCTCTAGTTGTCGATTGAGAAGACTGCGGAGAGCGGTCGTGGAATGACCACCAGGCATGGAACGTTATCCTATAACAGTTACACCAGATTGCAATTCTATAACGTAACGATCGACTGCTCCGCACAAGGGCTGTCGATGAACGGGGACAGGGAGACGCTGCAACCGATTTCCACAGAGGGGTGGTCAGTATTGCCTATTCGTTGCCGCGCTTGAAGCCGGCGAGTTGCCGGCGTTCGTGCTTGCCCGGTCGGCGACTGGGCTGCGGGAAGGCGCTCGCCTGGGCGCGAAGCTGCGCCCGCACCTCGTCCCGCCGCTGCCGGCTGGCATCGGTTTCCCGGTAGAGCGTCTGCGCCACGGCCGCAGGACCGCGACGGTCGGAGAGGTTCTCGACACGGAGATGGTAGTCCATGGCGTCCTTGCGCACGCGCACTTCATCCCCCACATGTACCGACTTGGCAGGCTTGGCCT
>JBJHBJ010000081.1:0-13632 GCA_050485425.1 Ectothiorhodospiraceae bacterium | reverse complement strand
GGCTCGCGAAGGCGCGCAGCGGCACCCCCATGATGCTCTCCTGGCTCATGGTGTGGTAGGCGGCGGCCTCCGGCAGCGAGGAGGGGAAGGCCTGGATCGGCCCGGGCATGATGTCGGCGACCAGCGGATAGAAGGAGAACAGCCCCACGATCAGCGCGATCGCCCAGCCGCCGGCGCGCCGCGCGGCCTCGAGCACCAGCGCCCAGAGCGCGTAGCCGACGTAGATGGCGTAATCCGGCGCACCGTACGACCAGCCGCGGTCGAGGATGTCCTCGGCCTTGTAGACGAAGAAGCTGCAGACGCCGATGGCGACCAGGAACAGCACAATGTCGTACCAGGGAATGCGCTCGCGCGACGCCCCGCCCCAGGCCGGCCACATGAGGAACACCAGCGGCAGCATGATCGCCACCACCGCGTAGTAGAACTGCGTCTCCAGCATCGTGTAGCCGGCCAGCAGCTTGGTGTTGAACAGGTAGTCCATGGTCAGCAGCGTCAGCGCCACCGAGCACACCCCGGGCAGTACAATCCACCAGCCCGGCAACTGCCGCGTGCTGCTGACTTGCTCCAGCTTCTCCTGAACAGGCGAATTCATGCGAGATCCCCCGGCTTCGCGTAGGGGACGGGGAGGGAAAGCAGGCCCATAAAGCTCCTCCGCGGATGGCGCTTTCTTGTCTTTGTTTCGCTATGCGGAATTCTATTCCGCAACTATTAAGGCTAGATTAGATAAAGCGGCTCTGCCTTGTCAACGCGGGAATGAAGCATCTGGGTTGACGCGTGCGGCGCGGGTGTCTGCCCAGTATGGATGGAAACGGCCGTGGGAAAAGAGACCGTGACCACAAATCGAAGCGCGTTCAGGAAGGCAACTCATGGACGCCGCTTCCCGGGAGGCGGTCAGCACGCCCCGGAAAGCGGCGCGTGGCCGGCTCAGTCGGCCAGCAGGGTGCGGTCGATGTCCCGGAAGCTGGCCTTGCCGGCCAGCGCCATGGTGAGGTCGGTATCGGCCAGGACGCGGGCAATGACTTCACGCACGCCTTCCTCGCCGCCCAGCGCCAGGCCCCAGATGTACGGCCGCCCGAGCAGGACGGCATCGGCGCCCAGTGCCCGCGCCTTGATAACATCGGCGCCGCTGCGGATCCCGCTGTCGAACAGGATCGGTAGCCGACCTTCCACTGCGTCGGCCACGCCCGGCAGGGCATCGATGGCGGCGATCGAGCCATCCACCTGGCGGCCGCCGTGGTTCGAGACCACGATGCCGTCCACGCCGTGGTCCACGGCCAGCCTGGCATCGTCCGGGTGCAGCACGCCTTTGACCAGAATAGGCAGCGACGTGGCCTGCCTGAGTCTGGCCAGGTCCTTCCAGGTCCTGGAAGGCGCGGCGAACTCGTTGCCCCAGCGCCGGATGGACGGCCACATGTCCTCTTCCGGCGGCTTCTCCAGTCCGTCGCGGAACACCGGGTCGCTGATGTAATTGGACAGCCCCATGCCGCGGAGGAAGGGCAGGTAGGCCGTCGACAGGTCGCGTTCCCGCCAGGCCATCATCTTCGTGTCCAGGGTGACCACAATGGCCTGGTAACCGAGTTTCTCGGCGCGCTGCACGAAGCTTGCCGCCAGATCGTCGCTTTTCGGCCAGTACAACTGGAACCAGCGGGGGGCATCGCCCATGGCTTCCGCAATGGCGTCCATGGAATGACTGGAGACGGTGGAGAGGATGATCGGCACCTGCATCGAGGCCGCAGCCCGGGCCACGGCCAGTTCCGCCTCCGGGCGGATGATGCCCTGTACACCAATGGGAGCCAGCAGCAGTGGGCTGGGATAGCGATGACCGAACAGTTCGATGTCCATCTCCCGTTCCGAGACGTCGGTGAGCATGCGTGGCAGGATGCGGTACTTGTCGAATGCCCGGCGGTTGGCGTCCATGGTGATCTCGCCGGCGCCGCCGGCGACGTACCAGTAGGATTCCGCAGGCAGGCTACTGCGCGCAGCCGCTTCCAGCGCCTCCATGCCCATCGGCAGCCGCGGCCGCTGACCTTTCAGGCCCTGCTGGTAGATCGCCAGTTGATGGTCACCGTAGTGCCGGGGTTGACGCATGTGTCCTCCATTGAGTGGCTGGTTCGATGTGAAACAGAGAGAGGTTTTGTTAGCAAGCTATCTATTGCCGTATTATACCCGTGTTGATTCCTTTTCACGATTGTCCGCCGGACCGGGGGCGACACAAGAGCAGGGTAGGGGCGATGTCCGATAACAAGGATTTCAGAGACGAATACAGCCGGGTGGACGGGTTCGGCCAGGCGCTGGCGGAAACCGCCCGGGCCTGGCGCTCCAGGCTCGACCAGCGCCTGGAGCCGTTAGGACTCAGCCAGGCCAAGTGGCGTACGGTGCTCAATGTGGCGCGCGCCGGGGAAGGGGTGACGCAGAAGACATTGGCGGAACGCATGGGCGTGGAAGGGCCGACGCTCGTGGGGCTGCTGGACCGCCTTGCCCGTGACGGCTGGGTGGAGCGGCGGGCCTGCAGCGAGGATCGGCGCATCCGGCAGGTGTACCTCACCAGTCAGGCGCGGGAGGCCCTGAAGGAGATCGAGTCGGTCGCCGCCCGCCTCCGGCGCGATCTTTTCGCCGGACTGGAAGAGGAGGAGCTGCTGCGATGCCTGAAAGTGCTGAGGCATATCAGAGACAGGGCGGAGCAGCTTGAATGACTGAGGGCAAGAAGCGCTCCGGGTCCCGTCGCAACGGCCTGGCCTGGAAACTGCCTGTGGCTGCCGTGCTGGTGCTGGCGCTGGTGGTGGTCGGGGGCCGTTGGCTGCACTACAAGCTGACCCATGTGCATGTGGTCGATGCGCGGGTGCAGGCCGACATGATCGTGGTGGCGTCGCGTCTGCCCGGCTGGGTGTCCGAGATGACCCTGTCCCAGGGCGACCGCGTGACACGCGGCCAGCATCTGGTCGTGGTGGACAGTACCGAGGCGGCCCTGGCCGGTCAGGTGCTGGATGCACGCCAGCAGACGCTGGAAGCCGAGCGCCAGCAACTGGAGGCCGAACTGGCCCTGGCGAGGGCGCAGGACGAGAGCCGCCTGGCCCGGGCGCGACACCGCAAGGCGGTGGCCGAGGCCGTGCTGCAGGCGCGGCAGTCCGACGTATTGAAATCGGAGTCCGACTTCACCCGTATCCGCGGCCTGGCCGACGATGAGATGGTGTCCGCGCAGGAACTGGACGATGCCCGGTTTGCCTTCGATGGCGCCCGGATTGCGCTGCGACGCAGCGAAGCCGAACTTGCCGAGGCCGAGTCTGCGCTGGCCGAGGCACAGGCGGATCTGCTCAAACAGAAGGTGCTGGAAGCCCGGCTGCTGGCCCTGGATGCACGGCTCGGCGAACTGCGCGCCGAACGCCGTAAGGCGGCACTGGACGTGGAAGACCGCTCCGTACGCAGCCCGATCGACGGCGTGGTGGCACGCACTTTCATCCACCAGGGCGAATACGTGCAGGCCGGTCAGAACCTGTTGATGGTGCATGCCCCCGGCAAGGTATGGGTGGAGGCCAACGTCAAGGAAACCCAACTTGCTCCGGTCCGCGAGGGCCAGACGGTGGAGATTCGCGTTGACGCCTATCGCGGGGAGCGGCTGCTGGGTCGCGTGGAACGCATCGGCAGTGCCGCGACCAGCGAATTCGCCCTGCTGCCCAGCCCGAACCCCAGCGGCAATTTCACCAAGACCACGCAGCGCATTCCGGTGCGGATTGCCCTGGATAATCCGGAACCCAGGTTGCGCCCGGGGATGATGGTCGAGGTCAGCATTGACATCCGAGACTGAGCGGCTTTTCGCCCAGTACGGCCCGGCGTACAAGTGGCTGGCGACCGCCACCGTGATGTTGGGAACGCTGTCCATGACGCTGGCCACCACCATCGTTAACGTGGCCATACCGGACATCATGGGCGCTTTCGGCATTCCGCAGGCCAAGGCGCAGTGGCTCTCCACCGGCTTCCTGGCGGCCATGACCGCCTGCATGCTGGTCAACGCCTGGGCCCTGCACGCATTCGGCATGCGGGCAGCCTACCTGATCGCCATGTCGGTGTTCATCGTAGCCGCCATCCTCGGCGGCCTCAGCCCGAACGAGGATGTGGTAATCCTCTCCCGGGTGCTGCAGGGTGCGATGGCCGGCATCATCCAGCCTCTGGCCATGACCGTGATCTTCCAGGTGTTCCCGCCGAATCAGCGCGGGCTGGGGATGGGTATCTACGGGCTGGGCGTGATTCTCGGTCCGGCGATCGGCCCGGCGATGGGCGGGATGCTGGTCGACTGGTTCAGTTGGCGTGCGGTGTTCTTCATGCCGCTGCCCACCTGCCTCATCGGCATGGTGTTCGCGCTGTTCTTCACCGCCGGGCGGGAGGAGAGCGGGCCGCGGCCCCCATTCGACTGGCTTGGTTTCCTGCTGCTGGGTACGACCCTGGTCAGCCTGCTGTGGGCCCTGTCCAACGGCCAGCGCCTGGGCTGGGACAGCCTGCTGATCCGTGGCTTGCTGGTGCTTGCCGCGTGCACGGCGCTGGCGTTCATCAGCTGGCAGTTGCGTGCCCGCCAGCCGCTGCTGCACGTGCGCATTTTCTCCACTCCCGGCTTCGCCGCCGGCTGTGTCGTCGGTTTCGCCTACGGTGCCGGCCTGTTCGGGACGACCTACCTGATTCCTCTGTTCGTGCAGGAAATCCAGGGTTTCACGCCCACGGTGGCGGGCCTGCTGCTGATGCCGGCGGGGCTGGTGATGGCACTGAGCTTTCCGGTGGCCGGTATCCTCTCCGACCGGCTCCCACCGCACGTGCCCATCGGCGTCGGCCTGCTGCTGGTCTCCCTGTCCTGCTACATGCTCGGGCTTGCCGACGTCAATACCGGTTTCTGGATACTGGCGTTCTGGATCGTGGTCGGCCGGGTCGGGCTTGGGCTCGGGCTACCATCCATCAACGCGGGCTCGCTGAAGACGCTGGACATGCGGTTCGTCTCCCAGGGGGCCGGGGCCATCAATTTCTCCCGGCAACTGGGGGGCGCGCTGGGCGTCAATCTGCTCTCCGTGCTGCTGGATCGTCGTGCCCAGTACCACACCGACATGCTGGTGGAAACGCAAACGGCGGCGAATCCGGTCACCCGGCAATGGATGGCGGATATCCAGCAGCATCTGGCCGCCGCGGGTGTGACTCCGGATCGGCTGATGCCGGAAACACTCCGTTTTCTGGGAGAAGTGGTGTACCGTGAAGGCTATACACGGGGCTTTCAGGACAGTTACATGGCCTTGGCGGCCTTCTTCCTGTTAGCGCTGATACCAGCGTGGATCATGGGGAGGTACGCGCAACGATGACGGAATGCCTCTATCGCCGTATTTTGATGGCCTACGACGGTTCCGTTTCTGGCCGGGAAGCCCTGGCCCAGGGAACCTGCGTGGCGCTGCAGAACCAGGCCGAGGTGCACCTGCTGGCCGTGGTCCGGCTGCCCACAGCCTACGGCTTCGTGGAAGCGGGCTACCCGGAGCATTACCTGGATGACGAGATGGAGCGCATCGACGGCATCCTGCAGGAAGGGGTTTCCATGCTCCAGGCCAAGGGGTTGCAGGTCCAGGGTCACCGCAAGACCGGCGAACCGGTGCCCGAGATCAGCCGGCTGGCAAGCGAGTTGAAGGCGGACCTGGTGGTGGTGGGGCACCGCCCACGGGGCCGCCTGGCCCGCTGGTGGCACGGCTCGGTGGGCACCACCCTGCTGGACGAACTGGAATGCTCCATCCTGGTCGCCATGCCCCGCGACGGCGGTGAGACGGAAGCGGAAGAAACCGAACCGCAGCCGGACGCCTGAACCGCACATTGAAGCCGTAGCAGGTTTGCGGGCTTCGATCCGGCCGCCGGCGGGAGGTTTGCTTCCGGACACGCCGTGAATACCTGCTGCGCTGTGCATTCCATGCAACGCTTGCAGGACCGGGGCTGGCCATCCCCAGCCCGTTCGGCCGGGGAAAGCAGTGCTTTCCCTTGATCGGCCTCACCCATGGGGGCTCGACAGCGGCATCCCTGCCGCTGACGGTCCGGAAGCAAATCTCCCGCCGGCGACCTGAGCGTGGTGGCACTGCGGTATCCGGCCTTTGGCCGGATTGGTGGATGTCGGCTTCGCCTCCATCCACCCTACGCCTGATGAGAGCCCGCGTAGGGTGTGCAGGCCGTAAGGCCTGCGCACCGGGCCAGGCCGGGGAATGGTGCGCACCACGTTGTGGTGCACACCCTACGCCGGAACCACCTCTTGATGATGCCACCGAAGCAAGCCCCCAGGGATGGGTCCACGGCGTGTCCGCAGGCATGTCACCGCCCACGGCCCGATCGAAGCCTCAAGCCCCAACTACCCACGGTGCGCATCGCTGCGCTCTGAGCACCCTACGATTGCGTTTCCGCGTTCTTCACGGCGATGCGCCGCTGCAGCATCTTGGCGGTACCGTAGACCGTTTCCAGGTGCGGCACCGGCACGTTCAGCCGGCGCGCCTCGCGGATGACGTTGCCTAGGATGGCCTCGATCTCCATGGCCCGGCCGTGGATGTAATCCAGCGCCATGCTGTTGTGGTAAGCGGGCATCTTGTGGGTGTTGACGATGCTTTTCTCCGGCAGATCCTCCGGCATGGGGTGCCCCGCTGCTGCGGCCACGTCGCAGACTTCCTGCATCAGTGCCACCAGCAGCCGCTCCTCGTTCTCGGAACCCAGGATATCCTTGGTGCTGGCACCGCCGGCGATCACCGAAATCGGGTTGAACGCGGCGTTCCATACCGCCTTGCGCCAGCGTTCGGTAACCAGGTTCTCGGAGAGCGGGGCGTTGATGCCCCCTTGCTCCAGCAGTGCGGAGAAGCGCCGGGCGGCGTCGTTGACGCCACTGGGGTAGCTGCCGATGACCAGGCGGCCGTAGGCCTTGTGCTCGGTATGGGCGGGGCCGACCCGGCTGGCCGCGACGAAAGCCAGGCAACTCACCAACGGGTTGTCGGGGAATGCTTCCACGATCGGCGGCTCGATCTCGATGCCGTTCTCGATCAGCACGATGGCAGTCTGCGGGCCCACGGCGGGGCGGATCAGCGCTGCGCGGTCCAGATCGTCCAGCACCTTGACCGACAGCACCAGGAAATCCGGCGGCGCGGAAACCTCGGAAACGTCGCGGTAAACAGCCGTCGGCCGGAACGAGAGGTCACCCAGTTCCTTGCTGTCCACGCGGACACCGTGCTCCTGCATCCGGGTATGCTCGGAACGGCTCACCACCTCGACCTGAGCGTCGGCCCGGGACAGGATGGCGCCGTAGAAGCTGCCGATGGCCCCGGTGCCGACGATCAGGACGCGTGCGTTGTCTGTCATTGAAGAACCTCGTTGGTATGAGACAGCCGGGGTTGTGTGCCGGCGGATGTTGGGGGTTGGTGCGCACCACGGTGTGGTGCACACCCGACGTTTGCTTTCAGCGGGTGCGGATCGGTTTCGTCGTGGGGAGGGCGGTGGATATCGGCTGCGTCTCCATCCACCCTACGCCTGCTGTTAGCCCCATGTGCGTGTTGGGGTTCGCTTTGCTCACCCCAACCTACTCGCTGGACGCGCCACCAAAACCAGGCCGACGGCGGGAAGCTTGCTTTCGGACTGTCGGCGAGAGGGACCTCGCCGACAAGCCTACATGGACGTATTTACGGCGTGTCCGAAAGCAAGCTTCCCGCCGTCGGCCGGATCGCCTCCCCAACCGCTACGCGTCAGTCCCGGTAGCCCGGCAGCCGTTCGTCCAGCAGGCGGATCAGGCCGGGCCAGGCCAGCTTGCCGGCGCCGCCGAGACCGTCCTTGCTTTGCATGGCGGTGGTCTCGATCGCTTCCCTGGACGGCAGATGGTACGGGCCGTGGCCGGCACGGATCTGGATCTCGCAGGCCTTGGTGAAGAAATACAGGTTGCCGAAACACTCCGGCACCGATTCACCCACCGCCAGCACACCGTGATTCCACAGCAGCATCATCTGCTTGTCGCCCAGGTCGCGGATCAGCCGCTCGCGCTCGTCCAGGTTCAGCGCCACGCCCTCGTACTCGTGGTGGGCGATGTGCGGCAGGCACAGCATGGCGGTCTGGCTCAGTGGCAGCAGCCCGTCCTTCTGCGCGGACACGGCCACGCCGTTCGGCTCGTGCAGGTGCATGACGGCACCGGCTTCCTCGCGCGCCATGTGCACCGCACTGTGGATTGTGAAGCCGGCGGGGTTGATGCGCCCGGCCTGCTCGCCGTCCACCGCGTTGCCGTCCTTGTCCACCTTCACCAGCGACGAGGCCGTGATCTCGTGGAACATCAGGCCATAGGGGTTCAGCAGGAAGTGGTGCTCCGGCCCCGGCACGCGTGCTGACAGATGGGTGAAGATCAAGTCATCCCAGCCGTAGTGGGCCACCAGCCGGTAGGCCGCGGCCAGTTGCACGCGGACATCCCATTCCGTCAGTTCCTCCTTGCGCATCTTCAGCGCTGGATCAGTCGCCTTCATGTCCATCGTGAATCTCCTCCGCCATGCCCTCGAGGGGCGTTATAACCAGTTGGGGTCCGTCGTCAGAGGCGCATCCTCCCGACGGCGCAACAACTCGGAATGATAGTGTACCTTGGGCATCTCGTAGCCGAAAAAGTAGCGCCCGGCGGCCAGCTTGCCCTGGTAGAAGTCAGCGTCATGCGGCTGCCCCTGCAGCGCCTTTTCCGCTGCCAGCCCCTGCCGCAGCCACATCCAGCCGATCACCGTGTGTCCCACCATGTCAAGGTAGTGCACCGCATTCGCCAGGAAGCGGTCCTGGCCCTCGGCCGCTGCCAGCTCGAGCAGCTCCGCCGTGGTATCCGCAATGGCATCCACGGCGGATTGCAGGGTCATCGCCTGCGCGCCGAGCTCCGGTCCGCCGTGGGCAGCGGCCTGGTCCGCAGTGGCGCGCATGGCGGCCAGCAGGCTCTTCAACGCGGCCCCGTCCTGCTGGCGTGCCTTGCGGCCCAGCAGGTCCATGGCCTGGATGCCGTTGGTGCCCTCGTGGATGGGGTTCAGGCGGTTGTCCCGCAGGAATTGCTCCACCGGATACTCGCGGGTGTAGCCGTAGCCGCCCAGGATCTGCACGGCCAGGCTGTTCGCCGCCAGGCAGTAGTCCGAGGGCCAGGCCTTGATCACCGGGATCAGGATCGCCAGCAGACGGTCCGCTTCCTCGCGGGCCGCGGCATCGGGGTGGGTCTTCTGGTCGTCCACCAGCGTGGCGCCGTAAAGGCACAGCGCCAGCGCACCCTCCACGTAGGACTTCTGCGCCAGCAGCATGCGGCGCACGTCGGCGTGCTCCACCAGCAGTTGCTGCGGGCTGTTCGGGTCCTTCTGGCCGGGCGCGCGGCCCTGGCGGCGGTTGCGGGCATATTCCAGTGAATGCAGGTAGCCGCCGTAGCCCAGCATGACCGCACCCAGACCGACGCCGATGCGGGCCTCGTTCATCATGTGGAACATGCAGGCCAGGCCCTGGCCGGGCTCACCGACCAGGTAGCCGGTGCAGTCGCCCTGTTCGCCGAAGTTCAGCATGGTGGACGTTGTGCCACGGTAACCCATCTTGTGGATCAGGCCGGCCAGGCGCACGTCGTTCCGCTTGCCCAGGCTACCGTCCTCGTTGACCAGGTACTTCGGCACGATGAACAGGGAAATGCCCTTGACCCCGGGCGGCGCATCGGCCATGCGGGCGATCACCATATGGACGATGTTCTCGGAGATGTCCTGGTCGCCGCCGGAGATGAAGATCTTGTTGCCGGTGAGCTTGTAGCTGCCGTCGGCCTGCGGTTCGGCACGGGTGCGCAGATCGCCCAGCGAGGAGCCGGCGTGCGGTTCGGTCAGGCACATGGTGCCGAAGAAGCGGCCGTTCAGCATGTGCGGCACGTAGCGGGCCTTCTGTTCCTCGCTGCCGTGGGCCAGGATCAGATTTGCTGCGGCAGTGGTGAGGCCGGCGTAGGCGAAGGTGGAGACGTTGGCGCCCTTGAAGATGGCGGTGCAGGTCTGGGCGATGGTCACCGGCAGTTGCATGCCGCCCAGCTCGAAATCCTGACCGGCGGCCATCAGGCCGGTTTCGGCCAGCAGCTTCAGGGCCTGCTTCACTTCCGGAATGGTGGTGACCTTCTCGCCGTCGAACGTCGGTTCGTTGCTGTCGCCCTTGCGGTTGTGCGGGTGGAAGTGCTCCAGTGCCAGGCGGTGGGCGGTCTCGATGGCGGCATCGAAGGTTTCGCGGTTGTGCTCGGCGAAGCGTTCGCGCTGGGTGAACTGTTCGACGTCCAGCAGCTCGTAGAGCAGGAAATCCAGGTCTTTGCGGTTGACGATCGGGCTGGTCATGAAAGGCTCCGAAAAGCGGGGGCGGCGGAAGCCGCCCCCGGTTCGAACGGTCAGGCGGTTTCGGGCACTTCCATGTTGGCTGCGAAACGGGCCAGGTGGTGCGCCTGATCACCGAACTGGTGATCGATCATGGACAGGCGCTTGGCGTAGTGGGGCACGGCATATTCCTCGGTCATGCCGATACCGCCGTGGAGCTGGATGGCGCTCTCCGACACGAAGCGCCCGCCCTGTCCGGCCAGTACCTTGGCGGCGGCGATTGCCTGGCGGCGTTCCTCGCGGCTGGCGCTGTCGAACTGCGCGGCCGCCTTCATGGTGGCGGAACGCAGGTGCTCCATGGCCATGAGCATTTCCACCATGCGGTGCTGCAGGGACTGGAACGAACCGATCGGCACGCCGAACTGTTTGCGCTGCTTGAGGTAGTCCAGCGTCATGTCGCAGGCCACCTTCATCGCACCTACGGCCTCGGAGCACACCGCCAGGGCGCCGCGGTCCAGCGTGTCGGCGATCAGGTCGGCAGCGTCGCCTTCCGGCCCCAGCAGTTCGCCGGGCGCATTCTTCAGCGTGATGTCCGCGGCCATCAGGCCATCAATGGTCTTGTAGCTGCGACGGGAAACGCCGCTGGCGTCGGCATCGACCAGGAACAGGCTCAGGCCTTGCGCGTCGGCTTCGTTGCCACCGGTGCGGGCGCTGACCACCAGCTTGTCGGCTACATTGCCGTGAACGACCACCGCCTTGGTGCCGTTCAGCACATAGCCATCGCCCTGCTTCTCGGCACGGGTGGTCACGCGGGTCTCGCTGTAGTGGCTTTTCGGTTCGCCATGGGCGAAGGCCAGCTTGAGCTCGCCGCTTACCAGCGGTTCGATGATGGCTTCTTTCTGCGCGTCGCTGCCGGCCTCGGCCACCAGGATGCCGCTGGTCAGAACGCTGGCCACGTACGGCTCCAGGATCAGCCCCTTGCCGAAGGCTTCCATCACCACCATGGCCTCTACGGCGCCGCCGCCGAAACCACCCACGTCCTCGGAGAAGGGCACACCCAGCAGGCCCAGTTCGGCGTACTGGGTCCACATCTGCGGGTCGAAGCCCTGATCCTGTTTCATGTAACCGTTGCGCTGCTCGAAGCCGTACTTGTCGGCCACCAGGCGGTCAACGGTGTCCTGCAGCATGCGCTGCTCGTCACTGAGAGAAAAGTCCATGCGTCTGTCTCCTGCCCGGTGTCTTACAGGCCCAGCATCATCTTGGCGATGATGTTCTTCTGGATCTCGTTGGAGCCGCCGAAGATGGTCAGCTTGCGGTTGTTGAAGTACGCGCTGGCCGCGGCCAGGGCATGCTCCGGGCCGACGTAATCGGCGCTTTCGCCTTCCAGTGCTTCCGGCTGGAACGCCTGGGCGTAGGCGCCGGACGCCTCGCGGATCATGCTGTAGATCTCCTGGCGGATCTCGGTGCCCTTGATCTTCAGCATGGAGGCCTCGGGGCCCGGCGAAGTGCCCTGCTGGACGGCGGAGATCACGCGGCGGTCGGTGATTTCCAGCGCCTGCAGGTCGATCTCGATCTGGGCGATGCGGGCGCGGAACAGCGGGTCCTCGATCAGCGGCCGACCGTCTTTCAATTCCTCGCTGGCGACACGCTTGAGCTTGCGCAGCAGCGCCTTGCCGCGGCCGATGGCGGCGATGCCGCTGCGTTCGTGGCCGAGCAGGAACTTGGCGTAGGTCCAGCCCTTGTTCTCCTCGCCCACCAGGTTTTCAACCGGCACCTTGACGTTGTCGAAGAACACCTCGTTCACTTCGTGTTCGCCGTCCAGCAGGATGATCGGGCGCACGGTGATGCCGGGGCTCTTCATGTCGATCAGCAGGAACGAGATGCCTTCCTGCTTCTTCACGTCCGGGTTGGTGCGCACCAGGCAGAAGATCCAGTCGGCATACTGGCCCAGCGTGGTCCAGGTCTTCTGACCGTTGACGATGTAGTGGTCGCCGTCGCGCTCGGCGCGGGTCTTCAGGCTGGCCAGGTCAGAACCGGCGCCCGGCTCGGAGTAACCCTGGCACCACCAGTCCTCGGCGGAGAGGATGCGCGGCAGGAAGCGCTGCTTCTGCTCGTCGTTGCCGAAGGCCATGATCACCGGGGCCACCATGGACAGGCCGAACGGCAGTTGCGGCGGCGCGCTGGCCAGTGCGGTTTCCTCGTCGAAGATGCTTTTCTGCACCGGGGTCCAGCCCGGCCCGCCAAACTTCTTCGGCCAGTTCGGGGCGCCCCAGCCCTGCTCGTACAGGATCTTCTGCCAGCGCACCAGATCGTCCTTGCCCAGCCGTTTCTGCTTGGCCACCTTCTGCTGCAGGTCAGCCGGCAGCTTCTCCTTCAGGAAGGTCCGCACTTCCTCGCGGAACGCCTGTTCTTCCGGGGTGAAATTGATATCCATCTACGTCGACTCCGTGGGAGTGTTTCAAGAGCTTGGGACGGGGGCGGGGTATGCGCCCCCGGGGCGGGTGGACACCGGCACACACCCCGGTGTTCACACGCCCCGGTTGTGGTCATCAGGCTCAGCAGACCTCGAACAGGCCCGCCGCGCCCTGGCCGCCGCCGATACACATGGTGACCACCACGTACTTCACGCCGCGGCGCTTGCCTTCGATCAGTGCATGGCCGGTCAGCCGCGAGCCGGTGACACCGTAAGGGTGGCCCACGGAAATGGAGCCGCCGTTGACGTTCAGCTTGTCCATGGGAATGCCCAGCTTGTCGCGGCAGTACAGCACCTGGGAGGCGAAGGCCTCGTTCAGTTCCCACAGGCCGATGTCGTCCATCTTCAGGCCGGTACGCTCCAGCAGGCGCGGGATGGCGTAGACCGGGCCGATGCCCATCTCGTCCGGTTCGCAGCCGGCCACGGCGAAGCCGCGGAAGATGCCCAGCGGCTCGATGTTGCGCTGCTCGGCCACTTTGGAATCCATGACCACGCACACGGAGGCGCCGTCGGACAGCTGGCTGGCGTTGCCGGCGGTGATGAACTGGTCCGGACCGCGGACCGGCTCAAGACCCTGCAGGCCCTCGATGGTGGTGCCGGGACGGTTGCACTCGTCCTTGGTCAGCGTGACCTCTTCCTTGCTGATCTCGCCGGTTTCCTTGTCCTTCACCATCTTCACGGTGGAGTAGGGCACGATCTCCTGATCGAACTTGCCGGCTTCCTGGGCGGCGGCGGTGCGCTGCTGGCTGATCAGCGCGTACTCGTCCTGCGCCTCGCGGCTGATGTTGTAGCGCTGGGCCACGATATCGGCCGTCTCGATCATCGAGAGATACAGCTCGGGCTTGTTCTGCA
>JBJHBJ010000080.1:0-13915 GCA_050485425.1 Ectothiorhodospiraceae bacterium | reverse complement strand
CCCTAGACTTTTTGGGGTTATATGGTCAAGCGGTTAAGCGCATACGGTGGATGCCTAGGCGGTAGGAGGCGATGAAGGACGTTGTAGCCTGCGATAAGCCTCGGGGAGCTGGCAAACGAGCTTTGATCCGGGGATGTCCGAATGGGGAAACCCACTGCTTCGGCAGTATCCGTAGCTGAATCCATAGGCTGCGGAGGCGAACGCGGGGAACTGAAACATCTAAGTACCCGTAGGAAAAGAAATCAACCGAGATTCCCTGAGTAGCGGCGAGCGAAAGGGGATTAGCCCTTAAGCTCTTTATGTTCTAGCGGAACGGTCTGGGAAGTCCGGCGATACAGGGTGATAGCCCCGTACGCGAAAGGGCATATTGAGTGAAATCGAGTAGGGCGGGGCACGTGAAACCCTGTCTGAACATGGGGGGACCATCCTCCAAGGCTAAATACTACCTACCGACCGATAGTGAACCAGTACCGTGAGGGAAAGGCGAAAAGAACCCCGGAGAGGGGAGTGAAATAGAACCTGAAACCGTATGCGTACAAGCAGTGGGAGCCCGTTTCGGCGGGTGACTGCGTACCTTTTGTATAATGGGTCAGCGACTTACTTTCAGTGGCAAGGTTAACCGTCTAGGGGAGCCGTAGGGAAACCGAGTCTTAATAGGGCGTCGAGTCGCTGGGAGTAGACCCGAAACCGGGTGATCTATCCATGGCCAGGGTGAAGGTGAGGTAAAACTTACTGGAGGCCCGAACCCACTAACGTTGAAAAGTTAGGGGATGAGCTGTGGATAGGAGTGAAAGGCTAAACAAACCCGGAGATAGCTGGTTCTCCCCGAAAGCTATTTAGGTAGCGCCTCGTGTCTCACTCCTGGGGGTAGAGCACTGTTTCGGCTAGGGGGCTTTCCGAAGCTTACCAAACCGATGCAAACTCCGAATACCGGGAAGTGCAATCACGGGAGACAGACGGCGGGTGATAACGTCCGTCGTCAAGAGGGAAACAACCCAGACCGCCAGCTAAGGTCCCAAAATCATGGCTAAGTGGGAAACGATGTGGGAAGGCAGAGACAGTCAGGAGGTTGGCTTAGAAGCAGCCATCCTTTAAAGAAAGCGTAATAGCTCACTGATCTAGTCGGCCCGCGCGGAAGATTCAACGGGGCTAAGTCATGTACCGAAGCTGCGGATGCGTGTTTACACGCATGGTAGGGGAGCGTTCTGTACGCCTGTGAAGGTGGTCTGTGAGGGCTGCTGGAGGTATCAGAAGTGCGAATGCTGACATGAGTAACGATAATGGGGGTGAAAAACCCCCACGCCGAAAACCCAAGGTTTCCTGCGCAACGCTAATCGGCGCAGGGTTAGTCGGCCCCTAAGGCGAGGGCGAAAGCCGTAGTCGATGGGAAACAGGTTAATATTCCTGTACTTGTTACTGCTGCGATGGGGGGACGAAGAAGGCTAGGTCAGCCGGCTGTTGGTGTCCGGTTTAAGTGTGTAGGCAGATTCCTTAGGCAAATCCGGGGAGTCAATGCCGAGACACGATGACGAGCTCCTACGGGAGCGAAGTGATCGATGCCATGCTTCCAGGAAAAGCCTCTAAGCTTCAGGCAGTAATGAACCGTACCGTAAACCGACACAGGTGGGTAGGGAGAGAATCCTAAGGCGCTTGAGAGAACTCGGGTGAAGGAACTAGGCAAAATAGCACCGTAACTTCGGGAGAAGGTGCGCCTCCATTAGGTGAAGGGCTTCGCGCCCGGAGCTGAAGGGGGCCGCAGTGACCAGGGGGCTGCGACTGTTTACTAAAAACACAGCACTCTGCAAAGTCGTAAGACGACGTATAGGGTGTGACGCCTGCCCGGTGCCGGAAGGTTAAGTGATGGGGTTAGCTTCGGCGAAGCTCTTGATCGAAGCCCCGGTAAACGGCGGCCGTAACTATAACGGTCCTAAGGTAGCGAAATTCCTTGTCGGGTAAGTTCCGACCTGCACGAATGGCGTAACGATGGCCCCGCTGTCTCCACCCGAGACTCAGTGAAATTGAAATCGCTGTGAAGATGCAGTGTACCCGCGGCAAGACGGAAAGACCCCGTGAACCTTTACTACAGCTTCACACTGGACTTTGAACCTGCTTGTGCAGGATAGGTGGGAGGCTTTGAAGCCGGAACGCTAGTTCTGGTGGAGCCAACCTTGAGATACCACCCTGGCATGTTCGAGGTTCTAACCTAGGCCCGTAATCCGGGTCAGGGACAGTGTGTGGTGGGTAGTTTGACTGGGGCGGTCTCCTCCCAAAGAGTAACGGAGGAGCGCGAAGGTACCCTCAGCACGGTCGGAAATCGTGCGATGAGTGTAAAAGCAGAAGGGTGCTTGACTGCGAGACTGACACGTCGAGCAGGTGCGAAAGCAGGCTTTAGTGATCCGGTGGTTCTGTATGGAAGGGCCATCGCTCAACGGATAAAAGGTACTCCGGGGATAACAGGCTGATTCCTCCCAAGAGTCCACATCGACGGGGGAGTTTGGCACCTCGATGTCGGCTCATCACATCCTGGGGCTGTAGCAGGTCCCAAGGGTATGGCTGTTCGCCATTTAAAGTGGTACGCGAGCTGGGTTTAGAACGTCGTGAGACAGTTCGGTCCCTATCTGCCGTGGGCGTCGGAAATTTGAAGGAAGCTGCTCCTAGTACGAGAGGACCGGAGTGGACGCACCTCTGGTGTTCCGGTTGTCACGCCAGTGGCACTGCCGGGTAGCTACGTGCGGACGGGATAACCGCTGAAAGCATCTAAGCGGGAAGCCCCTCCTGAGATGAGATTTCCCTGGGCCCTCGAGGCCCCTGAAGAGCCGTCGAAGACGACGACGTTGATAGGCTGGGTGTGGAAGCGCAGTAATGCGTGAAGCTAACCAGTACTAATTGCTCGTGCGGCTTGACCATATAACACCCAAGAGGTTTGGTGTGTTGGTCACCGATTCCGTAGTGCGACATGCACAGACGCAAGCAACTTCCCAGAATTCACGCTCGCCGGGCACCGCCCGGTCAGCCCGTGAGCCAGTTTGCCTGGTGACAATAGCAGGCGGGAACCACCCGATCCCATTCCGAACTCGGAAGTGAAACTGCCCAGCGCCGATGATAGTGCCGCCTCGCTGTGGTGCGAAAGTAGGTCATCGCCAGGCGCCTAACCCAAAACCCCGAACCACACGGTTCGGGGTTTTTTTATGGTCGCCGCCAAAGCCCTACAACAACCCGCTCATCCCCCGAAAATGCTACATTAATGCGCTGATCATCCAACAACTTCGAGGTTTTTCATGTCGGGCAGCGACGTGGCTTCAGCGCAGCAACTGCTGGATTTCATCGACCGTTCCCCCAGCCCCTGGCACGCCGTGGCCAGCTGCGTGGAGCGCCTGGAAACAGCGGGCTACCAGCAGTTGGTGGAATCCCAGCCTTGGGAACTGCGGGCTGGTCGAGGCTACTACGTGGTGCGGGATGGCTCTTCGCTGATCGCTTTCCATACCGGAAAAGGCAGTGTGCTGGATCACGGTTATCGTCTGATCGGAGCGCACACCGATTCTCCCGGTTTTCGCGTCAAGCCCAACCCGGTCAAACAGGATGTCGGTCCGAGCCGGCTCGGGGTCGAGGTCTACGGCGGCCCGATCATCGCCACTTTTGCGGATCGTGACCTGACCCTGGCCGGGCGCGTTATCGTGCGCGACGGAGACACGCTGAAAGCTCGGCTTTTCCATGCCGCAACCCCGCTGCTGCGCTTTCCGAACCTCGCCATTCACCTGAACCGCACCGTGAACCAGGACGGCCTCAAGTACGACCTGCAGGACGAACTGCCGCTCGTGCTGGGGACGCTGGAAGATACGCTGCCCGAACGCGACGCTTTCCGGCAGTTGCTCGGCCGCAGTCTCGGTACGGGTGCCGAGGCCATCGTGTCGTGGGATCTGGCGGTTGCCGATACCCAGCCCGGCGCCTTCTTCGGTGCGGACCGGGAATATCTGGCCGACAGTCAGCTTGACAACCTGGCTTCCTGTCATGCCGCGCTGGAGGCCCTCCTGCAAAGCGATGATGACCCGTTTCCCGGCGTGCGACTGATCGCCTTCTTCGACCACGAGGAGATCGGCAGCCAGAGCTTCAAGGGTGCGGACGGGCCGTTCCTGCATGACGTGCTGGAACGCATCGGCGAGACCTTTCTGGAAGGAGCCGGCGCCAGGCGCCAGGCGCTTGCACGAAGCCTGGTGCTGAGCGCTGACATGGCGCATGCGTACCATCCCAACTACGCCCGCTACTATGATGTGGACCACGCCGTGCATCTGAACCGGGGTCCGGTGATCAAGATCAATGCCAGCCAGCGCTACGCCACCGATGGCATGGCGGAAGCGGTGTTCGAGACGCTGTGCCGGGAGACCGACGTACCGGTGCAGAAGTACGTACACCGCAACAACCTCCCCTGCGGCAGTACCATCGGCCCGATCACCGCCGGCAGGCTGGGTATCCGCTGCGCGGATATCGGCAACGCCATGTGGTCCATGCACAGCCTGCGGGAAAGTGCCGGTGCACATGATCATGCATTGATGATTCGCGCCATGCGGCACTTCTTCCAGCGGGATACGTTGCCGCTGGAGGAGGTGCGCGCGTGACCGATGGCCGGGAGACTTTGTTGAAGCTGCTGGCCGACGGTGAAGCGCATTCCGGAGAAGCGCTCGGAGAGGCTCTGGGCATCAGCAGGGCTGCCGTCTGGAAGCAGATCGGGAGGCTGCGCGAGGCCGGATTGCCGGTGCTGGCCATCGCGGGGTCCGGTTACCGCCTGGAAGCGCCGATCACGTTGCTGGACGCGGAGCGAATCCGAGGAGCGCTGGCCGCCGAGCTGCAGACATCGATCGGGATCGACGTCCGCTTCCAGGTGGACTCCACCAACCGTCTTGCCCATGCGGCGGCGCCTGATCAGCCGGCCGCCGTGCTGGCCGAATGCCAGACTGCCGGCAGGGGCAGGCGCGGCAGGGCGTGGGTATCGCCGCTGGGCGCGAGCCTGTACATGAGCCTGTCATGGCCATTCCAGGCGCCGGCCCGTGGGTTGTCCGGGCTCAGTCTGCTGGTCGGGCTCTGCGTTGCCCAGGCCATGGAGCGGGTGCTGGATATCCGCCCGCGTCTGAAATGGCCCAACGATCTGCTGCATGAGGACCGCAAGCTGGCCGGCATACTCATTGAACTGAGCGGCGAACCGGACGGACCGTGCCGCGCCGTCATCGGCATCGGCGTCAACTGCCATTTGCCGCAGGAACTGGTGAGCGGCATCGACCAGCCCTGGACAGACCTCCACCGCATCACCGGCGATACACCGAATCGCAATCTGCTGTCGGCCGCCATCCTCTCGCGTCTTGCGACCTGTCTTCCGCAATTCGAGCGCGTGGGCTTTGCGGCCTTCCGTGCCGAATGGACAGAGCGTGACGCCCTTCAGGGACGCAGCATCGTGCTGCACCTGGGGCAGGAGCAACGGCCAGGCACAGCCATGGGCGTGGACGAAACCGGCGCCCTGCTGATGGAGACCCGCAGCGGGACGGAAGCGTACTCGGCGGGTGAAGTATCGGTTCGCCTGCAGCCACAGCCGGATGACCGGGATCAGCAGACCCCATGAAGCTCTACGTCGATATCGGCAATTCCCGCATCAAGCTGGCGGTGGAAGACGCGAGGGGCCTGCGAATGGTTGGCGGGTTCCCCCATGACGGCTCCTGGCCTCACGTGCTGTCGGCGTCACTGGACCAGATGCCGGTGCCGGATTACGTCGGTGGCTGCTATGTCTCGTCCGAGACACTGGCCGGTGAGCTGGAGGCGAACCTGAAGGCACGCTGGGGTCTGGAATGCCGCTGGTTGCGTTCCACGTCCTCCCAGGCCGGACTGTTCAGCGCCTACCAGTCGCCGGAACTGCTGGGCGCCGACCGCTGGGCCGCCATGCTCGGTGCGCTGGAGCGCGGCCATACACCGAGCTGTATCGTGGATTGCGGCACCGCTGCCACGGTTGACGTCGTCGATGCCCATGGCCGCCACAAGGGAGGACTGATCTTCGCCGGCCTCTCGCTCAGTCGCCAGGCGCTGTCCGCCCGCGCGCACCGGTTGTCCGATGCCGGAGAGGGCGAGTTGCCCCTGCTGGCAACGGAAACCCTCACCGCCATACGCAGCGGCACCTTCCACGCCCTGTGCTCAGCCATCGACGGCCTGTATCGCTCTGTCCGCGACACGCAGCCGGATCCGCCCCGGCTCATCCTCACCGGCGGCGATGCCGACGTGGTCGCACCGGCCCTGGCCGAGCACCGCCCCATCGTTGAAGCGGACCTGGTCTTCTGGGGGCTGGCCCGCGTAGCCAGGCTGGGCGAGGCAACGGCATGAGAGCGTTTTTCGTATTGATGCTGGCCGCCAACCTGCTGCTGCTCGGCTGGTTCATGTTCGGCCAGGAAGAACAGGAGCAGGTGGCCCAGCCGCCGCGGCCGGTGTCCGGAACGCTGACATTGCTCTCCGAGGCCGCCCCTGATCTGCTGGGCGAGGATGTGGCGGATGAGGAGAGGGATTCGCCGTCTGATCCTCCCGCACAGTCCATGTCCCGCCCGTCGGCGGAACTGGCCTGCTATCTCAGCCAGCCCTTTGACGACCAGCGGGATGCCCGCCAGCTGAGAGACGCGGCAGGCGGCGCCGCGGAAGTGCAGGAATCCCCCGAGTCGGAGCTGGTCGGCCACTGGGTCTATCTGCCACCCACCGACGACCTCGCGGTGGCACGGGAAACGGTCGAACGGCTGCGCGAAGCCGGCATCGAGGATGTCCAGGTCGTTGGTGAAGCCGCCTACCGAAATGCGATATCGCTGGGCGTCTTCAGCTCCGCCGAACGCGCTCGTGCCCGCCAGCAGGCAATGCAGGAATCCGGCTTCCCCGCGGAAGTGGGGGAGCGCTACCGTAGTGTCACCCGCTACCGCGTGGTGCTGCGTGACCGGGACGCGGAGCGCCTGCCGTCCCGGGGTCAATGGGAGCCCATTGATTGCCAAGCGGTCAGCGACTGATCTACCATGCATTTCCCAGGCTGGCGTAGCTCAGTAGGTAGAGCAGCTGATTTGTAATCAGCCGGTCGCGGGTTCGATTCCTGTCGCCAGCTCCAGATCTTCAAAAGCTTACGGCACCCGCAAGGGTGCCGGGCCTCCAGAATTGGTGCTCCTTCCCAAGGGTTGCCAGGGAGCGCGAGGGGTTCGTCCGAACCAGAACCACGATGGCCTCACTGACCTGCCTGCCTGGAGCAACCTTGTCCCGGGCTATCACGTTTCCGGATATTAAGGAAGCGTCAGGAAAACACACCATGCGGAATGGCGGAGAGCCGGACTTCATCGGTTCCGTTGGCAATGCCTGCCGCGAGGCCGCCGGCTCGGCGACGGCCGATAGCCTCTGATAGCACAAGTGCGCTACCTTTGTTGTAAGCCTGTCCGCATGGCGCGGGGAGCCGACTCGAGGCGGAGTTGCGTGCCTTGCCCCGTGACGACTCCCTCGCTCGCAATAATGACGAACTTGTGGTTCCGGACACCACAGAGGTTTTGCGCTTACAGTCGCGTTCGTGCAGGTGTCGGGTAACGATTGCCTGCAAGGAGGAACCAGCATGCGTTTGCCCCAACCGTTGCCGCTGGAGACCCTCTATCGTGGATGCGACCCTGCTGAGTTCAGTTTCGAGACGACGGCCGATCTGGAACTCATTGAGTGGCCTCCGGGGCAGCAGCGTGCCATGGACGCGATCCAACTCGCTGCCAGTGTGCGCCGCCCCGGGTTCAACCTCTTTGTCATGGGACCACCCGGGGCGGATACCCTCGACATGACATGCCGCTTCCTGGAGAGGGTGGCCAAGGCGGAAGCGCCGCCCGGGGACTGGTGTTACCTGCACAACTTCGATGAGCCCGACCGGCCGCGGCTTCTGCGGCTGCCTGCCGGCCGAGGGCAACAGTGGCGTAGTGAGCTGGAAAGGCTTATCGACGACATGCGCACGTCCGTCCCGGCCACGTTCGAGAGCGAGGAATACCAGAACCGTCTCCAGGAATTACAGCAGCAGCATAACCGACGTCACCGCCAGGCCTTCGAGCAAATGCAGCAAGAGGCCGAGGGCAACAACGTTGCGCTACTGAACACCCCGACCGGTTTTGCCTTCGCTCCCATGAACGAGAGCGGTGAGGTCATCGCGCCGGACGCGTTCCAGAAGCTGCCGGAAGAGGAGCGTAAGCGCTTCCAGGAGATGATCGAACACTTACAGAGGCAACTCCAGGAACTGTTCAGACAGTTTCCGCAATGGCAGAAGGAGACGCAGCAGGAGATTCGCAAGCTCAACGAGGAGATGACGCTGCTCGCTATTGGCCGCCCAATCGAGGTACTGGGCGAGCGCTACGGGGAATTCCCCGTGGCCGTGGCGCACCTGGAGGCCGTTCGAGACGACCTGGTCGGTAACTTCGAAGTGTTCCGCTCAGGGGAGAGAGAGCATATCGAGCGACTTCTGCACCGCTACCAAGCCAATCTCCTCGTACATTCCGAGGAGGACGGCGGGGCGCCCGTGATCTACGAAGACATGCCGACGCACCAGCGCCTCGTCGGGCGCATAGAATACCTGGTCCATGACGGCGCGCTGGTCACCGATTTCACACAGATTCGACCGGGGGCGTTGCATCGTGCTAACGGCGGCTACCTGTTGCTGGATGTGCGCAAAGTACTTACCCACGCGTTCGCCTGGGAAACCCTGAAACGCACCTTGTTCGCCGAGGAAATACGACCGGAGTCGCTGGAGAAGATCTATGGCTTCTGGACCACGGCGAGCCCGGAACCGGAGCCGGTGCCGCTGAAGGTGAAGATCATCCTGCTCGGCGACCGCGTACTGTATTACCTGCTCGCCGCCCACGATCCGGAGTTCGCCGACCTGTTCAAGGTCGAGGCGGACCTGGAGGATGATCTGCCGGCGGACAGGGAGGCACGGCAACTCTTTGCACGCATGATCGCCACTATCGCCTCCCGTGAGACGTTGCGCCCTCTGGACCGCGCGGCAGTTGCCCGTCTCATCGAGCATGCCAGTCGCATGGCGGCGGACAGCGAACGCCTGTCAGCCAAGGGGCGGGAATTGGCCGATCTGATGGTCGAGGCGAGCCACTATGCCGAGCAGGACATGGCTGAATGCGTCGGTGTTCATCAAATCGAAATGGCCCTGGCTGCGCAGGAGCACCGAGCATCACGGGTGCGCGAGCGCAGCCGCGAAATGGTGCGTCGCGGGATCCAGGTCATTGCCACGGAAGGGCTTCAGGTCGGTACCATCAACGGTCTTTCCGTGCTGCAACTCGGTGACTATGCGTTCGGCCAGCCCACGCGCATCACGGCAACGGCCCGGCCGGGTCGGGGCCAGTTGGTGGATATCGAGCGTGAGGTGAAGTTGGGTGGGCGGGTTCACTCCAAGGGCGTGATGATTCTGGCGCGCTTTCTCGGCAGCCGCTATGCACCCGATAACGAGCTCTCGCTGTCGGCGAGCCTCGCCTTCGAGCAGTCGTACGGACGCATCGACGGCGACAGTGCGTCTGTCGCGGAGTTGTGTGCGCTGATCTCGGCAATCAGCCGCGTTCCCTTGCGCCAGGGCATTGCTGTGACCGGCTCCGTCAACCAGCACGGCGAGGTCCAGGCCGTGGGTGGCGTCAACGAGAAAGTCGAAGGCTTCTTCGACGTATGCAGGGCGGCGGGCCTGGATGGCAATCAGGCCGTGGCGCTGCCGGCCGCCAATGTGTCTCACCTGATGCTGCATCGCGATGTCCGTGATGCCGTGGCGGTCGGCCGCTTTCAATTGTACCCACTCACCCATGTGGACGACGCCTTGGCACTGTTGACGGGTATGGACCCGGGCAACAGGGTCGAGGACGGGAACTGGTCGGAGGGAAGCCTGAATCGTGCCGTGGCCGATCGGCTTGCGGCGTTCTCCAGAGCGCAACGGCGTCCAGACGGATCCGAGGAGGGACCGGCGGATGATGGCAAGGGTTGAAGACCCCGCCGCCAGCAGTGCGGAATCCCTTTCCCGTGGTTCTATCGTACGCCGCGTGGTGGTCCTGCTGGACGCCTCCAGGGCGAGCATGGCGGGTCTCGAGGCCGCGGCGACACTTGCACGGGCAAGCGGGGCGGAACTCGTCGGCTGGTTCGTGGAAGAGGACGCGCTGGTGCGCTGGGCCGGTTACCCGTGGGCACGGGAGGTTGGCCTTTCTGGCGCGGTCCGGTCGATGCAGCCGGGACAGATGGAACAGCGCCTGCGAGACCGCGCGGAGGCAATGCACCGTGATCTTGAGCGCGTTGCGCGGGCACACGGGATTCAAGCACGGTTACAGGTCTATCGCGGGGAGGTCGTCCGGACGATCCTGGCGGAATCTACGCGGCAGGATTTTCTCGTCCTCGGTAAGATCGGCTATCGGCGAGCGCTGGGGTTGCGGGTGGGCTCGACAGCGAGAGCATTGATGGCCCGTGCACCAGGCCCGGTCATGGTCTACGAACGTCCGGTGAAACCCTCAAGGCCTTCAACGATCGCTGTCGTCGTGCCTGCGGGCGCTGCGGGGCTTCGTGCGCTGGAGTCCGCGGCGGCACTGGCCGGGGAAAACGGGGCGTCGTTGGCAGTTCTGTTACCCCCGGAGGACGATTACGGCGACGATCGGCGCGAACATGCCGTTCGCACGCGCCTGCAGGAGGCCAACATCCGCGCCCGGGTGCAAAGCGTCCGCAGGGTTACCGCAAGCAGTGTCCTGCAGATCCTTGGAGAGGAAGCCGCGCAGGGGCTGGTCGTCCCCCGACAATGGGTATTATACGCTTCCCACCAACGAACCGATCTGGCGGAAAACGCGTTGATGCCGGTGGTGGTTGTTCCATAGGCCCACTTCGTCAGGCTATCGGCATGGCATGGCATGGCGCTGGTCGGGTCAGGAGTCCGCACCAGGTGGCCTATGGTTGACGGTTTCGCGCATGAACGCGCCATGGAGATGCTGGCGCTATTCTGCAAACACGTCACATGCGTGTAACCGCGTGTGGCGTGCAGCGCCCGCTGCGCAGCACGCAGGTATGTGCGGTTCTGTCGACCACAACCGAGCGAGGCGCCGGAGATGGGTCCGCCTGGGTCTGAACCTCCAGAATCCAATCCACCCGGTAGCCGCGCTCGCACGCCCGGCCGGCTCATGGTGGGTTCGCTGTGTTCGCTTGCGTACAGAGTCTCCCCTGGGGTGCTGAATAAGCTGAACCCTCAACGAACTGACAATCCGCCGAGACAACCGGGCTTCCTGGCGCGATGCTCCTGGCCCCGGCGGACACCCGGAGACCAGCGCCATGGGGCAGATCAGTACCCGCGAACATGTTATCCCCGGTTCAGCACTCGTCCGCACCCCGGCTGTTGCCGGTACGGTGTTGCTTCCGCTGCTCATCGTCATGCCGCTTCTCGGCGGTTGCCTCGGTTCCGGAAATTCGGGAAGCGGCGGCCGCGAGGTCGAGCAGCAGCGGACTCAGGATGCGCGCGCCTATGTGGTTGCCACGGAGCAGTTGCCGTTTGCTGCCTACCCGGGGTTCGGGGACAGCGATACCCTGCGTTTGTGGGGGGAACTCGACGGTGCCGGTTATCGAATCGAGATTCCAAGAAACAACTGGAACGGGCAACTGGTCATGTATGCGCACGGCTACCGTGGCGACGCCGAAGAGCTCACTGTCGACAATCCGGAAATCCGCGGTTACCTGCTCAGTGAAGGGTTCGCCTGGGCGGCCTCGAGTTACAGTGCCAACCACTACGATGTCCGGGCAGGTGTGGAAGATACCAACGCATTGGCCGGCCGTTTCCGCGAACTGGTGAGTGCCGCCGATGAGACGTTCCCCATTCTGGAGACTCAGCCTATCCGCACCTACATTGTCGGCCAGTCAATGGGCGGCCATGTTGCCGGGGCGGTGATTGAAAGCGAAACGCTTGACCGGGCTGAAAACAGCTACGTGTATGACGGGGCCCTTGCACTCTGCGGCGTCATGGGGGACGCGGAACTGCTGAACTACTTCGCCGCCTACAACATTGCTGCCATGGAACTGGCTGGCGTCGGACCGACGGAATTCCCCATACCGGATGCGTCTGCACGTATTGCCACCGTGCGGGAAGCGCTCTTCGCCAACTGGGATGGGGATGAGACTGCGCTGCTACCGGAACCGGGGGCAGGGGAGCAGTTGAGAGCCTTGCTGATGAATCTCTCCGGTGGGGAACGGCCGGTGTTCGATAGTGCCTTCGAGGACGCAGAGTCCGCTCGGCGCCAGCTTGACCGCATCCACGAATTCGCGGATGACGATGGAACCGCTCGCGGCATACTTGCGCGCAATATCGTGGATACCCGCGACATCGTCTACCGCTTCGGCAATACCGACCAGCAGTTCAACCTGAACGTCTACCGCGTGACCCCGGATCCGAACCCGAACCCGCGCCAGAGCGGCGGCCTGCGCTGGATTCCCCGGCTTCACGGCAATCTCACGGCGCCGGTGATCACGCTGCATACATTGGGAGATCTCTGGGTGCCGTTCTCCATGCAGCAGATCTACGCTGCCCGGGTCGCTGGCCAGGGGAAAGACCACTACCTGGTTCAGCGTGCGATCAGGGCGGTCGACCATTGCGACTTCACTCTGGATGAACAGGAACAGGCATTCTCCGATCTGGTGACCTGGGTCGATCTGATGGTGAAACCGGATGGAGACAAGGTACTGGACAAAGCGATCGTCGCGGCGCCGGATTTTGGCTGCAGGTTTACCGCCGGCGAGGACACGCCGCTATTCCCCTGTCCGGCAGATTGATACCGGGCAGGGGAAAGCGTTCCCTGAGATGCGTCAGAGCATTAGCACGAGTTGGTGATAGACCGGTATTCCGATAATCACGTTGAACGGGAACGTGACACCCAGGGCGGCTAGCATTGCCAGCCCGATGTTGGCCTCCGGGATGGCCGTCCGTATGGCTGCAGGTGCGGCAATGTAGGACGCGCTGGCGGTCAGCGCCATCAGTACCACCACCGAGCCGTTCGGCAGACCCAGGGCCAGGCCCACTGCCAGCCCGGCCAGCGCCAGTACCGGCGGCGCAATGACGGCGAACGCCAGCAGCCGCCAGTGCTTCCAGGGCAGCGGGCGCAGCGTTTGGGCGGCGGTGAGCCCCATCTCCAGCAGGAACAGTGCCAGCACCGCGTTGAACGCCCCGGTGAACAGGTCGGTGACCGGAGCACCTTCCATCGGACCGTACATGGCGCCGATCACCACACCGCCGGCCAGCAGGATGACGCCACGGTTGGTCAGCGTCTCATGCCACAAGCCACGCATCGTGTCGCTGGCCGTCGAGGCCCCACGCAGGCGACGGAACAGCGCAATGCCCACCATGATCGCCGGCAGCTCCATCATGACCAGATACAGCGTAACCTCAGGCCCGAGCAGCAGATCCCGCCCCTCCACGTAGGCCAGTGCCACGGCGAACGTGCCGGCGCTTACGGAACCGTAATGGGCCGCGATGCTGGCGCTGTCGGCCACCGACAACCGCACTGCCCGCAACAGCAGCGGTACCAGCACGAACGCGATCGTGCCCCCGAGTGCGGCCACCGCCATCAGTTCGAATGCCAGACCCCAGTTCAGATTGCCGTTGAGCGCCATCCCCCCTTTCAGGCCGATGGTCAGCATCAACAACAGGCTCAACGTGTCATAGGCAGCGTGGGGGATGGTGAGATTGGATCTCACCACACCGGCCACGAGGCCGAGCACAAAGAACATCACGACGATATCCGGCATTCCTGCCTCCGGTGGCTCTGGTCACTGCGCGATTGTGGCCATGACATTGTATTAGTGCTAATTAAATTTGATGTGTTGCAGCATAGATAATCATCTATGATTGAATGGATATGAACTTTCGTCATCTTACCTATCG
>JBJHBJ010000079.1:0-14013 GCA_050485425.1 Ectothiorhodospiraceae bacterium | reverse complement strand
TATGTCGCGGAGCATCCCAAAATGTTCCTGCTGCACCTTGAAAGGGCGTCCCCGTTTGGCCATTGCTCTTCTGTTCCGGGTTGCAACTGATGGATACAGAGTATATCAGAATATGTAAACACCCTCTAAGGAAACACTGATTAATTCCCGCACGCGCGTGGCCAAGGCATACCGGCACGGGCGCGGCACTTCATATCGCGGTACCGCGGCGTCGGCCGAGCAGGACCAGCACCTCCTGGCGCCGGCGCCAGGCAACGCTGGCCGCGGCCCCCCAGATGAGAGCGGCGATCAGCCCCATGGCGACTTCCGCGTGCATAACGTGGGTAAGCACTGCTCCCGTCATCAGCCCGGTGAGCCCGAGTGCAGCCAGACCCGACAATCGTTTCACCAACAGCCCCGCCGCCCCGGCGATTTCCGCGAGACCGGTGAGGTACATGAACCATAGCGGGTAGCCCCAGCGGGTGAACGCCTGAACCTCGAAATCCATGGCCAGCAGCTTGGCTGCACCGGAGAGAAAAAAGACCAGGGCCAACACCACCAGCAGTGCGGCCCACGGTCTCGCGCTGTCGTTCCGAGCGGGCATGTCCACGGCGTCCCCTCCATCGGGTAACGGCTGCAATCACACAGTCTCGGCGACAGTACCCCCGCACCGAGGCCGCGGGCCATTCGGAACACTACGTACGCGGCGCTGCGGAGCCGGACCGGCACCTGCCGTCTATTCCCCCGGCGCCCCATACAACGCAAAAACCTCCGCTCCGGTCAGGCTCTTTGTCCGGTTCGCGAACGCGTAATACGGAGGTTTCTCGTCAATGAAGATCTGCTGCTCCATCACCAGGTCGTCCCGATTGTCCAGCAGTCCCACGGGCACCGCGTAGTGCCGTTCCTTCTTCAAGCGGTAGAACAGGTGCGTGCCGCAATGCCGGCAGAAGCCGCGTTCCGCCCAGCCCGAGGAGGCGTAAGCCGCCACAGCGTCCTCCCCTTCAAACCGAATCTGGTCACCGCATTCAATTGCGAACATCGGGCCGCCTGTCCATTTCTGGCACATGCTGCAATGGCATACGCCTACATCGTTACCTGCCGTTGTCACGAACACACGAACGGCGCCGCACAGGCAACTTCCCGATCGCTGCATTTCATCCGCCATGTCTCCTCCCCTCTCCGGCGTGAATCTCCTGGTCATTGATCGGCGGCAACATGCCGCTGTCCAACAGTGTAATCAGCGTGGCGCTCAAATCCTCGGCGTGGTGACGGATGGGATCACCGACCGCCTGCCCCAGGGCCACCATGGATATGACTCCCAGCGTAGCGGAATGCACGGTGAAGGCGACCTGCCGGGCATCGAGATCCTTGCGGAATGCGGGGTCCCGACAGAGTGCCTGCTCCAGCGCACCGTACATCCGGGCCGTGGCCGGATGCACATCGTCCTGCAGTGTCTGCCCGCTGAGCAGCTTATGTGGTTTCGGATCCACCTGGATGCTCAGGTACATCTGCCGGAAGCGGTCGAGGTCACTGGTATGGAACGCCACCAGCGCGCGGACGCAGCCGGCCAGCGCCTCCCGCGCGTTGGAGGCGGCCGCTGCCGCCTCGACCACCGCCTCCGCCTTTATCCAGGGCATCACCAACGCACAAACCAGTTCCTGCTTGGTGGGGTACCAGTAAAAGGGTGTTGAATCGCACCCGGCGTGAGGAAGCGCTTTATGGTTCGGGCTTTCGCAAACCGGCCGGGCGGACACCGCCCGGCCGGTCCAGGCCTCTTACGGGCAGGCAGGCAACGCGCCCCGACCGGCTGAACCGGTGTTATTGGTGAACTGGCAGCCGTAGTCGTCGGCTGCCACCACAGCGGGGTCCAGTACCTCATCGCCCCCCGGCACCACACCGTCGTTCACCCAGGCGAACAGATCGTTGACTGCCGTCGTGATCTCGCTGGCCGAAAAATCGCAGTGGCTCGGTGCACGGATTGCGCGCTGCACCAGCAGATCGCCGTTGCCGTTGGCCTGGGCCGCCTCGCGGTAGAGCTGCTGATGCCTGAACGGCACGTAGAAATCCCCCAAGGTGTGCATGGTCAGCACCGGTACGTTGAAGTCACCCTGCACCAGCGGCAGCCAGCGCACGCCCTCCGGCTGGATGGGGTTGGGGTTGCTGTCCGCAGCGACGCGACTGATCTGCTCGTTGAACGCGATTTCCTCCGCCGTGATATCCCCAGTGGTCCAGCGGTACTCGCGCGCGGTGTTGTCATAGGCGTTCCGCGCCAGAATGCCGTTGATGTCCCCGCTTCTGCCGCCGGTGCCCAGCACGGCCCCTTGCCAGGTGCCGATGCGATAACCGAAGTCGCGGAAGATCGGCCGCTCACCGCCGGTGAGGATCGTGGCGACGTCTTGCAGCCGCTCACCGTCACCGGGCGTCGGTAACCAGGCGTTGCTGCCGGAAACCGACTGGAACAGTGTGCCGATGATCGCCGGCAGGTAGCTCTGGAACTCTTCGTAGGGCGCATCCCCGAAGCCGGCCAGATGCATGGCCACCCGGTTGTAGTCTCCCAGCCAGTCGAACTGGTACTGCTCCGCCTGGCATAACGGTGCCGCACCATCATAGGCAACCGGGTACTTGGCGCTGATCAGCGTCTCCCGTTCCACCGCCGCGGCGGCAGTGTGACCGCCCATGGACGCGCCGATAATCAGCCGCTGCGAAGGCTCGTCGTACATCGCCCCCCAATCCCGGACGATATAGTCCGTGAACTCCAATGCCAGCTTGTTGGTGTCCTCGATGGCGGCACGCACATCGTAGAAATTCGCCGAATAGCTGGAGGCGGCCCAGGCATAACCGGCGCCAAGCACCGCGTTGCGGAAGGCGGCACTGGGCACCACACGATTCAGCGTCGCCCCCTCGCCACCGTACCCCCTGGTCCACATCACCAGCTTGCCGTTCCAGTCCTGGGGGATTTCAACGGTGTAGGCAGCTTCGCCCTGCAGGCCGTCATAGACGCCATAGTAGCGGTTCGCGCCCTGCACCACCGGACTCAGTCCGGCGGCGCTACCATCGAACGCCACATTGCCGACCTGAAACACCCGCTCGTCGTGAATGCGCGTCTGCGCCTCGTCACCCCCGATCGGCTTGGTCAGCGCCTGCCGGCAGTTCGCGTTGGGCGAGGCATTCTCAAGGCAGTTCAGAACGGCGCCTTCCCGGGCAGCGGCGGAATTCCCCCGCTCATTTTTCGCAAGGGCCGTGTTGCATGACAGGGTAATGGCCAGCGGCAGCAGCCAGAGACATCTTTTCGTATTGATGGATAAAGACATGCGGCACTCCTCCGATGTGTTTTCTTTATGATGGGCACCTGGATGTTCCGCTATGCGAAACTTTGTTTTATGGGTACCCGCTATCGATTTAATATCGCCCCCGCGGCGCGGTCAATCGAAAACAGCGTCGCGATGTAACCACCCATGAACAGCCTTCATCTGTGACGGAAAAACTCTCGTTTGCCGCCCGGCCTCCGCTGACGGACAGTGGACGCGAACAGTTCATCGGCACGGGAGATCCTCCATGGGCAACAGCGCATTTCATCATTACCAGGTCAGTACCGTCTGGACCGGCAACCTCGGCTCCGGTACCCGCTCCTACACCTCCTATTCCCGGGACCATGAACTGCTGGTAGCGGGCAAGCCGCCCCTGGCCGGATCGGCAGACCCGGCCTTCATGGGCGATCCGGCCCGGTACAACCCCGAGGAGCTGCTTGTGGCGGCCTTGTCCGCCTGCCATATGCTGTGGTTCCTGCACCTCGCCGTCGGCAAGCGCCTGCCAGTCCAGGCCTACCGCGACGAAGCCAGGGACACCATGGTCACCACGCCGGGCGGCGGCGGTTTCTTCTCGGAAGTCGTGCTTCGCCCCGCCGTAACCGTTGACTCCCGCACCGAAACGCGACTGGTGCGGGCGCTGCATGAGCGCGCCCACGCGCTGTGCTTCGTGGCCAACTCGGTCAACTTCCCGGTGAAGTGCGAGCCTGTGATCAGGCTCGCCGGCGCCATGCTCGGACCTGAGACGGAACGCTCGATCTGACTGGCACCACGGCACTCTGGCCGTGAGGCTCTGCCGCATGAGCATTGTTCACCTCTCACGGATTGAGACGCGGCGGCGTCCGTCGCACAATGCGGTATCCGCCATCCATCGGGAAAGCTCATGCCGCGCCGTCTGCCGCCGCTGAACACGCTCCGACTGTTCGAGGCCTCCGCCCGGCTCGGCAGTTTCAAGGCGGCCGCCGAGGAGCTTTCGCTGACCCCCAGCGCCGTCAGCCATGGCATCCGCTCGCTGGAGGACTGGCTGGGCATCCCGCTGTTCGTCCGCTCCAGGCGCGGGCTGACCCTGTCCGAGGCCGGCACGCGATATGCGAACACTGTGCGGGAATCCCTGGCGCTGCTGACGGAGGGCACGGAACGCCTGCTGGATGCATCCCGGGATCGTCGCCTGGCCGTCAGCGTGGCGCCGATGATGGCGACACGGTGGCTGCTGCCCCGACTGGCGGACTTCCGCGCATTGCATCCGGACGTCACCGTGCTGATCGACACCCTGCAGGAACAGGTCTCGCTGGAAAACCGCGCCGCCGACATGGCCATACGCATGGGTCACGGCCGCTGGGCCGGGCTGGCGGCCTATCCGATCTTCCGGGAACGGCTGGTACCCGTCTGCGCCCCATCCATTGTCGACCAGGTTCGCCACAATCCACAGGCCATGACCTGCATCCAACTACGCACCGCCAGCGAGGACTGGAACCGGTGGTGCGAAGCCACCGGACGTCCGCCTCCGGATTCGAAGCGCGGGTTCGGGGTGGACACCATGCTGCTGGCATTCGACGCCGCCGCCAGCGGGCTGGGCGTCGCAATGGGACGGCGGCCACTGATCGACCCCGAACTGGCGAGGGGAACGCTGACAATGCCCTGGCCGGACGAGGTGGAAACCGCGTCCGGCTACTGGCTGGTGGCGCTGGAACAACGGCTGCAGGAACCGGTCATTGCGGCGTTCCGACAATGGATCGGGGCCATGGGGGAAGAAAAGCTGGTTATCCGGTAGCCGGGGCCACCGGGTCTTCGGGCCTGCGCCCGGCAGTAGCAACCGCTGCGCGGTTCCTTCCCCGGCGGCGAAGACGGGTATGACGGCACTCCTCGTGAAATGCATTCCGCTCACCGCCGGATGAGAAAAACTTGCTTGAGCTTTACAAGCGGCTGCAGTGGAATGCGGTATTCCGTCATTGGAGATATCCGCCTTGTCGCCATCAAGCCCGGCTGTTTCCCTGCAGCGCTCGTTGTACGTACTGGTCGGCTGCGCCTGCCTCATCTCCCTGACCACCTTCGGTGTGCGCTCGATCTTCGGCCTGTTCACCGATCCGGTCACGGAAACGCATGCCTGGTCCCGCGAGGTCTTCGCGCTGGCCATCGCCATCCAGAATCTCGTCTGGGGGCTGACGCAGCCCTTCGCCGGGGCGCTGGTGGACCGCTACGGCCCGGTCCGGGTACTGCTGACCGGCGGCCTGCTGTATGCGGCCGGCGTGGCTCTGATGGCGTTCAGCAATTCGCCGCTGGAACTGCACCTGACCGCGGGTGTGCTGGTCGGGCTTGGCATGGGCGGCGCCTCGTTCGTTACCGTCCTGGGCGCTCTGGGGCGGCTCGTGCCGGCGTCCCGCAGGGCGTGGGCGCTGGGCATCGGCACCGCTGCCGGATCGCTGGGGCAGTTCGTCTTCGCACCGCTGGGCCAGGCCTTCATCGATGGCTACGGCTGGCAGCATGCCGCCTTGCTGCTGGCCGGCTTCGTGCTGCTCGTTCCCCTGCTCGCCTTCGGCGTCAACGGCAAACTTGCCAGCGTGCCGGAGGATGGGCCGGACCTGGGGCTGCGCATTACCCTGCGCTACGCACTGCGCCACCCCAGCTACCTGTTCCTGCTCTTTGCCTTCTCGGTGTGCGGCTTCCAGCTCGCTTTCATCACTATCCACCTACCACCCTACCTGAACGACCAGGGCATCAGCGCCACCGTGGCGGGCTGGGCCATCGGCGCCATCGGCCTGGCCAACGTGATCGGCGCCTACGTCGCCGGCTCATTGGGAAACGTACTGACCAACCGCCGCGTGCTGTCTGCCATCTACCTTGCCCGGGCGGCGGCCATTGCCCTGTTCCTGACCATTCCGATCACGCCGGCAAGCGTGATCGTATTCTCCACGGCGATGGGGCTGCTGTGGCTCTCCACCGTACCGCCCACCTCCGCGTTGATCGCGCTGATGTTCGGCACCCGGTTTATGGGCACGCTGTTCGGGCTGGTCTTCCTCAGCCATCAGGTGGGCTCATTCCTCGGCGTCTGGCTGGGCGGTGCGCTGTTCGAGGCCACCAGCAGCTACGACGTGGTATGGTGGCTGACGGTGCTGGTCGGCGTGGTTGCGGGCCTGCTGCATCTTCCGATCATTGAGCAACGCGCCGCGCGGTTTGCGCCGGCATAAGAGGTCCTTATGCGCGGACACCTGTTCGCCGCCGCCCTGGCCCTGTTCATCACCGCGCTGGCGATCGTGGCAGCCATACCCGCGCTTCGCGTCCAGGCCCAGCAGGCGGAGGCGCCGCAGCAACTCCTCGCGATCTTCTGGCCGGGTCGCTCTTCGGCCCAGGCCAACCGCGACATCGTGGAAGCCGGCGGAATTCCGCTGAAGAGGACAGCCGGTGGACTGGCCTGGGTCTTCATTGCCACGGACCGACACCACGCACGGGAAGTCGAGAAACGCGGTGCGCTGGTGATTGTTCCTCCCACGGGAAACGCCGGCCTGGTGGGTTGCGGCCCGAGTACCCGGATGTAGGCGCCATCGGGAGTTTTTCCCGCCTGGAACACCCTGTTTCCGGGAATATCCCCCATGGCCGGAGACCCGGCCAGCATCAATACTCCTCGTCAAGAAGAAAGCTCCGGGACGGCAGTCGTGGGGCATGATATCGAGGAGAGATCTGATGGAGTTCCAGCCACCATACGCGCTACTGCCATGCCTGCTGCTGGCCGCGGGCCTCAGTGGCCAGGCAGGCGCCCAGGAGCCGGCCCCGCCAACGTCCCACACCCTTGAAGCACTCCAGATCCGCGCTCTGCTACTGGACGATGTGTCCAGCACACCCGGCGCGGCCACCGTGTTGACCGACACGGAGGTGGAATTCTACCGGCCACTGACCCTGCACGATGCGCTGGATTTCACCTCCGGCGTCCGTACCATCGACGACGACGCGCTGGGACGACGCAGTGGCATCGGCGTGCGGGGCGCACCGCCTCGCCGGTCGCGCAAGACGCTGCTGCTGGAAGACGGCACCCCCATCAGCGCCAGCAACTACCTGGATCCGAGCGCGCATTACACCCCGCCCATCCAGCGGCTGGAACGCATCGAAGTGCTGAAGGGGGCCGGCCAGATCGTGCACGGCCCGCTCAACAACCACGGCATCATCAATTTCCGCAACAAGCGGGCGACCCCGGTGCCGGAAACCACCGTTGAGCTGGGCGCAGGCAACCAGCGCCAGTTCCACCGTCACCTGATGCATCGCCGTACGGAGGGCGATGTGGGCCTGGTATTCTCCTATACCGGCATGAACTCCGATGGCGTCTTCGACACGGAAACGCACCGCTACGATGACTTCTACGTCAGCGCCGACTGGGACGTGAACGACCGGCACAATCTCGGATTCGCGGTTACCCATTTTCGCGAACGCTCGCAGGGCTACGACGAGAACAACCTTACACCCGAGGAATTCGACGAGGATCCACGGGGCAAGCGCCGTTTCGGGCCTGGCCGCCGGGACAACAACATTGCCGTGGATTACTGGAAGCTCGCCTTCAGCCATGATTTCCTCGCCACGGACCGCCTCACCGTTTCCAGCAAGGTCTTTTACAAGGATCTGGACCGCCCGCGCTTCCAGAGCGTCAACCCGGACGACCCCCAGCAGGACCGGGTCATGGAGGGCCGCGACCGCCGCTACGAGAACTTCGGCGGCGAGAGCCGCGTGGCATATTCCGGCATCCGGACCGGCGCGGTCGACCACACCCTGGAAGGCGGCCTGCGCTTCGAGCGGCACGACTTCGAGGACCGCCGGCCGGTCGGCCGGCCCGGCGAGCGACTCAACCACAACAACCGCGGCCGCCTGCGCGCCGTGGCCGGCGAGGATGGCTACACCCGGAACGGCCGGCTGGTGACGTTCAAGGCGGAAGCGTATTCGGGCTACGTGCACAACCGCATGGAAATCGGTGATTTCGTGGTCACCCCCGGCCTGCGCGTGGAGACCTATCGGCAGGAGAAATCCACCCGCTTCCGGCCGGGCAGCGACGACGAGGGCGTGACCGAACGCGAGTGGAATACGCTGTATCTCCCCGGTATCAGCCTGCTCTATCGCGGCTTTGACAACCTGGATCTCTACGCCGGCCTGCACAGGGGCTACTCTCCTGCTCCGGCGCGTTCCGATGAGTTTCCGCTGTTGCCGGAAAAAGGCATCAATTCCCAGGTCGGTGTCCGCAGCAAGGCCCTGCGCGGCGTTTCCTATGACGTGGCGCTGTTCTACAACCGCATCGAGGACACGCTGATCCGCGACGACGTGGACCAGTTCGGGGACGCCCTGTTCGTCAACGCCGTGGATTCGGACATCTACGGCGTTGACGCGGAACTGCGCATCGATTCCGCCAGCTACACCGGCTCCGCCTACAACGTTTTCGGCGTACTCGCCTGGAACTACACCAACGCCGAGTTCCGCTCCGGCCCGCTGGACGGCAACCGCGTCCCGGAAATTCCCCGCCACGCGGGCAGCTTCACGCTGGGGATGGATCACCTGAGCGGCTGGGAAGTCAGCGCCACAGTGAGCCATTTCGGCGCCTTCTACTCGGACATCGAAAACACACGGGAAATTGATGAAGACTCCGGCAGGGTTCCCAGCCGCACGCTGCTCTCCGCACGCGCAAGCTGGCACACCAACATCGGGGACACCCGGACCACGTTCTGGATCCAGGGCCGCAACCTGACGGACAAGCTCTACATCAGCGACGTGCAGGACGGCCTGCGCCCCGGCGCCGAGCGCACCTACCTGGCGGGCTTCACCACCCGGTTCTGACCGCCTCCTCCGCCGACCGACGGGAAGCAACCTTGGCTCAGGGACGAGCCGTTCTTTTCCGGCCAGCCGCTATCAGCCGCTCATTGCCATCGCCCTCCGCCGCTCCAGTTCCTCGGCAACCGGGGACAGCAACATCCAGCGGGAGAGGTGCCGCACCAAATCGCGGCGCCCGTGCAGACGAATGGCGTCGGAATCCACGGCCTTGGCCAACGACCGCTGTCCGATCCATACCCGCCCCATCTCCCGGACTGTCGTCATGATATACAAGTCCACCTCGTAGCCCGGGTCCGACAGACAGAGCTCCACTTCCGCATCCTGGACCAGCAGCCACCAGCGGCACATCTCCGGCGGGGCGTCCCGGTAGTCGAACTGCAGCAGAATCCGTGTCGGCGGCAATGCGGACGTGTCGATTCGGCGACGCATGTCCCACATCAGCACCCCGGCGTCCCAGTCCGGACCGTCGGCGGCGCTTTCCACCCATTGGGACCCCCAGACGCCCATGGCAATGATGATGGGCTCAAGCTGACGGCCGCATTTGGTGAGCCTGTAGCCGCCGCGCTCGTCCCGCACGATCACCCCGGCCCCGGCGAGTTCACGCAGCCGCTGTGACAGCAGCGGGCGAGACATCAGCGGCACGCCGCGGTGGATTTCGTTGAAGCCGGACGAGCCGGAAATGAGTTCCCGCATGATCAGGGGCGTCCAACGCGTGGCGAGAATTTCCGCCGCCTTTGCCACCGGACAGAACTGATTGTACCCACGTTGCCTGGACATGGCGCTCCTCCTCTCATCCCCCTGTGGCAAGTCTGGACAACGGCAGCGTCTTTGCCCGGTTCAGTTACTGAACCGCTGTCGCCGAGGCTGTCGTTGCACCGACAGAGCACGGTAACGCTCCGCCCAGAATGGCCCCAGGTATTCCTGCAGAACACTGTTCGCCCGACGCGGCTCGAGCCCCATGTCGCGCATGAGCCAGTCGACGTAATGGGCGATGTAGGCGCCGATGAAATGCCCCTGGCTCTGTTCGGGAAACGTCCGCACGGTCCACGCCAGCACGCGATCAATGCTGTCTTCCATTTGCTGCCGCGCCGGTAACGCGAGCTCGCCAAGGAAGCATCGGGACAGCCAGTGCGCGGCGATCTCCGATGTCAGTGGCGCGTTACCGGAGGAGGCGTAACCGACAAACCCCATCCGCGGCTCCGCCGGCGGCAGGATATGGCGGTAGAGGCGGAAGCGGCCATCGGGCAGGACCTGCTGCTCCAGGTCGCGATGGAGAAACCCGGTCTGCTGTCGCCAGCCGGTCCCGCAGATGACCAGATCCGCCGCGAGTTCTTCCCCCGAGTCCAGCCGCAGTGTTTCGTGGTCGATGAAGCAGGACAGGCCGGCACGCCTGGGCTCCACCAGCCCTTCTCGCACGCCGTCATAGACTTCGGCACCGATACCCTGGTGGAAAATGTGCCGATGGATCGGGGCGTCCGGTCTCAGCATTCGGGGTATCCGTGCCTGACGCGCGACGAGCCGGCACTGCAGTCGGCGGAAGCCCCGCAATAGCGGCCGCAATGGGGCCCCGACGCTTCGCAACATCGCCTCGCCGCGCGGGAGTTCATGGTAGGCCGGGAACGTGATCATCTCCGTCACTCGGTTGAACACCTGGCGGTCCACCCGTTTGCGTCCGAAAAAATAGCGCGGCAGCATCCAGTAGGGTCTGCGGAAAACCAGCGTGCACGTTGCCGCGTGTTTTCCGGCGAAATTGGCGCAATCGAGCGCGGACTTCCCTGCGCCGACAACCACCACCCGCTTTCCGCGCAGCGCTGACGCCTGGGGTGTCTGGCTTGAATGAATGATCTTCCCATCGAACCGCTCGGCGCCTTCGATCCGGGGAATGGCCGGTTCCGAAAGCACACCGTTGCAGATGACGACAAAGTCGAACTCCAGCGTCTCTTCAACGGTGTCCTCATGGGCCGGACGCACCCTGATCTGGAAGCCAGGGTGCAACCGGCCCTGGTCAGCGGACTTTCGCGCCACCGACACCACCTCGGTACCCAGCCGGAGATGCGGCCGGAGGCCGAAACCATCAACGTAGCGCTCCAGATACGCCCGCACTTCCTGCGCGGACGGAAAATCGCCGGTGGTGTCCGCATGCGGAAAGTCGGAGAATACATACGTCTCCCGCGGATTGTTGGTACTTAGCCCCGGGTACGCCCGGGATTCCGCCCAGACGCCGCCGATCCCCGGCTCCCTCTCGAAAACCGTGACGTCAAAGCCGTCCAGTTTGAGCACCTTCGCGCTGACCAGACCGGCGACGCCGCCACCCACGATGCCCACACGCATGATCAGTCACCTCCCCGCCCTGTCGATTGAGCCGTAGCCGGGGTCCGCTCCGACAGGCTGCACCGTGGGAACGCAGGGCGCGGCGCCCCGGGTGCCTCCCGGCTCTTCGATGACGGGCTTTCAGCATGACGCCGGCAGGTCCTGCCCGGGCCCCCGTCTTCTCATGTCCCTGGCCTGCAGTCTCCTCAGGGAGAAGGCGGTTGTCTGGTTCAGTTTCTGAACTGGCCGCGCCGGGGCCATCTGCCCAATGCTGGAACCGAGGCGCGAGCCCAGCGCCGGCAGCAACGACATAAGGAGGCAGATCATGACGGTAGCAGCCAACCCCGACAGCAGTCCGATACGACCCCACAACGCCGCTCCATCGGCGGCCTGGTCCAGCGGCGGCGGTGCCTACGACGAGGTCAGCCGGGGAATACTGGACGCCATCGAACACGCCATCAATCGGCTACAGCCAACGGCAGACACGCGCATACTGGACGTGGCCACTGGCACCGGATGGGCAGCGCGGCGACTGGCCGAGCGGGGTTTCGACGTCACCGGCGTGGACTTCGCCCCCGAGATGCTGGCGGCCGCGCGCGAAAGAGCGGCTGCCCTCGGTCTGCGTATCCCCTTCATCGAAGGCGATGCCGAGGACATGCCCTTCGAGGACGATGCCTTCGACGCCGTCATCTCCACCTTCGGCGTGATGTTCGCGCAACGTCCCGAGGACGCGGCCACGGAGCTGGCCCGCGTCTGCAAGCCTGGTGGGCGGCTCGTGCTCGCCGTCTGGACGCCGGACGGAAACGTTTTCGAGATGTTCCGCATCATCAAGGGCTATATGCCGCCTCCGCAGGGCTCGGCCCCGCCCTCGCCCTTCGAATGGGGGCAAACGGACAGGCTTCATTCCCTGCTGGGCGAGAACTTCGAGCTGGCTATCGAGGACGGGGTCTCCTGCTACCGCGAACCCGACGGCGCGTCGGCATGGCGCACGTTCTCCGAGGGGTACGGCCCTGTCCGCGCGCTCGCCGGGAAACTCGATGCCGGGCAGCGTGCCCGCTTCGAGGCCGAGTTCACGACCTTCCATGACGGTTTCGCCGACGGCCTGGGCATCACGGTCCCACGGCAATACCGGATTGTGCGCGGCACCCGGCGACCGTTTTGACGGCCAAGGCATTAGCGGGAGGGCAGAAAGACCATGAAGACCCGAGACAGACTTGCCGGAATGGGATCACGGCTCGCCCTGACCGCCGTGCTGGCAACGGCAGCGGTGTCACGCGCGGCCACCGCCCAGGACGCTGGCGGCATATCCGCGGAGCCGCTCAGTCAGCGGCACGCCCTTGACGGCAACGTGGCGGTGCATATCACCCAGAAACTGGACGGGCTGCCGGAACACACCATCACGCGGGACGATGCATCACACATCATCGTCGTGCGGTTCACGATTCAGCCCGGCGCCGTTTTTCCCTGGCATACACATCCGGGCACCGTGCTCGTCAACATCACAGAGGGGGATTTCGTGTTCGTGTTCGCCGAAGACTGTGTCCACCGCGAGTATGGCCCGGGAGATGCGCTGATTGACCCGGGAGACAGTGTCCACACCGCCTACAATCCCAGCGAAGACCACGAGACCGTGGTCACGGCCGTGCTGATCGGGGCACCGGCGGAGGGTGCTCTGACAATCCCGGTAGCGGACGAACGTGGCGCCGACCTGGACACGGAATGCGGAATAGACCGCGGTTGATGACGAAGCATGTCGGCCAGGCCCGGCGCCCAGGGAAGCGCTGACTGATTCTCACGTTCACGCTTGAGGCACCCTTGGCTCAGGGACGAGCCTCTCTTTCCGGCCGTTACTTTTCCGGCTCCGGCAATACCGGCTCGGTGCTGTCCATGTAGGTGAGGAAACGCGACCACAGTTCATGCGTGCGCTGTCTGGTGAGCGCGGTTCTGCAACTGATGCCCATCACACCCCGAATACTGCCCTCCCGCCACATGGTGTAGACCGAACCGCAATGCGCTTCCGCATAATCGGACCACGCTCCCTGCGCCTTCTCGATGGCGGCGACCAGCTCGGGGTCATGGCCGTTATGTTCCAGGCTCTTCTCCAGATAGCGCTGCATCTCCGCCTCGGCGGCTCCCAGTTCCATGCTCGCGCAGCGGTTGATATCCAGGGTGCTGATGGCCTTGTCGCAATCCGGCTCCGCGACAGCCAGCACCGGATACAGGGCCAACAACAGAAACAGGCGCTTGATCATCAAACCCCTTCGCTCAGAAGCGCTCCATAGAGCGTTGTAGGTTAGGGCGAGCAACGGGCGAAAACCAGGAAAACGGGAAAGACAGCAGAGACGGATCAGGAAACTTGCGACATTACAGAGCACCAGTCTAGACTCGGATCATTAGTAAACAAATTGTTTGATCCGTGACATAACAATCAGAACCCGCTCAGCGCACTCAGACCGAACCACTCCGAAAAGACCCGAGATGGAGCGGTCTGCTTGTCCACAGGCTCAGCCAGCCGCGTATGCCTGGATCCCGAGAACCGACAAAACAATAAAGCTCGACCACACCTGGAGGAGAGAACATGCACAATATTACCTTGGCCGCCGTTACCCTGGGGCTCTCA
>JBJHBJ010000078.1:0-14834 GCA_050485425.1 Ectothiorhodospiraceae bacterium | reverse complement strand
TAGGAGGTTTCCGGCCTGCAGCCGGATCGGTGGCAATCGCCGGTGGCGATTACCCCCCTACGCCGCATCACCCGTCCGGGCATGTTCCGCGTAGGGGAGTAACCGCGCCAGCGGTTGCTACCGTCGGGCGGCAGCCCGAAGCTAAGGTCTCCCCTGATCCGGCTGCGTGTAATCACACACGCCCTGCGGGAATATCTGCTCCAGCGTCTCTTGCTGCTCGGTGGTCGGCGTCCACGCGCCATACACGCCGGCCGCGATGGCATCCTCCACCGACTGCAGCGCGCACTTGAACACGTTGCCCTCGATGGGCCCACCGGCCACGATGCGCGAGGTGGAGTAGATGGGGAATGCGCTGGTGCAGGCACCCTCGGCGTTGTCGTCCAGAATGCCGTTCCAGACGTCGTCACCGGCGTGCATCAGCGTGCCGTCGGTCTCGAAACAGCTGTCCACCGCCAGCGCCGGTTTGTTGTCAGCCACGCTCAGGTCCGGATTCGCGCGGATGTTGGCCATCCACTCGTCGATGACCTCCAGCGCCATCCAGGTCTGGTTGAAATCGTCGGACGGGCGCCCCCTGCCATCCGGGTCACGTTCGGGGTCGAAGGTGGTGGGGCGCGCATCGGTGAACCAGATCACCTGGTTGTCGGCATGGCCCATGCGGTTGACGATGCGCTGCCTGGCGGCGAAGGACTGGTGCGTGTTGTGCATGTCCAGCACTTCCTCCAGGTAATGCCGCCAGTCGATGAACGGGATATCCAGTTGCCCGTCGAACACCATGCCCGACTCGTAGGCGGCCTGCATGGCCAGCACGTCCCCCTCGGTGCGGGGCGCCGGCGTATCGCCGTCCGGGGCCAGATTCATGTTGCGGAAGCTCCAGGGGTCGAACAGCGTCGGGTCGCCCATCACCTCACTGATGCTGCCCAGGAATGGGAAGCCTTCCTGCACCATATCCTTCGGGTGCTTCCAGCCGCCGACATGCCAGTTCAGGTCCAGGAATTCCTCCGGCGTGATATGGCCATCCTTCATGGCCTGCAGGCCGTACTGCACACCGACATTGTCCCACAGCACACGCGGCTCGCCGTCGTCGTCCAGGCCGTAGATGTTGCGCAGGTCATCGTAGTGGCTCCAGCGCACGTCATCCATGATGCCGGGCGGGTACATCTTGTCCTGTTCGCGCACCTGGCCGAAATGCGGGTTCATGGCCAGCGGGGTCAGGCCGCGCCACGCCGGCACGCATTCGGTGGAGCCTTCCGCACCGCCGTAGCCCAGCATGGCACGCCCTTCGGCCAGCGGGTCCGGCCTGGCGTCCGTGGCGTTGAAGCCCACCAGCCAGCTGCGGTTCTCCGTCTGCTGCCACTTGACGTTGTCCCGGTCGGTAGCGTCCATGTAGTACTCGAGCAATTCGCAGTCACCCACGTGGATGGTCTGGGTCACCATGTCGGGGTAGGTGTATTGCGGCACCCCGGCATCCAGCAGACCGGGGTGGTTCTGCGCATACACGTACTGCTGGATTCCGCCGCCGGACCCGCCGATGGCCACCGTGTAGAGCGGCTCGCCGAAACGCTTGATGAAGTGCTCCTTCACCATCAGCGCGGTCTCGCCGCCCACCTGCAGGTTGTAGTGCTCGCCGGTGCGGTTGCCGGTGGAATAGATCACCGCGTAGCCCTGGCTCAGCACCTCCCGCAACTTGGCGCGGTTGGAATCCATGCGCCCCTGGAAGTGACCGATGCCCACGCCGCCCTGGAAGTGGTAGAGCAGCCTTCCGTTCCAGTTCGCGGTGCCAGGCTGCTCCGCCACGTCGCCCAGTTCCGCGAGCGTCGCGAAGCTGTAGAGGAAGCGATTGATGGTGCCGCGCTCCCAGCGCACGATGAAGTCCACCTCGTCGCCGTTCATCAGTTCCGCCGTGGCGATATCATCCGGCCGCGAACCATCACCCGGCATGGGCTTGTAGTTGCCATCGGTGCTCAGGTAGTGGAACTCGACGAAGGGCTCCACCGAGCAGTCCTTGCTGTAGCCGATCACCTCATCGGCTTCGTTGCGAACCGGAAAGCCCCAGTCCTCGTCGTGATCCACCAGAGGCTGCACACCCCACTCCAGGACGGAGCTGCAGACGAACGGGTATTGCTGCGGTCCGGAGAACATGGGGCCGGTGATCGGGTGGTTGGTCAGCGTCACGGAATCCAGGCGTCCGTGCTCGGTGTGGTGCAGCTCCAGCACGTTCTCGCCCAGTTCCAGCCCGTCCACCAGGCCTTCCAGCCGGCCGTTGCGCATGCTGAGCCCGGCATGGCCGATGTTCTGGTCATTCAGCCATAGCTCCAGGCCGCCGCCGCTGCCGCGCATGCCCTCCAGCGCAATGCGCACGTCGCCACCGCTGACCTGGTCTTCGGCGCTGGACAGGACGCTGATGGAAATATCGGGCCTGTTGTTGGAATCCGAACTACTGCTGAAACAGCCGGCAAGCGCCAGCGCGCCCGCGGCGACCATCAGGCCGCTGCATACCCGTGCAGACATGGTTTTCTCCTCCGTCAATGCCCCGGTGATCCGGGTGCTCTTATGCCCGTTCCCATGAGAGTGAACGGTGTCTTTCACGACAGTAGGCGGAGGAGGCGACGCAAAAACAGGTACAGATATCCGGAAACGACTGGAACAGCCGGGAAGGTCACAGCATCGATCAGCACTTCCTTACCTTTCCGCCCTTCGGCCGGACCGGTGGCAATCGCCTCTCGGCGATTACCCCCCTACGCCGCACCGCCCCTCCCGGAACCTGCCCTCACCGTAGGGGAGTAACCGCGCAGCGGTTGCTACCGTCGGGCGCAAGCCCGAACTGTTCCAGCCGGAAGCCTGCAACTGTGCCTGTTTGCTGCGGTGCGCCGGACGCTAACGTGTAATCCGACCGGGCACCCGCCCGGATCCAGCCTGCAACGAGAGAACCGCGACACGGTTCCGCGAGGAGGAGTTCATTACATGCGTCCACTCTGGCCCATCGTCTTTCTGTCCGTTTCCGCCTTGTCACTGCAAGGCTGTTTCAGCAGCTCCAGCTCATCGGGGTCCGACAACGGCTTCGAATACGCCGGGGAGATCGATCTCTCGGGGGAGCTCGATGCCGCCACTGCCGATATCTGCGACCACCTGGTGAGCAGCAGTTGCCTGTATCCGTTCCCCAGCAACCACACCACGCGCAGCGACGGCGCAACCGAGACCGGACTACGCATCGCCTTCAGCCCGGAGGCCATGCCCGTGGCACAGGAACTGGACATTCCCCCGGACCCGCCGCGGCACTTCATACACGTCCTCAACGAATCGCCGACGCCGATCATTCCGGCGGAGTGGAACCGCAACGACGGCTTCTCCCCCGGCGCCATGCTTCTCGCCCATTTCCCTGAACTGGACCTGGACCAGACCGGCGCCGTGCGCATTACCGACATCGAACGCTCGCTGGACGCCGATGCGCCGATTCTGGTCATCAACGCCGACAGCGGCGAACGCCATCTGATCTGGAGCGAGCTGGACGCCAACGCCTCCGGCCCGGAAGGCCGCGCACTGATCATCCGGCCGGCCAGGAACTTCACCGAAGGCGAACGCTACATCGTGGCCATGCGAAACCTTCGGGACGCCAACGGCGAAGCCATCGAAGCCGGGCCGCTGTTCCGCGCCTATCGCGACCGCCTGAACACCAACGAGGATGTGTACGAGGCCCGGCGCGATGCCATGGAAGACATTTTCGCGCGACTGGAGACCCATGGCGTGGACCGGAACGAACTGGTGCTGGCCTGGGACTTCACGGTGGCCAGCCAGAAGAACATCACGGAGCGCCTGCTGCACATACGCGACGAGGCCTTCGCCAGGCTGGGCGGCGGCGCCCCGCAGTTCAGCGTGGATGAGGTCGGACTGGAGATCGATGGCAGTGTGCGCAGCGGGCTCAGCCGCGGCATCACCGGAACGTTCGAGGTCCCGAACTTCCTCAACCAGATCGGCGGCACCCCCGGTTCGAGTTTCAATTACACCGAGGACGCCCCCGATGCCCTGCCGCAGCAACTGCACGACGATACCGTCACCGCCCGCTTTCGTTGCCAGATCGCCGAGTCCACCGTGGCGGACTTCGACGACGACACGGCGACGGTAACCCCTGCCCGCGCAGCCCTCTACGGCCACGGCCTGTTCGGCGAGGGACCGGCCGGGGAGACGCGCGGCGGCAACGTGCGCGCCATGCAGAACGAGCACAACATCATGTTCTGCGCCACGGACTGGATCGGCATGGCACAGGAAGATTTCATTGCCGGCACCATCCAGAATGTCCTGGCCGACATCACCCACCTGCCGAAGCAACTGGACCGCAGCCAGCAGGGCTTGCTGAACTTCATGTTCCTTGCGGAGCTGCTGCAGCATGAAGACGGCTTCCAGAGCCATCCCGCATTCCGTCACGGCCCGGGCGACACGCTGGTGTACGACCCCGAGCACGTCTTCTTCGACGGCAACAGCCAGGGCGGCATCAAGGGCGGCGCGCTGGTCGCCACGGCCCCCAACATCCATCGCGGTGTGCTGGGCGTGCCTGGCAGCAACTACAGCCTGCTGCTGCGCCGCTACGGGCCGTTCGACGAACGCTTCGGGTACATTCTCTACCAGGCCTACCAGGATGAACTGGAGCGCTCGCTGGTGTTCGGCCTGATGCAGATGCTGTGGGACCGTTCGGAGAACAACGGTTACCTGAGCCACCTGGCCGGCAACCACCTGCCGAATACGCCCACGGACAAGGCGGTGCTGCTGCACGTGGCCCTGGGGGACTACCAGGTCACGCACTGGAGCGCGGAGATCATGGCCCGCACCATCGGTGCAGCCATCCACGAGCCGACGGTGCGGCTCGGCGAACACCCCGATGACAACCCCTACTTCGCCATTCCGCAGATCGGGCAATATCCCCATCAGGGACACGCCATCATGGTGTGGGATTCCGGCGACGTGGATAACGGCAACGGCAACCCTCATCCGCCCACCACCAATACCGGCCCGGACACCGGCGTGGGCAATGACCCGCACGGTTCGCCACGCGACACCGTGGCCGCCCGTGAGCAGAAATCGGAGTTCATGAAAGCGGACGGCGCCGTGGTGGACGTGTGCGGGGAAAGCCCCTGTTTCAGCGACGACTACACCGGCATCTCCCGGGACTAGGCCGTGAAACCGGCGGGGCGGCTAACGCAGCCGCCCCGCCCGCCTGACAGGCGGTGCCTGTTCCACCAGTTCACACGCAAGCTCCCCCAGCCGGTGCAGCGCCCGCTCCACTCTCGCCGTGACCGGGTTACCGGCATTGATACGCAGGAAATTGACGTGCTTGCCGTCCGCCGAGAACACGTCGCCGGGGAACACGTGAATGCCGGCATCGATCGCCCGGTTGAACAGGTCCGTGGCGTTGACCTGCTCCGGCAACGCCACCCAGAGCACGCAGCCACCGGTGGGCTGGCTCACCCAGGTTCCGTCCGGGAAATGCCGGCGCACGCATTCCGCGGTCCGACGCACCTGCTGCTGCAATGCCTGCCGGAGCTCGCGCAGGTGCTGCGCGTAGAAGCCGCTTTCCAGCAGCCTGCCCATCACCATCTGCGGCGCGGAGCCGGAGGTAATGGTGCTGAGCTGCTTCAACTCCAGAAAGCGGTGATGGAAGCGCCCCGGCACAGCCCACCCCAGCCTGAAGCCCGGGATCAGGGTCTTCGAGAACGAATTGCAGTAGATCACCAATCCTTCTTCATCATAGGCCTTGGCGGGCAGCGCAGACTCCTCGCCGTAAACGGTGTCTCCCCAGATATCGTTCTCGATCAGCGGCACCTGATAGCGGGCCGACAAGGCCACCAGCGCGCGCTTGCGCTCCGCCGGCATGGTAAAGCCGAGCGGGTTCTGTGCATTCGTGGACACCATGCACGCCGACACCTCACCCCGGGCAAACACCTGCTCCAGCGTGGACAGGCAGATGCCCTCCCGGTGATGGGCGGGCACCTCCACCACCCTGCGCTCGTGGGCTTCCAGCAACAGCAGGGTGCCGTAATAGGTGGGGGATTCCACCGCCACGGCGTCGCCGGGGCGGCTGACGCTGCGCAACGCCAGCGTCAGCGCCTCCATGCAGCCGCTGGTGACAATGATGTCCTCCTGCGACACCGGTACCTCGTAAGGCAGGCTGCGCCGGGCCAGATGGTGGGTCAGCGTATCGTTGCCGTGGGGGTGCATGTAGTCCCAGGCATCCAGCGGCTGCAGCCGGGTCACGTCCCGCAACGTCTGCAGCACGCGGCTCACAGGCTGCACGTCCGGCCCGGGCAAGGCGATGCCCAGCCGCACCAGATCGGGGTTGGCATGGAATTCCATGTAGTGCAGGACCTGCTCGCTGAGCGACACCTCCACCGGCAGCAACGGAAAACGGTCGCGGACCGGCGTTGGCATCTCCTGCACATCGTCGGAGCGGACGAAGACACCGGACTGGGGGCGAACCTCGAGGTAGCCCTCGGCCTCCAGGTGGCGGTAGCACTGCATGACGGTGTTCACGCTCACACCGAACAACTGGCTCATCCGCCGCACCGAAGGCAGGCGCTCGCCAACCCGGTAGCTGCCCTGACGGATCTGATCCAGCAGACGCCTGCTGATGCGCTCGTAGAGAAACAGCTCCTGCGCCACGATCTCCTCCGACCCACGCTTCGGGAATGGCCGAGTACCACGGCATTCCCTGGCTGGCCTTCAACCGCGAAACGGTATCGGCCATTTCTTCGTTATGTAACGCTGTTGTAGCACGCGTGCGGAAAGAACGATAGGCGGCTATGCGGTCCGGAGCCAAGGCGCCGTCAGCGCGAAGAGGACAGCATCTCCCGAGAGCGACAGTAAGACTCCAGCGCATCGCGGAACGCGACCATGGTGCCCGAGAACGTGTAGGCCGAGCGCAGAGCCGGAATCATGTCTTCCGGGTTCTCGATATATTCGTGTACCAGCCGGTTGCGCAACCGGCGCATGGCAAGCCATGCATCGGCGTCATCCAGCAGGCCAAGCCGTTCCAGGCGGTCGAGGTTGTCGATCGCCGTTCCTGGCCGCTCGCCGGCCGCCTCGAGCATTGTGGGGATCAGCTTGTCCATCAGCGTGTCCTGAAGGCGGGAAAACTTGGCCCCGAATGACTCGAGCCGGTCGATCCCCACATCAAGAGCCAGTTCGGACTCCAGCCAGGCGACATCGATCGTCTCGGGGTCTTTCCCGCCGAACAGGCGTTGCCGGACGCCAAGCAGGTGTTTCGCTTCCCGCTCCGTCAGGGTAAACAGGCGTTGCAGCCGGCTCACAACAACACCCCTGTCTCCAGCGCGTGCCGCCGGATACCATTCGCAGGAGCGCCGCGGGAATGCGTGATCAGGTCAATACGGCGCTCTCCAAGCAGGCGCTGCAGACGCGCATACAGACGCTGCTCGGCGGCAAACAGGGCCTCGCCGGTCAAATCGCTTTCGACGAGCAAGTCGATATCCCCGCCCCGCCGCGCATCGTCCAGGCGCGATCCGAACACCAGCACACGGGCATCCCGGCCGAAACAGGATTCAACCGCTCTTCGTATAATGTCCTGCTGCCGTTCACTCAACCGCACAGACAACTCCCGCCCGACGAGCTGACCTTCAATCTATCCAGGGATTCTAACCCATGCGCCGTGTCACACCGGAATAGACGGCCCCGTTTCAATGGGGGGACCGTGCCGGCGCCTCTGCCCTGGCTTCCTCCAGCGCCCAGGCGATGACGCAGCGCAGTTCATGCTCCGGGCGGCGTTTCGGCTGGGCGGCAATGATGGCGCCCCGCAGCATGGCGACCAGTACCGCTGCAATGATCATCCAGTACAGCAGGGTTCCCGGCACGCCCCAGCCAGTCAGCCAGGGTGCGCCTGCCGCCAGGCCGGCGGCGAATATTACCAGCAGCACCACGCCGCCCCAGCCGCGGGGCCGGTCCGTCTGCCGCGCCAGTTCCACCTCGGCATCACAGCAGCGCAGGGCCGTTTCCAGCATTTCCACCTGAAAGCGCCCGACGGCACGAAGGCGGAAGACGAACTCGGCATAACGCAGGCCGAGGAAGCCCCGCCGGTAGGTGCTCACGATCTCCCGGTACTGGTGGAAATGCTCCGGGAACACCACGTGCGAGCGTTCTTCCAGCACCAGCCCGCCGACAGGCACGAAGACGGCCACCATGACAAGCAGCACCAGCGCCGCCAGCCAGCCGGGCAGCAGCGTCAGCACCATCATCATGCCCACCAGCGCCAGCAGCAGGTACACCGCCAGCACCAGGCCGGAGAGATTCAGCAGATTGGAAAAGAAGAGCTGCCGCAGAATGCGTTCCCTGCTGCATTCGGCATAAAGCTGCCGAACCATCATCCAGTCATTCACGAGCCACCTGTTTGCCTGTTGCCCGGCTTGCCGCCGGTTATTCTGTCCAGCCCCATGATCTCACACGCACAGGCCTGATCTAAGGAAGCACTGCTCAATTCCGGCGTTCAGGTCGGTGCCGTGTTGTGGTCATGGTTCACTTCCCGTGCCCCTATTGAGTCGAGTCATCAAAAGCGGTAACGTTTCCGCACGGAATTCACTGCAGGGCGGATGGCCACCAGCCATCGACGGAACAGCCCGGCAGTACAACGGACTCGCGCAAAAGGACTTGGCGCCATGGAAGACATTCTGGAGTTTCCGGCTACCCGCCATCCGGGCACCCCGCTCGCCTACCGCGTTCACAACGATCTCTGGCTGTTCGCCTCCGAGCATTACGATGCCTCGCCCTGGCTGGTGCTCCGCCGCCGCTCCCCCTCGATGCTCGACGAGCAGGTGGTGGATTCCATTCCCGGCGACGTGCGGCGCGAACTGCTTGGCCGGCTGGGCGGCGTCGAGGCCGCCGACATCCCCCGTTTCAACTACTTCGTGGGCCGGGACCTGCGGCGGCTGATCCGCAGCGGCGAAATCAAGGGCTATCACCTTTCCCACGACGAATCCCACCGCCTGTTCGACGAGGAAGACGCCCTGGTCTACTGGCCGGGCGATCTCAGCCACCCGCCTGCCTCCGCCGGCAGCGGCGCACTGCTGCGACACAGCCGGCTGGAACTGGCCGAGGAGCTGGGTCACTCCCTGCTGGTGCGCTGGCAGCAGGCGGATATCGGCAACCGCATCCTGTGGAATGAGCCCGCCTACCAGCGGGCGCTGATCCGCGTGGGTGCGGCCATGACCGCCATCGGCGAGGGCGCCCTGGGTGTCTGGCAGAGTCTGGTGGCGCTGGCAAAACTGGGCGTGGCCGTGGTGCGCGTGGCCGGGGACTCCATCCGGTTCACCTTGCGCATGGCAGGGAATGTGGCAAGCGGGGACATCCAGGCCGCGGCCGCGGAGCTGCGCGCCATCGGCATCCAGGTGGCCGATACCGTGCAGTCCATCCGGGAACTGGCCGAGCGCGGCGTGGCCTTCCTCAACCAGCTCATGGATGACGCCAAGGCCCGGCTGATGCTGCGCAACTACCTCATCGGCATGTACCACTCCGTCTCCGACATCGACCGCCTGTCCCGGGCGGTGCGGTTCTCGGTGGAAATCGGCCTGGAAGTGCTGATCGCCATTGCCACCGCGGGCGCCGGCGCCGCGCTGGCCGCCAGCAGCGCGGTACGCCGCATCGGCCCGTTCACGGTGGAAGCCGTCAACCGCATCGCCAACATGGCCCGGGCCGTGCGCACCCATCGCAACGAAAGCCAACGGCTCACCCGCCCCGATCAGCCGAACGAGCCGCGTCGCAGCAATAACGGGGATGACGCCGCATCGAACGAATCCCCCGCCTCACAGAACACCGATGCCGCCGATCAGCCTTCGGCCTCAAGCGGCAACGCGGAAGCCGGCACCGTGGCCAACGGCCGTGCCTCAGCCAACGAAGCCAACACCCCGACGCGCGGCTGCCCGATCAGCATGGTCACCGGCGAGGAATTGCTGGGGCAGGCGGATTTCGAGATCCCCGGCCCGCTGCCGCTGACCTGGCGCCGCTTCTACCGCAGCGGCGACAACACCGACCGGGGCCTGGGCCACGGCTGGAGCTACCCGGGCAGCGAGCGCCTGCACTTGTCCGGCGAGCGGATGCTATTGGAAGACGGCGAAGGCCGCCAGGTCCCCCTCGCCCTTCCCGCGCCTGGGGAGAGCAGCACCAACCCGCTAGAAGGCTACACGCTGCAATCGCTGCCGGAGGGCGAGTATCTGCTGCGCCAGGCCGGCATGCCGGACCGCCGCTTCCAGCCCTCCCCGGATCCCGACGTCTGGCGGCTGGCCACGCTGGAGGACGCGCGCGGCAACTGCTGGGCCTTCCATTACGACGGCCGGCGGCTCTACCGCCTGAGCAGCAGTTGGGGCCGTCGGCTGTCCCTGCGCTACGACGATGACGGCCACATCCAGGCCATCGTCGACAGCGAGGAACACAAGCGCGACAGCCTCGCCCCGCCCCTGGTGCGTTACCGGCACGACGCCAGCGGCGACCTCGTTGCCGCCACCGACCGGGCCGGCGGCAGCGAACAGTTCGCCTACCGCAACCACGTGCTGATCCAGCGCACGCTGAAGTCCGGCTTCGCCTACCACTTCGAATGGGACCGCCACGACATCCACGGCCGCTGCCTGCGCCAGACCGGCAACGACGGCATCTACGACACCCGCTTCGAATGGGAACCCGAGAACTGCCTCAGCCGCACCATCGATAGTCGCGGCGGCGTGGAGATCTTCGAATACAACGCCCAGGGGCAGATCGTCCGGGAGACCAACCCCGCCGGCGGCACCACGCACTACGACTACAATGCCGCCGGGCAACTCATCGCGCGCACCGATCCCGATGGCGCGCGCTGGCAGTTCGCCTACGATGCCCACGGGCGCCTGACCCGCAACACCGATCCGCTGGGCGCCACCCACCGCCTTCAGTACGACCGGCAGGGCCGGCTGACCACACTGACGGACCCGCTGGGCAACACCTGGCGGCGCCGCTACACGCCCAACGGGCTGCTAGCGGCCACCGTCGACCCCAAGGGCCACGAAACCCGCTTCCGCTATGACCGCGACCAGCGCCTGGTGGAAATCATTCCGGCACTCGGCCAGTCCCACCGGCTGGAATGGGATTCCCGCGGTCGGCTGGCTGCGGAAATCGACACCACCGGACGCCGCACCACCTACCGCCACGACGCGCAGGACCGCATCACCACCGTGGTCACGCCGGACGGCGGCTTCACCCGCTACGGCTACGACCCCATGGGCCGGGTCACCGACATCCACCGGCCCGGCGAACAGGCGCTGCGCTTCCACTATGACCAGGCCGGCCGCATCACCCGCTTCATCGACGCCGCCGGCCGGGAAACGCGCTACCGCTACGGCGGCCTCTCGCAGGTGGAAGAGCGCGTCGGCCCGGACGGCCGCACCCTACGCTACGAATACGACAGCGAGCGCAACCTCACCGCGCTGATCAACGAAAAGGGCGAGCGCCACACCTTCCGCTACGACGCCGCCGAGCGACTGATCGAAGAAACCGGCTTCGACGGCCGCCGACAGGCCTACCGCTACACCGCCGCCGGCCATCTGGTCGAACACCGCGACGCCGACATCACCGCCACCTTCGAGCGCGACGCCCTGGGACGGCTGCTCTGCCGCACCGCTTCGGACGGCAGCTTCGCCCAGTACCAGTACGACGCCGCCGGCCGCATGACACGCGCCGACAACGCCGCCTGTTTCCTGCGTTTCGAATACGACGCCACCGGCCAGTTAGCCGCCGAACACCAGGACGGCGAAAGCCTGCGTTTCGCGCACGACGCCCTGGGCCGGCGAATCGCCAGCCACGGCAGCGCCGGCGAACTCGCCTACGGCTACGACGACACCGGCGCGCTGCGCAATGTGACCCGCAACGGCGACGTGCTGGCCGAATTCCTCTACGACGCCCATGGGCGTGAAAGCCTGCGCCGGATGGGCGGCGTGGAAAGCCGTTTCGACTACGACCCGGCCGGGCGCCTGCAACGGCAACAAACCCGGCACATCGACTCCGGCACCACGCTGAGCACGCGCGACTACCGCTACGACGCCGCCGGACGCCTGGCCACGCTGGTGGACATGCACCACGGTGCCACGCGCTACCACTACGACGCGCTGGACCGCCTGAGCCGCGTGGAAGGCCTGGTCAACGAACCCTTCGCCTTCGACCCGGCCGGCAACCTGCTGGAAGACGCCAACGGCCCTGCCGGCACCCAGGCCGGCAACCGCCTCGCCTTCCACGGCGACCGCCACTTCCGCTACGACGCCCGCGGCAACCGCATCGAGGAGCGCCGTGGCCGCGCCGGGCTGCTGGTCACACGCTTCCACTACAACGGCTTCAACCAGCTCGTCGCCGTAGAGCGCGACGGCGAACAGAGCCGCTACGCCTACGACGCGCTGGGCCGCCGGGTCCACAAGGTCACACCGGCGGGCGACACCTATTACACCTGGGACGGCGACACCCTCTACAGCGAACACGGCCCCGAGGGCAAACGCCACTTCGTCTTCGAACCCGGCACATTCAAGCCGCTGTGCCTGCTCACCGAGGGGCAAACCTACTACTACCACCTCGACCACCTCGGCACCCCGCGGGAACTCACCGACCCGCGCGGCCGCGTGGTCTGGCGCACCGCCTACCGCGCCTACGGCGCCACCGAACAACTCCAGGCCACCGTCAGCAACCCCCTGCGCTTCCAGGGCCAGTACTTCGACGACGACACCGGCCTGCACTACAACCGCCACCGCTACTACGACCCACAAAACGGCCGATTCATCCACCAGGACCCCATCGGCCTCCAGGGCGGCATCAACCTCTACGAATACGCACCCAACCCCGTACACTGGGTCGATCCGCTGGGGTTGACGTGTAAGCCGGGGGATTGTGGAACAACCATTCCCCAGCCATACGAAGGCCAAACTTTGTACAGGGTGTATGGCGGCGACTCGGCGGCTGGAGGTGCATCATGGTCGCCGCTCAATCCAGGCAATGTTGAAAACTATCGAGACGTTGCGGGCCTACCCTCCGGGGGGGCGAGCGGCTACAACAATTCTGGAAGATTTGTCATAGAGGGCACCCTTAATGACCCTTCAAAAGTTGTTTTACAACGTGCAGCGCTCCCTCTGGACGGTCAGCAAGGCGGAATCCCTGAGTACATAATACCTGACGGATTGAACAATGGTGCAATATCAATAAATCGGGTTAGCGGTGTAAATCCGGAGTTCTAAATGAAAAGTGATACTTACTACCTATCTTCCCTTGAAAGCAAATCCTTCGAGCAGGTCAGGGAGTGCTCTTTTTTTAAAAGAGGAAAAACCGATAGCGGAAAATGCTTCATCGTATCGAAGATAGACCCCCCGGTCCCCCCCACTGACATAACAGGATTCAAGGAAATCAATGAAGTAATTTTTATTAGTAGACATGAGGGCCACCACCTCCCCCCGAAAGGCAGCCTCCCGTGCTTTGTTTTTATATGCAGACCGACAGCGGAGAAAATCGACCAGGATAAAATAAAAAAAGAAGACCTAAGCATAATGGCATGGGGGGAGCTCTACGAGACACGTCACGCGGCGGAGAACCATATCTTTTGAACAATTGAGCTGCTGGGGAGAAGCGTAGGTTGGGGTGAGCTTGCGAACCCCAACATCTGTAGGAACGAACGAAACGCGAACAAGGATGTGCTGGATGACTCTCGATGACCAACCGCCTGCGATCCATGCCCCGGCTCGGGCAATTTTCGGGTGCGGCGATGTTGGGGTTCGCTACGCTCACCCCAACCTACGCGCTCAGTTCGGGTCGACAGACGGATACATTTATGCTGTTCGCTCGCAGAACGGAATAGACGTAAACCAGGCGCTTCAAGGTACAAGCCCCTTCCCTAGAGAGATGGAAGTAGCCATACCAAACGGTATTAGACCAGGAGAAATACTTGGGGCGACACCAGTGAATTCTGATGGCACCTACGGGACCTCAACCATCCTCAATCCGAGGGTTTATGGTGGACAATGAACAAAAAGCCAATAAAAGTACTAGATGGTGAAAAAAAAGAAATAAATGGCACTGTGTTTTTTTTCAAAAAACCCTCCTTGGAGGGTGGAAATCCGCTTAGACAATGGAGTTTCCTACAATGCAGAATCCGGCGATCTTTTCGACGCTCTAGCCAAAATCAGGGTCGATGCTTCGCACGATAACCTTACACTACTTTGCAATGGCGCACGCAAGGATGTTTACCCTTCACCCATGTCTAGAAGCATGGGTGGTGGCGTCGCTGCATACTGTCTAAAGAAGGGTGAGCACGCCACACGAGAACATATGGTAAACATATTTGAACCAGCTGAATCACTTAAAATTGGCAGCGTGGAGGAACAAGAAAAAAACTACTCTGAATGGATCAAATCAATCAAACGATAACCCCTATCGAACATTGTTATGCAAATAGCAAGCGTAGGTTGGGGTAAGCTTGCGAACCCCAACATCTGTAGGAACGAAACGCGAACAAGGATGTGCTGGATTATCCTCGATGGCCAACCATCCGCAACCCATAAACATCGTGGTTCGGACCATTTCCATCGGTGGGGGATGTTGGGGTTCGCTGTGCTCACCCCAACCTACGGAATGATTAACCCGGGGAATAATTTGCGGCCAGGGATGGGTGATGTTTTATCGTCGTGCGAGGTGCCCTGGAGGCACGTATTTCTTTACCGTTTGTCAATGGCCATTTTTTCGAACCCCCCTTTGGCCAACAGAATTGACCCGGGTGCCGGTGCTCAACCGGTAGTCTTTTGCTTGAGCCGGTAACTCTCCCCGCCGAGGATGAAGATGTTCGAGTGATG
>JBJHBJ010000077.1:0-14921 GCA_050485425.1 Ectothiorhodospiraceae bacterium | reverse complement strand
TGGGCCAGCACGACCTCGACGAAATGCTGGCCGAACGGGAGAAGCTGAACGACGACATCCAGGGTATTCTGGACAATCAGACCGACGCCTGGGGCATCAAGGTGGCCAACGTGGAGATCAAGCACGTCGACATCGACGAGAGCATGATCCGCGCCATTGCCCAGCAGGCGGAGGCCGAACGCAGCCGGCGGGCCAAGATCATCCACGCCGAGGGTGAAATGCAGGCCGCGCAGAAGCTGCAGGACGCGGCCAATGTGCTGTCCCAGAACCCGCAGGCCCTGCAATTGCGCTATCTGCAGACGCTCAACAGCATCGCCGGCGAGCAGAATTCCACCATCATCTTCCCGGTGCCCATTGACATGTTCCAGGCCTTCAAGGGAATGCTGAGCGGCAAGGACGACGACAAACCGGCGGGCAATGGCTGAAACCCGCGCCCCGGCGGCTGCCCTGGTCCACGACGAGGACCAGGCGGCCATCGACCGTTTCCTCGATGCCCTTTGGAGCGAACGCGGCCTGGGTCGCCAGACACTGACCTCCTATGGTTCCGACTTGCGGGTGTTCGCCGTCTGGCTGCGGCACCGGGGCGGGCGGCTGGAACGGGCGAACCGGGTGGACGTGCTTTCCTACCTGGCCGAGCGCGTGCAGCAGGGCGTTCGCCCACGCAGTACCGCCCGCATGTTGTCCAGCTTTCGACGCTACTACCGCTGGCTGGTTCGGGAAGGCCGACTGCGGGAGGATCCCACCGCCAACGTGGATTCCCCCCGGCTGGGCCGGCCGCTTCCCCATGCGCTGACCGAGGAGCAGGTCGAGCGCCTGCTGGCCGCGCCGGACGCGGACACTCCGATCGGCCTGCGAGACCGCGCCATGCTGGAGCTCATGTACGCAGCCGGTCTGCGTGTCTCGGAGCTGGTCGATCTGCAGTTGCAGGCGCTGAATCTGCGCCAGGGCGTGGTGCGTACCCTCGGCAAGGGCAGCAAGGAGCGCCTGGTGCCGCTCGGCGAGGAGGCCGCCGACTGGGTGGAGCGCTACCTGGCACAGGCGCGATCGGTGCTGGCCCGGGGTGGAAAGAGCGAGCATGTCTTTCTCACCGCGCGAGCAGCGGGCATGACCCGGCAGGCGTTCTGGTACCGGATCAAGGCACATGCCATGGAAGCGGGCATTCACCAGCCGCTGTCCCCGCACAGCCTGCGACATTCCTTCGCCACCCATCTGCTGAATAATGGTGCGGATCTGCGTGTGGTACAGTTGCTGCTCGGACACAGCGATCTGTCTACCACGCAGATATATACCCATGTGGCCCGGCAGAGGCTGCAGGATCTGCACGCCCGCCATCACCCCAGGGGATGAACGGGCCGACCGCCCCGCGGTCCGACGAAGGAACGGCCCGGAAGGGCCATCACTCGGAGTCATTACATGAAGAAATTGCTGGCTGGGCTCGTCGCGGGCCTGCTCGTGCTGGTCGGTTCGCCGGTCGGTGCTGACGATGAACACGCCGAACTGCGGGTGAAACTGGAGCAGCGTCTGAGCGAACTGGGCGTGAATGCGCCGGTGCAGCGCATCCAGCGTTCGCCGGTGGAGGGCCTTTACCTGGTTATGCTCGGTGGGCAGGTGATCTACGTCTCCGGCGATGCGCGCTACATCCTGCAGGGAGACATGTTCGATACCCAGACCCGGCAGATGGTCTCCGACCAGATGCATTCCGGCAGCCGGATCCAGCGGCTGGAGGAACACGGCGTCGAGAACATGATCGTCTACCCGGCGACCACCGACGAGACCGCGCATGTCGTTACCGTGTTCACCGATATCGAGTGCCCATTCTGCCAGCGTATGCATGCCCGGATGAATGAATACAACGCGCTGGGTATCGAGGTGCGTTACGTGCAGTTCCCGCGCGCCGGGGTGGGCAGCAGTGCCTACCAGAAGGCGGTGTCGGTGTGGTGTGCCGACGACCGCCGTGCGGCCATGGACCGGGTCAAGGCCGGGGATACACTGCCGAGGGGCGACTGCGAGAATCCGGTGGCCGAGCAGTTTGCGCTGGCCAGGGAGCTTGGTGTGAACGCCACGCCCACCATCATCACCGAAAGCGGGCGGGTTCACCGCGGACTGGTGGAGCCGGAGCCGCTGAAGGAAATGCTGGACGCGGAGGCAGCCGGGGGCTGAAGTCAGCGACCGCGCCACACCCGAAACGAAAAAAGCCGCCTCAGAGGCGGCTTTTTTGCGTTGGCGGCGAGAAGCCTAGCGTTCCAGCAGGTCCAGCTTGCCGGGCTTCCCATCCCAATCCTCGGCGTCCTCCGGCGGATCCTTCTGCTCGGTGATGACCGGCCACTGCTGGGACAGTTCGGCATTCAGCTCCAGGAAATGATGCTGTTCCTCCGGCAGGTCATCTTCCGAGAAAATGGCCTCGGCGGGGCATTCCGGTTCGCAGAGCGTGCAGTCGATGCATTCGTCCGGGTCAATGACCAGGAAGTTCGGCCCTTCGTGGAAGCAATCCACCGGGCAGACTTCCACACAATCCGTGTACTTGCACTTGATGCAGTTTTCGGTGACGACGAAGGTCATGTTCGGCTCCGGTTCTCGTAGCAGCGGCTGCGCCTGCAGCCGTTTGAATCCAATGCTGTGGTCGCACGCGGGAATGATCTGCTCTTCCCTGGGTGTATTTCGGCTGCGCAAGTCTAACGCTTTCTGCGTCAGAAATTAAGGAAACGGGAGCGCGGGCACCCGAGGAAGCGCTGATCAGTTTTCGCGCGCCAGCGCCTTCAGCTCGTAGAGCAGCTCCAGCGCTTGGCGAGGCGTGAGATTGTCTGCATCCAGCTCGTCCAGCCGGTCGCGCAGCCGGTCGTCCCGCGGCTCGGCGAACAGCGAGAGCTGGTTTGCTTCGCCGCTGTTGCGATGGCTCTCCTGCTCAAGTTGTCCCAGCTTGTCCCGTGCCGCCTCGATCACAGTGCGCGGCACGCCCGCCAGCGCCGCCACCTGCAAACCGTAACTCTGGCTGGCCGGACCGTCCTTCAGAGCATGCAGGAACACGATGCGCTCGCCGTGCTCCACCGCGTCCAGGTGGACGTTGGCGGCGGTGCCGTAGAGCTCGGGCAGGGCGGTCATCTCGAAGTAATGGGTGGCGAACAGAGTGAATGCGCGCAGCCGGTCGGCGAGGTAGGCGGCCGCGGCCCAGGCCAGCGAGAGGCCGTCGAAGGTGCTGGTGCCGCGGCCGATCTCATCCAGCAGAACCAGGCTTTCGGCGGTGGCGTTATTGAGGATGTTGGCGGTTTCCGTCATTTCCACCATGAAGGTGGAGCGGCCGCTGGCCAGGTCGTCGGAGGCACCGATGCGCGTGAATATGCGGTCCACCGGGCCGAGCACGGCCTGTTTCGCCGGCACGAAACTGCCGATGTGGGCGAGCAGGGTGATCAGCGCCACCTGCCGCATGTAGGTGGATTTACCGCCCATGTTCGGGCCGGTCAGGATCAGCATGCGACGCTTGTCGCCCAGTTTCACGTCGTTGGGTACGAACGGCTGGTCCAGCACCCGCTCCACCACCGGGTGCCGGCCCTGCTCGATAGTCAGTCCCGGCCGCCTGGAGAGCGCAGGACGGCTGTAGTCCAGCACCTCGGCGCGTTCGGCCAGCGCGGCCAGCGCATCCAGCTCGGCCATGGCCTCGGCGCTGGTCTGCAGCGGCCCCAGTACGTCGTTCAACGCTTCCAGCAGCCAGTCGTACAGGGCCTTCTCCCGCGCCAGCGCCTTTTCCCGTGCGCTCAGCACCTTGTCCTCGAAGCCCTTGAGTTCCGCGGTGATGTACCGCTCGGCGCCCTTCAGGGTCTGGCGGCGGGTGTAGCGGTCGGGAACCAGGGCAGCGTTGGCCTTGCTGATCTCGATGTAGTAGCCGTGCACCCGGTTGTAACTGACTTTCAGGGTGCCGATGCCGGTTTCCTCCCGTTCCCGGGCCTCAAGGTCCACAAGGAACTGATCGGCGTTGCGGCTGAGGCCACGCAATTCATCCAGCTCCTGGTCGAAACCGTCGGCGATCACGCCGCCGTCCCGAACCACCACTGGCGGGTTGTCGATCACGGCGCGGCGAAGCAGATCCACGGTTTCCGGGTGCTCGCCCAGGCGCTGCGCGAGCGCGGAGAGCAGCGGGGCATCCAGCGGCATCAATGCCCCGCCCAGCGGCGGCAGGCGTTCCAGCGCGATGCGCAGGTGCTCCAGGTCCCGCGGACGGGCGGAGCGCAGGGCAACCCGCGCCAGGATGCGTTCCACGTCACCGATACCCTGCAGCAACTCGCGCACGTCCTCGAAGGCCAGTCCGTCCATCAGCCGCTCCAGGGCGTCGTGGCGGGCGGAGATCAGGCTATGGTCGCGCAATGGGCGGTTGATCCAGCGGCGCAGCAAGCGACTGCCCATGGCCGTGACGGTGCTGTCCAGCACCCATGCCAGGGTGTGTTCCTGGCCACCTTGCAGGTTGTGTTCCAGTTCCAGGTTGCGGCGGCTGGCGGCGTCGATGATGATGGCCTCCTCGCGCCGCTCCACGCGCAGGCCACGGATGTGCGGCAGTGCGGAGCGCTGGGTGTCGCCGACGTACTGGATCAGCGCCCCGGCGGCCTGGATGGCCAGCGGCATGTCGGCGCAGCCGAAGCCGCTGAGGTCGCGGGTACCGAATTGCTTGTTCAGCAAACGCTGGCAGGTTTCCAGTTCGAAATGCCAGGGAGCGCGATGGGAGAGCCCGCGGAAATCGGTCAGTGCCGCGGGCGCCCGGTGCTCGTCATTGCACAGCAGTTCGGCCGGGCGCAGCCGCTCCAGCTCCGCCAGCAGCGCATCTTCTCCCTGCAGTTCCTGCACCGTGAAGCGGCCGCTGGAGAGTTCGAGTACCGCCAGCCCGAACCGCCGGCCATCCTGGTTCACTGCCGCCAGCAGGTTGCTTTGCCGCTCGTTGAGCAACGAATCCTCGGTCAGCGTACCCGGCGTGACGATCCGGGCCACCTTGCGGTCGACTGGTCCCTTGGAGGTGGCCGGATCACCCACCTGCTCGCAGATCGCCACCGACTCCCCAAGCTTCACCAGTCGCGCCAGGTAGCTTTCCGCGGAATGGTAGGGGACGCCGGCCATGGGAATCGGCTCGCCGGCGGACTGGCCGCGCGCGGTCAGGGTGATGTCCAGTAGCCTGGCCGCCTTTCGCGCATCCTCGAAGAACAGCTCGTAGAAGTCGCCCATGCGGTAGAACACCAGGATATCGGGGTGCTCGGCCTTGATGCGCAGGTACTGCTGCATCATCGGGGTGTGCTGGGAAGGAGTGTCCGTCTTGACTGTCATGGGGGCAGGGTCGCGCCTTGTTTCCGGAGTGGGGCGAAAGGGGCTCATTCTAAGGCAAGCGACGGGGAGGACAAATGTGGCGGCTTCGCTTCCCGGTCAGTTTCCGGCACAATCGCGACGGTATCCGGGGAAAACGCGCGCCGCAGGTGGGGGGCAGGTGGTGCGTTTCCCGGCTATCCCCATGGATTAATGGAACTGAGGTGCCGAAGAACCATGCGAAGGCGGGAGTACTTCGGCGCTCTGCTAACAAGAATGGAAAAGGGAGCATGGACATGTCCATCATTCCGCATCGCATCGTCGAGCGGCTGAAACATCTGAGGGCAACGCTCGACGAGCCGCGAATCAGGCTCCGGCTGACCGGGGGCGTGGACGAGCCGAGCCGCCCGGCCCTGCGCAGTCCCCGCCGTGTCACCGCCGCCTCCATCGAGACGCTGTGGCGGAAGATCCGCGCCGTGGCGCCGGCGGGCGAGGAGGAACAGCGCCTGCTGGCTGACCCCGAAACGCTGGCGGCCGCCGAACGCTACGCCGCCAATATCGAGAACATGATCGGTACCGTGAAGGTGCCGTTGGGCGTGGTGGGGCCCGTTCGTATCAACGGTCTCAATGCGGAAGGGGACTTCATCATTCCCCTGGCCACCAGCGAGGCCGCTCTGGTGGCGTCCTATGCGCGGGGTGCGGATATCGCTTCGCGTGCCGGTGGAATCACTGCCGTTCTGTTGACCGAAGGGGTGCTGCGCAGCCCGGGTTTCAAGTTCGCTCACGTGATGGAGGCCGGGCTGTTCCTGGAATGGGTGATCGGCGCCAGCGAGGAATTGAAGGCCGTCGCCGAATCGACCACCCGGCATGGCAAGCTCACGGCCATTGAGCCGATGATGGACAATGAGGTGGTCTTCCTGCTCTGCCGCTATACCACCGGCGACGCCTCCGGGCAGAACATGGTCACCATCGCCACCGAGGCGCTGTGCCGGCATATCGAGGCCCATTGTCCTGTCCGGCCTTTGCACTGGTTCATCGAGGCCAACTACTCCGGCGACAAGAAGAGCACCTATCTGGCGCTGACCTCCGGCCGCGGCCGCAAGGTGACAGCCTCGGTGACGCTGCCGCGCGCAATGGTGGAAAAATACCTGCATGTCAGCGTCGAGCGTTTTCTCGACTATTCGCGCATGGCCGGTCTCGGCGCCATGCTGAGCGGCCAGATCGGGGCGCAGGGGCATTATGCGAACGGGCTTGCCGCCTTCTACATCGCCACCGGCCAGGACGCGGCCTGCGTCTCGGAATCCGCCATCGGCTTTACGCGAGTAGAGGACCGGGACGGCGATCTGTTCATCTCCGTGACCCTGCCCAACATCCTGGTGGGCTCGGTCGGCGGCGGCACCGGGTTGCCCAGCCAGGCGGCGGCGCTGCGCCTGATGGGTCTGCAGGGCCCGGGCAAGGCGGCGGCGCTGGCCGAGGTGGTCGCATCCGTCTGCCTGTGCGGCGAGATCTCCATTATCGGTGCGCTGGCGGCAGGCGAGTTCACCCAGGCGCACCGCAAGCTCGCGCGGGAACGCTGAGATGTCGGCCCAGGAACTGACGCTGCCGCTGCCGCAGCGGCTATGGATCTATCAGCGCGAGCGCTTTCCGGTTGTGCGGACGGCGGTGCTGGTAGCGGCCTTCTCCGCGGCGAGCGTGAACGTCTCCGCCTTTCTGGCCGAACGCCCCTTGCCTGGCTTCGAGGCCTACCTCGTCGCTTTCATTGTTGCCTTCCTCGTCTTCATGCAGTTGCGGGTCTGCGACGAGGTGAAGGACAGGGATATCGACCGCCGCTATCGGCCAACCCTTCCGGTGCCGCGCGGCCTGGTATCGCTGAGAGTGATTGTCGGCCTCGGGCTTGTGGCCGTACCCCTCGCGGCTGTCGCCGCCGTGATGCTCGACCCGGGACTGCTCTGGCTGCTGGCGCTGGTCTGGCTGTGGCTGGGCCTGATGACCGTGGAATTCTTCGTGCCGGACTGGCTGAGAGCGCGGCCTTTCATCTACGTCGTTTCACACATGATGATCATGCCGCTGCTCGACCTGTTCGTGACCGGTTCCGAGTGGTTCGTGGCCGGTGGCGGGCCACCGCAGGGCTTGTGGCTTTTCCTGGTCCTGAGCTTCCTTAACGGCTGTGTCATCGAGGTGGGACGCAAGATCCGGGCCCCGGAAAACGAACGCGAGGGCGTCGACACCTACTCCGGTCTCCTGGGTCCGGGAAGGGCGGCGTTGCTCTGGTGTGCGTTGATCATTGTCGCCTTCGGCTTTCTGCTGGCGGTCGGTCGGGCCGTCGGTGCCTTCCATCTGGTTGCGCTGGTCGGTTTCGCCGGGCTTGCGGCATGTCTGGTCTTCGCGGGGCTCTATCTGCGGGTGCCTTCCGAGCGTGCCCAGGGCCGCATTGATGCCATGGCAGGGGTTTGGGTGCTGGCCTGTTATGGCGCCGCCGGCTTTGCTCCGCTGGTTACCTTCTGGAGCAATCCATGAACGAATTGGTCATCAACGGCTCAGCCGATACTGCGGTCATCGGTGGCAAGGCGGCCACCCTGGCCGCACTGGTCCGTCTCGGCTTCAACGTGCCGCCGTTCTTTACGATGACGGCGGAGGCCTTTACCGAAGACGGGCTTAGAGCGGAGGTCGGTGCAACCCTGGATAACCGTCTGGAGGAGATTGGTCCTGGTCCCTTCGCGGTGCGTTCCTCAGGGCGCGAGGAGGATGGGGCGGACCACTCCCATGCCGGGCAGTTTCTCTCGTTGCTGGAGGTAGACGCTTCGGAGGTCTCGAACGCGGCTTTCCGGGTATGGCAGTCCGGTGCCGCAGAGACGCTGCGCGCCTATCGGGCCTCGCGCGGCCTTGGCGCGGACGATCACCGCCCGGCGGTACTGGTCCAGCGCCTGGTCAGGGCCCGGGCCGCGGGCGTCGCGTTTTCGGCCGATCCGGTCAGCGGGCGACGGGACCGCATCGTCGTCTCGGCCATTGCCGGGCTCGGGGATCGCCTGGTCGGCGGCGAGGAGAACGGCGACGACTATGTGCTCGATCGTCGGACGGGTGAGCTCCTGAACGCGCCGGAAGCCGGGGTGCTGTCAGACGGCGATCTGGCCGCACTGGCAGCCCTGGTGACGCGCGTCGAAGAAGCCCGAGGCGGGCCGCAGGACATCGAATGGGCCTTTGAGGGTGCGGGCCTGTTCCTGCTGCAGGCGCGGCCGATCACGACGGCACTGCGCGAGGTGCCGGTCGAGGACACCACCGTCACGCTGTTCGACAACTCCAACATCATCGAAAGTTATCCCGGCCTGGTTTCACCGCTCACCTACAGCTTCGCGCAGTATGTGTACGCTCGGGTCTATCCCATGTTTCTGTCGCTGCTGGGCGTGCGTGCGGCGGCGATCCGGGAGCACCGAGCCACGTTCGACAACCTGCTCGGGCGTATCGATGGACGGGTCTACTACAACCTCATCAACTGGTATCGGCTGATCGCGCTGCTGCCGGGCTTTTCCATGAACCGTGAACACATGGAAACCATGATGGGCGTGAGTGAGCCGCTGCCGGTGGAGATCGCCGATGCGCTCGCTCCGCCGCGTGCCCGGGGCTGGGCGGCCTGCCGCGAGTACCTGCGCATGGGCCGGGCCGTCGCCGGCCTCATCCGCGAGGCAATCCGCCTGCCGCGCACCATTCGCGCCTTCTACGGGCGGCTCGATCGGGCGCTGGGCGTTTCCGCTGAGGAGATCTCCGCGATGCCGTTAACGGCGCTGGCGGCGGAGTATCGTCGCGTGGAGGCGGAACTGCTGGACCGCTGGGATGCGCCTCTGGTCAACGATTTCCTCTGCATGATGGCGTTCGGCGCCTCACGCAAGCTGATGCAGCGCTGGGGGGGAGAATCCGGACTGGAACTGCACAACGAGGTGATGATCGGGCAGGGCGACATCGTTTCCGCTGAACCGGCCCGGCGCATCGCCCGCATGGGTGCCCTGGTTGCCGGGGACGAGGAACTGATCCAGGCGCTGGAGCAGGGAGAGGGCGGGGCGCTCGCCGCCCACGAGGCCCTGCGGCGCGAGGTGGATGAGTACATCGCCCGGTTCGGCGACCGCTGCACGCAAGAGCTGAAGCTGGAAAGCATCACCCTTGACCAGGATCCGCGCCCGTTGCTGGCGGCGATCGCTGCCTCGGCGCGGATGAAGCATACCGTGGCGCGGCATTCGGGCGGTGGCGACCCATTCGCCGAACCGTTCCGCGGTAAACCGTTGCGGCGGCTTGTTGCGCGCGGTGTGTTGTCGGTCGCCAAGGCGCGGGTGCGTGACAGGGAGAATCTGCGTTTCCAGCGTACCCGGGTGTTCGGCCATGCGCGGCGTATCTTCCTGGCCATGGGCCGGCAGTTCCATGCCCATGGCGTGCTTGATGACTCACGTGACGTGTTTTTCCTGACCGTACCGGAGGTGCTGGGCGCCGTTGAAGGCTTCGGCATCGGCGATGACCTGGCGGTGCTCGCCGCCCGCAGGAAAGCGGAGATGGTGGCCGCGGAGCTGCGCCCCGACCCGCCCGAACGCATTGAGGTGAGCGGCGCTGCGGTCACCCTTGCACTGGTGCCGCCCGCGCCGCGCTCCGGCGACGAGGGGCGGCTGCGCAGCGGCACGGCCTGCTGCGCCGGAAAGGTGCGCGCGCCGGCGCGCGTCATCCACGACCCGCGCACGGAATCCATGCGGTCCGGTGAGGTGCTCGTCGCGCGGTTCACCGACCCCGGCTGGATCGCGCTGTTCACGAATGCGTCCGCCATTGTCGTGGAGCGGGGCAGTCTGCTGTCGCATTCCGCGATCGTCGCGCGCGAGCTGGGTCTGCCCTGCGTGGTGGGTGTCAAGAGTGTCACGGACTGGATCGCCAACGGCGAAATTATCGAGGTGGACGGCACTGCCGGAACGGTAAGGAAAGTCGATGACTGATACGGAGATTGCCGCCAAGGCGAGTTTCGAGACGATCCGCTACGCCCAGCTCTGGGAGGATGCGGACTGCCTGCTGCTGGGGCTGGCCGGGGACCGCAAGCCGCTGTCCGGTGCTACCCTGGTTTCCATCTGTTCGGCCGGCGATAACGCGCTGGCCATGCTCACTCTCGACCCGGCGCGCGTGGTGGCGGTGGACTTGTCCGCCGCACAGATCGCGTGTCTGAAGATCCGCATTGCCGCCTGGCGTACGCTCGACCATACAGCCCTGCTGGAGTTGATGGGTTCACGCCCTTCCGCCCGCCGTGCCGCGCTGTTCGATCAGGTCGCGGCGACGCTGCCGGCAGATGCGCAGGCATTCTGGGCGCCGTTGAAACGGGAGGTAGAGGTTTACGGCCTCGGCGGCATCGGTCGCTTCGAGCGCTATTTCCGCCTGTTCCATCGGCGAGTGCTGCCGCTGGTACACCGCCGGACCACGGTGCAGGCGGTGTTCGAGCCGCGCAGCAGGGAGCAGCGCCAACGCTTTCTCGACCAGCGCTGGAACACCTGGCGCTGGCGGATACTGCTGAAACTGTTCTTCTCGCGCTTCACCATGGGCAGGCTGGGCCGGGATCCGGCCTTCTTCGATCACGTGGAGGGCAGCGTGGCCGATCATGTGGCCCGGCGCGTCGTGCACGCCATCGTCGATACCGACCCGGCCGACAACCCCTATCTGCACTGGGTGCTGCGCGGTATCCACGGTACGGCCCTGCCGCTGGCGCTGCGGCCCGAGCATTTCGAAACCATCCGCGACCGGCTTGACCGCCTGGACATCCGGCAGGGTTCGCTGGAAGCCTTCGTCGCCACCGGCGAGAAGGCCGACGGCTTCAACCTGTCCGACATCTTCGAATACATGGGGACGGACACCTTCGCGGATGTGTACGGCAGTCTGCTTGACGCCGCCAATGCCGGTGCCCGGCTGGTCTACTGGAACATGATGGTGCCGCGGCGCATGCCGCCGGCCTTCGGCGACCGCGTCCGCACGATGGAGGAGCTGGAGGCACGCGGTCGAGCGATGGACAAGGCCTTCTTCTACTCGGACTTCGTGGTGGAGGAGGTGCTGTGAGCCTGGCATGGCAGATTGCCCTGATCCCCTTTTCAGTGGCTCTGCTGGCGGTGGTCATGATCGCGGTGCGCCGCCTGGGCCGGAGTTACGGCTGGCCCGCCGAGCTTCAGCGCAAGAGCGTGCACGTCGCGACAGGCGGTTATGCGCTGATGCTGCCCTGGCTTTTCTCCGAGCGGTGGCCGGTGCTGGTTATAACCGGCATGGCGGTGCTGGTGCTGTTGCTGATGCGCATACCCGCGCTGGCGAAAAGTGGTCCCGGCGCCACGCTGCACAGTGTCGAGCGCCATTCCTATGGCGATCTGTTGCTGGCCGTTTCGGTGGGCGCCGTCTTTTACTTCTCCCACGGGAATCCGGTGCTCTACGTGTTGCCCATTGCCGTGGTTACGCTGTCCGATGCCGCGGCGGCGCTTGCCGGCGTGCGCTACGGGCGCAGTTTCTACAATACCGAAACGGGTGCCAAGAGCTTCGAAGGCTCGGCCATGTTCTTCATGGTGACCTGGATCGTCGCCATGGTTCTGCTGTTGCTGATGACGGACATCGGTCGCGAGAACGTGGTGTTGCTGTCGCTGATGGTGGCTGCCTTCGGCACCTTGGTGGAGGCTGATTCCTGGCACGGCTTTGACAATCTGTTCCTGCCCATCGCGTTGCATCTTTTCCTCGCCGGGCATCTGGAAACCGCTCCGTTGTTGCTGCTGGAGCTGACGCTGCTGTTTCTGGCCGTGCTCGCCGGGGTGCTTGCGCTGGCCCCGCGCCTGGGGCTCTCTGACCATACCGCGCGTGTCTACACCCTCGCCGTATTCGTCATCTACGCGGCGACCGATATCCATAATGCGGTTCTGCCGGTCGTTGCCATCCTCGCCCACCTTGCTGCGCGGCACATGCGTCCCTGCAGGAGCCGCTACCCCGATCTCGACGTGCTGGCGATGGTGGTTCTGGTCTCTGTGTTCTGGTTGTTCCTCGGCCGTTATGCCGGCCAGAACGCACTTAATATGTACGACCTGAGTTTCGCCGGCTGCGCGTTGGTGTTCATCGCGCTTGCCGCCGGCTCCAGGCGCTGGATTCCGGTGGCCTGCGCCGGTTTCCTGGCCGTGGCCGTTGCCGCCATCACCCTCCGCAACCCGGAAGCCGCGCATTGGCACGGTCCTCTCTGGCCGTGGATTGTCGTGAGTTTCGCGCTCTGTCTGGCCGTGCCGATGTTGCGGCCGGGCCTCCTCGACCGCTATCGGGGGCCGCGAGCCCTGGCGCTTGCGCTGCCCGTGCCGTTGGCCGCCTTCATGACTAAGGTGATTTTTTCATGAGCAAGCTACCCGAGCATCTGGACGTCGGTGATGCTTCCTGCCGCATCTTCCGTCGACCGCCGTCCTGGAATGATCAAAGGACGGCCGCGATAGGGGAGTTCCGCTGCGCCGATGCCGCGGCCGGGGCGGAGCTGCTCTCCCGCGCGTGCACGATGCTGGGCGCGGAAGGGTTCGAGGCACTGATTGGCCCGATGGACGGCGATACCTGGCACAGCTATCGGCTGGTGACCGAAAGCGACGGCTCCCCGCCTTTCCTGATGGAGCCGGTGAGCGCCGCGCATGACGGTCAGGCGTTTTCCGTCGCCGGCTTCGCGCCCATCTCCGCCTATGTTTCCACCCGAGCCAGTCTCGAAGATGCCTTGCGCGGCCAGTCGAACGGGGTGGAAGACGTCGTCATCCAGGCATGGGATGGCACCGACGCCGAGCGGTTTCTGGCCGAATTGTTCGAGTTGTCGCTGTCCAGTTTCGCGGCGAACCCGTTTTACAAGCCGATCTCGCGTGACGCGTTCCTGGCGCTGTACCGACCGATTCTGCCTTTCCTCGACCCACGCCTGGTACTGCTGGCCCGGGACGCCGATGGCCTTGCCGGTTTCCTGTTCGGCGTGCCCGATCTGGCCGAGGGCGAACAGCCGCGCACGGTGATCGTAAAGACCTACGCCAGTCGTCGACGCGGGGTGGGGCGGCAGTTGCTGGATACCTTCCACCGCGGCGCCGGTGATCTGGGCTTCACCGGCGTCATCCACGCGCTGATGCACGAGAACAATCAGTCCCTGAGCAGCAGCCGGCGCTATGGCGCCCAGGTGTTCCGGCGCTATGCCCTGATGGGCAAACGGCTGACGGGATGAACCTGCTCGCGCCCATCCTCGCGGAATTGGCGGCGCATGATGGCCGCACCGCGATCATCGCGGCAGACGGCGAGCATGCCAGCTATGCCGATCTCCTCGGCCGTTCGGAGCGGTTGGCCGCCGCATGGAAGGACCAGGGGTTGGGTGCGGGTGACCGTGTGCTGGTGGCCATGCCGGTCGGCATTCCCCTCTATGCCAGCCTCGTGGCGCTGTGGCGGCTGGGTGCCGTGACGGTGTTTCCTGAGCCCGCGCTGGGCCTGGCGGGGTTGCGCCACGCGCTCAGGATTACCCGGCCAGGAGCCTTTCTTGCTGCCGGCTGGTATCGTTTCCTGCGTTACGCGTTGCCGGAGCTCTGGAGTGTTCGGATGGTACTCCGGCCCGACGCCGGTGGGAGGTCCACGACCGAGCCCCTGGAGGCCGTCGGTCCCGACCACCCGGCACTGATCTCCTTCACCAGCGGTTCGACCGGACAACCCAAGGCCATTGTCCGCAGCCACGGCTTCCTGGCCACGCAGAACGCCCGCGTTGCCGAGCTCCTGGCCCCGCAACGCGAGGCCTGCGTCGATCTGGTCGGCTTTCCGGTCTTCGTGCTCGCCAACCTCGGCCTCGGCGTGACCTCGGTGCTGCCGAACTGGAACCTGCGGCGTCAGGAAAACGCCGATGCCGGGCGCATTGCAGGGCACATCGCGGCGCACCGCGTCAACCGGGCCCTGATCCCGCCTTCCATCTGTGCCGGGCTCACCGAACATGCCATGCCGGGGCTCGATGCGATCTTTACCGGCGGCGGACCGGTATATCCCGACCTCCTGGCCCGCCTTGCGTCCCGTCTGCCGGATGCAGAGATCGTCTCGGTCTATGGTTCCACCGAGGCCGAGCCCATTGCCCACCAGCGCCTTGCTGACGTGACGGAGGCGGACTGGCGTGCGATGCGCGAGGGTGCGGGGCTGCTCACCGGTCACCCGATTCCGGAGATTGCGGTAAAGATCCTCGACCGCGAGATCGTGGTCACCGGCGCGCATGTCAACAAGGGCTATCTGGACGCGCGGCACAACCATGCCACGAAGCTTCCGCTGGATGGCGCCATCTGGCACCGAACCGGCGATTCCGGCCGGCTGGATGAACAGGGTCGCCTCTGGCTGCAGGGTCGGCACGGCGCCGCTGTTGACGGGCTTTCTCCTTTCGGCGTGGAGGCTGCGGCGCGGTTCTGGCCAGGAGTCCGGCAGGCCGCGCTGGTCACCATCGACAGCCGGGCTGTGCTCGCCATTGCCGGGGACAGGGCGCGGCAGGCGGAATGGCAGGCGCAGGCAAACCGCATCGGGGAGGTCCGCGTCGTCGTCCTGCCGCGAATACCGCTGGACCGTCGGCATGGTTCCAAGGTCGATTATCCGGCACTCAAGAGGGTACTCGGCCGCCCTTGACAGGCCTCGGCATCGCT
>JBJHBJ010000076.1:0-15673 GCA_050485425.1 Ectothiorhodospiraceae bacterium | reverse complement strand
AATGGGACGAATTCATGCAGACCATCCTCAAGGATCGGGAGGGCCGGATCCGCGGCAACCGCTACCTCCGGCAGTGCCTGGCCGCCTCGCTGGCGGTGAAATTCCGGGGGGAGTCCGGCGGCATCGCTTCCTGGCAGCAGTACTACACGAACATGCTGGGCCGCGAGGAAGCGCTGCCGACGCTCTCGGAACTCCACGACCCCCTGCAGCGCAAGGGCCTGCTGCGCGCCCGCAAGGAGGACCGGGACTTCTGTGCCCTGCTCGGCCGGGTGGAGGAAGAAGAGGAAGAGGTGGAACTGCCGAAGGAGACGCTCTACATCGGCGTGTTCTTCGACGGCACCTGGAAGGACCGGGAGGTGGATGCGGCGCGCAGTGATGCGGATATCTCGAATATCGTCAAACTGCATGATCTCTATGATGACTTCGCGGCCAATCACGAGCGGGTCTACATTGCCGGGGTCGGCATACAGACCCGTAACCCGGCAGACCTGCCGGTTGAGGACGGCTACTACGCCGGCACCGACGTGCCGGTGCAGGAGCCGATGATGACGCTGCCGGACGGGCGCGAGGTGGAGGAAACAGCGCTGGGTGGCGGCTTCGCAATGGGCCCCTCAGGCGCCAGCGCCCGGATGCGTCAGGCCCTGGATGACGTGGTACAGGTCATGGGTGATCCGGACTACTACGACAGGGTGGTCCTGGATGTCTTCGGCTTCAGCCGCGGAGCCGCCCTGGCCCGCCACTTCGTCAACGTGATCAACGACGCCGTCCCCACCCGCTGGCATCCGAAGGACTGGCCGTTCGAGCTGCCGATGGAAGTGCGCTTCGTGGGGCTGTTCGACACGGTAGCGAGCCTCTACATCCCGCGCAACAATCACACCTTCGATTTCAACCTGAACCTGCATGGCGGCAGCGCGCAACGGGTAGTGCACCTCACCGCTGGCCACGAAGCGCGGGCGAACTTCCCGCTCACCAGTCTGGCGGATGCCGGCGGCACGCTGCCGGGCAACTTTACCGAATACACCCTGCCCGGCGTACACGCCGACCTCGGCGGCGGCTACGAGAACCCGAATCCCGAGACGGGTGAGAACGTGGAATGGATACCGCTGCGCCGCCACACCAATGTGCTGAGCCGCGAAGCCTATGCCCGCCCCTACGGCGGAGCGGCGGAGTTCGCCTCATTGCCCTATGACGCATGGCGGAGGCAGACGCTGCAGGCCTACCAGCGCCAGGCCGAAGCCGAAGGGCGCACCGTCCGTGCCTTTGGCGACCACATCCTCGAAGGGGAAGAACGACACACGCGCAAGGAACTCGCCATTCACTATCTGCACATGATGCATGAGTACGCATCCCAGGCCGGGGTTCCACTTGATGACCTGGATGACGCCGATGACAGCTATCGTATCCCCGGGGACCTTCACCGCCGATGGCAGCGGTGGGAAGCGGCGGGCGCAAACCTTACAGACGCAAGACAGAGCTACTATCTGGGCGGGTATATCCACACATCTGAACAATGGGGCAGCATGGTCAATGCTCCTAGGCGTGGCGGTGAACGCGAGGTGATTGCGAACGTGCCGGCAGACCTGCAGAAACTTTCACCGGAACAGGAACTGGCAGAACGATGAAGCAGGTACTGAAATGCGGCCTGGGTATTCTGTTGGGATGTTTGTTGCTGCCGACCCTAGCTGGCTGCGCAACCAACCCCGGACCTCCCTATCCCTATGCCGTAATCACCGGCGGCGGACCGGATGGCTGGCCCGCCTGGGTGGAGGAACTGCGGTTCGATGGCGCGTGGGGCCCTCCCGTCGGCGGTGTTGGAGGTGACATCTCATGGGATGAACCACCCAGCCGAGGTGGCCTCGCCGCATTGGGCCCCCTTCCCGTACCGCGCACGATGTCAGCGCGGTGGTTCTCACATCGAACGTTGACCTTCTACGAAATTGATCTGGAATTGCCCGAGGATACGGAACAGCGTGTGCGTGATTTCTACCGGGAGCACCCGGCATCCGACTACCGGCACGCCCTCATGGTGGGCATCTCCGGCGACGGACGCGTGCGGCTCTGGTGGCGCGCCATGTGCCGAGGCTTCTGCGGCGACGATCCGGCTTACTTACCCATCATCAAGGAGGCTATCGGGCAACAAGTCGACGGCGATCCGGCACGCTATGCAAACCGCACGGCGCAGCAACGCGAGAGAGGCCGCATCCCGCCAGCACCGGAACCGCCGCCACGCTAAAGTTTCCGCCTCGTCAGGCACATGCCAAGACTGGCCTTGACAAGCCGCGCCGCCCATTAGAGAATCCCGGCCTGCATGAAAACAGTGGCTACGTAGCTCAGTTGGTCAGAGCATCGCACTCATAATGCGAGGGTCGGTAGTTCAAATCTACCCGTAGCCACCATCATTCCTGCCATCTTCCCAGCGTATTCAGTGCCGTCCCGGGCCGAAGATCGGTTCGAACCACAGCCGTGCGTCGTCCACAGGCGTATCCTCGGGCAGTAGCGGGTTCTCCAGCCAGATGATGGGGCGTTCCTCGCGCAGTACTTCCCCCAGTGCCCGCTGGTTGGCCGCGTGCGACAGGAACAGGCGCTGGAAACTGCCGTCCTCCAGAATGCGCTGCAGCCCGACTTCGAGCCTCAGCGCCAGCCGCAGGTTATCCGGCGCCACGAAGTAGTAGGTGGGGGCGTGATACACGATCAGCGGGCCCTCGCTCACCACCAGGCCGTACGCGTCATAAAGCGCGCCTTCCGCCCCCAGCTCCGCGACGCTGCGGGGCACGTGGTCGATGCGGCCGCGATCCAGCATGCGGAACAGGGATTCGTAGTCCGAGGCCCGTGCTACCGGAATGCTGTTGGCTTCGAGAATGGCCGTGTCCGGCCAGTCATGGCCCTGGCCGGCACGGAAATGCCGGAGCGCCTCGACGTCCCTGATCTCGGCCAGCGTCATGCGGTTGCCGGCTTTCACGACCGGAATGCGAACCCCCATCAGCCCGCGCAACAGGGGGATGCGTACCGGCAGGAGCTGCTGTTCCCGCTGCGGGCTGGTCATCGTCCAGATCACGTCCACATAGGCCTCGCCCAGTAGCGAGCGGATGGCGCGGCTCTGGGTCATCTGTACCGGTGCCATCTCCAGGCGGTAGGACCCGAAGTCGTCCTCGGTCCTGCTCAGCGCCAGTTCCAGCAGCTCCAGGAAATAGCTGTCGCGCGCGTCGATCTCCGTGTCGGGGCGAATGTGGCCGATCACGTGCGGCTCCGCGGCACTCACCGGCACGGCCATGCCGGACAGAAGCAGCAGCCCCAGCGCGGCGAGCGCAAGCCGCGATGGGCAGACCGATCGGCGCTGCTCAGGGCGCATGATCCACCCATTCCTGCAAGCGGTCCGCGACCTCATCGAGTGGCAGCGGCGGCGAGAAGAAATAGCCCTGGGCCAGCTCGCAGTCGTATTCGCGCAGAAAGGCCAGTTGTTCCGCTGTCTCCACACCCTCGGCCACGACGCGTATCTGCAGGCTGTGCGCCATGGAGATGATGGCGCGAATCAGATGGCGGTCGTTCTCGTCGCTGGAGATGTCGCGAACGAACTCGCGATCGACCTTCAGCGTGTGCACGTGCAGGCGGCGCAGATAGCCCAGCGCGGAGTAGCCGGTGCCGAAATCGTCGATGGCCAGAGTCACGCCCAGTGCCTCCACGGCCAGCAGCGCCCGCCGTGTTTCCGCCATGTCGTGGAGGAAAACGCGTTCCGTCAATTCCAGTTGAAGGGCGCTGCCGGGCAGCCCGGCCTGTTGCAGCGCCGACTTCACGGTTTCATCCAGCGCCCCGTCGGTCAGTTGCTGCGGCGAGACATTGACGGCGACCGTCAGTGCTGCATTGCCGCTGCTCTGACGCAACCGGGCCAGGTGCCGGAGGCTGGATTCGAGCACCCAGGCGCCGAGCGGAACGATCAACCCGTTTTCCTCTGCCAGCGGAATGAATTCGTCCGGCGGCACCAGGCCGCGCTGGGGGTGTTGCCAGCGCACCAGGGCTTCCAGGCTGGTAACACGTCCGGTGCGGGCGTCCACCACGGGCTGGTAGTGCACCCGGAACTGGTCCTCGGCCAGGGCCTGCCGCAGGTCGCTTTCCAGCCGCAGGCGGCGCTGGGTCTCTTCCTGCAGTGCCGGCTGATAGAAGCGCAGGGAGCGTTTCCGGTCCCGCTTGGCAGCGTAGACGGCGGTGTCGGCGGACTGGATGAGATCCCGGGCGGAGTCCCCGGCATCGGGTGCCACCGCCACGCCGATGGTGGCCGACAGGAACAGGGTGTGCTCGGCGTCCACTTCCACCGGGCCGCAGAAATCCTCCAGCAACTGGTTCATGCGCCGGGTCAACCACTGCCGGTCCGGCGCGGTGGGGATGATGATCAGGAACTCGTCACCGCCGTAGCGCGCCGGGATCCAGGTGTCCTCGCAGCAGCGCCGCAGCCGGTTCGCGGCTTCCACCAGCACCTGATCTCCCAGGTCGTGGCCGAAGCCGTCGTTGATGTCCTTGAAGTTGTCGAGATCCAGAAAGGCCAGCGCGGTAATCCGCCCCGGCTGCGCGTAATGGATCTCGCGGGTCAGGTGCTCATAGGCCAGCACACGGTTCGGCAGTTCGGTGAGCGGGTCGAAATGAATCAGGAAATCCAGCCGGGCTTTCTCCTGCTCGGCCTTCTCCCGTGCCGCCAGATCTTCGGACATGCGATTTAATGCATGATTGAAGGCATCCTGAAGGGCGTCCAGTTCATCCGGGCGGAACCATCCCCGCTGTGACCGGGCCAGGGCGATCGGCCGGCGCGGCCCGTCCAGCCGCAGGCCGCGGGCGTAGTCGGCCATGCGATGCAGATGCCGGGTGAGCAGATAGTAGAATGCACAGAGGATCAGTAGCGAGGCCGTGAACGTCTTTGCCCCCTGGGTGAGCAGGATCAGCAGCGCACGGTCCCGGGTCCTGCCGTCGATCTCCGCGAGATCCGCCTGGATGTGGACTTCGCCAAGCGCGTGGGGTATCGCGTCCGGGCCTCGGTAGGACAAGGGAATGACGTGCTCGCGCTGACGCGGGTAGGAGGAGGCCTCCCCCACCTGCAGGTCCATGTCGCCGCGCAGCGAGACCTGACGGACATGGGGCAGTTGTAGGATGCCGTGCAGCTGCAGGCGGAGCTGCGTTTCGTCCAGCGCCCAGAGGCTGCCGGCCAGCGAACTCGAGAAGCTGTCTTCGGCCTGCTGAAACTGGCCGGAGAGCACGTCAAGATCCCGCTGGTATTCGCTGTAAAGCTGCACCGCGGTAATGACGAGCGTGAGCGCGGAGCTCAGCAACAGGATCGTCAGCAGAACCCGCAGGCTGAGGCGCCGATGACGCAACCATTGCGGCAGAAGCCGGGAGGTCAAGGTGCTTCTCCTTATCACCCTTGTCGTTATTCGTGGGTGCAGAGCCGCCGGACCTGTCCGGGACTCGCGGCCTGCACGGTGAGACACGATGATAGTTCGCCTGCTACCTTCTTAAACCATCCGTTGCGATCGTGTCCAGAACACGTGCACAACGGCGTGAATTGGTCCGCTTTTCCGGTCTCGAGGCGTCGGGGAAGATCATCATTGGCGATACGTCCCGAAACGTTAGTACACTGAAGCGGCTGATTGCCGCGTGTGTCCGGAGGTCGGGATGTTCGATTTTCTGCAGTACAAGGTCGCTGACGTGATGGTGGAGAGTCCCGTTACCGTGGGTGGCCGGACGACAGTGGCGGAAGCCCAGGCCCTGTTCCAGCAGCATGGTTTCAACGGTCTCCCTGTGGTCGATGCCGACCACAGGCTGATCGGTCTGGTGACCAAGCTGGACGTGCTCAAGGCGTTTACCATGCGGCCTGATGCCATGCTTCCCCGCTATGACGACATCATGAAGCTGCCCGTGGCGGACATCATGATCTCCAACCCCGTCTCCGTGGTCCCGGAGACGCCCCTGACGCGCGTACTTCAGCGGCTGGTGGACATGGGGGTGAAAAGCCTGCCGGTGGTTCGCAACGACCACCTGGTCGGCGTGGTCGCCCGCGAAGACGTGCTCCAGGCCTTGCGACAGGCCACCGGCCAGCGCTGAGGGAAGCGTTTCCCCGAGGCGCAAATCGCCTCCCTCCCGTCGCAGCGCATTTTATTCCGCTCCCTTCGCAGTGCATGGCGGCAGCACATCGTTGCCGCTTGCGTTTTGCCGTACCAGGCTCTATTTTGATAAAAAAATTTCTTATATCGAAATAATAATTTTATAAGATCGGAGGAACGGAATGAACCTGATTCAGGCGCTTCGCAGAGCCTGCCAGCTCCGCGGCACCGGCACCGCGGTGATCGACGGCCGCGGTGCGGTCGACTGGAATACCTTCGTGAACCGGGTCGGCCGGCTGGCGGCGGGGTTGCAGTCCATGGGCGTGCGGGCCGGCGATCGCGTCGCGGTGCTGGGGCAGAGCAGCGGACGGTACATCGAATGCTACTTCGGCCCCTTGTGGATCGGCGCAGCGGTGGTGCCGGTGAATTCCCGCCTGTCGGTGGAGGAAGCCGCCTTTCTCATCAACGACTCCGGTGCCCGCGTGCTGGTGGTGGACCGCTCCTTTCAGGACATGGCACAGGACCTCTCCGCCCGATGCCACGCGCTGGAACACCTGGTTTTCGCCGACGATGGCCCGCCGCCCCATGGCATGATCGCCTACGAAGCCGTACTGGCCGTGCAGGACGCGGTGCCGGACGTGGTGGAAGGCAGTGCCCACATGGCCGGGCTTTTCTACACCGGTGGCACCACGGGTCGGCCCAAGGGCGTGATGCTCTCCCATGCCAACATTCACGCCAACGCGCTGAATACCATCGCCCACATGCACTTCGACGAGGATACGGTGCATCTGCTGGCCGGACCGCTGTTCCACGTGGCCACCGGCGCCCGTGTCTACGGCATGGCGATTGCCGCCGGCTGCGTTGTCGTCCTGCCGCGTTTCGACAGCGGTGAGGTGATCGCGGCCATCGAGCGTCACCGGGTCACCGCCGCCAACTTCGTTCCGACCATGAGCCGCATGCTGCTGGACGATCCCGCCCTCGACCGCGCCGATCTGCGGAGCCTGAAGGTCATCACCACCGGCGCGGCCCCGACCACCGACGTACTGAAGCAGGAACTCATGCGACGCTTCCCTCAGGCCGACCTGGTGGAGCTGTACGGCATGACAGAACTGTCGCCCGGGGCCACCTTCATCCGCCACAGTCTGACCGGCCCGAAGGCGGCGAAGGTCATGTCCGGAGGACGTGCCGTGTACACGGCCGAGGTGCGCATTGTGGATGTGGATGACCACGAGCTGCCCCGGCGCGAGGTGGGCGAAATCGTGGTCCGTGGGCCGATGGTGATGATGGGTTACTGGAACCTGCCGGAACTCAGCGCCGAGACCCTGCGCGGCGGCTGGATGCATACCGGCGACACAGGCTACATGGACGAGGACGGCTACGTGTTCCTGGTCGACCGCATCAAGGACATGATCATCAGCGGTGGCGAGAACGTGTATTCGGTAGAGGTGGAGAACGTCATCAGCCAGTTCCCGGGTATTCACCAGTGCGCCGTCATCGGCGTGCCCGACGAGCTCTGGGGCGAACGGGTGCATGCCATCGTGGTGCCCGCCGCCGGCCAGGAGCTGGACCCTGAGGCCCTGGTTGCTCACTGCCGCAAGAAGATCGCCGCCTACAAATGCCCCCGCTCCGTGGAGATCCGGCAGGACGACCTGCCGTTGAGCCCGGTGGGGAAAGTGTTGAAAAACGAACTGCGCGCCGCGGCGCGCCGCCAGAACTGAACCGGAGGAACCATGGATTTCGAACTCACTGCCGACCAGCGCGCCCTGCAGGAGGCCGCCCGCCGCTTTGCCCAGACCGAACTGCCTGCACTGGCGAAAGAACTGGAGCGCGACAACAAGGCGGTTCCCCACGCGTGGCTGAAGCGCTATGCGGAACAGGGTTTCCTGGGCATCAACCTGCCCGCGGAACTGGGCGGCCTGGGCCTGAGCAACCTGGATGCGATCATCGTGCTGGAGGAATTCGTCAAGGTCTCCTGCGCCGTCGCCTTCCCGGTGTTCGAGAGCGTCGCCGGCCCCATCCACGCCATCGCCCGCAATGCCGACAAGGCTCTGGCCGAAAAGCTCTGTCGCGCGGTCTGTGCGGGCGAGACCGTGGTGGCCGTGAGCATGTCCGAACCCAATGCCGGCAGCGCACTCACCGATCTGACCACGCGGGCCCGCATCGAGGGTGACGAGATCGTGATCAACGGGCAGAAGCGCTGGTGCAGCGGCGGCGGCCATGCCGATGGCTACCTGCTCTACTGCCGCCTGTCCGACGAGCCCGGGGCCAAGGGGGTCGGCGCGGTCTACGTGGAGGCGGGCCGGGACGGGCTCAGCTTTGGCCCGGGCGAGGAACTGATGGGCTTCCGCGGCATTCCCAGCGCCGACATCTTCCTGGACAACGTACGCGTGCCGAAGAGCAATCTGGTGGTACCCGCCGGCGGTTTCCGCCGCCTGATGGAAGCCTTCGACCTGGAGCGCTGCGGCAATGCCACCATGAGCCTGGGCCTGGCCGCCGCCTCGCTGGATCAGGTGCTGGCCTATGTGGACGAGCGCAAGCAGTTCGGCAAGCCCATCGCCGACTTCCAGGCCGTCCAGTTGCGTCTGGCGGACATGGCCATGCGGGTCGAGGCGGCCCGCCTGCTGATCTGGCGCGCCGTCTCCCGCAGTGACGACGAAGGCCTGCCTTCCCTGGCCGATGCCAGCATCGCCAAGTGCTTCGCCAACGAGATCACGCGCGACGTGTGCGGCAATGCCGTCCAGTTGATGGGCGGTTACGGCTACCACAAGGAATACGGCGCCGAGCAGCGTTTCCGTGACGCCTGGGGCTGGGGCATCGCCGGCGGCACCATCGACATCCAGAAGGTGAACATTGCCGCGGCGCTGGTCGGGCGCCGCTTCAATCAGCGGGGGTAGGGTCTTGAGCGAGCGAACGAACGGGCAGCCGGCGCCGCTGCAAGGCGTGCGCGTGCTGGATCTCTCCCGGGTGCTGGCGGGCCCCTGGTCCACCCAGTGCCTGGCCGATCTCGGCGCTGAGGTGCTGAAGATCGAGAACCCGGGCATCGGCGATGAAACCCGTGCCTGGGGGCCGCCGTACATGGGCGGCCACGCCGCCTACTACACCTGCGCCAACCGCTCCAAGGCCAGCCTGTGTCTGGACCTGCGGCGCGAAGAGGACCTGCAGCGGGTGCGGGAACTGATTGCCGTCTCCGACGTGCTGGTGGAGAACTTCCGCAACGGCACCATGGAGCGCTTCGGTCTTGGGTACAGGGAGCTGGCGGAACTGAATCCCGGGCTGATCTACTGCGCCATCTCCGGTTATGGCCGTACCGGCCCGAACGCGGACCGGGCCGGTTACGACTACGTGATCCAGGCCGAGAGCGGCCTCATGTCCATCACCGGCTTCCAGGATGGCCCCCCCACCAAGGTGGGCGTCGCGGTGTCGGATCTGTTCGGCGGCCTGTACGCCACCCAGAGCATCCTGGCAGCGCTGTTCCAGCGGCAGGCCACGGGCAGGGGGCAGTTCCTGGACGTGGCGCTGTTTGATTGCCAGTTGGCGGCGCTGGCCAACGTGGCGGCCAACGCCCTGGCCACGGGCGTCGCGCCGCGACGTTACGGCAATGGGCATCCGAACGTGGTGCCGTACGAGGTCGTCGAGGCCGCTGACGGACCCTTCGTGCTGGCTATCGGCAACGACCGGCAGTTCCGCACCCTGTGCGAACAGGTGCTGGACGCGCCGGAACTGGCCGCGGACCCGGACTTCCGCACCAATGCCGGCCGGGCGGAACATCGGGAGCGCCTGCTGCCGGAGCTTCGCCGGCGCTTCGTCGCACGTCCCCGGCAATACTGGGTGGAGGCGCTGGGTGCCCGGGGGCTGCCGGCGGGCGAGCTGCGTTCGGTGGACCAGGCGCTGCAGTCAGAACAGTCGATGTCCCGGCAGCTGGTCCAGGGTGTGGATGGCGCGCTGGAGCCGCTGCAGGTGGTACGCTATCCCGTCCGCGTGCAGGGGGAGCGGGCCAGGCCCGGCGTCCCGCCTGCATTGGGGGAAGGAGGCGAGGCACTTGCCGGCGAATGGTTGAAATCACGTGACGCGTAAGCACGAACAGACGGCGACAGCGGCGGGTTCCGAGGAGAACGGACCACCGGCGGGAACCTTGGCACGGGGCCTGACCATCCTGCACACCATGCTGGAAGCCCCGCAGCCGATGTCCCTGGCCGACATCGCCGCGGCCACCCAGTTGGACCAGAGCACCACACTGCGCCTGCTCCGGACCCTGGAAGAGCAAGGGTACGTGATCCGCTTCGGCAAGCGCTACGCGGCCTCGCCGCTGGCCATGCAGCCGTTGCCCCTGATGCATCCGGTGCAGCAGTTCCGCAGGGAGGCCCAGCCCGTGCTGGCCGATCTGGCCGCGCGCCTGCAGGAAACCGTGGTGCTGGTGCTGTTTCTCGGCACCGAGCGCATGGTGGTGGATATCGCCCAGGCGCCGGGCTCGCTGACGCCATACTACGGCAACTGGCTGCACGGGCCGGTGCACGCATCCGGGGCCGGCAAGGCGCTGCTGATGGGGTCCTCGCGCGAGCAGCGCGATCATTTGCTCGGACCCGAGCCATTCGAAGCGACCACCGCGCAGACGCTGACCACGCGGGAAGCACTGGACGACAACCTGGCCGAGGCCCGAGAGCGCGGGTTCGTTGTTTCCCGGGACGAACACTATCAGGATCTGACCGCCGTCTCCGCGCTGATCCCCACCTGGAAGGACCAGCCCATCGGCTGCCTCGTGGTCACCGGCTACTCGCGCAGCTTCGATCAGGATCGGCTGACTCAAGTGGGCGAGGAACTGTCCCGCACCGCCCGCCTGCTTATGTACCAGGCCCCCAGCCTCCGCTCCCTCGCACACTTCGTCGGGGCGTAGCGGTGGGCGGGACCGTCGTGCCCAAGCCCGAAGCACTTACGGGGGCGGAGGCCCTGAATGTAGGGTGTGCACCACAGCGTGGTGCGCACCGTCATCCAACCTGGACTGGTGCGCAATCCGTGCGGCTTGCACACCCTGCAATTGAACAACGCGTAGGGTGCTCAGAGCGCAGCGATGCGCACCAGAGACTGTTTCCGGAAATCAGTTCGTAGGGTGTGCACCACAACGTGGTGCGCACCGTTCCTGTTCAGGATCGGTGCCTTGCAGCTCGCACACCCTACATCTGACTGCTCCGTTTACGTAGGGTAGATGGAGCGTAGCGATATCCACCACACCAGGGCGCGATCAACGCGTAGGGTGCTCAGAGCGCAGCGATGCGCACCAATGACCGTTCCCGAAATCAGGCCTGGCTGTTGCCCAGGTTTTCCAGTTCTTGCGCCCCCTGCGCACTGCCGCTGTCCGGAACCTGTTCTCCGGTACGATCGGAAATCTCCCCGAACTGTGCGGCCACCTGGTCGGCGGCATCCGCACCGAGGCCGATGTAGCCGCCCTTGGTCAGCGTGATGTGTGCCCGTTCGAACGAACCCGCACCGGCGGCCAGGGCGCGAGCCCGAAGCGCCGTTCCTCAGACTATTTGGAAAGCAGGTCCAGATTCTCGGCGGTTCCGATCAGGTCGAAAGGAGTATGGAGTTCCTGAATGGACTCCAATGCCTGTCGTTCCGCGGCCGGAATGGAAAGATATTCCACCTCGTTCTCGATTTCCTGCATGTAGGAATCGACAACCAGGTATGCGCTGCTGGCTCCGTCACTGTTATTGAACTCGGAATGAAGGTCGGCTTCCTTCAGCAAGTGGTACGCCAGCAGGAAGTCCATTGCGGAGTCCTTCATGCAGGCGTTATCGGCTTTCACGAAGAAGTAGGGCAAGGCCCGCCGAAGCGACTCCTGGCTGATGTCCACGCCGTCGAACACGTCGCGCTTCAACGTGCTCCGCTTTGTTTCACAGAATTCGACGGCGCGTTCCAGAGAAAGCAGTGCTTCCGCCATCCTTTTCTTCAGCAGCTCGGCCTGACGTGTTCCCGGATCAATTCCGTCACTCCCCGCCGTCAGCGGCAAAGCCGCCGCCATGCATAGCGATACGGCCAACAAGGCAACTCTACTGAATCCGGCAACCATTATGCATGGCCCTCCAGAATTGACGTTGCTTGGGATCTGATGCGTGAGCGAAGACTTCCTGGGCCGCAACCAGCTCAATTCTGTTTCGTTGTACGTCAGGGATGGCATGCATCGCTTCAGCAAACGTCTTCCAGTCGTGTGTTGCAACGTTGTAGGAAGTGGTTAATGCGCTGTTCCCAGCAAATATGGTGACGATGACACCACCGGCCATGGCCGCGGCCAAAGCGTTGGAAAGCTGCTCGATTTTTCGAATACGCTCGATCGCCTTGTGGCTTCGTTCGCTGAATACCAGCCCATCGATCGTCGGACAGTCCATATCGTTGTTGCTCCAGTGTGGAAGTTACAGCCGGCGGTTGGTGCGTATATCGAAACCTGTCGCCATTGGTGGTGTGGGCTTCCCTTTATCATTAAAGGGGATATATCGAAGTTCCACGCCAGAGAAACTCAGCACCAGCATTTCGACAGGGCGAGTCGTACCGTAGGCCGTTGCCAGGACTTGATAGCAGGACACATAAGCGTCCCGCAGCCTGTACTCTGCAAAGGTCGCTGCGCCAGTACCTTCCCCGGTTTTCGTTAGGTGCAGAATGGCGTCTTTGGCCTGTCCGCAGCAGGCTTCAAGGATCAGGTAGGGGCTGGCTGAATCCGTGCGGCGCAGCAAGGTGAGTGTCGTGAACTCGGCGTTGGCCGACTCGCGGTCATTTCTGGTGGAGCTGTGGGACGTAATTCTGCGTCGGGTTCCCCATGACAGCGTCTCGCAGTCGATCCAGTGTTCATGGTCAAGATCTGCGGACTCGCCACGTATTTCGCCGTACTGCAGGTGTATGGACATGACATCTCCTTGTCGTTGTTCAAGTCCCTTGAGCGGGAAAGGCATGCGACACGAACTGGCTAGCTGTCGGGCATGTTTCCTTCACGCTGTCGCGTCAGCTGACTTGAATTCTGTTGCCCTTGTGGAAGGACGTCAAATCATACAAATTTATCGTTGGAATCAACAACCGAAAGCGGTTCGGAGTTCGAACGGCTGATCTTTGAAGGAATATTGTCTTTGTGAGCAGCAAACCCATAGCGGTGGCGCCTGATAATGCTTCGGCCTGGGTTAGCGGCAACCACCCTGTGATTGGTGGCACCCCGCGCTGGCTTCGACGTAGGGTGTGCACCACAACGTGGTGCGCACCGTTCCCGTTTAGGATCGGTGCGCAAGCCTTGCGGCTTGCACACCCTACATCTGATTGCTCCGTTTACGTAGGGTGATGGATGGAGCGCAGCGATATCCACCACATCAGGGCGCGATCAACGCGTAGGGTGCTCAGAGCGCAGCGATGCGCACCAATGACCGTTCCCGAAATCAGGCCTGGCTGTTGCCCAGGTTTTCCAGTTCCTGCGCCCCCTGCGCACTGCCGCTGTCCGGAACCTGTTCTCCGGTACGATCGGAAATCTCCCCGAACTGTGCGGCCACCTGGTCGGCGGCATCCGGGCCCAGGCCGATATAGCGGCCCTTGGTCAGCGTCACATGCGCCCGCTCGAACGAACCCGCACCGGCGGCCAGGATGGCCCGCGTCGGCGCCTCTTCCGAACACAGGAACACAACGCCGGGCGAGACGTTCTCCGGCCCCATCTTCTTGAGAATCTCTTCCGGCAGGATGCCCTGGGTCATCTGCGTCGCTGCGGTGGGCGCCAGGCTGTTCACACGGATATCGAACTTCGCGCCTTCCAGCGCCAGCGTCTGCATCAGCCCCACCAGCGCCATCTTCGCCGCGCCGTAGTTGGACTGGCCGAAATTGCCGTACAGGCCGGAGGACGAGGTGGTCATGACGATGCGGCCGTACTGCTGCTCGCGCATGATGTCCCAGACCGCCTTGCTGCAGTTCACGGCGCCCATCAGGTGGACGTCCAGCACCAGGCGGAAATCGTCCAGCGATATCTTGGCGAAGGTCTTGTCACGGAGGATGCCGGCATTGTTCACCAGGATGTCCACGCGACCCCAGCGGTCCATCACCTGGGACACCATGTCCGTCACCGCATCGAAATCGGTGACGGACGCGCCGTGCGCCATCGCCTCACCACCGGCCGCGCGAATCTCTTCCGCCACCTTCTCGGCCGCCTCGGACGGCTTGCCGTCCGCCCCGCCGAGGTCGTTCACCATCACCTTCGCCCCGCGCTCCGCCAGCGCCAGCGCATGACAACGCCCCAGCCCACCGCCGGCCCCGGTCACAATCGCCACGCGCCCATCCAGCCTGATCGTCATATTGTTCGCTCCCTATGGATTGATCAGCGGCTATTGCGCCGGGAACGGGGAGATTCGTCAAGTGCGGGGAGGCTGATAATGCGAGGGAGAGCGATTACGCCGGGGATGGCTGTGCCGGCCCGTCATCGGGGGGTAGGTTGGGGTGAGCGCAAGCGAACCCCAACATCGTCATCCCACGGATTCCTGGCACAGGGTCGAATGGCCCGGTCTGGGGTCAGCGCCAGTTAAATTGCATTTGTTCGGTGGGTTGTTGGGGTTCGCGCTGCTCACCCCAACCTACGCTCGCTGGGCACAACATCCGTTTGCTGGTGTGGTATCTGGCGGTGGTTTTGCGGCGCATTGTGCGGTGGCTGGCCGGAGCGAATTCCCGGCAAACCGCGCCCTCGAGCCGACTGGAAGCGATTTCCGCAGTCGCCTGAACGGCTTATTCAGAACGGACTACTGTACTACGCTCCTTCGCTTCCACGATCGGCGTCAGCAAGCGCATGTGGAGAGCTAGGGGCTGGGTGGGCGTCACCCGACAGGACCAGCCAAGGCGCCTCTGTGTATCCTTGAGGCCGATCCAAAGTATGCGCCACGGGCGCTTCACGGCTAGCACTGGTGGGGGAATTGACTGTTACGTTGAAGTTATACGTTTGGGAAAACCCGACAAAATAAAGCGAGGGCTACAAGCCCTCGCTTTATAGAGCGTATAGCAACTGCCTTACGGGCGGCAGGCCGACGGCAGATATTTGTCGGCTAGACCGGTGCATACCCAGCCGGAGATCTGTGCGGGGTTACCACCCGCGTTGTTGACCACGGTGGGAGTAAGATTCATGGTGTTACCACTGTGAACACCTGAAGTAAAATCGATGGTGATAACACCGGCGGCAACATCCACGTCGCCCGAGCCAAAATAATTGCCTTCCAACGTGGAAGCAGCGTTGTCCAGGTCAGCATCATCAGGCAGGGCTGCCTCCTCGGATACGAAGACGCCAATATCGGCGCGCAGGCCGGCAGTAGCGCTAAGCCCTTCGGATGCCTGAGCCCGGGCAGTGTAGTCCTGATAGGCCGGCAGAGCGATGGCAGCCAGGATGCCGATGATCGCCACCACGATCATCAGTTCGATCAGCGTAAAACCCTTTTGAGCTTTCATGGATTATCTCCTTGCAGAACTTTCGTTGTCGTCCCTAACCCTTCTTCGCTGAAAGGCGCGGTGACGGTCTCTACCACTTCACTTGAGAACTGAACAGAAGCTGTTGCGTCCGCGTTCTTGATAAGACCATGAGCACGGTTCGTGCC
>JBJHBJ010000075.1:0-15914 GCA_050485425.1 Ectothiorhodospiraceae bacterium | reverse complement strand
AACAACGATAGCGTTTCACCCATGGCGCAGCGTCCCTTTTCTTGATCAATGTCTTTACAACACTGATTTTGAAGGGATCATGGCGCTGCGTCATCCTTTTTCTACCCTGCCGATGAATTACCCGGGTGGATGCACCTGCATCCATATGGATCAGCTCTTCTGGAAACCGGACTGGGTCGAGTCAAGCGACGAAGAGTTTATTCCGAAAGTGGAGGCACTGGTTTCGGGCGAGACATGGGTTTTGGACGGAAACTATAGTAGAACAAACAATATCAAGTGGAAAAATGCTGACACCGTCATCTGGCTAGACTACTCCTATTCTAGAACGTTGTTTCAGCTACTAAGGCGCACGGTCACTCGGGTCGTGACCAAAGAAGAACTATGGCCAGGCACGGGAAATCGGGAATCATTCAGAAAGGCGTTCATGTCAAAAGATTCAATATTTATTTGGTTCTTTAAATGCTATAAGAGAAACAAAGTAAGATATGAAGATCTCGATCAATCATTTCGCCAAGGTGGCATAAACTTTATTCGGTTGAGAAGCCCCAAAGAAGCAGAAGAATTTATAGCGCGCTTAAGTGTATAACAAAGCCATAAAATACGATCCCTTCGGTCGCCGACGCTCGTTCCTCGCGCCGTTTGTTGCGGGCATTATAGGTGCTTATGAAATTACACATTGAAACTCCGCTTATTGAATCCAGGGCAATGAGCATCATCACGGGCCGCTCGATTTGGATTAAGCTCGACGCCTTGCAGCCGCCCGGTTCATTCAAGATACGGGGTATTGGCCATGCGTGTGAAACCTATCTGGCTCGAGGTGCTCGTAGGTTCGTTTCGTCTTCTGGAGGAAACGCTGGTTTGGCTGTCGCCTACGCCGGTCGCCGGCTAGGTGTTCCAGTCACGGTTGTAGTGCCGGAAACCACCACTGAAAGAGCAAAAGAACTCCTGCAATTGGAGAAAGCGGAAGTCATCGTGCACGGCATCTCCTGGCAAGAAGCCAACGACTTTGCACAATCGTTGGTCGGTGCATCGGAAGCGTTTCTCCATCCCTTTGATGATTCGCTGCTTTGGCAGGGCCACGCTACGCTGGTTGATGAAGTTCTCAGTTCGGGTCTTAAGCCAGACGCTGTCGTGCTTTCCGTTGGCGGAGGTGGTCTGCTTTCAGGCGTGGTGGAAGGGCTTCATCGTAACGGATGGAGTAATATCCCCGTTTTCGCCGTTGAAACCCCAGGCGCGGCATCATTTCACGCAGCCGTAAGAGCCGGTCATACGGTCGAGTTGGAACGTATAACAAGCATCGCCACCTCGCTTGGTGCCAAGCGTATTTGCGAGAAGGCTTTCCAATGGTCAAAGAGTCACCCGATCCACAGTGTCGTGGTATCCGACCAAAGCGCATTGTCTGCCTGCGAACGTTTTCTTGCCGATCATCGCATTTTGGTAGAGCCTGCTTGCGGTGCTAGCCTGGCAATGGCATATGAGAATGCATCAGAACTCCACACTTTCAGAAATATCTTGGTCGTAGTATGTGGCGGAGCCACTTCCACGATTGATCAAATCAGGGAATGGGAGAGCAGCTTACACCCCCCTTGATATCAAGTTTGAACTGCAACATTGATCATTGTTCATGCATGCATTCCTCGGGAGTTTTGAAGCCCAGGCACTTGCAAGGCCGCTGATTAAGCCGTTCGGCGACGGCATTGCAGTAGGCCTGGGTGACGTCGGCCATGCTCATCGGACGCCGGCAGAATTCGAGAAACCGGCCGCATGACTGTGTCCAATTTCAGCGGGAAAGGTCGGCTAGCAGATTTTGAAGCAGGTTATACGAAATTTTACTAAAAAAATAACAATGCCATGCACGCGACAAGCGCGTGATGGCCGGCGTGTGTGCCGGACATGGCACAGAGCCACGGAGGTGAAAATCCTCCTGCCAGGTGTACACAGAGTCTGAGCGTTTCCCTCAGGGACTGGTCGCCCGGTATTCCTGCGGCGGCGGGTCGATAATGTCGATTCGCCCGCGGGCGAGGTGCACCCGCCCCTGGCGCTGCCGATGCGGTAGAGGACAATCTCATGGCCGGAGCACCCGGTCATCTGGACGCGGACGCTGCCCTCGATCACCAGGGGCAGGCCCTGGCAGGAGTCACCCGGCCGAAAGACCTTGTGTCCGGCCGGCAGCTCGATGACTCGGGCCTCGCGGCGGATACGTTCTCTCAGCACGTCGTCGATCCCGGAGAATGCCGGATGATCAGCGGCGTCCATGGCGGCTTGCCCCTTCGTGCCTGTACCGGCCCTCCAGTGTACCGCTGGCCGGACCCCGTCGGGGATGCGGCTTATTTCAGCGCCTTCGTCAGCTCTCCCGAGGCCTGATCATCAGCCGCAGCGCCTGCAGGCCTTCCAGTTCGAGGCGCATTTCGTCGGAGAACAGCGGGTGGCCCTGGATGCGGATGGCAATGGTTGCTTCCGTGCCGCGGTAGAGGATGTCGGCGGAGACGGTGGCCCTGGTGCTCAGGGGTGCGAGCAGACCGTAGTCGACGTGTTCGATTTCCAGCGTGGACAGGCCGTAGTCGTCGAGTCGTTCATCGATGGCCTGCGTCACCGCCACCCCGTAGTGGATGTAAAGCCCGCCGTAGGCTAATCCGGCAATCAGCACAAGCAATAACAGGCGGCGCACAACAATTCTCCTGTACCTGGTTCTGCATCGGGCTGGTCCTGTGTGTGGCCCGTTATACTACTATTACGGCGTCCGAACGCCATCCCGATCGACTGCCTGTCACGGCGTTGTAATGTCATTGCAACAGGCTGTAACGAACCTGACACATTCAGAACGCCCGATCCGCCCCCTTGAAGGTTATCCGAAATCGGCTGCGACAGCCTGCCGCCGCGCACCGTCCCGCCTCCGGCCATGCCGGCTCCTCACTGGCACGTGCTTTGCTGCCTGTGGCTCTACCGATGTCCAGTGCCCTCGGAGTTGGACCATGGAGCTACCACAGAACAATAAACGGCACACCAAACCAGCACGCGCCTCCCGGGAGAATGACTGCCAATGAACGACGAACGAAACCTTTGGCAGCGTCTGCTCCGGATCGAAGCGCCCTGGCGCGTGCTGGATTGCGATTTCGACGGTGATCGTCAGTACTGCGAGGTGACCGTCGGGCTGGAGGAGTCGCGCGCCTGGTTCGGCCTTTCCCGGCGACCTGCCGGAGAAACCGAACCCGTCACCTGGCGTCACCAGAACTTCGGCGAATGGGAGGTGCGCGTTCGCGTACTAGTGCCGCCGAACGCCGACCTGTCGCATCAACCGTGGCAAGGGCAACGCGACCAGCCATTCACGCATGCCTTGTCGCACGAGATATTCGCGATGCTGCGGGAAGGGCTGACCCTGCCGGGCATCTGTAAGCTCACCGGCGTACGGATTGAAGACCTGTGGCGCTTTCGCCACGCGATGGATCAGGGTAAATGGTCGACGACCACCTGCGGCGACAAGGCGGCGTCGCAAGCGCCGGAAGCCACCGAGACCGATGTCCCGGAAATCACCAGCGCGGTCTGGGCCGGCATGGCACGCGGTTCCCTGGACATCGACATTCGCGTGCTCAGCCTGAAGATGCTGCTTGGCCGGCTGCGCTCACAGCTTGAGCGGACGTCGGATGAAGAGGTCGTCATGCTCAAGCTGCAGGAGTTGCGGCGCTACTTCGTCAACAACCGCCATCTGCTTGTCCACGAACTGAACCAGATCCGAGGCCAACGATGACCGTGCCGCATCCACAGGGCTTTCCGTCGACGGGCCGTCTGATGAGTATCCCGGAGGCAGCGGCGAGCATTCGCAGTGGCCGCTTCCTCTGTATCGCCGGCGATGAAACGCCGCTGCGAAAGCTGCCGGCCGGCAACTGGATCGGCGGCACCAGCCCCTATTTCATGGACGAGACCGGCGGCACCACCGACCGCGAGCGCGTGTTCGTGTGCGAACTGCCGGTGGGGGACACGCCGCCGGATATTCGCTTCTACGATGTCAGCTCCCTCCCGAACGTGTGCGTGAACGGGCCCGGCAATGGCTACACGCTTATCATCCTGCCCGCCTTCTCCGACACCCATGTCGCGTACGCCCGCGGCGCCGCCGACTTCCGGGACATGTTCGTCAAGCCCATCGCGGGCTGGATCTCCGGCGTTCATCTTGACGAGCTCGACACAGCGCGCCCGGCGGTGGTCGACGGTCGCACAGGCCATTTCGATCATGACCGCGCGGTTGTGATGCATGTCCCCCTGCCGCCGGACCGTTATGCGCGCATCGACATCGTCAACGGCCTGCAACAAGGCGACGGTGATCGCATCCGCTTTCCCCACACCGGCTTTTCCGCCGATGCCTGCTTCGTCAACGGCACCGCGACGAACCTGGCCGATTATTTTGCTGCCAACCAGACCGATACGCGGCTGCCGCTGGTGGCCGACTACTGTGGAGCGCAGATCAACGTTTCGATTGCAAAAGTCGACACTGCGGCACACAGAGTCGACTTCTACGCGCCGGTATTCAATGATGTGGAATACCGGCTGGCCGCGCCGCCCGGCGACGCCTGCGGCAACTTCGCCGACACCGCCGCTGCGGCGTTCTCCTGCAATTGCATACTCAACTACCTCTATGACGGCCTGGAAGGCCGCCGCACCGGCTCCCTCACCGGCCCGATGACGTTCGGAGAGATCGCCTACCTGTTGCTGAACCAGACCCTGGTGTACCTGACGATCGAGCCGGCGTAGATCGATTTCTCATGGCAAGATGGCTTGATGATGTCATGTGCAATCGTTGCCCGTCCTCGAAACCACGAACCGGGGCGTAGAAGCAGGGCTGCGAACAACACGGGAAGATGGAAAGGAGCCTGATGATGAAAGGAATGCTTTTCAACCAGCGGAAGGTTGCATGGATGCTTGTCGCGGTCTTGCTGTTGGCGGGGTGCGGGCGCGAACAGCCGGTGATGTTCGCCCCGTTGCCCTCGGACGCCGTGGTGCTCGTGATCGGGGACAGCCTGGTATACGGAACCGGTGCGTCGCGGGACAGTGCCTGGCCTGAGGTGCTGGCCGGGCGTACGGGCTGGTCGGTGGTAAATGCCGGTGTGCCGGGCGATACCTCGGCTGCGGCCCGGCAGCGGCTGCAGGGACTGATCGATGATCATCATCCGGATGCGGTGATCATCGCCGTTGGCGGCAACGACTTCCTGCGCAATGTTCCGCTGGAGGAGACGCGCCGGAATCTGGAGGCGATGATCCGCGAGGGCAGGGCGGCAACCAGTCACGTGGCGATCGTCGCCATTCCGGAGCGATCGGTGGGCAGGGCGCTCGCGGGTCGGCTCGCCGATCACGGCATGTTCGGCGAGCTTGCCCGGGAACACGAACTGGCCTTCGTTTCATCGACGATCTCGGATGTGCTCTCCCGGGATGAACTGCGCTCGGATCGCATTCACGCGAACGCGGAAGGGTACGCCGTCATCGCACACGGCGTGGTCGATGCGCTGTCCCTGCACGGCTGGCTGATGGAGTGATGGCCGCCACCTGCCGCTTCCCCGCGCTTCGACCACTGCATGCAACGGTGTTCTGACGCATTGCGTCATGCATTCTCCCGGCCTGCTGGGCCACACTTGATGCGTCACCTGGAGGAGATTGCATGTACCGTGAACTGAAAGAGGTGCGGGCGGAGATGACCGCCCCCGGCGAGAACTTCGAGATCACCCGAATCAACATCCGCGGCGTACCCACCCTGGTCTACAAGAACGCCCCCGGCAGTCTGCGCGATGTCTGGCAGGCCACGCGGCAGTTCGCCGGGCGGGACTATCTGGTGTACCGCGAGGAACGCTGGACCTACGCGCAGGCCCATGCGGAGGTGGACGCGATTGCCGGTTGGCTGGCGGCGCAGGGCGTCGGGCCCGGGGATCGGGTGGCCGTCGCCATGCGGAACTACCCCGAACACATGCTCTGCTACTGGGCTATCACCTCCATGGGCGCTGTGGTGGTGGGCATGAACGCCTGGTGGGCCGGGCCGGAGATGGTCTACGGCATCGAGGACTCCGAGCCCAAGGTCATCTTCGCCGACCAGGAACGGCTGGACCGCCTACTGCCCGTCCGCGACCAGGTGCCCGCGCCCATTCTGGTGGGCGTACGGCTTGAACGTTCGCCACCGGGACAGGCCGTGGTGAGTTACGAACGCGTGGTGCGTACCCATGAGGGCACCATGCCCGAGGTCGGTGTCGACCCGGAAGACGACGCCTGCATCTTCTATACCTCCGGCACCACCGGCAAGCCCAAGGGCGCGCTGCAGACCCACCGGGGCTGCGTCAACAACATGTGGAACGTGCTGTTCGGGCCGGCGGCCAGCGCCAGAGTGCAGATCCGCCTGGGCAGGATGACCGCGGCGGACCTGGAGAACATGCCGGTACCCGCCACCCTGATCACCACGCCGCTGTTCCACGTCACCGCGATGAACTGCGGGGCGCACAGTTGTACCGCGAACGGCGGCAAGCTGGTACTGATGTACAAATGGGATGCGGCCGAGGCATTACGGCTGATCGAGCAGGAGCGCGTGACCCAGATGAGCGGCGTGCCGGTGATGGCACGGGAACTGATGGCGCATCCGGACTTCCGCACGCGGGATACCTCCAGCCTGCTGACTCTGGGTGGCGGCGGCGCGCAACTGCAGCCGGACCTGGTGGCCCGCATCGAGAAGAACGTGGCCACCGCCCGCCCCGGCACCGGCTACGGCATGACGGAGACGTGCGGCATCGTCAGTGCCATTTCCGGCGATTTCTTCGTCGACCGCCCGGAGAGCGCCGGCCCGGGGTGCCCGACCTTCGACGTGGAAATCCGGGATCTCGACGGCAGGGCGCTGCCACCCGGCGAAGTGGGTGAACTGGTTGTACGCGGTGCGCCGGTCATACGCGGCTACCTGAACCGCCCGGAGGACACCGCCGAAACCATCCGCGACGGCTGGCTGCACACCGGCGACCTCGCGCGCATGGACGAGGACGGCTTCATCTACATCGTGGACCGTATCAAGGACATGGTGCTGCGCGGCGGGGAGAACGTCTACTGCGCCGAGGTGGAAAGCGCCATCTTCACCCACGACGCGGTGGCCGAATGCACCGTGTTCGGCGTGCCGGATGACCGTCTGGGGGAGGAGGTGGGAGCTTGCGTGGTGCGCAAGCCGGGCACCAGCCTCACGGCGGAGACGTTGCGCCGGCACCTCGCCGAGCGCATCGCCCGGCACAAGGTGCCGCGCTACCTCTGGATTCGCGAGGAACCGCTGCCGCGCAACGCCAGCGGCAAGTTCCTGAAGCGCGAACTGCGGGAACAACTGGCCCGCGGCGACGCCGCCTGAGCTCCACCGGCCTCGGTAGGTTGGGGTGAGCGCAGCGAACCCCAACGCAGCCGCATTCGAATGAGATCAGGCAGTGGCTGACCGCGACTCGACCCGGTCAGCCACTGTCTGTTTCGCATTACTGCACCGCATCTTCCAGGCCGGTTTCCACCGTAGCCTCCGCCTCCGGGCCTATTTCCAGGAAGGTGTCATTGGATAAGGTGTACTCGGGCCAGGTCACCCCCTCGGTGCTGGGGTTTCCGGTCCTGGCGAAGTTCGCCCACATGGACATTGTCAGGTTGGCGATAGTGATGTCGTCGGCGCCGTACTGCATGGATTCGAAGATCGCTGTCGGGCCGCCCTCTATATCCGGAACCTCGCCCTCCGGGGTCAGCACGAGTCCCAGCAGGAAGTTCTGCACCATGCCGGCCGGATGATCGAACAGGTAGGGCAGTTCGCACCCATGGCAGCTCTTGATGCCCATTTCACTCCAGCCGTCAGGCACGCGGCTGAATATGTAGACGTACTGGTTGGATTGATAGGTATTCGACCGCTGTTGCAGCCACACCGGCATGGATAGCCGGTGGTTGGCTCCGTCTCCCGAGGTGACGCCCGCCATCAGCGGAACGTCGCTGGGCATGCCGTCGGTCGCGTTCTGGTAGTAGGTGTTCGGCTGGTAGTAGTTATCCGCATTCGGCCGGTAGGTCTGCCGCGGAATGCTCTGTTCCCGGTCTGCGTCCGTGAATGCCGTCCAGGGCAGGGCGCGGGCTTCTTCCAGGGTGGTGACGCCTGCCCTGTCGAACAAGGCTTCGCCGACCGCTTCGGACGATGCCAGCGAGTCGCCCGGCGAGCTTGATTCGTCCAGCGGGGCAAACGCGCTCTGGACGATGGCCTTGTGGAACAGACCGGCTGCCTGCGGTGAATTCATCAGCGAGTAGACTTTCCCGCCGCCGCCGGACTGGCCGAAGATGGTGACGTTGCCGGCATCCCCACCAAACCCGGCGATGTTGTCCTGAACCCATTGCAGGGCCATCACCAGGTCCATCTGCCCGTAGTTTCCGGAGCCCCCGTAACCGCTTTCCTCGCTCAGCAGGGGGTGGGCGATGTAGCCGAACGGCCCCAGGCGATGGTTGACGGTCACCAGAATCACGTCCTCGTTCGTGAGGCCGTCCGGGTTGTTGTACATGCTGGAATTCGCCGAGAGGATCGCAAAGGCGCCGCCGTGGAACCAGACCATGACCGGTAAATCGTCGGCGTCCTTCGGCGCGGTGATATTGAGGTACAGGGAGTCCTCGCTCATGCCGCCGTGGTTGATGCCCTCCAGGTTCTGGTCCTGCGCGGACTGGTCGGCCCAGGCAACCGCATGGCGGACACCGGCCCAGGGTTCCGGCAGCTCCGGTGGGCGCCAGCGCAGGTCGCCGACCGGCGGGCGGGCGTACGGTATCCCGAGGAATTGCCAGGTGTGGTCGTTTGCCTCGAACCCGGCCAGGTCGCCCCCGGTCGTGGTGACTTCGATCCGGGCGCCGGTCGCACGTGCGAACAGCGATTCGGCGTCCGATGCACTGCGAATGGCCCTGGGTCGTGGGTCCTTGTCGGAGAAGGCCCCGGCCTCGTCCAGGTTCTCCACCAGGGGCGCCAGACTGCTGCGAAAATCCTCGGGGCTTTCGTCGAAGTCAATGGTGTCGGCGCTGACCGAGACTTCGGCCCGGATGGTCTCGGTGAGCTGGATACCGTTATTCAGATCGCCATCGGCGTCCAGGGTCTGCAACAGGATGAGCTTGTTGGTGGCGTTCGCGCTGACCACCGAGGTGGTGACGCCGGCGACGTCCATTACGGTGAGCTGCTCGGCGCCCTCGGCGGAGCCCAGCTCCAGATCCCCGATGGAGAAGGTGATGGTTTCCCCTTCCTCGTAGTTGAACCTGCCTTGCTCGTCGGTTAGGCCAGCGCCGGTCTTGGACCCTTCGTAGTTCAGCCCGGCCACGGGAACGCCGCCGAATGTCCCGCTACGGGTATCCGAACCGGAGGACGATGACGATGAGGAACCACTGAAACAGCCGGCGAGCGGCAGCAGCATGGGGGCGGCGCAAACCGCCAGCAGCACGGGGTGCCGCCGGGTCTGATCGATGATGCGATGAATCATGTAAGTCTCCTCCAGGAGATTGTTCTGCGTTATTCGTCGTCGAATTCGTCCGAGAGATAGGTTTTCACCTCCGCTTCGGCGCTCAGCTCCACGTACATCTGCGCACTCTCGTCGTAGGTGGGATACTCGATTTCGCCGGGTATGCTGGGGTTGCCGGTCCTGGCGAAGTTGGTCCAGATGGTGAGCATGCGGTCGATGACGACGTCATCGGTTTCATCGAAGCCGGCTGAGATCATGATGTCTTCAGGGTCGCCCTGGGAGCCCGTGATGCCGTTGCCGTTGAGATCCCCGATTTCCAGCGATTCCCCGGTGGCCGGGTCGATGACCAGGCCCAGCAGATAGTGCGTGACCACGCTCTGCGGCATATTGAAGACGTAGGCCAGTTCGGCAGCGTGGTAGGCCTCCACGCCGCGCGCCCGCCAGCCTGCCGGCTGATGGCTGAACAGCGTGGCGTAATGGTTGGACGCGCTCAGTGGCGCCATCCATGGAAAGACTTCAAGCACGGTCTGGATGGGGTCGGGCGTGTCGTTGGTGTTGATCACGAACATGAACGGCACATCGTTCTGGTTTCCGGACTCGAAAAGAACGCGCTCGGTGTGCGGGAGGTAGCTGTTGTCCACGTTGGTGTAGGGGCTCAGCGTGGCAGCGGCGGAGACGACTTCCAGCCAGCTGCGTTGCCGCATTTCCTCCAGTGACCCGGCATTGAGCTGGCTCTGCAAGTCGGATCCTATGCCTTCCGCTACCTCCAGGCTGCGGGTGTCGGGGTAGAGCGTGCCGCTCTGGCTGATGGCCTTGTGGAACAGGCCTGCCGCTTGCGGTGAAGCCATCAGGGACAGCACCTTGCGGCCGCCACCGGATTCGCCAAAGATGGTGACGTTGTTCGGGTCGCCGCCGAAGGCCTCGATGTTGTCCTGCACCCATTCAAGGGCCGCGATCAGGTCCATCTGCCCGTAGTTGCCGGAGCCGCCATAGCCGCTTTCCGCGCTCAGTTCCGGGTGGGCGATGTAGCCGAACGGTCCCAGCCGGTGGTTCACGGAAATCTGCACCACGCCCTTGCTGGCCAGCGCCTCCGGATTGTTGAAAGGCTTGGTGTTGCTGGTCAGTGCGGTAAAGCCGCCGCCGTGGAACCAGACCATGACCGGCAGGTCGCTGGCGTCCTTGGGGGCTGTCACGTTGAGGTAGAGCGAATCCTCGCTCATGCCGCCTTCCCCGAACCGCTCCAGGCCGGGGTTCTGCGCCGCCTGATCACTCCAGGCTACGGCGTCACGCACGCCGGTCCACGGCTCCATCGGTACGGGCGGGCGCCAGCGCAGGTCTCCGAGCGGGGGCTGGGCATAGGGTATGCCGAGGAACTGCCAGGTCTCCTCGTTGGCTGCAAAGCCACGCAGTTTGCCGCTCAGTGTTTCGACAACTATGCGCTCGCCGGTGGAGCGTTCGAAGTGCTCCAGCGCATCGGACGCGGTGGCGATGGCGCGTGGCCGCGGGTCCGGATCGGAAAAGGCGCCGGCTTCTTCCAGCGCGGTGACCAGCGGTTCCAGGCCGCTGCGGAAGTCCGATGTCGGTTGGTCGAAGTCGATGTCGCCGGCATTGGCGGATACTTCCGCCCGGATGGTCTCGGTGAGCTGGATCCCGTTGTTCAGGTTGCCGTCGGCGTCCAGCGTCTGCAGCAGAATCAGCTTGTTGTTCACGCGCCGGTCCGCTGCCGAGCCGGCGCCTTCAGTGATGCTCAACGGTGTGAGGATCTCCGCACCGGTGGCTGCCCCCAGCTCAAGGTCGCCGATGGAAAAGGTGAGGGTTTCGCCCTCGACGTAATGGAACCGGCCATCCTCGTCGGTCACGCCGGCCTGCGTGTCGGTACCTGCGTAGTCCAGCCCGGAGACCGCACTGTCGATGAAGGTGCCGGTGAGCATGTCCGAATCGGATGAAGACGACGAAGACGAATTGCACCCGGTGAGCGGTAGCAGCACCGAGGACAGGGCAACGGCCAGAATCGCATTGCGACGCCGGCGACTATCAGGGACGCAGTCCATCATTTTTCTCCTCCGGAGTGTTTCCGAGTTATTCGGGAACGAAAAGCGGTTTTCTGTTCTGCGGCCGGGCGATACGTGTTCCTGTGGCTGTCGTTGCCCGGCGGATTCCTGCCTGCCGTGTGGTCCGGCATTTCCGGCGTGTTGTGCCCCGCGGCGCCGGCGAATCGGCGTTCCCGGCATCAGTGTGTCGGGGCAGTTTCTTAGGCTGCTATAAGGTAGGTGGCGATGTATTGAACGTTTTTGCGGTGGGATCCGTCGCGGGTGTTATTGCGGGGTGCCGTGGTCCCCATGCGGTGAGCGGCAAGTGAATACGCGGACGTGGTTGCAATTGCGGCTGTAGGAAGGCGGCTGGCCGAACCAGCGCTGGTAGGTCCGCGACAGGTGGGCGGAATCGGTAAACCCGGCGGTATGCGCGATTTCGGTGATCGTCCGTTGGGAGTGCAGCAGATTGAAGACGCGTTCCTGCTTTCGCCATGCCTTGTAGTCCCGCAGGGACATGCCGAAGACCTCGGCCATCATGTGGGAGGCCCAGAAGTACGACACGCCCAGTTCGCTGGCGAGCTGCGCCAGCGTGGGTTCCGACCCGGTTGCCAGCAATTCGCGAATGCGGTGCACCCTGGGGTCCGGATGGGCCCGCGTCGGCAAGTGCCGGACGGTGATCTGCATGACGGCGTCATAGATCTCGCGGGCCTGCATGGGGGGCAGTCGGCCGTGATAGAGCAGTTCCAACTCCAGATTGAGGCCGGCGAAGTGATTGCGGTCCAGCAGGGTCGCGCCTTCCTGTGCCCGATGGCTGAAGATGTCATAGCGTGGCGAGCCCGGCATGACGTGAAAGCAGACCAGGGGCACATCGCGGGCGAAGAGGCCGCGGGAAACGAATGGCGGGACGATGGCGGCCCGGGTCCGCAGCTCTTGTCCGTCGATGACGAGCGTGAATGGTGCCGGCCCTGCGGCGAGCAAGATGGCAGCGGAGGGCGGCCGCGTGTTCGGGGTCGCTATCCACGGCGCGGTGTATATGAAACCGGAACGCCCTATGGCGTAGACATGATCCTTCACGAGGTGTGAAAGAACCCCGAATCCCGCTTTCTCCGATAGCGGATCAACGGAGGACATGGGTCATCACAGTCAGACGGAAGGGGTTGCAACTGGACATTATCGGACACAGTCCTTTGTCGTTATCGCTACACCATACTGCCCGGCGTGCGGAGGCACTTGTACGTTTTTGCGGTCCCGCGACTGAGCAGTCGACTCCGGTAAGGGTAGCGAGTGTGCAGGGAAATGCCCGACCAGCACAGCGAAGGCATCCGTAGGTTGGGGTTCGCACCGCGAACCCCAACACGCGGCCTCACGGCAAGCTACCCTTACCCCGTAGGTTGGGGTGAGCACAGCGAACCCCAACACGCGGACCTACCGCAATCTCCCCGTACCCCCGTTCAGTAAAGCAGGTCCCGTAGCCCGATTGAGATCACCGGGAAGAACGTCACCAACGCCAGGCAGGCAACGGCCACGATCACGAACTGGATCAGGTAGGGGATCATGCGTTCCATCGAGATGTTCGCGACCGCACAGGCGGCGAACAGATTGACACCCAGCGGCGGCGTGAACATGCCGATGGCCAGGTTCACGATCATGATCAGGCCGAAATGCACCGGGTCGACACCAAAGGCGAACGCGATCGGCGCCAGGATGGGCGCGAGGATCAGCAGCGCCGCGCCGGTTTCGATGAACATGCCCATGACCAGCAGCAGCACGTTCACCGCGATGAGGAAGCTGTATTTGCTGTCGAACGTGGCCGTGACCCAGGCGGCGATATCCGAGGGCAGCCCCGAGCGGTTGATGAGGAAACTGAACAGCATGGCTGCGGAAATGATGAGCAGTATGGCTGCGGTGGCCTTGACGCTGGCCTCGAAGATCTGGAACAGCGCTTTCAGGCCCAGCTCCCTGTGCAGCACTCCACCGACGAACAGCGCATAGAAGACCGCGACGGCGGAAGCCTCGGTAGCGGTGAACACGCCACTGTAGATGCCGCCGATCACGATCAAGGGCATCAGCAGGGATGGGAACGCCCGACGGAACGCTTCCCAGAAGCCGAGGCAGTCCTGGCCGTCGTGCAGCCCGTAGCCGGTCACTTTGCACATGACGTACAGATAAAGAATCATGGCCGCGCCGAACAGCAGCCCCGGGCCGATACCGGCGATGAACAACTGGCCGATGGAGGTTTCCGTCACCACGCCGTAGAGAATCAGTGGAATGCTGGGCGGTATCAGCACGCCCAGCTCCGACGACGACGCCTGGATGGAGGCGGCCAGCGGCTTCGGATAGTGATGCAGCACCATGGCCGGGATCAGGATGCTGCCGATGGCGAAGGTGGTGGCTACGCTGGACCCGGACACCGAGGCGAAGATCATGCAGGTCAGCACGCAGGAGCAGGCCAGCCCGCCCTGGATGCCGCCGATGATGGATTTTGCGAAATCCACCAACCGGGCCGAGATGCCGCCGGCGGCCATGATGTTGCCCGCCAGGATGAACAGCGGAATGGCCATCAGCGGGTACTGATCCAGGCCAACGAACATGCGCTGTGCGGCAACGATCAGCGGAAAGTGGCTGAAGAAGTGAATGCCGAACATGGAGGCGAGCGCAATCGAGACCGCGACCGGGACGCCGAAGGCAAGCAGGATGATCAGCGAGAGTCCGATGGCCATGTTCATTGCGCGGACTCCGGCTGCTCGTCACGGGATGGCGGCTGGCTGACCCCGGTCAGGCGCTCCAGGTAGGCGCCGGTGCTGGCCAGGATGGCGAAGAACGAGCCCACCGGCAGGGCGGCGTAAGCCCAGGCAATGGAGATGTCCATGCCTGCCAGCGTCTGGTTGCGCACCCGGTAGCCCATCTGCGTGCCCAGGTAGATCAGCAGCACGAAGAACGTCAGGCAGAGCAGGTAGATCACCGTGTCCACCAGCAGGTGGAGGCGTTTCGGAACCAGGGTGTAGATGATTTCCACCCGCAGCATGCTCTGTGAACGGAACGCCGCGGCAAGCCCGAGGAACACGCACCAGATCATTGCCGAGCGCGAGGCGACCGCCGACCACGTCGAGGGCTCGCCGACGACGAACCGCATGATGACCTGGTACAAGACCAGCGTCGCCGTGACGGCGAGCAGGAGTATCGCGATGCAAAGCACGGCGCGCGTAATCTGGCGCTCAATGCCGAGAAAGAGTGCAATCATGACCCCAGCCCTGTTTGCTGAGCGCGTCGGCGCTTGGCCGTAGAACCACCACGGCGCTGCGCACCGCGCCTAGCATCGCGAAAAATCCAGCTGTAACGCGAACGCGGGAATGAATCAGTGTTTCCCTAGTAGTCGAAGTTCCGGATGCGCTCCAGAAGCTCATCGCCGTAGCGCTCGGTATAGAGCTGGTACGCGGCGCCCATTCTTTCCTGGAAAGGCTCGATATCCACGTCCGTCACCACCGTCACACCCTCGTTCTCGAGCAGTTCCACGCCATCGGCCTCCAGCCGCTGGATGTGTTCACGGGTGGCCTGTGCCGCCGCTTGCGCCGCCTCGCGGAACCAGCCCTGCTCCTCTTCGCTGAGGCTGCTCCAGAAGATCGGGGAGGCCAGCAATATGGCCGGCGAGTACACGTGACCGGTCAACGACAGGTGGTCCTGCGCCTCGTAGAAGCGGGTGGCGACGATCAGGCTCAGCGGGTTCTCCTGGCCATCAACGGCGCCCTGCTGCAGGGCGGTGAAAACTTCCGGGAACGGCATGGGCGTGGGCCGGGCGCCCAGGCTGCGGAAGGCCGCGATATGAATACGGTTCTCCATGGTGCGGATGGTCATGCCTTCCAGGTCGCTGGGGCTGCGGACGGCATTACGGCTGTTGGTGAGGTGACGGAAGCCGTTATCGCCCCAGGCCAGGCCGACCAGGTCCACGTCGGACATCTTCTCCAGCATGTCCTGGCCGATGGGGCCGTCCAGCACGGCGTAGGCGTGGTCATAGTTCTGGAACAGGAAGGGCAGGTCGAAGGCGTAGACGTCTTCGATGAAGTTCCCCAGCGGGCCGGTGGACGTGAAAACCATGTCGATGGAGCCGATCTGCAAGCCCTCGATCATGTCCCGCTCGCCGCCCAGCGATCCGCAGCAGCTTTCCCGGACATTGAAGGCACCGTTGCTCAGTTCATTCAGCTTCTCGGCGAAGGCGCGGTAGCCGGAACCGGCATGGGATTGCTCGGACGCGGCGTGGGCGAAGCTTACCTGTCGCTGTGCTTGAGCGGACGTAGTGGCGAGGGCGATTGAGAGCCCCAGGGTAACGGCGGCCAAGGTAATATTGTGCATGTTCTCTCCTCCAGGTGTGGTCGAGCTTTATTGTTTTGTCGGTTCTCGGGATCCAGGCATACGCGGCTGGCTGAGCCTGTGGACA
>JBJHBJ010000074.1:0-17287 GCA_050485425.1 Ectothiorhodospiraceae bacterium | reverse complement strand
GAAGGCCGCCGGGAAGCCTACCCGGAGTGGCTCAGCTTCGTATAATGACGGCGGCGGCGACCGCGCCGCCGCCCGTGTCGCAGTTTCTCAGGAGTATCGCCGTGCCCGACCCGCAGACGCATGATCGACCGGACCTGACCCAGCCCAACGCGGCCAACCGCTACGAGATCGACAAGAGCGATCTGCCGTTGTCCTGCCCGATGCCGGGCATGTATCTGTGGAACTCCCACCCCAAGGTGTATCTGCCGATCCACAAGACGGGCGAGGCCAAGTGCCCTTACTGCGGTGCGGAATACATCATCAGGAACTTCGATCCGAACGACGAGGAACTGCTGCGCCACGCCCGGCGGGAAGGCTGAGCCTTTCCCTGTGCAGGCCACGGTCGCTGCGGGGTCGGGGCGGGTATCATCGCCTGGTAGATGTGTCCCGATGCAGAACCCCCTGACCACCAGGGCGTTGACCTGCAGCTCGCCCAATGAAACCCTTCGCACGGAGCATGCGTCTTGACAAGCGTAATGTACGTTAGCCCGGCTTCGCCGATCGGCTATGGCTCCAACAACCCGGTCTGTTAAAGCATCCTATGTCGAATTGTGTGCATGTCGCTGTCAGCTGTGATGACAACTATGTCCGGCACGTGGCTGCCGTTTTTCAGTCCCTGCTCGAGAACGCCTCGAGGCCGAGGGATGTCCGGTTGTACCTGATCGATGCGGGGATTGAGTCGGGTAATATTGCGCGCCTGCGACGTGTGGTTGAACGGTTCCAGACGACCTTGAGCATCATTCCCGCGGACCTGGATCGGTTTGCCGGCCTGCCCGTCCTGCGCTACGGCTCCGCCGTATATCAGCGGATCGCTCTCGCGGATTACTTGCCGGAAGAAGTCGATAGGGCCCTGTATCTGGATTCCGACCTCGTGGTGCTTGGGGATGTTTTCGAGCTGTGGCAGGTAGACCTGCACGGGTTTCCTGTCGCTGCCGTCGAAAATCTGTCGCCGACGGCCTGCCGGCAACTCGGGTTCCAACGGCAGAGCTATTTCAACTCCGGCGTGCTTCTCATGGATCTCGATCAGTGGCGAAAGGAGCGAATCCGGGACCAAGTACTGTCTTTTATTGCTGACAATGCTGATCGCCTGGTGTTTGTGGACCAGTGTGGCATGAACGGTGTGTTGTCAGATCGCTGGTGCCGGCTGCCGGCCACTTGGAACCAGCAGTCCGACATTTATCGCGTGTACCGGCATAACTGGCGTGGCTGCGGTTATAGTCGTGGCGAGCTGCTGGAGGCTATCCGTCGTCCCAAGGTTGTCCACTTCACGGGCACAGAAAAGCCTTGGAAGATGGAGTGCTTCCATCCGTACAGGGGATATTACTGGCGATTCGTACGGAAAACTCCGTGGGGCAGGGGAGGCTTCGTAGATGAGACCGTACAGCGTCGGCTGGGTCGATTGTTCATGATCGGTAGGCATTTTAAGTACCTGCGCCGCCTCGCCTTGGTTCGCGGCGTAATAAGATGATGTCGCTTGCCGGTTCAATCTCCTCGCGGACGGCCGGAACCTGGATGGGGGTCTTCGGCGTTTTGCTGGTTTCATTTTTTGCGTTCTGGAACCGGGATATCGCCCGCATCGGGGAGATTCTAGTCTTTGCGTCAGTCCTGATTGGGCTTGGTTTTATAGTACGAGATGACCGCTCAGTCTGGGTTTATTGGGTCGCAGTCGCTTTTCTGATGCTCATGGTGATGAGCAATCACCTCGCCGCCCTCAGGCAGCCGACGGAAGAGCTAAATCATGCACGGTTCCTGAGACACTATATCAAGATGTTTCTGTTCGTTCCGTTCGCCTGGTGTCTGCTGCGAGCTGGCGTATCGGCTTTCGTTGTGTTCTGGGTTTTTGTTGCGGGGTTTGCGGTTTCTCTTCTTGTGCCGGGTGATTTCGGCAATGACGTTGCACGACTGCTCGACGGCCAGCGTGTGGACTTTGGCGTGGTCAATGCCCAGCACCTGGGCTTTATTGCCGGTGTGCTGCCAATCTTTGCCGTGGGCGCCATCGCGAGTGCCCTGAGGCCGCCTATATCTCTCGTAAAGTGGATGCAACTTGCCGCACTTGCCGCCGTTCTTGGGCTCTCGATGATCCTGATTATTGGCAGCCAGGCCAGGCAGGTCTGGCTCGCGTTGGTGCTGGCCCTGCCGATGGCGGGTGTCCTGTCCTGGTGGGCTCGGCCGGCTGCCAAGGGGTGGGCTGTTGCCTGGATTGCGCTGCCTGGCCTGCTGTTTATGGCGGGCGCCGTATGGCTTGGGCTGCAGATCGAGCCGGTTCGCGACCGCGTGGCGGCCGAGCGAGAGACAGTCGAGGTGATTCTGGGCAGTGGCCTTGCCGATGCGCCGGTGACGTCGATCGCGATACGCCTTCATCAATGGGGTTATGGCCTGGAACTGGTGCAGCAGCGGCCATTGCTTGGACATGGTGGTGCGACCAAGGAGCTGCTCATCAGTGAATCCGGCTTGCCGGAGCGTGCGGTAAAATCTTTTGGTCATTTTCATAACAGTTATATCGAGCTCGGAGTCGCTTATGGCCTGGCTGCGCCAACGGTTTTCCTGATCTTGATGGGTGTTCTTGTCTGGAATGTGTGGCGTGCCAGGAGCGTTGGTGCCCTGGATTTCGGGGGTGCGTTCTTCGGCTATGGGTTTGTCATTTATTTTGCTGTCGTTAATGTGTTTGAATCCTATGTGATGTATCGGACAGGGTATACCGTGCTGGCTGTTTTTGGCGGTCTGGTTCTCGTCCTGACGGCTCAAAAGCAGAATGAGAGGTCTGTATGAACAGTGAAGGGCGGGTTCGTATCGGCGAGAAGGATATAGTCATTGTCGCCAGCGCTGACGAGAACTATGCGGTCCCGCTTGGCGTTGCGTTTGTGTCGGTTCTGAATAATTCGGATTCTGCCGATTCATTGCGTTTCTTTGTCATAGATGGCGGAATTTCGCAGAAAAAGAAGGTGGAGATGCGCCAAGAAATCGAAAGCCGAGGCGCATGCTTGGAGTTCCTCCGAGTGGATGATGGTTTATATTCAGGAGTTCCAGTAAAGGCTCACGTATCAGTTCCAGCTTATTATCGAATATCGATTCCTGACTTGTTTGATGATTCCGTTAAAAGAGCCGTCTACCTGGATTGCGACCTGGTCGCCAGGAGCGACATCGGCGAGCTGTGGCGTATGGATCTTGAAGGGAAGCATCTCGGGGCGGTCGAGAACTTGTCGAATCATACCTATCGTGCGTCCGGGCTTCGTCAGATGGATTATTTCAACTCCGGGGTCATGGTGCTGGACCTGGAGCGTTGGCGAGAGGATGACATTCCCGAGCGGGTTCGCAGGTTCAAGCGTGAACATCCGGAGCGGATTTCCACGAATGACCAGTGCGCCCTCAACGGCGTGCTGAGCCAGTCGTGGAAACGCCTGCCGCTGCACTGGAACCAGCAGTCCGGTATTTATCGGATGACGTCGCAACTTGAGCACTTTTCTGAAAAGGAAGTCGAGCGCGCATTGTGGGACCCGTCGGTGGTTCATTATGTAGGCTGGTCGAAGCCGTGGACGCAGGGATGCTTCCATCCGCTGGAGGGCGAGTATCGTCGCAACCTCGCTGATACGGTGTGGGCTGAGGAAGGCCTGCAGCCCTCCACCCGCCAGGCCGACTGGAGCATCTCGCTGCTCAAGAAGCGCTGGCGCCAGCGCCGATGGCAGAGGAAATACCGCGAACAGGGCGTAGACCTTTATCCACGGCATGGGCCCCCGGCCGGCGGCTAGGACGGATTCCGGTCCATGAGATTGCCAACGTCCCGCGTCGGGACCCGCAGCGAGAAGAAATGATCGACAAGCCAATGACTCAGTTTGCCGAGGTCTCATCGGGGGCCCCTGTACTGGTGGTCGGTCCGGCCTGGATAGGCGATATGGTGATGGCGCAAAGTCTGTATCGCCTGCTCAAGACGCAGCGACCGTCCCGGCCGATCGACGTGGTTGCCCCGGCCTGGAGCCAGCCTCTGCTTGACCGCATGCCGGAGATTCGCAAGGCGTATATGCTGGGGGTAGGGCACGGGGAGTTCGGTCTGACGACGAGGTGGAGGCTGGGCCGAGAGCTCCACGAGATCGGTTACGGCTGGAGCATCGTGCTGCCAAGGTCTCTGAAGTCAGCCATCGTGCCCTGGGCCGCGCGCATTCCGAGACGGACGGGTTTTCTCGGCGAACAGCGCTGGGGCCTGTTGAATGACATCCGGCGCCTCCACAGGAAACTGCTTCCCACCACTGTGCAGCGCTTCGTCAGCCTGGGGCTGGAGCCTGGTCAGCCCGTGACCACGTTTCCGCATCCTCGCCTCGTGACCAGCGAGGATGGCGTCCGGGAGGCCCTCGGCGTGTTCGCGTTGACCCGGGACCGACCGATCCTCGCGTTGTGTCCCGGCGCGGAGTATGGACCTGCCAAGCGTTGGCCGGCACCGCATTACGCGGACCTGGCCAGGCGGCGCCTCCGGGGTGGTTGGCAGGTGTGGCTGTTCGGTTCGGACAAGGATCGGCCGGTAACCGGTGCCATCGCCCGGGAAGCACCCGGCGTGGCCGATCTTGCCGGACGCACCACGCTGGCGCAGGCAATCGATCTGCTCTCTGTGGTCGACGCGGTGGTCAGCAATGATTCCGGCTTGATGCACGTGGCCGCGGCCCTGGGGCGCCCGCTGGTGGCGATATACGGTTCGTCCGATCCCGGCTACACGCCTCCGCTCACTGATCGTTGCCGCGTGGTTTGGTTGCACCTCGCGTGCAGCCCCTGTTTCAAGCGCGATTGTCCCCTCGGGCACACCAACTGTCTCTGGCAGGTGGGGCCAGATCAGGTGGATGGCGCCCTCAATGCGCTTCTGCCCGCCAGTACGTCCCGATAGAGCGAGAGGACGCGCTGCGCGACGTGTTCAGGCTGAAATTCGCGCACACGCATCTGTGCGGCTGCGCCGTAGCGGCTTCGAAGTGCCGGATTCCCCAGTAGCGACCGCATCGCCCGGGCAAGTGTATCCGGATCACCGGGGGGCACCAGCAGGCCGTTAACGCCGTCCTCGATCAAGTCGGGAATGCCTCCGGTGCGGCTGGCGATGATCGCCTTACCCTGTTCCATGGCATCCAGGATCGACGAGCCCAGGCCCTCCTCGTGCGACGGAAAAACAAACAGGTCCGCGGCGGCAGTCCAGTCCCCCACGTTGTCGACGAAGCCTGGGAAGTGGACCTGATCCAGACCCTCTGCCCGTATTTTCAGCGCCAGCTCGTCCGGGCCCTCACCTAGAAGCACCACGGCGATACCGTTGCCATTCAGGGTACGTGCGGCGTCGATCAGGACGTCCTGGCCTTTGTGCCTGGAGACCAGAGCACCCACGTGAATAACGAGTTGCCGGCCGGCAAAGCGGGCGCGGATCTCGCGCACCCGGGCAGGGTCTACCGGCAGGTGGCTGGCCATGGAGGGTATGCGCACCAGCGGTGTATCCGGAGCATAGCGCCGGATGACGGATTCGATGGCGGACGAAATGGCGATGACCGCCGAGGCACGCCGGTAGGCTAGGCGGGTCAACGCGCCGCTGCCGGGTGCCTGGGGGACCCGCCGGGTGAGCAGGAACGGTACGCCGTTCACCAGACGGGAGAGGTGAGCATAATGCACTGCCTTTGCCTCATGTGCGTGCACCAAATGGACGCCGCGGGCGTGCCGGACCCGCAGCAGGAAGGGACGGGCGACGGGGTGTAGCTCCAGGCCAGGGAGGCTGTCCAGGCGGGCGATCAGCGGCGACCCCTGGCGGACAACGAGGCGCTGGGTAACGCCCAGATCGCTCAGGCCCCGGATCAGCATCTCGGTCTGGCGCTCGCCGCCGCGGAAGCCCCGCGCGAGATTCACGTGACAGATCTTCACTGCTGCTTGTCCGCGTAGATTTTCATGTACTTGAAAAACACCCCGTTGGCATTGGACCAGGAGATGACGAGCCCCCGCCATCCATCCAGAATGCCGCCCTGCAAGACAAACGTGCGGAAAAAGGCGAACCCCGCCTTGAGCGCAATGATGGCAGCTGGGTAGGTTTTGCTGGACGTTTGCCGTCGGATCTCGGAATAGGAATTGACCTTGGCCAGGAACTGCCCGAGGTCCTCCACCGCATAGTGGATGAACGGCGAACGCAGGCGCCTGCGCGGTGCCCCAGGAGGCAGGGCCACCTTTTCGTGTACCGGTGCATCATCGAAGTTGTAATGATCGCGATGGAACAGACGAATCAGCCAGTCTGCGCCCCAACCGGAGTGGCGCACGGGGCGGCCCATACAGTAATTGACACGCAGTAGCGCATAGGCGACGTCGGGGTCGAGCCGGATTGCCTGAAGCTCGTCCACGAGCTCGGGCGGAATGACTTCGTCGGCATCCAATGCTAGTATCCACGCGTTTCGCGCCAGGCCGACCGCCTGCATCTTGGTCGGGCCAAACCCCAGAAACGGGCCGCGATGGAACGTCACGTTCGGATAGCCTTGGGCAATCTCCGGGGTGCTGTCGGCCGACCCGTTGTCATAGACCACCACTTCGCTGAAACGTGTGACGGAATCCAGGGTACGGGCGAGAGTGCGTTCCGCATCCCGGACAATTATGACGATGCTGATCTGATCAAGCATAGATCTTCCACTGCAGAGGAATCGGTGAGGTGCCCGCCGTACCGGAACCCGAAAAAGGGGCAACAGATCCAATCATGCGCATTCTGTGCGTCACATCCCATAGTGACCGCCCGGAAACCGAGGCCTTCATCGGGCTGCATCGAACGGGTGTAGAAATCGAGGTGCTGTGCCCCGCCGATGCGCCGCACGTCAGCCGCCTGCGCGATGCCGGAGTGCCGTTGCAGCCGCTAACCCTCAGGGGCCGGTTCGATCGCCATGGTGCCCGTGCAATCCGCCACCGGCTCCAGCAGGGCCGGCACCATATACTTCATCTATTCAACAACAACGCGGTGTCCAACGGTCTGCGGGCAGCCCGAGGGCTGCCGGTCAAGGTGGTTGCCTACCGCGGTATCGTTGGTAACGTCAGTGCCTTGGATCCGCTGTCGTGGACCACCTACCTGAACCCGCGGCTGTCGGCGATAGTCTGCGTCGCGGAGGCTGTCCGTCAAGGCTTTCTTGCGTTGCGTCCGCGCTGTTTGGCACCATCCCCGGAATGCTTGGTGACAATCCACAAGGGGCACCGGGTGGATTGGTATGATGCCGCGCCAGCGGATCTGGCCCCTTTCGGCATCCCCAAGGACGCGTTTGTCATTGCCTGTGTCGCCAACCTGCGTCCGCGCAAGGGTGTCGATTACCTGATCCAGGCCATGGCGAAGTTCGCCGATCTCCCGGATGTGCATCTGCTGCTGGTGGGAAACATGGAATCGCCCAAGCTCCTCCGTCAGATCGCCACCAGCCCTATGGCTTCGAGGATCCATCGCCTGGGCTTCCGGCGCGACGCCGCCGCGCTGACCGCAGCCTGCGACACGGTCGTTCTGCCCGCCATCAGACGTGAAGGCCTGCCCAAGGTCATCATCGAAGGTATGGCGGCCGGCGTTCCACCGATCGTGACTGATGCCGGCGGCAGCCCGGAGTTGGTGGAACCTGGAATCAGCGGACTCGTGGTGCCCCCGGCTGACGCCGGGGCACTGGCCGCGGCCATCCGCCGGCTGCGTGATGATGCCCCATTTCGTGCAGCCATGGGCGAAGCGGCAAAGGTGCGCATCGCCCGCGACTTCCGGGTGGAGGACACCGTTTCCCGGCACGTCGACCTCTACCGCCGTTTGCTCTCCTGAGGCCGCAATAGATGAAGAATGATGAAGCTGTAGTCATTGTAACCGGGGGTGCCGGCTTTATCGGTAGCCGGCTCGTCCGCGCCCTGAACAAGCATGGCAAGTCCCGCGTCGTGGTGGTGGACAATCTGGAAAACGGCGGAAAATTCCGCAACCTGGTTGGATGCCAAATCGTCGATTACGTTGACAAGCGTGATTTCCTCACCCAGATCGATTCGGGCCGATGGAATCGGGCTCAGGTCGCCGCCGTGTTCCATCAGGGTGCCTGCTCGGTGACCACCGAGTGGGATGGACGCTATATGATGGACAACAACTTTACCTACTCCAAGGGGCTGCTGCACTGGTGCACCAGGCGCGGTATCCCGTTCGTCTATGCGTCCTCCGCCTCCGTCTATGGGCGTTCCACCCGGTTCGAAGATATGCCCGGTCCCCATGAGCACCCGCTGAACGTGTACGGCTATTCCAAACTGCTGTTCGATCAGTATGTGCGGGCGCGGCAGCACGCGTTCCATTCCCAGGTGGTGGGATTGCGGTACTTTAACGTCTACGGTCCGGGGGAGCAGCACAAGGGAGCCATGGCCAGCGTGATCTGGCATTTCCGCAACCAGCTGCGTGATGCCGGTGTCGTCAAATTGTTCACCGGTACCGATGGCTATGCCAACGGTGAGCAGCGGCGGGACTTTGTTCATGTGGACGACGTGGCGGCGGTGAATCTCTGGTTTCTGGAGTACCCCCATGTCTCCGGTATCTTCAATGTCGGTACCGGCCGAGCCCGCAGCTTCAACGATGTTGCCCGGGCTGTCATCGACGTCGTTGGGGCGGGCCGGATTGAATACACCCCCTTTCCGGAACACTTGGTGGGCGCGTACCAGAGTTTCACGGAAGCCGATCTGGAGCAGCTCCGCACGAAGGGCTGCTCAACTGGCTTCCGTAGCCTGGAAGACGGCGTGCGAGACTATCTGGGTGTCTTGGACAAGTCGCCGTGATCGTGTCCGCGCCTAGGGCCGGTAGAGGTCCAGCCCCGGGTCCTCCTGGCGCTTGAAACGTCGATGAATCCACAAGTATTGTTCCGGGTATCTGAGCACCGCCTGTTCCAGCACCTGGTTCATGCGGGTGGCGTCCGCCAGGTCGTCGCCTGAAGGAAAGTCCTCCAGCGCCGGCTGGAATTCGATCAGATAGCCGCCGTCCTCCTTACGGAAGAAGAACAACGGCACCACTCGGGCGCGGCCCATGCGGCTGAGCCGGCTTAGTGCCGTTATGGTGGCTGCCGGTACGCCAAAGAACGGAGCGAACACGCTGTGCTTGCGGCCATAGTCCTGGTCGCCGGCGTACCATAGCGGCAGACCGGCTTTGAGGGTGCGGACGGCGGCACGAATGTCGTCCTTGGGCAGCGCGTCGTTCAGGTTGTGGCGGCGCGCGTTGAGCATGGCACGATCCAGCACCGGTTTCTTCTTCATCGGCTTGTATATCACGGCCATGGCGATGCGATCGGGAAGCAGCCTGGCCGCTAGCTCCACGCACAGAAAATGCCCGGACAGCAGAATCACCGCCGGGTTGCCGGCCTGGGCAGTTTGCAGGTGCTCCTCGCCCCGCACCTCCACGGGAATCCGGTCGACCTGAGCCCCTCCGTACCATCCCAGCGCCGTTTCCACCACCGCTCTCCCGGCGGCGCGGAAATTGGCCCGTGCCAACTGCTCACGCGTGTCCGCCGTCATGTCAGGAAAGCATAGTTCCAGGTTGCGTAAGGCGATGGCTCGCCGCTGCCGCGCCAGGTGATAGGCCAGGGCGCCCAGCGCGCTGCCCAGGCGCAGGCCGGTCCGCCACGGGAGGCGGGCCAGCAGCCGCAGGCTTGCGAGGGTGGCAAGCTGGCCCCAGTTGGCCGGATGCATAGGGTGGGTCGGATAAGTCTTGCGTTGTGTTCTCGCCACGGTATGCAATGCACCGTTCAATCGCGGAGGTCAACAGCGGCAAATGGTAGCAGAATCGGGCCCGCGGCGGTGTCCCTGTCCTCAGGCATCGCGGAACTGACGGTTGTGCAGTAACGCGTAATCGCCGTTCAAGGCCAGCAACTCGTTATGCGTGCCGCTCTCCAGGATCTGCCCGCGGTCGATGACGAGGATGCGGTCCGCGTGCTCGATGGTGGACAGCCGGTGGGCGATGACCAGGGTGGTGCGCGAGCGCATGAGACGATCCAGCGCACTCTGGATGAGCTGTTCGGATTCGGTGTCGAGCGCCGAGGTGGCTTCGTCCAGAATCAGGATCGGGGCATCCTTCATCAAGGCCCGGGCGATCGCTAGCCGCTGGCGCTGACCACCGGAGAGCATGACGCCGTTCTCGCCGATCATCGTGTTGAAGCCTTCAGGCAGGACCTCGATGAAATCAAGCGCGTTCGCGAGCCGGGCGGCTTCCCGCAGCCTCTCCGGTGTTGCCGGTCCGGCCATGCCGTAGGCGATGTTGTTGGCGATGGTGTCGTTGAACAACACAACCTGCTGGGTCACGATCGCGATCTGGCGGCGGAGGTCCTTCAGCGGATACTCGGTGATCAGGCGGTCATCCAGCGTGATGCTTCCCTTGCGAGGCTCATAGAAGCGGGGCAGCAGGCTGGCGATGGTGGATTTCCCGCTCCCGGAGCGCCCAACCAGGGCAACGGTCTCGCCAGGACGGATTTCAAAGCTGATGTCCCGCAGCACATCCTCGTCGCTGCCGTGATAGTGGAAGTACACGTGCTCATAGCTCACGTGCCCTTCGGCGCGATCCAGCGCCACGGTGCCGAAGTCGGGCTCCGGCTCCAGGTCCAGAACTTCGAAAAGGCTCTCGCCGGCGGCGAGAGCCTTCTGGATTTCCGAATTGACGTTCACCACCCGCTTCAGCGGCGCCATCATCAGCGCCGTCGCCGTGATGAACGAGAGAATGCCGCCGGGAGTGACGGTCTGCATGACCACGTCCATGGTGGTCAGGTAAAGCACCACGGCGAGCGCGACAACGGCCACCAACTGCACCATGGGCTGACTCATAGATCGCACCATCGTGTACCGCAGCTGCTGTCGCTTATTTTTCTCGTTCACCTCGCGAAAGCGTTGTATCTCGTACTCGGTGCCGCCGAACACCTTTACCTCGGCGTGACCCCGTAGCGTGTCCTCCGCCACCTGGCCGATGCCGCCCACGGTGTTCTGCAGGCGGCGGGAGATCTTTCGGAATCGCCGGTTGGCGGACAGGATGATCTGGGCCAGCAGCGGCGCCAGCGCAAAGAAGATCAGCGTCAGCCAGCCGGCGAGGAACACCATGTAGCCGATCAGGAAGAGGATCGTGAAGGTGTCCCGCACCAGTGTGACCACGGATTTGGAGGCGGCATCCGCCACCTGGTTCACGTTGTAGGTCAGCTTGGCCTTGAGGAATCCTAGCGAACCCTGGTCGAAATAGGCGGTGGGCAGCACCAGGTACTTTTCGAACACGTCCTGGCGAAGGTCGGCGACGACATTGCGGCCAACGCTGGCCATCAGGTAGTCCGAGGCGAACATGCTCAGCCCGTGGAACAGGAAGATGCCCACCAGTGCGGTCGGCACCCACGTCCGCGCCTGCGGATCCTGCTCGATAAAGGTGCCATCCACCAGCGGCTGGACGATCCACGCGAATGCCGCCTGGCCCGCCGCAGCCAGGATCATGGCCAGGATGGCAAGCACAGCGAGGCCCCAATAGGGGCGCACATACTGCAGGATCCGGCGGTAGAGTTGCAGGGACTCCGCAGTGCCGAACGCCCGGTCACTGGTATTCTTGAGCTCGGATTTAATGTTGGCAATCTGGGTCATGACGGGCTCATGGCATTGCAACTGAATTAGGCAAGCGAGGTGCCTCCGCTTCTGGCGGCGAGTGTTTGGCGATGCAGCGGGTGCACAAGCCAGCGAAAACTGTAAAGGTACTTCCTTGTCCCACTCAGGTCGACCGGTGTTTGGTGCGCAGGGGTGGCACGTTCCTGCTAGAATGGCGCGCATCGTTGAACGGGTATGGATTTGACGCCGCGATGCAACTCACAATTCCCGATTTTTCCCGCTCCCGGGTCCTTGTGGTGGGTGACCTGATGCTGGATCGTTACTGGTATGGCGATACCGGCCGCATATCCCCTGAGGCGCCAGTGCCGGTCGTGCGCGTAGGTGATGTGGAAGAGCGCCCCGGCGGCGCGGCCAACGTGGCGTTGAACGTCGCAGCATTGAAGGGGAACGCCAGGCTTCTGGGACTCACCGGAGACGATGATGCGGCGCGCTCGCTGACGGCGCAACTGGAACGTGCGGGCGTGGATTGCGATTTTCAGCCTGTTGCCGGCCATCCCACGATCTGCAAACTGCGGGTGGTCAGCCGAAGGCAACAATTGATCCGGTTGGACTTCGAGCAGCCTTTTCGGGGCAAGGAATGCGCCGGTCTGGAGCAGCGTTTCCTGGCTGCCTTGCCGAAGACTTCCGTGGTCGTTCTTTCCGACTACGCCAAGGGTACCCTGGATACGGCTCCGCGGCTGATCCGTGCAGCCCGCAAGGCCGGCTGCATCGTTCTCGTTGATCCAAAAGGCGGCACCTTCGAACAATACCGGGGCGCCGACCTGATAACGCCGAACCTGTCAGAATTCGAAGCCGTGACCGGGCCTTGCCCGGACATGGATGCCCTGGAGGCACGCGCTCGGGAGCTCCTGGAAGAACTGGATCTGGGCGGGCTCCTGATCACCCGCGGCGAGAACGGTATGAGCTTGGTGACGGCAGAGCAGTCCGCGATGCACCTCCCGGCACATGCCCGGGAAGTCTACGACGTCACCGGCGCCGGCGATACCGTCATCTCGGTGCTGGGGGCGGCATTGGCAGCCGGTAGCGAACTGCGTGTTGCCACGGCACTAGCCAACGTGGCTGCCGGCCTGGTGGTCGGCAAGATGGGCACGGCCTCGGTGACGGTGGCCGAGCTGCGCCGGGCGCTGCACGGTCTGCAGGCTGCCGACCACGGGCCGGTCACACGGGAGCAGCTCCGCGTGCTGGTGGATGATGCCCGGGCACAGGGGGAGCGCATCGTGCTGACCAATGGCTGTTTCGATCTGCTGCATGCCGGCCATGTGGCCTACCTGCGGCAGGCGCGTGCACTGGGCGATCGTCTGATCGTGGCGGTTAACGACGACGCCTCGGTGCGTCGCCTGAAAGGTGCGCAGCGGCCGGTGACCCCGCTGGAGCAGCGCATGGCGGTGTTGTCTGGCCTGGCGTCGGTGGACTGGGTGGTGAGCTTCGCCGAGGACACGCCGGCCGAGCTCATTGCCGATGTGGTCCCGGACGTGCTGGTGAAAGGCGGTGATTACACGCCGGATCAGATTGCGGGTTCGGAGACGGTCCGAAATGCCGGCGGCGAGGTTGTCATTCTCGACTTCGTCGACGGGGTTTCCACCACCGACATCGTCGCGCGCATCCGCAAAACCTCCGAAGACGCTTCCTGATTCTGCAACCGGTCGGGTTGCCGCTTCGGGCTTTACCTCCTTAGAGGTTAGTACGCCCGCCGGTAGCAACCGCTGCGCGGTTACTCCCCTACGATGGGATCAGTTGCCAGGGGGAATCGCCACAGTCAGGCGCAGGGTGGATGGAGCGCAGCGATATCCACCATCGGGTGTTGCGGCTCACCCAGCCGCGTACCCGTCCAGCAGATACTGCCACCCTTTCGGCGCATGCCGAGCCAGCGGTGGGTGCTTGTCCAGCGAGCGTCTCAGTCGTTTCAGATTGTCGCTGCCGTCCACGGCATCGTCGAACAGCCGGCCCCGGTCCCAGTCGATCAGCCAGGCCGCACCGCTCCGGTCCAGCAGGATGTTGCGTACATTAAGGTCGGCGTGCCAGGCGCCGGCATCGTGAAACCGGCGAAGCGTGGCACCGATGGCCTGCCATTGCGCCGGGTCGGTGCCGGCGTCGCGGCGGAGCAGTTCATCCCAGGGAGTGCTGTCGGTGATGTGCTCAGTGATCAGGTCGCCGCGATAGCCCAGGCCGGCCCTGCGGACGCGCGCAGCCACCGGGAGCGGCACCGGCAGCGCCCGCTCCCGCAGCGCCGCCAGCAGCCGCCACTCGCTGACCGGGCGTGTGCGCTCGATGCCCGGCCAGGCGTAGACATCCTCGCTGAAACGCGCGACCATGCCGCCGCGCCAGTAATGACGCAGTACCAGCGCATGGCTGGCATACTGGAAAAACCAGGCCTGGCGCCGCCCGCTGCTGGTGCCTGTCATCAGGCCATGCCGTTCCAGCTGTTCGGGGTCGAACAGCCAGTCCGGGCACGGGTCCAGAACCTGGGGGTCGTGGATCCAGTAACGAGAACCCTGTTGTTGGATAGGTGGATGCTTCATCGCCCTATGCTACCGTTTACCCGGCCGCCCGAGTCGCTGTGTCTGTTGCGGCTCTCCGCCATCGGCGATTGCTGCCACATGGTCCCCGTGGTGCGTACCCTGCAGTCGGTCTGGCCGGAGACGCGTCTGACCTGGGTCATCGGCCGCACCGAGGCAGCGTTGCTGGGTGATCTGGATGGCGTGGAGTTTATCACCTTCGACAAGAACGACGGCCGCGTCGGCCGCAGGCAGGTTCGCGAGCAGCTCCGTGGCCGCCGTTTCGATGCCTTGCTGCTGATGCAGGTGGCTCTGCGGGCTGGCCTGCTATCCCGCGTGATTCCCGCACGGTTGCGGCTCGGTTTCGATGCTGCGCGCTCGAAGGACGGTCACCGGCTGTTCATCAACCGCCGCATTGCCGCCCACCCCAGGGCTCACGTGCTGGACGGGTTCTTCGATTTCCTCCGGGCGCTGGGTATCGAGCAGCGGGTCATGCGCTGGGATATTCCGGTCCCGGGGGCGGCGCTCCAGCGGGCGCGCGAGGTGATCCCCGACCGGCAGCCCACGCTGGTCATCAGTCCCTGCAGCAGCCAGCGCTTCAACAATTTCCGCAACTGGAGCCCGGCCGCCTACGCGGAGGTGGTCCGGCACGCCCGGGAAAGCCTCGGCCTGGCCACCGTGCTCACGGGCGGTCCCAGTGACGAGGAGCGCCGGTACGGGGAAGCCATCACGCGGCTGGCTGGCGTCCCGGTCACCAACCTGATCGGCCAGACCAGTCTGAAGGAGCTGCTGGCAATCCTTCAGCGGGCCAAAGTGGTGGTCTGCCCCGACTCGGGGCCGGCCCACATGGCCACAGCCGCGGGCACGCCGGTGGTCGGCCTCTATGCCACGTCGAATCCCGATCGCACCGGCCCGTATCTGAGCCGGCGCTGGGTAGTGGACCGTTATCCCGAAGCGGTCCGCCAGACCTTCGACTGCGCGCCGGAAGAGCTGGCCTGGGGGCAGCGCGTGCGCAAGCCGGATGCCATGGAGCTGATTCGGCCAGCCGACGTTACAGGTATGCTGGCAGCGCTGCTGGCGGCGCCCGAAGCGCAACGGTTGCAGTTGCCGGAGGCCCACTGATGCGTTTCGCCTACAGCGTTCTTGTCTACCTGCTGCTGCCGGTTCTGCCGGTGTATCTGTTCTGGCGCGGTCTCCGCGAACCGGCATACCGGCAGCGCTGGCGCGAACGGTTCGGCTATGTGCCCGCCGGGGTGCCGAGTGACTGTATCTGGTTGCACGCGGCATCCATGGGCGAGGTACAGGCCGCCGAGCATTTTATCCGCAGCCTGCAGAAGACCTATCCCGGGATCCCTGTGCTGGTGACCACGATGACGCCTACCGGGGCCGCACAGGTGGAGCGTCTGCTGGGAGACAGCGTCCACCATTGCTATCTGCCGTTCGATCTGCCCCATGCGGTGGCGATGTTCCTGCGCAGGGTTCGTCCCCGGCTGGGGCTGGTGGTGGAAATGGAGTTCTGGCCAAACCTGTTTCACGCCCTGCGTCGCCGCGGCATCCCTTTCATGGTGGTGAACGCGCGGCTGTCGCAGCAGAGTGCCCAGGCCTATCGCCGGTTCGGCCGGTTCATGGAAGGCGTGCTCCGCTGCCCCAGCCGAATTGCCGTGCAGGGAAAGGACGATGCCATGCGGCTGCTGGAACTGGGGGCGCCGGGCGAGCGGGTGGTGGTGACCGGCAGCCTGAAGTTCGACCAGGCAGTGGCAGCCAGTGCCAGGGAACAGGGCGAGCTGCTGCGCCAGCAGCTTGGCGCCTCGCGCCCTGTCTGGATTGCTGCCAGTACCCGGGAGGGCGAGGAGGAGCTGGTGCTGGAGGCGCATGCGCTGGTGCTGGAGCAGATCCCCCATGCGCTGCTCATCCTGGTGCCCCGGCATCCGGATCGTTTCTCCAGAGCCGATGCCTTGAGCCGGGAGGCCGGCCACGCGGTTGCGCGGCGCAGCCGGCACGAGATCTGTGATGCCAGACATACCGTGTACCTGGGTGACACCATGGGTGAATTGCCCGTGCTGTACGCCGCCAGCGACGTGGCCTTTGTCGGCGGCAGCCTGGTGCCGATGGGGGCGCATAACCTGTTGGAACCGGCGGCGCTGGGCCTGCCGGTACTGGTGGGGCCGCATGTTTTCAACGTCGCCCAGATCGCCCGCCAACTGGTGGAGGCGGGCGCCTGCAGCCAGGTGGCCGACCCCAGTCTGCTGGCCGACGCGGTGATCGAACTGCTGGAAGACCCCGAGCGGCGCTCCCGCATGGGACGCAATGGCCGTCAGCTGGTCGAGGCCAACCGTGGTGCCACCGGGCGGCTTAAACAGGAAGTGGCGTGCCTGCTCCCGCCGCCGAAGGGCGGGGAGCCCGAAGTTGCTCAGTAACGGGGCATCTCGGGGTCAACCTGCAGCGCCCATGCCTCCACACCGCCGGCCAGGTTCTCCACGGCATCGACGCCGTGCTGTTTCAGATATGCTGCCACCTGCAGGCTGCGCATGCCGTGGTGGCATATGCATACCACGGTCCGGTCGCGGGGGATTTCGCCGGCCCGTGCCACGATTTCGCCCATGGGCAGGTTGACCGAGCCGGTGATCGCACAATGGGCGAACTCCCAAGGCTCCCGCACGTCCAGCAGGTAGATCTCGTCCCTGTTCTGCAGCCGAAGGTTCAATGCCTGCGGCTGCAGTTGCGGTATGTCATGCATCAGAAGTCGAACCGGGGGGTGCGCCTGGCGTTGACCAGCGGCGGCACATGGGTGTCCAGCAGGCTCTCGGTGGACCACTGGTCCTCGGAAATCCGCGTGATCAGCAGGCCTTCCATCATCGGGCCGTCACCGACCACGACGAACAGCCGTCCGCCGATCGTCAGGCTGTGATGGAAGCCTTGATGCAGCTCCGGCAGCGAGCCGGTGACGGCGATGGCGTCATAGCGTTTGCCGTCGTTCCAGCCCTTGGAGGCATCGCCGCTGATCAGCGTGGTGTTGCGAATGGCCTGGACAGTCAGGCGCTGCTGGGCGCGTTCCAGAAAGTCGGGGTAGATGTCCACGCTGGTCACGTGGGCGCCCATGCTGGCCAGGCAGGCGGTGACGTAGCCACTGCCGGTACCGATCTCCAGCACCTGTTCGGAGC
>JBJHBJ010000073.1:0-17471 GCA_050485425.1 Ectothiorhodospiraceae bacterium | reverse complement strand
GTCGCGCGCAAGCGCCGACTACTGGCGGTGGAGGCGGCCTATTCCAGTACGGCGTTTTCCCAGGTGTGATCCCTGGACAGCCAGAGGCTCCCTGAAGTCGTCGCGGGTCAGAAATGCTGCAAACGTCTGACTCACGACGCTAGAAGTCGAGCTGGAAGCCGCTGGCCAGCACGTTCAGGCGTCCCGACTCGTAGCCCCGTTCCCGATCCTGATGCTGGTAGCCCAGATACCAGCGGATGTTCTGGCTGAACAGCCAGGTCCAGGAGGCGGTGTAACTGATCACGTCGAAGTCGTCGGCGGACGCATTGAGATACCCCAACGCAACCCAGATAAAACTGTTCTGCAGATTCTGCTGCAGGCCCAGCATGTGGTGGCGGGTGTTGAAGGGCAGTTGCAGATCGATCAACTCGCGGGAGCCGTCGATGCGCTCGATTTCCCCCACATCCAGCCGGTCACGCACCTTGGCGTCCTCGTACTGGTAGACCAGTGCGCCTTCGTCGGCGGCGTAGCGGATGCCGGCTTTCCAGTTCCGCCTTTCGCCCGCCCCGATGGCTTCGCCGTCGTCGTCGAATTCCTGATCATTGCGCGCCCAGGCCGCGATCAACTCCCAGGGGCCCTCGCGGTAGCTCAGGCCGATCAGGTAGTCGCCGTCGTTGTTACGGTCGTCCAGACCGATCTGGGCACGGAGCTGCAGGCCGGCCAGCACCGGCGTGCGGTATTCCACCGCGCGGTCCACGTAGCCATTGTGCCCGTAGACACCGCCGGACATGCCCCCGGTACGTCGTTGCTGCAGCAGGGTGGCATTCATCGGGTCCCAACCGGTGCCGCCGGTGGTCTTGTAGGCCCCGCTCAGCCTGCCCACCGTGATTCGGCCCAGGGCGCCCTGGATGCCGACCCAGGCCTCGCGCATGCTGACCGGGTCGTCGTCGCTGTCCCAGTTGGTGGGGTCGAAGCCCAGTTCGATACGGCCGAGGCCGCCGACGTTTTCCCCGAGCGGGGCGGCCAGCGCCACGCCCAGCCGGCTGTTGGATCGTTCGTCGTTGATGATGGTGGCATTGCCGGCGCGGGATGTGTCCAGATTGGCATAGCCCGCATGCACACGGCCGTAGAGATCCACTTCCACGGTCTGGGCGGCGGCGGGCAGCAGAACGCAGCAAACCACAAGGGGCGCGCGCAGGGTGTCTGGTAAGCGCATGTTGGTCTCGATTCTTGTCGTGGAATGGCCTGGGGGAGCGCTGACTTTTTTTGGGGAATCAGTCGGCGTCTCACCGGCAGATGGTGCCCGCTCGGTGCGGAAGAGACAAGTCCAACCGGTCGCGGCGGAGGCCGCGACGCGCCTGAAAAGAAAAAGGCAGGCCCGGAGGCCTGCCTAATGCGCTTCTTTCATATGGGTTTTCAGGAGCCTTCAACCGCATCCCTTGGCCTATGCTCAATCCCAAGCGCCTTGGAGGAGACAACTACATTTGCACGACAATCACCTTGAGATGGTTCCAAGACTACTGGATTACGCGTGAAATTCTGTGTGGGGATTCACAATTCTGCGAAGCGGCGTGCTTCGCCCGAGCATTTTCCGGCGTCAGGCGAAAGCCTGTTCCTGGGGGGTGGGCGGTGCGTCGAGGCCAAACATGCGCTGCCCGAGGCGGGCACGCTCTTCCGGGCTTTCGGGGATGCTGTCCAGCGCCTGCACGGCCTGGAGCCGGCGAAGCAGGCTGCTGCGATTGGCAAGCTGGATACTGAGGCCGGGCCGGGCGTTCAGTTCCAGCACCAGCGGCCCCTGGTGCTTGTCGAGCACCACGTCCACGCCCAGATAGCCGAGTTCCGCCAGCCCGTAGCAGCGGGCGGAGAGCTCCAGCAAGGTTTCCCACTGCGGGATCTGGATGCCGGCGATGGGGTCGCCGGTGTCGGGGTGGATGTCGACGAAAGTCTCCTTCCAGACGGCGGTGGTGGTGCGCCCGGTGCCCATGTCCAGGCCGGCACCCACCGCGCCCTGATGCAGGTTGGCTTTGCCGTCCGACATGCGGGTGGGCAGTCGCACCATCGCCATCACCGGTACACCGCGAAACACCACCGTGCGGATATCCGGTACGCCCTGGTAGCTCACGCGGTCGAACATCGGGTCGAAGATCACCCGCTGCTCGATCATCGCCTGGTCGGGTTGGCCGCCCAGGCTGTGCATGCCGCTGAGAATGTTGGAAATGTGGTGCCCAAGCTCGCCGATGTCGGTGAGCAGCCCGCTGCCGCGCACGTAGTTTTGGTTGCGGGTATCGGTGATTACCATGATGCCGTTGCCACCGCTGCCGTGGGCGGGCTTGATGACGAAATCCCTGATGCTCTCGAGCATCCTGGGAAGCTGTCGGATCTGCCGTTCGATCTGGATGACGTGATAGAGCCTGGGCACGTGAATCCCGGCTTCCTCCGCGCGGCGTTTGGTCAGCAGCTTGTCGTCCACCAGTGGGTAATTGCGTCGCGGGTTGTACGGCATGATGTAGTCCGCGTTCCTGCGGTTCATGCCCAGGATGCCGGCCCGCTTCAGCGCGTGAAACATGCGGATCATGGCTTGTTCATCTCGCGTAGCAGATGCCTGAATCGCCACAACTCCGTCAGGCGGTAGCCGGTATAGCGGCCCATCAACAGGGTAATGGCCAGCACGATCAGCAGCAGTTCCGGGAAGTAGAATACCAGATGCTCGAGTTGCGGCTGGAACATGATGAGATAGCCGATGATGGCAACCAACAGGCTGCCCAGCCCCTGCTTGATGGCTTCGGACGCACCGTGCTCCTCCCATACCAGCGACATGCGCTCGATGGTCATGGCCAGGATCACCATGGGGAACAGCGCCACCGACAGGCCGCGCTCGATGCCCAGCTTGTTCGTGAGTATGGTCACCGCCGCCAGCAGCAGTACCACCACGGTAAGCACTGCGGCCAATCGTGGTACCAGGAGCAGTTTGAGGTTCTCCAGGTAGAAGCGGACGGCCAGGCCCATGGCCACGATGAAGGTGAACAGGAATATGCCCCACAGCAGTTGCGTTTCACGGAACGCCAGCGCGATCAGGATGGGCATGAAGGTGCCGAAGGTGCTGACGCCGATCACATTGCGCATGAATACCATGACCAGCGCGCCGATGGGCACCAGCAGCAGCAGGCGGTAGACGTTCTGGGTGTGTACCGGCAGGCCCAGCAGCGAGAAGTCCATCAGCAGGGATCCGCGCTGGGCGGCGCGTTGTTCGGCGATGGAGACCATTTCCCGTACGGTGAGTGTGGCGGAGAAGTCGACGCCTCCCCCGGTGCCGCCGCTCACTTGCAACAGGTCACCGGCGCCCCGGTACCAGACCACCATGCCTTCTTCGTAGCCACGCTGGCCGGTGTGCGGGTTGAAGGCCAGCCATTCGGTGCCGTTGTGCACCTCCAGAAATGTATCCAGTGCCCCCCGGCGCATGCGGTCGCGCAACTGCAGGACCTTCACCGGGCGCGCGGGTATGCGCGCGCCCGCCAGAATGTGGATGATGTTCTCCACATGCTCCAGGTCGGTCGTCGGGCCGTCCCGGAGCACCTGGATGTTCTCGTCCGGCGCCGAGGCGCCGTAGCGGAGCAGCAGGCGGCGGGTGAACGAGGCGATGTCGGCGGATTCGCGGCGTACGTCCTCCAGCACGCTGATGGCGGCGGAGCCGTATGGCTCGGGGTAGTCCGGCACGGAAGGGAAGGGGGGCTGCGGCCCGGTGAGTACACCGTCGTGGTCGGGAGCGGCGACGAGCCGAATGCGGTAGTACAAGGTCTGTTCGCCGCTTGCCCTGCGGGCCGTCCACAAGGCGACGCGGTTGTTGCCTTCCGTTTCCCGCGCCAGGCCGAAACTGCCGGATACGAAATCCTCGCCGAGAACACTGAACCCCGGCTGGGTGCCGGGCAGAAACAGTCTCACTTGTGTCGGACCGCCTTCCGCCTGGTAGGTCACGCGTGCTTCCACGGTCCAGGTCTGTGTTTCGGCGTCGGGCTGGAGGGGCAGGCCTATCACACTGACCTTGTACCAGACGCCCGCGGCCCCCAGCACACAAAGCAGCAGAGCCAGGGCTTTCAGATGCAGATTCGACACCAGGCTAGATCCTGTACATGAAGCCGTCGCAGGCGGGGGTGACGGCAAAAACGACGCAAACGTCCCGCTTTCGTCTGCGGCCGAACACCCATAGTGTATACGCCGGCAGGCAGTGCTGAGTAATCCCGACGGCAGATTGTGTGTGTCTGCGCCTGACGGGTCAACGGGTATCGGCAAGGAAAAGGCCCGTCAGCCGAACGGTGACGGGCCAGGCTCCCCGGGGAACTGAGCAGCCCTTCCCCGGGGATATTCAGTCAGAGGCGCTCATGGCGAAATCAGTTCTGCTGTTCCTCGAAATCCTGCTCCATCTGCTCGAAGCTGTCCTCGTCGACGGGCTCGCAAGCCGAGAGCAGCAGTACACCGGAAAACAGCAGGGCGACCAGTCCAATTCCAGCGTAACGGAAGCTCTGTTTCATGATGTCGTTATCCTCTCGTGTTGATTCATGGGTTCGTTCTGCATTCCGCATGCCAGTTTCTGTCTGACTAGATGCGATATGGTTTTCGGTCGTGCGGGCCTGCAAAACACCAAAAAAACAGGTGTGTCAAAATGGCGCATGTGTCGTGTTTTCATTGTTTGGTAGGCACAGCCGCGTCGAATGGAATTCGCGGCCGGCATTGCGGTCGTAGACCTACTGTCATTCGCTCACTTGTGGAGTCAACGTGCATGCTGGAGGCCGTCAAGCGCTATTTCCGGTCCAACATCCTTGAAGAGCAACGCGCTTCCGCTCCGGAGACCCGGCGCCACGGCCTGCAACTGGCCACTGCCGCCTTGCTGCTGGAAGTCGCCAGGGTGGATGACGACCAGCGAGACAGCGCCGAGATGGATGCCATTACCAAAGGCATTCGCAGCAAGTTCGGTCTCACCGAACGGGAAACAAGGGAGTTGCTGTCACTGGCGGAGGCGGAATCCCAGGAGACCGTTTCGTACTACGGTTTCACCTCGCTGATCAACGCGCATTTCGGGGCGGAGCAGAAAGCGCGGCTGGTGGAACTGCTGTGGGAAGTGGCGCTGGCCGACGGCAGCAGCCACGCGGAGCAGGAAGCGCTGGTGCGGAAGGTGGCGGATCTGCTGTACATTCCGCACCGCGTCTACATACAGGCCAAGCTGAAAGCGCTGGGGGAGGAGGGGTAGGCCTCTCGCCTAGGGAATGGATCAGCGCTTCCCTAGAAGCCCAGCACCCGGGTGTTCTCGCCGCTCACCAGCTCGGCCAGGCGGGCGGAATTGATCTGGCTGACGCCCTGTTCCAGATCCTGTTCGCTGTACTGCCGGGCGCGGCTGTTCGGCAGGAATAGATGACAGAGATACACTTCTGCATCGAAGGTGATGGCCTCCAGCATCATTTCCTTCGGGCTGACGCTGCGTGGTTCCAGCGCCGGGGGGATATTACGCTCGATGGCCAGCTCGCCGGCATCGCCGCAGAGCACGACATGCACCGAGACCCCGTCTTCGCGGGCCAGGGTCGAAGCCAGCTCCAGAGCCATGCCCTGAGTCTGCTCTTTCCCGGAATTCAGGGTGATCACGTAGGTCATCTCATCGTCCGCGCTGGCGGCGGAAACCAGGACCAGCATCAGGCCGGCGATGAAGGCGTTTAACAGAGTTTTCATGGAGGAATCCTTACAATCGGTGCGGAATACGCGACGAACCGATTTTAACAAACTGGCCCTCATGCTGCAGGGCACGACCGGGCGGCAGCGGCGCGGGGCCAGAACATTGCGCGGCAGGGGCTGTCTACAAGGCGCTCGGTTCCTGAACCCGGCTTCCGGGGGTAGACTGGAACGCTTCAGTAACGGCAGCCGCCTGTGCGGTTGCCTTCAGGGTGGATAAGAATGCGGGTTGTATACCAATTGTTTGGCGTAGCGCTGGTCCTCGCTCTGGGCGCGGCGGGCTGGTATTTCATCGGCCAGACGCCAGACAGCGGGTCGGGGCAGGCGGGGGGTGCGCGGGGCGGCGGTACCGTACCGGTGGAGGTGTTCCAGGCCGGGCACGGCTCCGTGGAGTACGCCGTGGAGGCCGTGGGCAGCACGCTGGCCCGGGAATCGGTGGATGTGGTCGCCGAGGTGGCGGGGCGCATCACCTCCATCGGCTTCCAGGAAGGGGCGCGGGTTTCCCGGGGCGACATGCTGTTCGAACTGGATCTCGCGCGCGAACGCGCCGAGCTGCGGGAAGCCATTGCCCAGCGGGACGATTTCCGCCAGCGCTTGCAGCGGGCCCAGGTGCTGCTTCGCGATGACGATGTCTCCCAGGCCCAGGTGGACGAGTTGCGCGCCTCGCTGGAGGGTGCGGAGGCCCGGGTCGCGGTGGCGGAAAGCCGCCTGCGGGAGCGCACCATTCGTGCCCCGTTCGACGGCGTGACCGGCCTGCGGCAGGTCAGCCCGGGCGCCTACGTGGCACCGGGCACGCAACTCACCACGCTGGACGATCTCAGCATTGTAAGGCTGGATTTCTCCATTCCCGAACGGTTTCTGGGCCAACTGCGGCCCGGCTTGCGGGTCCAGGCCCGGAATATCGCTTTCGAGGATGGCACCTTCGAGGGCGAGGTGGTCCGGGTGGGCAGCCGGGTGGACCCGGTGTCCCGCAGCGTCCGCGTGCAGGCCGAACTGCCGAACGACGACCGCCGGCTACGCTCGGGCATGTTCATGAATGCCCGCCTGGTCCTCGGCCAGCGTGACGATGCGGTGATGATTCCCGAACAGGCACTGCTCCCCGAGGGGCAGCGCATCTATGTGTTCGTGGTGGTGGACGACACCGCCCGCCGCGTGGAAGTGCGCACGGGGCAGCGCCGTGCCGGCATGGTGGAGATCCGGGAAGGGGTCAGCGAGGGCGACCTGATTGCCACCGCCGGTCTGCAGCGGCTGCGCGACGGTGCCACCGTGCGGGTGGTGAGCGAGCTGGATGCCAGCCGCGTCGCGGCTACTCCCCCCTCCCGCTGATCGAACCAGAACGTACCCAGACAGCCACAGGCCAGGTCATGATCGTTTCGGATATCTCAGTCAAACGGCCGGTACTGGCCACGGTGCTCAGTCTGCTCATCCTGGTACTGGGTTTCGCCTCGCTCACCCAGTTGCCGGTGCGCGAGTACCCCAACATCGACCCGCCTGTGGTCTCCGTCACCACCGAGTACGTGGGCGCCGCGCCCGAGGTGATGAACAACGAGATCACCGAAATCATCGAGGGCGGCATCAGTGCAGTGGACGGGGTGCGATCCATTACCTCGATCAGCCGTGACGGCCGGGCGGAAACCACCATCGAATTCAACCTGGACCGCGACATCGACGCCGCCGCCAACGACGTGCGCGATGCCATTGCCCGGGTGGCTGCGCAGTTGCCGGACGAGGCCGACCCGCCGGTGGTGGCGAAGACCGAGGCCGACGCCCGGCCCATGATGTGGATCACGCTGACGTCCGAGCGCCTGAGTTCGGCGGAACTCAGCGATTACGCCGACCGCCAGATCGTCGACCGGCTTGCCGTCATCGACGGCGTCTCGCAGATCCGCATTGGCGGCGAGCGGCGCTACGCCATGCGCGTCTGGCTCAATCGCGAAGCCATGGCCGCGCGTGACATCACGGTGGACGATGTCGAAACGGCGCTGCGCCGGAACAACCTCGAATTGCCGGCCGGCCGCGTGGAATCCGTCGACCGCGAACTCACCGTGCGTACCGACAGCCGCCTCGGCACCGCCGAGGAATTCTCCCGCCTGGTGATCCGGCGCACGGAAGATTATCCCATCCGCCTCGGCGAAGTCGCCCGGGTGGAGCGGGGCGTGGAAAACGACAAGACGGTGCTGCGCAGCAACCGCCAGAACGCGGTGGGGCTGGGCATCATCCGCCAGTCCCAGGCCAACATCATTTCCGTCTCCGATGCGGTGCGGGAAGAACTGAGCGCCATCGAGCACACGCTGCCTGAAGGCGTTTACCTGATGAGCAGCTACGACGAATCCGTCTTCATCCGCGAATCCATTCGCGAAGTGCTGATCACGCTGGGTATCGCGGTCAGTCTGGTGGTGCTGGTGATCTTCGTGTTCCTGCGCTCGGTGCGCGCCACCTTCGTGCCCGCGGTCACCATTCCGGTTGCGGTGATCGGCGCGTTCTCGGTGATGGCGCCGCTGGGCTTCTCGGTGAACGTGCTCACGCTCCTCGCCCTGGTGCTGGCTATCGGCCTGGTGGTGGACGACGCCATCGTCATGCTGGAGAACATCCAGCGCCGCATCGACGAGGGCGAGCCGCCGCTGCTTGCCGCCTACCGCGGCGCGCGCCAGGTGGGGTTTGCCATCGTCGCCACCACGCTGACTCTGGTGGCGGTGTTCGTGCCGATTGCCTTCATGGAGGGCAATGTCGGCCGGTTGTTCACCGAATTCGGTTTCGTCCTCGCCGCCGCGGTGATCTTCTCCAGCGTCGTCGCCCTGACCCTGGCGCCCATGCTCTGTTCCAAGTGGCTGCGGCCGATGAGCGGGGAAGGGCGTGTCTTCCTGGCCACCGAGCGGCTGTTCAAGGGGCTGACCAACGGTTACCGCTGGGCACTGGAGCGCGCGCTGAACATGCCGCTCATCATCATCGTCGCCTGCGTGACGGTGGCCGCCATCGCGGTGAAGCTGATCGATACGCTGCCCGAAGAGCTCTCGCCGGTGGAAGACCGCGGCGTCATCATCATCCCCAGCCAGGCGCCGCAGGGTGCCAGTGCGGCCTACACTGACCGCTACGTGCGGCAGATCGAGGACATCATGCTGCCGTATCTGGACAGCGGCGAAGCGTTCCGCGTGCTGTCCGTGGTGGGCTTCCGCAACCAGTACGAGAACGGCTTTACCATTGTCGGGCTCTCGCCCTGGTCCGAGCGCGAGCGCAGCCAGCAGGAGATCGCTTCCGAAATCTTCCCGCAACTGCTCTCGATTCCGGGCGTGCGCGCGTTTGCGGTGAACCCGCCGGGCCTCGGCCAGAGCAGCTTCCAGCAACCCATCCAGTTCGTCATCGGCGGGCCGGACTACGATTCGTTGAAGGCGTGGAGCGATCGCGTGCTGGAACGGGCGCGCGAGAATCCCAACCTGCTCAATCTCAGCGTGGACTACGAGGAAACAAGGCCGCAGTTGAATGTGGAGATCAACCGCGATCTGGCCGCCGACCTGGACATTCCGCTGGAATCCGTAGGCCGTACGCTGCAGACCATGCTGGCCTCCCGGACCGTCACCACCTATCTGGACCGGGGCCGGGAATACGACGTCATGCTGCAGGCAGACGCCGGCGACCGCGACACCCCCGACGACCTGGACAACATCTTCGTGCGTTCCGGCAACAATGGCGGGCTGGTGCCGCTGTCCTCGGTGATTTCCACGCGTGAGCTGGGGTCGCCGCCGAGCCTGAGCCGCGTGAACCGGTTGCCGTCGGTCACCATCTCCGGCTCGGTGGCCGACGGCTACGACCTGGGGTCGGCGCTGCGTTACCTGGAACGGGTGGCCGCCGAGGAACTGCCCGCCGAGGCGCGCGTGAGTTACCTGGGGCTGTCCCGGGAATTCATGGACACCTCCGGCGCCATCTATCTCACCTTTGCGCTGGCGCTGGTGATCGTGTTCCTGGTGCTGGCCGCCCAGTTCGAGAGCTTCATCCACCCGGGCATCATCATGCTCTCCGTGCCGCTGGCCATCACCGGCGCGCTGGGTGCCTTGTTCTTCACCGGGGTCTCGCTGAACATCTACAGCCAGATCGGCATGATCCTGCTGATCGGCCTGATGGCCAAGAACGGCATCCTGATCGTCGAGTTTGCCAACCAGCTCCGCGACCAGGGCCGCACCGTGCGCGAAGCCATCGTGGAGGGCACCGTGCTGCGCTTCCGCCCCATCCTGATGACCGCCATCTCCACCGTGTTCGGCGCGCTGCCGCTGGTGCTCGCCACCGGTGCCGGCGCCGAAAGCCGCGGCGCCATCGGTATCGTCATCATCGGCGGGCTGACTTTCGCTACCGTGCTCACGCTGTTCCTCACCCCGGTGCTCTACAACCTGCTGGCCCGCTTCACCCGCTCCACCAACGCCGTGGCCGAGGACCTGACTCGGCTGGAACGCGAGGCGGAAAGCGGCGAGGCCTGGCTGGAGTCCGGTACCGTCGACAATGCCGACGACTGGGTGAACGAGGAAGGCGCCGGCAGAAAGGCATAGGACGCGGGGATGGCCTTCCGGCTGAAACGCGGAGAACCCATCGGACCCGGATTGCTGCGGCTGGCGGACAGGCAGCTTCGGCTGGCCGGCCGGCAGTTGCGAACCCTGGAACCCGATCGTGAACGTGCCGTTCATCAGGCCCGCCGCCGCTGCAAGCGCGTGCGGGCGGTGCTGCGCCTGCTCCGCCAGCCGCTGGGAGAGCAGCGCCATGCCGAACTCAACCGGCAGGTACGCGATGCCGCCGCCAGGCTGAGCGGTACCCGCGACGCGGATGTGCTGCTGGCAACGGCCAGCGCGCTGGGCGAGAAAGACGCTGCCTGGCTGTCCGTGGTCAACGAGTTGGCCCGCCTACGACAGGAGCAGCAGCCCCCGGACACCGAACAGCCCACCGGCGCCGCACAGAGCGCCGACGAACTCGAGCGGGCCGGGGAACAGCTGCGTTCGCTTGCATTGACCGGCACCGGGCGGCAGCAGTTACGCCGTGCCCTGCAGCGGGATTACCGCCGCGCCCGCCGGCGTCTGCCTGAACTGGATACGGGGCTGGAAGGAGAAGCCTGGCACGCCTGGCGCAAGGCGGTGAAGGCCCATGGCCTGCAACTGGACGTGATCCGCCGGGCGATCCCGTCAAGCATGCGTGAACGGCGGCGTGCGGTTAACAGGCTGGGCAAGCTGCTCGGCGTCGAACACGACCTGCAGGTGCTGGCCGCAACCCTCGCGGCGGCACCGGACGCCTTCGGCAAGCCGGCGGATATCCGGCACTGCATGCAGGCCGTTGCCGCCTTGCGGGCGCGGCGTCAGGAGGCAGCGCTGGAGCTGGGCCTGGCGCTGTTCGCGGCGCCGCCCGGTAAGTTCAGCCGGCGCCTGAAGCTCAAGAGGGTCTGACGGCGAATCGTCTTCGCGTGTGCCTGTCGCAGTCTCTCCTTGTAGGGCCGCGGGGTGGCGATGATACTGTCAGGGAAGGCCACTGACCGACGACGCAAGGAGTCGACCATGAGCACGCACGTCTACAAGCACATCGAAGTGACGGGTTCCTCCACCACCGGTATCGATGACGCCATCCGCCGGGCCGTTTCCAAGGCCAGTGAAACGGTGCGCAACATGCAGTGGTTCGAAGTGACGGACACACGCGGGCATATCGTCGACGGCAATGTCGCCCACTGGCAGGTCACGGTGAAAATCGGCTTTACCCTCGAAGACTGATACATTGTGACTGTCCGACAGGCTCCCCGGGGGAGGGCTGGCTCGCGCCGCCCTCCCTCGATTTTTGTCGGCTGGGCACACGACCAGTGGCGCGTAACAGAAATGCTGCGAAACGTCCGTTACGGGTCACTATGATGATCAAGGGGAAAGCATGCGCGGTATCGGTCCACTGTTGCTGGCCATTTGGCTTATTATTTATGGATTGCAGGGCCTGATCGGCCTGCGGTTCGTCTACGATTACGTGGTGCTCTCGGTGCTGGCGATCGTAGCCGGGGTTTTTCTGCTGATACGCCGTTAGGGACGTCTGCGTGAGCGATCATGACACACCTGCCTGTGCCGGCCTGATCCTGTCCGGCGGTGGCGCCCGCGCCGCCTATCAGGTGGGTGTGCTCAAGGCAGTCGCGGAAATCCTCCCCCCCGAAGTTCACAACCCCTTCCCGGTGATCTGCGGCACCTCCGCCGGCGCCATGAACGCCACCGTGGTGGCCACCCACGCGGCGCGTTTCCGCGAGGGCATCGAGGCCATGGAACAGGTCTGGAGCAACTTCACGGCCAACCAGGTCTACCGCACCCACCGGCGCATCCTGTTCGCCCGGGCGAGCCGCTGGCTGTCCGCACTGTTCATGGGCGGAGTCGGCGCCCATCGCCCGGTCTCGCTGCTGGACAACAGCCCGCTGGCCGAACTGCTCGGCAGCATGCTCCGCTTCCAGAACATCGAGCAGGCCATTGCCGACGGCCACCTGCGGGCGCTCAGCATCAGTTGTTCCGGCTACACCAGCGGCCAGTCGGTGAGCTTCTACCAGGGCGTGGACGAGATCCGGGACTGGGGCCGGGCGCGTCGCAAGGGCCGGCGCACGCGACTGGGACTGCAACACCTGATGGCATCCTCCGCCATCCCGGTGGTGTTTCCCGCGGTGCGCATCGGCGATGCCTATTACGGCGACGGTTCCGTGCGCCAGCTCGCCCCGATCAGCCCCGCGCTGCACATGGGTGCGGACCGGGTGCTGGTGGTGGGGGTGAGCGGCAATCTCTCCGGCAGCCCCGGGGCGGAGCCGCCGAAGCGCTACCCCACGGTGGCGGAAATCCTCGGCCATGTGCTGGATTCCGCCTTCATCGATTCGCTGGAAGGCGACCTGGAGCGGCTGGAGCGCATCAACCGCACGGTGAAGGCGCTGCCGGAGAAAGTGCGCGACAAGGCCGGAATCGAACTGCGGCCGATCAAGACGCTGGTCATCTCGCCCAGCGAGGATCTGGACCTGATCGCCGCCCGTCACGCAAAGGAACTGCCGCGCTCGCTGCGCTTCTTCCTGCGCGGCAGCGGGGCCGACGAAGGCGCCGGTGCCGCCGTGGCGTCCTACCTGCTGTTCGAGGCCGGCTTCTGCCGCGAACTGATCGCCCTGGGCTACAAGGACGCCTGGCGGCGGGAGTCGGAAATACTCCGGTTCCTCGGCATCGACCCCGCCCGCGCCTTCGGCTCGGCCGCCCGCATCCCGGCGGACGTCTGGTAGGAAAGCGCGGCGAACAATGCCGCACGCCCCCATATCTTGTGTTGTCAAAGCTTCCGGGACACCAGGAAAAGCCGCCCTGTCAAGCGTTGACTTGCAAATGTCATCGGCTATGATGCTGAAGTCCACCCCAACATATAGGGGTTTCTTCAGCCCGAATGTAGATATGTTGTGGATTACCCTGTGGATAACAGACGCAAGTCATTGAAGCCCAAGACCAAGCCCTCGGGGGGAGACGCCAGCATGAGTACGCCTGCCACAGCGCGCGCGCCGGTCCATCACGTGGCCGAAATCCCGGTGCAGAGTGCCTCGGAAGATATCTGGGACAAAAAATACCGTCTGAAAGCCAAGGACGGACACATCATCGACGACACCATGGACGACACGTACAAGCGCGTGGCGCGGGCCCTGGCAGACGTTGAAACCACCAAGAAACTGAAGCAGGAATGGTACGAGCGTTTCCTGTGGGCGCTGCGTCACGGCGCCATCCCGGCCGGCCGCATCATCTCCAACGCCGGCGCCCAGGAACACAAGCCTGCCACCAGCACCATCAACTGCACCGTCTCCGGCACCATCGGCGACTCCATGAACGACATCCTGGGCAAGGTGCATGAAGCGGGCCTGACGCTGAAGGCCGGCTGCGGCATCGGCTACGAGTTCTCCACGCTGCGGCACAAAGGCGCCTACGTCTCCGGCGCCGGCGCCTACACCAGCGGCTCGCTGTCCTTCATGGATATCTACGACCGCATGTGCTTCACCGTTTCCAGTGCCGGCGGCCGCCGCGGTGCCCAGATGGCCACCTTCGACGTCGGCCACCCCGACGTGCTGGACTTCGTTCGCGCCAAGCGCGAAGACGGCCGGCTGCGCCAGTTCAACCTGTCGCTGCTGATCACCGACGAATTCATGCAGGCCGTGCAGAAGAACGCCGACTGGCCGCTGTCGTTCCCGATTAGCCAGCAGGAAGCGGAAGCCGACGGCGTCGACCTCAACGACCCCACCCAGATCATCTGGCGTGAATGGCCGCAGACGGACGGCTACGTGGTCAACGAGGAAGGCCTGGTTGCCTGCCGCATCCAGCGCACGGTCAAGGCCCAGCGTCTCTGGGACATGATCATGACCTCCACCTACGACTTCGCCGAGCCGGGCTTCATTCTCATTGACCGCGTCAACGAGATGAACAACAACTGGTTCTGCGAGGACATCCGCGCCACCAATCCCTGCGGGGAACAGCCGCTGCCGCCCTACGGCGCCTGCCTGCTGGGCTCGATCAACCTCACGAAATTCGTCCGCGACCCGTTCACCGAGAACGCCTGGTTCGACTGGGACGAATACCGCGAGGTGGTGGCCATCTTCACCCGCATGCTGGACAACGTGGTGGAGATCAACGGCCTGCCGCTGCCCAAGCAGCAGGAAGAGATCATGCGCAAGCGCCGCCACGGCATGGGCTTCCTGGGCCTGGGCTCCACGGTGACCATGCTGCGCATGCAGTACGGCGACCCGGGCTCCGTGGCCTTCACCGAGCAGGTCGCCAAGGAAATGGCGCTGGTCGGCTGGCGCACCGGCCTGACCCTGGCCGAGGAAAAAGGCCCGGCCCCGATCATGGACGAAGAGTTCACCGTCACCGGTGAAATGCTGGCCAAGCGCCCGGAGATGAAGGAAGACGGCTACAAGGTGGGCGACACCATCAAGGGCAAGGTGCTGCTGGCGAAATACAGCCGCTACATGCAGCGCGTGGCCGCCGCCGACCGCGAACTGGCCGAGGCCATCGCCGAAAAGGGCGCGCGCTTCACGCACCACAGCTCCATCGCCCCCACCGGCACCATCTCGCTGTCCCTGGCTAACAACGCCAGCAACGGCATCGAGCCCAGCTTCGCGCATCACTACTTCCGCAACGTGATCCGCGAAGGCCGCAAGTCGAAGGAAAAGGTGGACGTGTTCTCCTTCGAGCTGCTGGCCTACCGCCACTTCATGGACGAAGAAGCCATGCCCAACGCCGGTGACGGCGAGCACGAACTGCCGGACTACTTCATCACCGCCGACGACATCACGCCCAAGCAGCACGTGGATATCCAGGCGGCAGCGCAGAAGTGGGTGGATTCCTCCATCTCCAAGACGGCCAACGTCCCCACGGACTACCCGTACGAGGACTTCAAGGACATCTACCACTACGCCTACAGCCAGGGCCTGAAGGGCTGCACCACCTTCCGCTTCAACCCGGAGGCGTTCCAGGGCGTGCTGGTCAAGGAGAAAGACCTGGCCAACACCACCTACCGCTTCGAACTTGAAGACGGCAGTTCGGTGGAACTGAAGGGCGGGGACGAAATCGAGTACGACGGCGAGATCCACACCGCCGCCAATCTCTATGACGCCCTCAAGGAAGGCTACTACGGCAAGTTCTGAGCCGGGGAGACAACGACCAATGGCCATCAAGGTAAGCAAGAAGATCGTCGGTTACGAGGTCGTCAAGGACGTGGCGGAGCCCCGCAAGGGCGCCGCCCCGACCGAGGCCGCCAACGCCCCCGACATTGAACACATGCACGAACTTCTGCAGCGGCCGGATGATCTGGAAGGCAGCACCTATAAGATCAAGACGCCGCTGTCCGAGCACGCGCTGTACGTGACCATCAACGACATCGTGCTCAACCCGGGCACCGAGCACGAAGTGCGCCGCCCCTTCGAGATCTTCATCAACTCGAAGAACATGGACCACTTCCAGTGGATCGTCGCGCTCACCCGCATCGTCTCCGCGGTGTTCCGCAAGGGTGGGGACTGCACCTTCCTGGCGGAAGAACTGCACTCCGTGTTCGACCCGCGCGGCGGCTACTTCAAGAAGGGCGGTCGCTTCATGCCCTCGCTGGTCGCCGAGATCGGCGACGTCATCGACCAGCACCTGCGCAAGATCGGCATGATTCAATCCGAAGGCCTGGACGAACACCAGCGCGCCTTCATCGAAAAGAAAAAAGCCGAACTGCGCGGCGAAGTGGAATACGCCGAGGAAGCCAAGGACAACGTCGGCGACTTCCCGGAAAACGCCCAGCTCTGCACCAAGTGCCACACCAAGGCCGTCATCATGATGGACGGGTGCATGACCTGCCTGAGCTGTGGGGATAGTAAGTGCGGGTGATGTGATTGAGGGTTACGGGGGAGGCGGTTGCCTCCCCTGTGATCGGCATTGCATTGAATAAATAACAAGCCCGATCCCAGTGTACCCCGTGCGCCCGCTCGTCGACCGCACGACAACTATAAGATCGACAACACCGGCCGCCCGCTATATCAACCGGCCGATAGCCGCACTATCCCAATGGTTCCCATCCAGTTGTAGGAAAATTCCTACATGAAATCATCGGCATGTAAGCGTGTAATCCCCGGCCTGGTGTGCTAATACTGCTCGAAAGACGCAGAAACGCGACGTCCCACACCGGCGCCGCCCGGCGGTAGCGTGCCGGACCAAACATGCAGACGGTGACAAGCCGCGGAACGAGAAGGTGGGCAGCTACGTGATATTTCCCTTCCCCTTGGCAGTTCTTCCCTGCTCGTTCCCTTGTTGGACGAAGTCTTGCGATCCCCATTGCGTCCATCGGTTTGAAATCAACTGTGCTGGTGATGATTGGAGCGTGAAAACGAGAGGTCACGCAATTACGTGGTGTCTGCGGTTGATGTACGGTAAGTAGCTGTATAGGTTGAAAAATGAGAGGAAGCCTGGGAGTGGGGCGGAGTTATGAAGCGTTCAGAATGATTCGATATTGCTGCGTTCCATCTAATCAGAGTTAGTTGCCAAAATGGAGGTCGCGTTGAGTTTTGACTGGTCGGTATTTGGTTCGGCAATTACTGGTGCGATAGTGGGCGGCCTGATTACCGGCTATTTCGCATTGGAGACAACAAAGCGCTCGTTCAAGAATCAGAGGGATCATGCAGATGAAAATGAAGAAAAACTAATCAGGGGTTTGTTGCAGGCCATCCATGATGAGATCGAGACGGTATATGATCGCTATCAAGAGACCATGGGCTCAAGGCTCGAATCACTTGGCGACCGAGATGCGCTCACCTTTTATTACCCGCTGGTCAGCGATTTTTTTGCAGTGTATAACGGCAACTCCTTCTTGATCGGGCGCATACCAGATAACGATTTACGCAAGCAGATAATCAAGACCTATACGCTGTCGAAGGGAATCGTGGATTCATTCCGGCTAAACAATGATCTCGTTCAAAAATTCGAGCACTCAAACAAGGTATTTGAAGAAACGCAGCAGGCAGTACACAAGCAACACGCCATCGCGCATTACAACGCGCTTGTGGAGTACGCGAAGACGTTAAAACAAGGACACGTTGCTCTGAAACAAGAAGTATCGAATTTGCTGCGTGTTCTTAGAAAGCATGGGGTCCTTAGTGAGGCTGGTAACTAACAAACCCTATATGGACTCCTCCCGCAAGTAGACAGAGGAAGAGTTTCTGATCAGAGCGAATAGAGAATCGGTTGCGGTCGTATATCCGGCCTGTTTATGGAGTTTTGCTCTCCTGGCCTTCATGGAATCCGCAC
>JBJHBJ010000072.1:0-17634 GCA_050485425.1 Ectothiorhodospiraceae bacterium | reverse complement strand
GGCGTACGCGGGCTGAAGATCGCCTACAGCCCGAACCTGGGCTACGTCAGCGTGGATCCGGAAATCGCTGCCAGCGTCGAGCAGGCCGTAGCGGTGTTCGAGGAACTGGGCGCCACTGTGGAACAGGTGGACCCGGGCTTCGACGACCCCCGTGAGGCATTCGACATCCTGTTCTACGGCGGTGCCGCCAACGCCATGCGCGACCTCGGCCCGGAGCAGCGCAAACAGATGGACCCTGGACTGGTTGAGGTTGCGGAATGGGCCGAGCAGCTCAGCCTGCTGGACTACCTCGGGGCACAGAACGAGCGCGCTGCACTCATCGAGCGCATGAACCTGTTCCACAGCCGGTATGATCTGCTGCTCACACCCAGTCTGCCGATCCCGGCCTTCACCGCCGGACTGGAAGTCCCCGAAGGCTGGCGCAGCAAGCGATGGCCAAGCTGGACGCCGTTCACCTACCCGTTCAACATGACCGGTCAGCCGGCGGCCTCCGTGCCCTGCGGCTTTACCGGCTTGGGACTGCCCATCGGACTGCACGTGGTGGGAGGACGCCACCAGGACGCGCTGGTGCTGCGCGCTTCCCACGCCTACCAGCAGGCCCGGCCGCTGACCGACAAGCGCCCGCCGATGCTGCAGGCATAACACGAGGAGACACCATGATCGATTCACCGTTGCTCAAACATCTCGGCGGCTACATCAACGGCCAGTGGGTCGGCGCCGACAGCGGCGACACCCTGCCGGTCCACAACCCGGCCAACGGCGAATTACTCGCCGAGGTGCCGAAGATGGGCGCCGCTGAGACCACCCGCGCCATCGAAGCCGCCAGGGCGGCTCTGAAGCAGCCGGCCTCGCTGGACCAGCGACGCGACTGGCTGAACGCCATCGCCAAGGCGCTGACCGACCATCGCGAGGAAATCGGCCGCATACTCACCAGCGAGCACGGAAAGCCGCTGAAGGAAGGCCAGGGTGAAGCCGACTACGCGGCCGCCTTCTTCAGCTACTGCGCCAAACACGTGCACGAGCTGGCGCCGCGCGTGCTCGAGGAACGCCCCAGAGACTGCCGGTGGACCGTACATTACCGCCCTGCAGGCGTGGTCGGTCTGGTCACGCCCTGGAACTTCCCCATCGGCATGATCGCCAAGAAGCTGTCCGCGGCGCTGGCAGCGGACTGCCCGAGCGTCATCAAGCCTTCCTCCAAGACGCCGCTGACCATGATCGCGCTGTTCACGCTGTTGGAGGACGTGGTGAAGCTGCCCCCGGGCAAGGTCAACCTGGTCATGGGTTCATCGGGCCCGATCGGCGACACGCTACTCGACCACCCTGACGTGCAGGTGCTGAGCTTCACCGGCTCCACCGAGGTCGGCCGCGAGCTGATCCGCAAGGCGGCGCCGCAGGTCAAGAAGCTGACGCTGGAACTGGGCGGCAATGCGCCGTTCATCGTCTTCGACGACGCCGACCTGGATGCCGCCGCCGATAACCTCATCGCCAACAAGTTCCGCGGCGGCGGCCAGACCTGCGTGTGCGCCAACCGCATCATGGTGCATGAATCAGTGGCCGACGCCTTCGGCGCCAAGGTCACCGAACGGGTCAACCAGCTCAAGCTCGGCGACGGCCTGCAGGACGGCACCGATATCGGCCCGTTGATCGACCGCAACGGCTTCCATAAGGTCCGCCGTCACGTTGCTGATGCGCTGGACAAGGGAGCGACGATCCTCACGGGCAAGCTGCCCGACCCGCTGGAGAATGACTGGGGCGGCTTCTTCCCACCCACCGTTCTGCAGGGAGCGACCCCGGAGATGGCCTGCTGGAAGGAGGAAACGTTCGGGCCGCTGGTACCGCTGGTGACCTTCCGCAGCGACGAGGAAGCGCTGGAAATGGCCAACCAGACCGAGTTCGGCCTGGCCTCCTACCTGTTCACCGCCGACGAGAAACGGGCGGAGAAGGTCATTGCCGGCCTGCAGTTCGCTCATGTCGGCTGGAACACCGGCACCGGACCCGCACCTGAGGCCCCGTTCGGCGGCATGAAGCAATCCGGCTACGGCCGCGAAGGCGGCCTCGAAGGCCTGTTCGAGTTCATCGAACCGCAAACGGTCCCGCGGGGGGCGTAACGTAACGCGAATGTTGGGGTTCGCGTGCGGCTCACCGCCAACCTACGAATGAATCCAGGCGTAGGTTGGCGGTGAGCGAAGCGAACCCCAACAACCCGGACGCCGAACCACCTTATGTCCTCAGGCCTGCATCCCGATCAGCTTCCGCCGGGCACCGAACACCACCAACCCCACCGCTGCCGCCAGCGTGATGCCCCCCAGCACCACCATGGTCAGTTTCAGCCCCACCAGGTCACCGGCGAAGCCGACACTGAGCACCACCGAGGCCATGGTCAGATACGCCAGCACGTAGAACGCGGAAATCACCCCGCCGCGACGCGCGGCCGGCGCCACCAGGCTGATCGTTCCCAGCGCGCCCACCCCGGTACCGCCACACCCCAGTGCCGTGGTCACGGTGCCCAGCGCGAAGACCAGGGGTGAGGTCAGGAGAATGCCCGTCACGCAGATGACCATGCCCAGGGCCAGCACCATGGGCGCAATCAGCAGCAATCGCCTGGGCGGCTGCCGCCGGCAGGCGAACTGGCTGACACCACCGATGAGCTGGAATGCCGCCGCATAGAGCCCGGCCAGCGAGCGGTCGCTGATGCCCACCAGCTCGGCCGCCAGCGACGGCCCGAGCGCGGCGTACAGGCTGCCGGCGGACCAGCCCAGGCAGACTGCCGCGCCGGCAAAGGCGAACGCACCAAGGATCTCCCTGGGCACCGCCATCTCCTGCGGCCGCCATTCCCGCAGTCGGAATCCCGCGCGGCGCTGGCCCAGATGGGCCGGCCACTCCACGAACAGCAGTGTGACCACCGCGATCGCGGCGAGCGAACTGACCACCAGGAACGGCACGGACAACGGGGCCAGGTCCACGCGCAGCCATAACGCACTGAACAACGGCCCCGCGGTGGCGCCGGCCGTCAGGGTCAGCGCGGAAATGGTCGCCGCACGCGGCCAGTTTCCGTCCGGGTCCAGTTCCACCAGCGCCGCCGTGGCCGTGCCGGTAATGATGCCGGTGGCGATGCCGGTGAGCAGCCTGCCCATGCCGAGTCCGAGCAGGCTTCCGGCCATGGAGAACACCAGCCCGCCCAGCACGATGAACAGCAGGCCCGGCACCAGCACCTGGCGCCGCCCGAGCTGATCGGACAGTGCACCCATGGTCGGCAGGGTCACCACGACGCCGATCACGTACACCGAGAACACCGCTGTCAGCGCGGTGGAGGAAAAACCCCACGCCGCCTGCCACACCGCATACAGGGGTGTGGGAACGTTGCTGGCAAAGATGGTGGTGAATATCGCCAGTATCGTGGCCAGGCGCGCGGCCAGATGCCTGGGCACCGGCGTCGCTGCGGTGTCCTGCATGGAACATCCCGGAGGTTCGGAGCAAAGCGGGGATTATGACAGAACTCCAGTGACGGAGCGCACCGTTCCTGAGTAAGCTATGTATTGTTCCTGACAATCGATAATGGGGGAGAAGAACATGGACAAGCAGCAGGCGACGTTTCGCCATATGCAGGACGGCACCGCCGAGGACTGGCAATGCATCGCCGGTCATTTCCGCGAGTACGCCCGCGAACTGCCGGACCGGATACTGGAACACCTGAGACTGCTGGACGGCGACTACGGCGGCTTTCCGGTGGACCGGCTGACCCACAGCCTGCAATGCGCCACACTGGCTCACCGCGACGGCCGCGACGAGGAATACGTGGTCTGCGCGCTGCTGCACGACATCGGCGACACCCTGGGTAGCTACAACCATCCGGACATCGCCGCCAGCATCCTGCAACCGTTCGTCAGCGAGGAGAACCACTGGATGGTGAAGCACCACGGCATCTTCCAGGGCTACTACTTCTTCCATCACCTGGGCATGGACCGCAACCTGCGGGATCAGTACAGGAACCACGCGCTGTACCAGCAGACGGCGGACTTCTGCGCCAAGTACGACGCCGCCGCCTTCGACCCGGACATGGAGACGCTGCCTCTGGAATTCTTCGAACCGATGGTGCGGCGCGTCTTCGCCAAGCCGCGGAACAGCATGTACAAGGCCGTCTCTGAGGAAACGGCGGCCCAGGCCGGCTGATTGCGCGCGCACGCACCGGACGCACCAAAATGTGACATGCCCCCCGGAAACCGCATGGCTCCGGGGGATAGGGTGGTGGCGATACTGTTGGGGAGAGCGCTATCGACACGCCGGAGCTATCCCGCTGGACCGGAGAGTTCAGGGATAAAGCGAGGGAGCGGGAATACCGCGATGAGCACACGCACCAGACCCTGAAGGAAGCGCAACTCGGCCTCTGGGTGTGGGCATTTCTCTGGCTGGCTTTCACCGCCAATGACTATCTGCTCCTGGGGGCATCGTCCGGCTATTTCGCATTGCTTGCCATGCGGATCACCGTCTCCGCGTGCCTGCTCGGCTTTATCTGGCTGATGTGGCGGAAACCCGCATTGCTGATGGACGGTTACGGTCTGATGACCGTCTCGCTGATCGCGTGGGCCGGCTATTGTCTCCTGTATTTCCTGTATCCCGATGAGAACCTGCGAACGCTGCTGGCCATCTCCATCGTGCTGCTCGTGGGCTTGTTCGTGTTCATTCCCAGCCGTGTTTCCACCGCAACGCTGGTGGCCGTGTTCACAGTCGCCGGCACCGTACTGTCCATACGATGGATTCATGGAACTCCGCCGTCTCTCCTGGCTGCCGTCGCCATGATCATGCTGGTGCCGGCCGCCACCGGCCTGGTGGTTGCCCGGCGCTTCCAGGCCGCTCACCGCACCATGTATGCGCTGCTCAAGCAGGCGCAGACGACCAATGCCGCCCTGGAGCAGGAGATCGAGTCCCGCCGCGAGCTGGAAGCCGAGCTGCAACGCCAGGCCACCACCGACCCCCTCACCGGGCTGCATAACCGCCGCAGTTTCGACAGGCATTTCCAGCGGGAGCTGAATCGCGCCCGGCGGAACGGCACCCCACTGTCGCTGGCCGTGCTGGACATGGACCACTTCAAGAAGGTCAATGACTCCCACGGCCACAACGTGGGCGACGAGGTGCTGCGGGCAATCGCCGGCCTGCTGAAGGAGGAAGTGCGGGAGCCCGACGTCTGTGGCCGACTGGGCGGCGAGGAGTTCGTTGTCCTGCTGACCGACGCCGACAAGGATGCTGCCCTCGCCGTGGCGGAAAGGCTCCGGCAACGTATCGCCGGAACCCCGGTCCAGGCGAGCGGACTTACGCTGGCACTCACGGTGACGGTCGGCGTCGCGGAACTGCTGCCCTGGGAAGACGACCTGGCAGCGCTCACCCAGCGTGCCGACGAGGCGCTCTACGCGGGCAAGCGTGGCGGCCGCAACTGTGTCAGGCTGGCAGACGAAGCTGCGTGACCAGTTCCACCAGGTGGCCGTCCGGATCGCGGATATAGGCGGTCCGTTGTCCCCAGGGTCGGGTTTCCGGCGGGGTCACCGGCTCGGCGCCCGCCGCTTTCAGTTCGGCATAAGCCGCATCCACGTCGTCCACCTTGAAGCCGATCTCGAAACCGGGGCTGCGCGACCCCGGCGGTTCCAGTTCCTGATGCAGCGTCTCCGCCATGGCCTCGCGGGTGAACAGCCCCAGGCGGGTCGCGCCGGTGTCGAGCTGCGCGAAACGTTCCGCCCGGTGCTTGAGGGAGATACCCATGGTGCCGTGGTAGAACTCCAGCGCGCGCTCAAGATCAGCCACGATCAGCACCACGTAATCCAGCCCCCGGACCCGCATCAGGGCTTCACCTCCGACAGCGCGTCGTCGACAATGGCCACCGCTTCATCCACCTGCTCGCGGGTGATGATCAGCGGCGGCGAGAAGGCCAGCTTCCCGCTCAGCCAGCGGGCGATGGCGCCACGGGCCGCCATGGCCTTGATCAGCCGCGGGCCGAACGTGTCCTGCGGCCCGAAGGGTTCGCGGGTCTTGCGGTCCTTGACCATTTCCATACCCAGCATCAGCCCGCGGCCGCGCACATCGCCCACCACCGGATGCTTCTCCTGCAGCTCCCGCAGCCGGTCCAGGAAATACGCCCCCATGCGGGCCGCATTGCCGGGCAGGTCCTCGTCTTCCACGATCTTCTGGCATGCCAGCGCGGCAGCGCAGGCCAGCGGGTGGCCGGAATAGGTATAGCCGTGCATGATGGCGGCCAGCGGATGGTCGCGGTCCCAGGCCCTGGCAATCCGCTCGTTCACCACGGTGGCGCCCAGCGGCACGTAACCCGAGTTGATCCCCTTGGCCAGGGTCATGATGTCCGGCTTGACGCCCCAGCCGCGGGAGCCGAACCAGTGACCGGTACGGCCGAAGCCGGTGATGACCTCGTCGGCGATCAGCAGCACGCCGTGCCTGTCGCAGACCTCGCGGATCAGCGGCCAGTAGTTGTCCGGGGGAACAATCAGCCCACCGGCTCCCTGCACCGGTTCGGCGATGAAGGCGGCCACGGTATCCGGGCCCTGGTACTGGATTTCCCGATCCAGCTGCTCGGCGCAGATGCGGCCCAGCTCCTCCGGATCGTCCGTCCAGGGGTTGCGGTACAGATAGGGACTGTCCACCTGGAAGAAGCCGGGGATCAGCGGTTCGTACGCCCGCCGGAATGACGGCGTACCGTTGGCGGAGGCGCCTCCGTAGTGAAGGCCGTGATAGCCGTGCTTCAGCGACAGGATCTTGGTGCGCTCGGCCTGCCCTTCCAGTTTCCAGTATTGCCGCGCCAGCTTGAAAGCGGTATCCACGGCGTCCGAGCCGCCGGAGGAGTACAGCACCCTGACCATGCCTTCCGGCGCCAGTCGCCGGATCAGATAATCGGACAGGGCGATGGACGGCGGGTTGGAGTAGCCGTTGAAACTGGAATAATAGGCCAGGCGGTTCAACTGCTCGGTGATCGCGGCGTTCACTTCAGGCCGGTTATGGCCGACGTTCACATTCCACAACGACGCCATGCAATCCAGGTAGCGCCGGCCGTCGATATCGTAGACGTAGACACCATCACCCCGCTCCAGCACAGTGGGCGGATTGCCGCTGAAGGTCTTCGGATCCGCCATCGGGTGCCAGATGTGGCGGGCGTTGGTTGCGTGCAGGAACTCGACATCGAGCGGGCTGTTCATGCGACGGTTCTCCTCCTCGGTTTTTCTCCAGCCTACCTGAAACACTGGCTGACGTGTGATGTGACCAACCTTCGGATAGTATTGCTCCAGCTCAACAACGAACAACAAGGACCCGCCATGAACCCGACCGTCGCCGGTCTCGCCATCGCCCAGGCCCTGCTGGTCACGGGCAACATCCTTCTGGTGGCCGTGACAGCACTGATCGGCGAGCAACTGGCGCCGTCCCCGGCGCTAGTCACGTTGCCGGTGGCGCTGCAGTTCATCGGCCTGATCTGCGCCACGCTGCCCTCCGCGCACCTGATGGGCTGGCTGGGAAGAAAGTTCGGCTTCGTACTCGCCAATGCCGTGGGTGTGAGCGGCGCCGTGCTGGCCTTCACCGGGCTCTACACCGCCCATTTCCCCGTGTTCTGCCTGGGCACTTTCCTGCTGGGCATGGCCATCGGCGTCGGCCAGCAATACCGGTTCGCGGCGGCCGAGGCCGCGCCGGCGGGTCAGCAGTCCCGCGCCATCGGTTACGTGATGGGTGGTGGCGTGATTGCCGCCATTCTCGGTCCCAACCTGGCGCGCTGGTCGCAGGGCATGTTCGAACAGAACATGTTCCTGGGTGCCTTCTTCTGGCTGCTGGCGCTGAACGTAGTCGCACTGGTGCTGATCGCCTCGCTACGCCTGCCGAAGCCCGGTACGGAGGCGCTCACGGGCCCGGTGCGTTCGTACCGGGAACTGCTCCGGCAGCCGCAGTTGATCGCCGCCATCACCTCGGGATTCATCGGCTATGGCGTCATGGTGCTGGTCATGACCGCCACACCGCTGTCCATGCATGCCAGCGGCCACGGCTTCGGCGCCACCGCCAGCATCATCCAGTGGCACGTGCTGGGCATGTTCCTGCCGTCGTTCTTCACCGGCCGGCTGATCCAGCGATTCAGCGCCCGCACCGTCATCAACTGGGGCTGCTGGCTGCTGATCGCCAGCCTGCTGCTGAACCAGCTCGGCACCGGCTACTGGCAGTACTGGACTGCCCTGGTGGCGCTGGGCGTGGGCTGGAACTTCGCCTTCATCGGCGCCACGGCCCTGCTCACCAACACCTACCAGCCGGCAGAAAAGGCCAGGGTGCAGGGGCTGAACGAACTCCTGGTATTCAGCGGCGCGGCTCTCGGCGGGCTGATGGCCGGCCATTGGCAGAGCACGCTGGGATGGGAGCTGCTGAACCTGGTGCTGGTGCCGGTGGTGGTGCTCGCCATGGCCGTACTGTGGCTGAGCCAGCGCGCGCAGGGACGCGCCGAGCAGCTCGCCGGTTAGCATTGCCGGTTCCGCCGCAAACGCGCCCTCCCAACTCCCGTCGCCCCGGCTCACCTCGCCCCGACAATGCCCCGGCCGGCCTGCGCCAGACCGTCCGGGCTCCCACCCCTTGCCCGATGCCGGCACCCTGTGCGCGTTCCTGGGAACGGGTTCGCGAAAGGAACCTGTTGATCAGGAAACTGCGTCACAGAACGGCTCCCCGCAATATGCAATCCTTGCCAATGACAAGCGTTAAGGAAGCACTGGAGCATTCACGCCGCCTGGCCGATCCGGCTTCGCCCCTTCCGCAACGGACCTGCCCGTCAAGTACGTCACAGCGATACCGATAAACAGTGTGAGCCACGTCGGTTTCAAGCCAGGAGTCAGCAAGAATGAGTATGGTCAACCGCTTTATGGAGCGTCTGGGTTTCGGTGGGCGCCTGACGCTGATGATGGTAACGCTGGTGCTGGCAGCCATCGTTGCCATTGCAAGCCTCGTCTACCTTCAGTATCGCGACTCCTATGAGCGCGCCGCCCTGAACAGCCTGCAGGGCACCGGCGAGATGAACTCCCAGGCCTTCATGGACTGGCTCGGCGCCCGTCAGGACGAGATGCGCTACCTGGCCAGCCTGGACGCTGCCCGCGAAATGAACGTGGAGCAACTCAACCACCTGCTGGAGCGCATTTCCGCCAGCCAGGGCCACTACGACACCATTTTCGTCGTCAACCCCCAGGGACGGGGCGTAGCGGGTGTTGCCCATGACGGCCGCACGCGGGTGCTCAGCGCCAGCGAAGCGGCCGAGTTCAACGTGCCGGACCGGGACTGGTTCCGGCGGGCGATTTCCGGGGAAGACACGTTCTCACAGCCCGTGGTTTCCCGGGCCACCGGCAACCGCGTCAGCACCGTCGCCATCCCCATCCGCCGGAACAACCAGATTGTCGGTGTGATGCGCGGCGCCGTGCAGTTGAACACCGTGTTCGACCGCCTGAACGCGCTTTCGCTGGAAGGCAGTTCCGAGATCTACCTGCTGGACCGGCAGGGCCGTCCGGTCACCCCGGTGGCCTCGGCCCCCGACACGGGCCAGGCGATCTCCACCCGTGCGGCCCAGGCCATCCAGCGCGGGGAAAGCGGCGTGGGGCAGTACCGCAACGCCGTGGGGACGACTGTGGTGGGAAGTTTTACTGATATCCCGCTGCTCGGCTGGGGCCTGGTGCTGGAGATCGAGGCCGCCGAGGCGCTGTCGGAAGTGAGCCGGGTGTTCTGGACCGTCGTGCTGATGGCCGCTGTCATCCTCGGGATCGCCATCCTGGTCAGCCTGGGGGTGGTGCGTTCCGTGGTGCGGACTATCGGCGGCGAACCGGCATACGCCGCAAACATCGTCCAGCGCGTGGCCGAAGGCGACATGACCGTACCCGTCAGCCTGCGCGACGGCGACTCCACCAGCCTGCTGGCCGCCATCGGCGCCATGCAGCAGCAATTGCGCTCGGTGATCGGCCAGGTGCGGCAGAACGCCGAGGATGTGGCGTCGGCCGCCACCGAGCTTTCCCAGATCAACGAGGAAACCGACCAGGGCGTGCAGAAACAGAGCGCCCAGGTGAACGATGCCGCCACCGCCATGAACGAGATGACCGCGACCGTGGAGGAAGTGGCACGCAATACGTCCGCAACCGCCGATGTGGCGCGCGAAACCAGCGAAGAGGCGGTGGATGGCCGCAAGGTGGTAAGCGGCACGGTGGACGCCATCGGCCGCCTGGCGGATGAAGTACAGAACGCGACCGGGGTGATCCAGGCGCTGAAGGCGGACAGCGACAATATCGGCGAAATCCTCCAGGTGATCCATGCGGTGGCCGACCAGACCAATCTGCTGGCACTGAATGCCGCGATCGAGGCGGCCCGGGCGGGCGAGAACGGCCGCGGTTTCGCCGTGGTGGCCGAGGAAGTGCGCAACCTGGCCAACCGCACCCAGCAGTCGACGTCCGAGATCCAGCAGATGATCGAGCGCCTGCAGCAGCGCGCGGACGAGGCCGCCGCGGCCATGGACAGCAGTCAGTCGCAGGCGCGGCATGGGGTCGACGAAGTGGCCAGGGCCGGCGCCTCGCTGGAACGTATCGCCCAGGGCGTGACGCGCATCGAGGAGATGACCCAGCAGATCGCCAGCGCCACCGAGGAGCAGACGGCCGCCGCCAAGGAGATCAACCAGAACATCCATGTGATCAGCGACGTCTCGGAGCAGAACGCCCGCAACGTGGTGCAGACGTCCCAGGCCAGCGAGTCGCTCGCCAGCCTGGCCGAACAGTTGCGTGGCCTGGTCCAGCAATTCCGTACCTGAGGTAACGCCGTACCTCCTGCGGCCGTGCCCCGGAAGCATGTGCCGGTCGCGGGAAGGAGGCCGACACAATGGATTGCATGCTAATGAAATAGTACGCTGCTGCCGGTATCCATTAATCGAAAAGGCAGTGTATTGATGAATGTCCTGGTTTGGATCATCGCGATCCTGGTCGTGGTGGTGGGCCTCAGGGAATGGCTGGCGCGCCGGGTCGGGCCGGCACCGACCGGGGAAGCGCTGGATGCCCACGTCTACCGTGTCGGCGAAGCGCACGTGCTGGAACGCAGCGGGGGCGACAAACCGCAGGCCACTGTGGTCTGCATGCACGGTTTCCTGGAAAACCCGCTCTACTTCACCGAGCACTACCGGGAAGGAAACGTGCAACTGCTGGGTATCTGCAGCGGCGACTACCATCTGCCGCTGGAGAACCCGGACATCCGTCCCGCGCCGTGGGCCAGGCCACCGGAAGCGCCGCTGGGCAGCATCGAATATGACGCCGCTGTCCTGGTGCAGGTGCTCGAGCACCTGCCGAAAAGCCGCGTCATCCGCGCCCATGGGCATTCACGCGGCGGCGCCGTGGTCCTGGAGGCGGCGGCGATGCGCCCGGACCTGTTCCAGAGCGTAGAGGTGGTGCTGGAGGCCGCCGTGCTGCCGGAGGGCCGGCCGAGGCAGGAGATGCCCGCCGCGGTGCGCTGGCTGCTTCCCTTCCTGATTCCGCTGTGGCGGAAGAACCCGATCAATCCGCGTAATCGCAGCATCTGGGGGCCACTGGACGACCCGCGCAAGGTGCGCCTGATCGAGAACTACCCGTTCAACCCGCGCCGCGTCAGCACCATCATCGCCAATCTCAAGCACATGCGGCGCTGGATGCAAGCGCGCGGCACGTCCATCTACCAGCAACTGGACCACGGGACCGCGCTGATTCCGGAAAAGGACAAGGTGCTGGACCCGGCGACCATGCGTGCCAGCGCCAGCAAGGCCGGAGACCACCTGACGGTGGTGGACCTGCCGGAATGCAGCCATTTCGTGGTCCCCGATCGACCACATAGTATCCCGCCCCTGCCGGGGCCGCAGGACTGACCGGGCGGGGTCCCGCAATCCCCCTCCAATGACAATCACACTCTGGAGAGCGACACATCACATGAACGACATGATCGAGTTGTACCGCAACAGCGTGCGGCTCTGGGAATGCGACCAGATGGGCCACATGAACGTCCAGTTCTACGTGGAGAAAGCCACCGCCGCACTGGCGGTGCTGGAACAGAAGCTTGGCCTGGGCGAAGGTGGCCAGCGCCTGGTGGCGCGCGAGCATCACATCCGCTTCCTGCGAGAGCAGCGGCCCGGCGTCCCCATCCGTCTGGTGGGCGGCGTGCTGGACGCAGAACCCACCCAGTTGCGGGTGTACCTGGAGATGCAGCATGCCGCCACCGGTAGCGTGGCTGCCACCATTGTCGCCCGCACCGAGTTGACCGGCGCCGGCCGGGAACAGACCCTGCCGATTCCGAACGAGGCACTGAGCAGGGCCGCCGGAATGCAGGTGGGGCTACCGGAACACGCGGCGCCGCGCGGGCTGGAACTCACGCCGCCGGCGACGCTGCCCCGGCTAGAGCAGGCCGACGCCATGGGCATGGTACCCACCTACCTGACTCCGCTGGAACCGCACCTGGTGGATGCGGAAGGTTTCATGACCACGCGCGGTTACATGGGCGTGATCTCGGACGCGGTGCCGAACCTGCTGGTCCACCTGAGCAGCGACGACCCGAACACCCGGGGCATCGGCGGCGCCGCGCTGGAATACCGCCTCGTCTACCACCGCACGCCGCGCCGTGGCACGGTGCTGGCGCTGCGCAGCGGCATTATCGACGTCGGCGCCAAGGCCTACCGCTTCGGTCACTGGATGTACGACGCCGGCAGCGGCGAGCCGGTGGCCGCTGCCATGGCCGTCGCCGTCCTGTTCGACCTGAAGGCGCGCAAGGCAATCACCATTCCCGACGACCGCCGTGCGCTGCTGGAGAAAATGATCGTCCCCGGTCTGGTGGTCTGAACACCGCGTGTCACGGCCAGTCCGGGTCAGCGTCCGGATCCGGCGGCCGCTCCTGGAACGAGGCCAGCACCTGTTGCCGCAACCAGCGGTTGGCGGGGTCGCTGTCGACGTTGGAATGCCAACACAGGTAAAGGTCCTGGGCCGGCATTTCCAGCGGAAACGGCGCGATCTGGTAGCCGCCGCTGCGCTGGATCAGGTGCGCGATGCGTGCCGGCATGGTCAGCAACAGGTCGGTCTCGCCAACCACGCGCGAGGCCGCAAAATAATGCTGGCAGCGCAGGCTCACCCGACGGTACAAGCCGTGCCGCGATAGCTCGAAATCCTCCAGCCCGGGGCCCGTGCGGCGGGACGTGACCAGGATATGGCCCTGCCGGAGGTAGGTGTCCATATCCAGGCCGCCCTGCAGGGCCGGATGGCCCTGGCGCGCCAGCACCGCCAGGTGATCGCTGTTGATACGGGTATGCCGCAGGTTCTCCGAGCGCGGCAGCACGGAATCGGTCACCACATCCAGTTGTCCGCTGAACAGGTCTGCCTCCAGGTTACGTCGCTGGAAATGGGCGGTGGCGATTTCCAGATCCGGTGCCTCCCGGCGCAGGGTCCGCATCAGCCGGGGCAACACCCGTAGCTCCAGCGCGTCCCGGCAGCCGATGGTGAATCGCTTCTCCGCCGTACCCGGATCGAAGCGGCGTGCCTCGTTCAGCGTGATCTCCAGGCCCCGCAGGCAGCGCCGCAACGGCTGTATCAGGCTGCGCATCAGCGGCGTGGGCACCATGGCTCGCCCCTCCCGCACGAACAGGGGGTCGCCCAGCAGCTCGCGCAGCCGACCCAGGGAGTGGCTGATCGCGGGCTGCGTGACGTTGAGCCGCTGGCCCGCCCGGGTCAGACCACCCTCGGCGTAAATGGCTTCGAGCACCACGAGGAGATTCAGATCGATGCGCGATAGATCCATAGTATTTATGCAATCTCATAATAAACATTCATTTGATTGATTATACGCCTCCACGCAAGCTTTGCCCACGACCCGATTCCGGGACACAGCAGCGGAGGACCGACCCATGGATTTCGAGTTTTCACCCCGAGTGCAGCAACTTCAGGAACGTCTCCATGCATTCATGGAGACACACGTCTACCCCAACGAGGCCACCTACCGGGAACAACTGGAGGAAAACAAGCGTAACGGACGGCCCTATGCCGGTGTGCCGCTGATGGCGGAACTCAAGGAGAAGGCCCGGGCCGAGGGACTGTGGAACCTGTTCCTGCCGGAGGAGGAGTACGGTGCCGGCCTGAGCAATCTGGAGTACGCACCGCTGGCCGAGATCATGGGCCGCGTACTGTGGTCGTCGGAGGTGTTCAACTGCGCCGCGCCGGATACCGGCAACATGGAAGTGCTGGCCCGCTACGGCAGCGAGGAACAGAAGCGGGAATGGCTGTACCCCCTGCTGAACGGCGAAATCCGTTCCTCGTTCGCGATGACCGAACCCGCCGTCGCCTCCAGTGACGCCACCAACATCGAAACCCGCATCGTTCGCGACGGCGACGACTACGTGATCAACGGCCGCAAATGGTTCATTACCGGCGGTTGCGGCGAGCGCACGAAGTTTTTCATCGTGATGGGCAAAACCGATCCGGACAACCCGGACCGCCACAAGCAGCAATCGATGGTCCTCGTACCCAAGGACACGCCCGGCGTCACCATCGTGCGCGACATGCCGGTGTACGGCTATTACCATGCGCCCAAGGGGCACCCGGAGATCCTGTTCGAGAACGTGCGGGTTCCGGCGAGCAACCTCATTCTCGGTGAAGGGCGCGGCTTCGAGATCGCCCAGGGCCGACTGGGGCCGGGCCGCATCCACCACTGCATGCGTGTGATCGGCCAGGCCGAGCGGGCGCTGGAACTGATGTGCCGGCGCCTGGCCAGCCGCGTGGCCTTCGGCCGGCCGCTGTCCGAACAGGGTGTGTGGCGCGAGCGCATCGCGGACTCGCGCATCCTGATCGACCAGGCACGCTGGCTGGTTCTGAACGCCGCGCATATGATGGACACGGTCGGCAACAAGGTGGCGAAGAAGCAGATCGCCATGATCAAGGTCGCCGCACCGGATATGGCCTGCAAGGTCATCGACTGGGCGATACAGGCCCATGGCGCCGGCGGTTACACCGAGGACTTCCCTCTGGCCGACATGTTCGTCTACGCCCGTCATCTGCGTACCGCGGACGGTCCCGATGAAGTCCACCGCAACGCCATCGCCAAGGCGGAGATGAAAGCCTATCTCCAGGACTGAGACGCGGCCGGGGCCTCATGGCCCCGGCCCTTGCCACCATGAAGGAGCGGGAATGAAGGAATTGAACGGGAAGGTCGCCGTGATCACCGGCGGCGGCAGCGGACTTGGCCGGGAACTGGCGCTGTGCTGCGCGGAGCGCGGCATGAAACTCGTGCTGGGCGACGTGGACGAGGCCGGCATGACGGAAACCGTCCGCCTGGCACAGGAACGCGACCCCGGCACGGAGGCGGCCACGCTGCGGGTGGACGTCTCCAGCCTCGAGCAGGTCGAGGCCCTGGCCGGACTGACCCGGGAACGCTTCGGCACCGCGCATCTGGTATTCAATAATGCCGGCGTGGCCGTCAACGGCCCGATGTGGGACTACACGCCGGAAGACTGGCAATGGGTCATGGGCGTGAACGTCTACGGCGTGAGCTGGGGCATCCGCACCTTCGTGCCGATGATGATCGCACAGGGCGAGGGGCATGTGGTGAACACCGCCTCGGCGGCCGGTTGGGTCTATGCGCCCGGCAGCGGCGTCTACAACGCCTCGAAGAGCGCGGTGGTCGCCATGTCCGAGACGCTGGCCATGGACCTGCGCGACGTCAACGCCAACGTCGGCGTCAGCGTGCTCTGCCCGGCCTTCTTCCCCACCGCCATCGTCGACTCCGCGCGCAACCGCCCCGGCCGGTTCGCCCGGACCGGCCCGGAAACCGATGCCAAGCGGCAGCGGCAGGAGCAACTGAAGCAGGCCGTGGAGAAAGGGCGCATCTCGGCCCGGGAAATTGCGGAACTGACGCTGAAAGCGGTCGAGGACGACCAGTTCTATATCTTCCCGCACAAGAAGATCAAGGCACTGGCCGCGGCGCGCGCAGAGGCGGCAAACCGCGAGAAGGAGCCATTCGACACGCTGGTTGGCCGGTGACCGGCCTCCTTCCTCCGCCTGTCAGTGCATGCCTCTTCCCGTAGCGCGGGAAGAGGCAGACGATTTCCGGGGGGAAGCCGGTGTTTCGGTGGCCTGCCAGCGATTCGCCCAGAACACCAGCGGCTTGAGGGATTCGAACAGCGCACGCCCGTCCTTCGTCAACCGGTAACCACCCTGATGTTCCACCAGTCCATGGCTGCGGAGTTCCCGCAAACGGCTGTTGAGCACGGTGGGCGATACCCCGCCACAAAGCTCCTGCAATTCGCGGAACGTGGTCTCGCGTCCGGCGCGCAACTCCCACACGATGCGCAACATCCAGCGACGTCCAAGCAGATGGAACAGATCCTCGATGGGTTGCTCCGATGCCAGGGGCTTCACCGCCGGGTCTTCCTTGCGAGCACTCTGGGACATAACGCTCCCCTTAGCGTTTCTGGCTGTTTCTTCTTGTTCCGGGAACATCCGTCATGCATGACACACCGGCATCATCCCGGCGTGCCGGGCAACACTGGAGCGCCCCATCCTCATGAAAGATGCCCCACCCTTCGGAAAGCACCGCTCGCGACGGCGCGTATCTTACGCATGACGCGACCCGATGCTGCCATAGCCGGCTGACAGGTAACGGAACCAGTTCGCATAAACCATAAGGGGTGACATGGAGCCGTCACCGAACGACGACAGCCTGAGGCTGGTTCACGGCCTGCTATAGTGAGCAACCAGATCATCAACACCAGCCGGAGGAGCAAGACACGATGAGTATCGGGTTATCCGACAACGCATTGCTTCGCGATGCAGCCTACATCGATGGCCAGTGGGTCCAGGCCGCCCGCGAGAAGACGTTTCAGGTGCTCAATCCCGCCACATCGGAGATGCTGACCAGCGTGCCGGACATGAGCGTGGAGGACACGCGGCGGGCGATCGCCGCTGCCGAGCGCGCCCTGCCCGCCTGGCGGGGTCTGACCGCCAGGCAGCGCTCGCAGAAACTGCGCGCCTGGTTCGACCTGATCACCCGGCACGCCGACGATCTGTCGCTGCTGCTGACCAGCGAACAGGGCAAACCGCTGCCGGAAGCGAAGGGGGAAATCCTGTCCGGTGCCTCCTTCGTTGAATGGTTCGCCGAAGAAGCCAAGCGCATCGACGGCGACCTGCTGCCCTCCCAGACCCCGGACCGGCGCGAACTGGTGCTGAAGCAGCCGGTCGGCGTCGTGGGGGCCATCACGCCATGGAACTTCCCCTCATCCATGATCACCCGCAAGGTCTCGCCGGCCCTGGCCGCCGGGTGCACGGTGGTTATCAAGCCCGCGGAGGACACGCCGCTGTCCGCCCTGGCGCTGGCCGAGCTGGCGGAACGCGCCGGCATCCCCGCCGGCGTGCTGAACGTGGTGACGGCCAGCCATGGCGCCGAGGTTGGCGGCGAGTTGTCCACCAACCCCACAGTACGCAAGCTGTCGTTCACCGGCTCCACGGCCGTGGGCAAGCTGTTGATGGAGCAGGCCGCCGGCACCGTGAAGAAGATCAGTCTGGAGCTTGGCGGCAACGCCCCCTTCCTGGTCTTCGACGACGCCGACCTGGATGAGGCGGTCGCCGCCGCCATGCAGATGAAGTTCATCAACGC
>JBJHBJ010000071.1:0-18070 GCA_050485425.1 Ectothiorhodospiraceae bacterium | reverse complement strand
AGACAGCAGGACACGGGTGCATTTGCCACCGGCCTTTCGGGCTTGCGCCCGACGGTAGCAACCGCTGCGCGGTTACGCCCCTACGGCGGGATGGATGCCGGGGCGTACGGGGCCGTAGGGGGGTAATCGCCTCCGGCGATTGCCACCGATCCGGCCGAAGGCCGGAACAGCTACAGGAGCAGTGACCATGACAGATCACATAGACGACAGCGAGCAGATACTGATCAGCGGCGGCGGCATCGGTGGGCTCGCCGCGGCATTGGGCATCGCCCGGGCCGGCTACCGCGTCACCGTGCTGGAACAGGCCGACAGCTTCGGCGAGATCGGTGCCGGCATTCAGATGGGCCCTAACGCCTTTCGCGCGCTGGATCGCCTGGGCGTCGGCCAGAGGGCGCGGGACAATGCGGTGCTCATTGATGCGTTGGTGCTGATGGACGGACTGAACGGCCAGGAAATCACCCGCATTCCTGTCGAGGACAGCTTTCGCCAACGGTTCGGCGCCCCCTACGCGGTCGCGCACCGGGCAGACATGCATCTCTCCTTGCTGGAAGGCTGCCAGCAGAACACTGATGTCACATTGCTCAACCGGCAACGCGTGACCGACTACCGGCAGGATGCGCATGGTGTGACCGTGGCTACCGCCGGTGGCGATGAATTCCGGGGAGCTGCGCTGATCGGCTGCGACGGCCTCAAGTCACCGGTTCGCGAGAAAATCGTCGGGGACGGAGCACCGCGCGTCTCCGGTCACATTACCTATCGTGCCGTACTTCCCATCAACCAGATGCCCGAGGACTTGCGCTGGAACGCCGCCACCCTGTGGGCGGGCCCCAAATATCATCTGGTGCATTATCCGCTGAGAGGCTGGGAGTTGTTCAATATCGTCGCCACCTTCCACAGCGACCGCACCACTGAAGGCGCTGGAGAAGAAGGCAGCCGCGAGGAAATACTGGAGCGATTCGCCTCGCTGGTCCCGAAGGCCCGGCGCATACTGGAAACTCCGGAAAGCTGGAAGCTGTGGGTGCTTTGCGACCGGGAACCCGTCGACAACTGGACGGACGGCCGAGTCACACTCCTGGGCGACGCGGCACATCCAACCCTGCAGTACTTCGCACAGGGCGCCTGCATGGCAATCGAGGATGCGGTCTGCCTGGCCGACAAGCTCGCCGAGCACAGGGGCGAGTTCCAGACTGCGTTCATCGACTACCAGGATGATCGCATGGCCCGGACCGCCCGCATCCAGCTTCAGTCCCGGCTCATTGGCGACTACATCTACCATCCGGACGGTGCGCGCAGGCAATTGCGCAATGCAGTAATGAGCGCCAAGACACCGGAAGACTACTACCACGACCTGCAGTGGCTGTACGGCGGTGGTCCGGGCAATTCCGCTTCCGAACCCTGGCGAATCGCCCGAACATTCTGATAGGCCCTGAACGATGAATCGCATTTTGCTATACTATGCGACAAATCGTTCAGGAGAGATCGTTATGCCCAAATCCGTCCGCGTATCCGACGAGCTCTACCAGAGGCTGGAGCAGGAGAGTCAGGTCATGCACCGCAGCCTGGGTGCGCAGCTCGAGTACCTGGCGCGGTTGGGGCTGGCCGTGGAACAGAGCCCGCATCTTTCCGCCCGCGACCTGCATGCCCTGCTTTCCTCCGTTGAGCCGACAACGCAGACCGGCGGCGAATCGCTGGAAGACCTGTTCTCCCGCCTCAGTCATCTCGACGGAAATCCACTGTTGATGGAACAGTTGAAGGCGCGAGGCGATGCGCTGGAAGTCATCGACGAGAAAGCCCGGAGAAAGCCCCGTCGGCAGCGTAAGGCCGGCTGAGCGTGCAGCCGCCCGTTCTCATCCTGCTTGCCGGCCCCAACGGCGCCGGCAAGAGCAGCCTGTTCGAAACCCAGATAGCCCCGCAGCATCCGGGCCTGCCGTTCGTCAATGCCGATCGCCTGGCGGCCGAACACTGGCCCGGCAAGGAGGTCTGCCACGCCTATGAGGCTTCCCGCCTCGCCGCCGAGGGGCGCGAGCGGCGGCTCACCACACGCCAGTCCTTCGCAACAGAGACCGTATTCTCCCACCCTTCCAAACTGGAATTGATCGTCCGCGCCCAATCCCTGGGGTATGTGGTCTGGCTGATGGTCGTCTACGTGCCGCTGGAACTCTCCCTGCGCCGAGTGACGTACCGCGTGCGTCACGGCGGCCATGCCGTGCCGGAACAGAAGGTTCGCGAGCGTTTCGATCGCCTGTGGCCGCTGTTGGACCAGGCCGTGCAACAAGCGGACCGCACGGTGATCTTCGACAACACCACGGCCAGGGGCCATCAGGCGGTGGCCGTGGCCACCCGCGGCCTGCTGCGCATCACCGGCCCCGACCATCCCTGGCTCCACGACCTGCTGCCGGGCTGCTTCAGACCCTGAATCCACCGTGGGACGCTAAGCTGTATCTAACGCCCCTTGCTCCTGGTCACAAACGAAACCCGGCCTTGAGCGCGAACGCGGGAATTGATCAGCGCTTCCTTAACAGACACGGATGATGCCCATGGTCACCATCGAAGACGTCATACAGGCTCGCGAGATCATCTCCCGGCACCTGCTGCCGACACCGTTGATTCCAGATTACACACTGAGCGAACGGCTGGGACGCCGGGTCTGGCTGAAAGCCGAGATGTTTCAGCAGACCGGTTCATTCAAGGCCCGCGGTGCACTGCACTGGGTAAAGACCGCCAGTCCGGAAGAACTGGCCGTTGGCCTGGGTGCTGTCTCCGCGGGCAACCACGCCCTGGGGCTTGCCTGGGCGGCCGGCGCCACGGGCACCCCGGTCACCATCGTGATGCCCGGCAACGCCAGCCCTGTGAAAGTGGACGGTGCCCGGGAACTGGGCGCGGAAGTCGTCCTGCACGGCGACATCAACGACGCCTGGACCCTGATGCGGCAAATGGCGGAAGATCGTGGGCTGACTCTGGTCCACCCATACGACGACCCCCGCATCATCGCCGGCCAGGGCAGTGTGGGACTGGAGATCATGGAACAGGCGCCGGAAACAGCCGCCGTCCTGTGCCCGATCGGCGGTGGCGGGCTGATATCCGGCATCGGTATCGCCGCCTCGGCCCATGAGCCGCACCCGTGGCTGATCGGCGTGGAGCCGGAAGGCGCGGCCAGCATGGCGCATGCCTGGCAGAACGGCCACGTGGAGAAACTGGCAACCGTGAACACCTGCGCCAAGAGCCTGGCTGCAGCAGTCGTCGGTGAACACACCTACCCCTTGTGCCGGCAGCACACCACTGCCCTGGCCACGGTAGACGACGACGCCATCCGCGAAGCGATACGCCATCTGCTGTTCAACGCCAAGGTCTGTGCCGAGCCGGGGGCCGCGGTCGGGGTGGCAGCGTTGCTGTCGGCGGAACCGCCTGCATTGCCCGAGCACGGCGATGTCGTGGTGGTACTGACCGGCGGGAATCTTGGGCGCGAGGAGCTGGAAGCGTGCCTGGGGTGATCCGTGGGCGCGAGGCACATCGCTGCGAGCACGCTACCGCTGGTTACAAATGGTGCACTGCCGTGTTCTGCTGCACTGTTTTGGCAGGATGCTCAGCAGGATATTGCGTATACAGCCGGCGAATGCCTGTTGGATGCGGCTGATTTGCAGTCCCCGGACGCTGGCATAAAAACTGCCATTGAAACCCCCGACCAAGCAGAGGGTTTCAAACCATGGCAAACGAAAAAGACCTCAAGAAGACCGGAACACCCTGTAACGGGCAGTTCGGGGACATTGCGAACGCACCCCCGAAACAAGACATTGCTTCGGCGAGCACGAGCCACGACCGTCGGCGGTTTCTGAAACTGGCGGGCGGCAGTGCGCTGGCCATTGCAACGGCGGGAATCACCCCGTTCAACATCGTTCGCGCACGCTCCAGCACACGCATCCGGTTCAACCTTGGCTGGCGCGTGGAAGCGTCCGGCGCGGGCTTCCTGCTCGCGCAACAGCGGGGCTATTACGAAGCCGAAGGACTGAGCGTCACCATCGACGCCGGCAACGGCTCCGCCGGCGCCATCACCGCCGTGGCCGGGGGTGCGTATGAAGCAGCGTCCGCGGATATCGGCACCATGATCGAATACAACCTGGCCACCCCCGGCCAGCCGCTGATCGCGGCCGCCATCCAGTACGACAGCAACCCGAATTCGCTGCTGGTACGCGCGGATGGTGGAATCAGCGAACCGGGGGATTTCGCCGGCAAGCAAATCATCGGCCAACCATTCAATGCATCGCGCAAGCTGTTCCCGGTGTTCGCCCAGAATGGCGGCCTGGACCCGGAATCGGTGGAATGGATCAACGTCGACCCCGGCCTGGGCAACCAGTTGTTCGCCCGCGGGCAGCACGACGCCATGGCGTTCTTCTTCTTCACCGGGCTGCTTAACCTGAAGGCGGTGGGCATCGGGGAAGATCGCATCCGCGTGTTCCGCTACTCCGACTACGGCATGCAGTCCTACGGCAACGCCATCGTCATGGACCCGCGATTCATCGACGCCAACCCGGCTGCCTCGGAAGCCTTCATCCGTGCCACGGTTCAGGGCTGGCTGGACGCCATCGCCAACCCCGCGGCCGGAGCTGCTGCGGTGGTTGCCCGGGAGCCGCTGGCCGATCGCGCTATCGAGGAAGAGCGGCTGCGCATGATCGTCGACGGCACGATGGTCACGGAAGACACCCGCCGGAACGGCTGGGGCACGGCCACGGAATCACGTCTGGCCGGCACTATCGAGGAAGTCATTACGGCCTTCGGCCTGGAAGGCAGTCTATCGCCGTCGGACATCTTCACCAACAGCCTGCTGCCTTCGCGGCAAGCATCCATGATTTCGTAGATCCGAATCAGGGGCGGCACTCCCGCAGGCGCCGCCCCGCCCTTGAGCCCGCGCGCCCCAGGGACTATGATCGGTTCCGCTGACGGATTGGCGGTAGAAACGCCGCCGCACGGTATCCCGTCCGCCTTCAATGGATAGAGCCTCGACAAGGACGACATCATGACCACAGAAAGCAACGCCCCCTCTCTTGCCCCTTATCATTACCGCTTCATCGGCTTCTACGTGGGCCTGACGCTGGGGGGTATCGCCGTGCTGGCCCTGCTGGAATATCTGCTGCAGACGGAGCTGGACGTGGGTTCAGGCCTGGCGGTTGGCGTGATCATCGGTACCGCCTTCGGCGTGATCACGAAATTCCTCACGGACCACAAGCGCGTTCCCGACGCCGCCGAACGCCGTCGGCTGATCTGGGCCGGAATCGTTATCAGCTACGCCGCGTCCGCCCTCACGATGCTCGCCATCCTGGTCGTGATCTTCCGTCAGGATTCCCTGTATGCCCTGGCCTATTTCCTCGGCTACCTGGATGGTGGCCTCGCAATCGCAATACTGGTCGTCTTCGGCTTTCTTACCGCAGTACTCTACGGAGCCCTGTACGTAATTTACGGGCCGGTGGCCCGGCGGCAGCTCAAGGCCATCGAACGAAAGACCGCCTCCTCCGGCAGGTAATCGGGAACCGACCACATGGCGCAGGAGGCCGGCCGTCAGCCGGCCCCCGCGAAACTACTTCGGCCCGAACAATAACCAGAGAATCAAGCCCAGCAGCGGCAGCGCCAGCAGCACGACGATCCAGATCGCCTTTACCAGCGGTGTGGCCGCACTCTGCGCCGTGCGAATCACCGCCCAGATAATGACGATCAACCAGATGAGGCCGATGATGCCCCCGGCCTGCGGTCCGAGTTCCATACACATCTCCTTTCTTCAGGAATAAGCGACAGGGATTCCGTGTTTCCTCAGGGGACGCCGATGATGCAAGCGACAACGCGCTCTTCCAGCACCTGCGCCTGCCTTACGCCGGAAAACGCCTCCTGGACAGCCGAATGCGAAAGCCTCCCCTCGCCGAGCAGTTGCTGTCGCAAATCGCGAAGCAGCAACGGACGGTTACGCCGCGGCCTTGACAGCAGTGCGTACCAACCCGGACGAATCAGATCGAGCCAACGCTCGGCAAGGTCATTCCAGTCCGGGATTCCCTCGCCCGGATGTTGCAGCCAATCCAGAAGCTGTTTGTACAGCTCCATCGCCGGTTGATCGTTATCGCGGCTTGCGTCCGTTCTGTAGCGGCTCAGAACCGTCTCCATCTCCTCCAGCGCGCGCTGCTTCTTCTTCGGCAACAGCACCCGCTCGGCCGTCTTCAGCCTGTCAAGGAACAGATCGAGCAGGCGGGTATCCGCGTTCTCCAGCGTTATCTGCTCCGGCGACGGGGCCAGTCGCTCCCGCAAGGCAGAGGCGATAGCCGGCAGGCTGGATTCCGGGTGAGCGTCAGGCGAGCGGAAAAGGATCCACTTCGGTGCCCGGGTGAGGCTACCGCGCACGCAGAAGAATGCCCACGGGGAATCGGATCGCACCATGCTCACACTTGACCGCAACTCCCCGCTCAGCCGATTCGCATCCGCGTAATCCTCCGACTCGATCAGCCGCCCCTCTCCCTCGATCATCTCCCGTATGGGTGTAAACGCGTCCTTGATCCCATCCCATTCGGAATGTGCCATGGACTGCTCCATTTCCTCGGCTCTTGTCTTCGCATCGACAGATTCTTCCGCGACGCCTGCCTTCCCCGAAAAATACTCCGGCAACGGCAAGTTGGAGCCCAGCAGCGCCTCCACCTGTTCATGGCGCTCAACGAAACGTTCATCGCTCTTCAGCGCGAATTCACCGGCGTCTTCGGGCCACCAGGCCTCGATTTCCCGGTGCGGACTGTCCATGCGGTCGACACGCCCCACCCGCTGCTCGGCAACGCGGACGACACTTGGCATGTCGAGGTGCACTATGCACGACGCACTCTGCAGATTGACGCCTTCGGACATGCTGTCCGAGCATAGCGCGACCAGTTGTTTCCTGTCCGAGCCCAACCGCAGTTGCTCAAGCACCTGCTTGCGGCCCCCGAGTTCACTGCCGGTTGCCAGGGCAACGTCGACCCCCGCATCAAGCAATAGCTTATGCAGGTGGGCAAGGGTGATTGGCCGGCTATCGAACGCGAGCACCAGATCCCGTTTTGCCACCAGCTCCCGCAGGTGTTCCGCCTTTCGACGTTCCCGCCCGTCGGAGAGTTGCAGCGCCAAGCGGCCGATCTCCAGGTACAGCGCCTCCTCCTCACGGCAAGCCAGGCGATGCGTTTCCGCATCGGTCAGCCAATCGGGCAAAGCGATGCCGAGACGGTTCTCCGGCGGCCTCCCGGCAAGTTCGGCAACCCGCGCACGGACATTGCCAGTGGCCTGCTTATGGAAGGTCCCCGCCGTAGGCGTATACTCCAGCGCCCACTCCGTACCTCTCACATGCTCCAGCAATGCCGCACGGGACGAGCGCAGCGTGGCCATGACCAGATGCGCCGGCAGCCGCGATGCGGCACGCAGCCGGGCCCGCAGGTATTTCTCTTCACTCCACCCTTCGCGGCGAAGCACATCGGGCATCTCGATGGCGTCTTTCAGGTAGCCCACGCCCTTCAGCCTGGAAGCACGCTCACGAATTTCGGCCGCTATCCGGCGGTCGTCCGGGCTTTCGTGCAAGGCATAGGTTCTGGATCGATGCGCGGGATACCGACACGGATTCCCTGTTGCGTCACGATAGGCGTCAGGCTTCTTCTCCACCATCCGGTTGAGCATGGATTTGGTGCGACGAAGCGTGAAACGCTGTATCTCCCCCCGCAGCGCCCGGATCTCCTCGGTGGTCAGGCTCTGATTCACCCGGCGGCTGCGCAGCAGTTTCTCGAGCATCCTCAGTGTGTCCTGATCCAGGTTATCAGCGCCGAGCATGTCGACCAGGCGCAGCAGATCGGTCACGCCCCGGTTGATAGGGGTGGCCGTGAACAGCACCGTGTGATCCGCCATGTTTCCCAGCAACCGACGGGTGCGGTTCGACGATGAATTCAGGAAATTGTGCGCCTCGTCCACGGCCAGCACCTGAGCACGGCGCACTGCCTCAAGTGTCTCCCGCTGCCGGTTTGCGCCGGCGTGGCTCAATGCGCCGTGGGAGTGCACATCAAGTGGCAGGTGGCAAAGCCGCGCCTCACGGTCCCAGGTTTCCTTCACCGACGGCGGACAGACCAGCATGGCCATGCCCCGCCGCATGCGGCCGGAACTCCAGATGCGGTCGATGGCGGCGCGCACCAGATTGGCCCCCATGCGCGTCTTGCCGGAACCGGTCGCGTCAGCAATCAGCACGCTCCCGACGGTATCAATCAGATAGAGCGCCTGGGCGATTCCCTGCCGCTGGCTCGGCCACAAGGGAAGATCACCGGGCAAACGTTGATGGCTCAGGTATTGATCGGCCCACTCCCCCTCCAGAAGCTCGGCGCAGGCCCTGGCCAGCGATTCCTGCCAGCTGGTTGGACGTAACAGTTTTTCCAGCAGATTCAGCAACTCGGGAGAAAAGTCCCTCCCTTCATGCCAATACCGCTCCGCCAGCTGCCAGGCTTCACGGAATCTCTGCTTGTCCTCGGCGGGAAAACGCGCGTTGGCCTCGAGATGGTGTCGCAATCCACCCGTGGAGAAATTGCTGGAACCCAGTGTTACCGCTTTCTGCGTGCAGTACATCTTGGCATGCAGCCGCAGTGGCTCGACGAAGCGGACCTGCACGCGGCGCTGCTTCAACTGCTCCATTACAGCGACAATCTTGCCGCTGAGGCGCAGGGATATTCCCCGTGCCAGCCAGTACTCGGTGACAACACGGGGGAAATCGTAGCCCGCAAGCGCAATGTGATCCTGCCGTGCGGGGGACGGCTCGTTACCGAGCAGCAGACGGACCTTCGCCCCGTTCCGGCTCGCCTCGTCCAGGAAATCGAGCAGCCGGTCCAGGGATGCGTAGCCGGTGAGGATCAGCGGCTGCGTATCGGAGCGCAGGTCCGCCAGGACGACGTCCCCCACGGAGTTCCGGCCCGCGTTATGTGGGAAACGCTGTTGGTTCGGCCACCCGCCTGACGGCAGTTGAGCGAGCGCATCCACCGGCTGATCGAATAGACTGAATTGCTCAACATCCATGACAGTGTCGACGGCTCAGAAACAGACAGCAGTCTGGCATGTGTCCTCATGCGCTGCCAGGGGGCCTCCCCGGTGCCCTATCGGATTCGCCGCGAGCCACAGCCATGCAGGATTGCACCAGCAATCGCAACATCTCCAGCAGCATCAGGCCAAAAGCCAGCGGCACCATCGCCAGCACCGGATAGAGCTGCCAGTAACCCGTACCCACCTGTGCGCGACGTCCGTCCAGAAAGCTGTTCCAGGCGAACTGGGTCACGTAGTAGAGCAGGACAGCGAACACCACCACCTCCACCAACAGAACCAGCGTCGCTACGGAAAGCCGCAACCGTTGCGGCAGCGCCTGGGACAGCATCTCCAGCCTGGGAAAGGTGCCTTCCCGATGCGCGAGTGGCAGCGCGCAGAACACGATCAGCGGAAATATGAAGCGTTCGATGATGTTGTAGGCTCCGGGAATCAGGTCCATCCCCAGCACATAGCGGCCGAAAACGCTGATCACCGTAATCAGCATCATGGCCAGCAGACACAGCCCGGCACCGATGGAGGCCAACCCCCACTCGAAACGTCCGATCCAGGTCCAGAAGCGCATGCCCTCCCCCCTATCGGATCGTGCCGGGCAACCAGGTCACCAGTCCCGGAAACAGCACCATCAGCGCCGTCACCAGAATGGCAGCGAATAGCGCGAAAATGGCCGTCATTCGGAATACCGGTCCCACGGAATGGCGGGCCGCCGACGATGCGGCGTAGGCAGACAACCCAACCGGCGGTGTCAGCAAACCCAACGAAATCATGAAAGAGGCCATGACCCCGAACCACAGCAGGTCCACCTCTGCGGCGCGCAGGATCGGCATCATGATCGGTATCAGCAGTACCATCACCGCGGCAGACTCCAGGAACAGGCCGAACAGGAAAAACACCGCCAGCAGAATGGCCACCACCAGTTCCGGGCTGGCAAGCAACGGCTCCAGCAGGCCCAGTACCTCGTGCGGCAACCGCGAGTAGGACAGGAAACGACCGAAGATCTGCGCGCCCAGCACGATGATCATCAGCATGGCGGTGACTTTCACGGACTCGGACAACGCCCGGGCAATGTCCAGAGCGCCAACCCGTCGCATCACCACCATCCCCACCAGCGCCGTGAACGCACCGATGGCGCCGGCCTCGCCGGCAGTGATCACGCCGCCGTAAATGCCACCGAACACCACGAACATCAGCGCGAGCACGAACAGGAACGCGGCCATGCTGCTGCGGCTGACCGTTGCAGCCCCGGCACCCGCCTCCCGACCGTCCTCCGCCCCCGTCTGCACTTCCCCGAAGACGCGTAGGCAAAGGATGTAGACCACGATGCAGACCACGGCCGGAATCAACGCGCCAATGAACATGTGGCCGATGGATACCTGGGTGAGCGAGCCGTAAATGATCATGATCAGACTGGGTGGAATGATGGCCGACAGCGAGCCTGCCACGGCCGCCAGTGCAACAGCCATGCGCCGGGTATAACCCACCTGTTCCAGTTGCGGCGAGGCCAGCGTGGCCAGCGCCGCTGCGGTGGCCGCCCCGGAGCCGGATACCGCACCCAGCAGGCCACCGGATATGATGGTGGCCACGCCCAGCGGAAAACGGCGGAAACCGGACAGCCGGTAGCCGACCCGGAACATGTCCACGATGACGCCCCCACGCAGCAGCAACTGCGCCATCAACAGGTACAGCGGGATGATGGACAACGAGTAGCTGGAGGCGGTGTAGAAGATGTCCCTGGCGAGGATGCCGCGAAACACCTGCGGCCCCACCCAGAGGAAAATACCCACCATGCCGGTGGCGAAAAGCACGGTGGCGACGTTCTGCCCCAGCACCAGGAACAGCACGAACCAGAACGCGGCCACCCAGATGATCAGTTCCTGTTCCATCCACGGGCTCCGGGGTGCAGCAACAGGCCGCCGGCAGCGACGCGACCGGTCACGGCTGGCGCAGCTACATTACAGGTCCAGTTCCAGGTATTCGGCCACACCGTCCGGCAGTTCGCCTCCCTCCTCGACCACCAGTTGCGCCCACAGCCGCGCCGTGGTGCGGGCGGGATGTCCGTCAGCCTCGGTATCCTCCACCCACTGAATCCAGGTATTCGTGGAAGCCTCGGCGATATGCGACTGCATGGCCTCCGGCAGTTCGCCCACCGGCACGAAGCGTGCGCCGTTTTCCTTCGCCTCCGCCATGACCTGCTGATCCTGTGCGTCGATGTTCTCGGCGTTACGCAGCGTGGTCTCGCGGGCGATCCGGTCGATCGCTTCCTGCTGCTGGGCGGAGAGTCCGTTCCAGCGATCCTCGGTCATGGCCAGATAGCTCTGCCAGTGGCCGATGGCGACATCGGTGATGGTGTAGGTCAGTTCCTCCTCCAGCGAGTAGGAAATCCAGTCGCCGACGGACAGGATGATGCCTTCGATGGTGCCGCGGGACAGCGCCTCGTAGGCCTGGGCGGCCGGAATCGTAACCGGCGTCACCCCCAATTGCTGCAGCACCACTGTGTGCAGCGCGGACCCGGCGCGCATGGGCATGCCGCGCAGATCGGCCGGGTCGGTGAGTTCCTTCCCCGTGGTGGAGATGGCGTAGGCAGCGGTGGCGCCGAGGCCCCAGGCCCGGAGACCCTTGTCGCCGATCTCGTAGTCGTAGAACGTCTTGCCGTCGGTGATCTCCACGTCTGAATCCATCAGCGCGTTGAAGGCCCGGGTGATCAGCGGCGAGTCGGTGTTGTAGGTGGGCAACTGGGTGATGTCCGACAGCGGGAAGCGCCCTTCGTGGTACGGCGCAAGCATAGGCGCCGCGACGTCGATGACCCGGTCCTGCAGCGCGTCCAGTTCCCCGCCGATGGAGACCAGCTCTCCGGCGTAGAAGCGGGTGAAACCGATTTCCGTGTCCGCCTCAACCGCATCGGCGAACGGGTCCAGGTAACCACCGACCCAGAAGTGTGTCTGGGAAATCCCGGCGGAGATGGTCAGGTTCTGAGCGGCCAGCGGGGTCACGCCGGCGGCAAGTATCGCAAGGGCACCGGTGGCGGCTTGCAGGGTTTGCTTGATCATCGTCTCCTCCGTGGTCGCTATTGCGACTCTGCACCTGTTGTTGTGCTGCCCTGAATGGGCGGAGGGCGCTGCCTTGGCCTCAGCCGCCGCGCGCGCCCCGGTACTCCGGCATGTCCACCGGCGCGTCCAGTGGCAGGCCTGCGAGTTCATAGCCGCGGCGGAAATCCGCCACGTGCTTGTGCATCCAGGTAAAGGCCATGTCGCCATCCCGCCGTCGTATCGCCTCGTACACCTGGGTGTGCGCCTTGAGCAGACGTCTCCCCGCTTGCGGCAATAGCGGAATCAGCGCCTCGAAGGCGGGGTACAGGAGCAGCCCGATGGGCTCGCGCGATAACTCCAGCGCCTGGTTCTTCGCGCTGCGCGCTACCAGCGCCTGAAACTCAACGTCCAGCAGCGCAGGCGATTCTCCGGCGCGTAGTACCTCCGATGTCTGCTCCAGATTCCGTTTCATGGCCGCCAGATCCGATTCGGTGGCGTTCTGTGCCGCCAGACGCGCCGCCAGCGGCTCCATGACCATCGCCACCTGCCACAATTCCAGGAACGTGACCCGGTGCAGGGCCAGCGCACGGGTGGTTCGGGGGGTTAGATCACTGTGGCGCGGCAGGCTCACCACCAGCCGACGACCGGTGCTGCGCTTTACCAGGCCCTCACTCTCAAGCCGGCGTATGCCCTCGCGCACCGTTGAGCGGTTCACGCCAAAGCGTTCTGCCAGATCGGTTTCCGTCGGCAGTCGCTCGCCAGCGCGCAGCGTGCCGTCCAGAATGCGCTTTTCCAGCTCGCGACAGACCAGTTCGTATGCCGAGTGCACCTGCAATTTCGGGAGGTCGAGACCGCCGTCGGTGATACCCGTATTCTTCTTGGCGCCTGAGGACATTCGCATCTACAGTTGCTATTTGTTGGTTTGTCCGACAATTAACCATTAGTTCAGCACTGCAACCCCGTCAAGGACACCGGAGCAGCGCTTTGTATCACGAACAAGGCTGCACCGAAGGAGGGAAGACCATGCAAACGAGCGAGCAGGATCCTGTCGTGCTGCGCATGCAGGAGGGGATCGGTGAAATCCGTCTGAACCGGCCCGAGCGCATGAATGCCATCAACACGGCCACCGCGGAAGCATTCCTCGAAGCGGTCAACGCCGTCACCACGTCGTCGGATGCGCGGGTGATCGTGATCTCCGGCGCCGGCGATGCCTTCCAGGCCGGCGGCGATCTTGCGGAGATGCGGGACGCCGGCGATGCCGTGGTGGATACAATCGGAGCTATCATCGAACCCATGCACCAGGCCATGCTGGCGCTGGCGAATGCACCGCAGCCCACGCTGGCCAGTGTGCACGGTGCCGTGGCCGGCGCGGGTGTCAGTCTGACGCTGGGCACCGACCTGGCCATTGCCGCTGACAATGCCCGCTTCAATCTGGCTTACATCAACATCGGTGGCGTACCGGACTGTTCCGGTTCCTGGACGCTGCCGCGCCTGGTAGGCCAGCGCAAGGCCATGGAAATCGCCCTGCTGGGCGAGACGTTCGACGCCGCAGAGGCACTGCGGCTGGGCCTGGTGAACCGCGTTGTGCCGGCAGAGGCGCTGGAAGAGCAGACGCGGAAAATGGCACTGCAACTCGCCGGCAAGGCGCCGACCGCCATGCGCTATACCCGCGCACTGATCCGCCAGGGGCAGGACTGCTCACTGGCAGAGCAGTTATACGCGGAAGAGGCGGCCTTCAAGGCCTGTGCCGGCACGGAAGACTTTCGCGAGGCGCTTGCCGCGTTTTTCGAGAAACGCGAGCCCGAATTTCGGGGAAACTAGTCATTCGAGGCGAGGTCGTGATGCACCGGCCGGTCAGCCCGGTAAACTGCCTTGATGTCCGACAGCATCGATTATTACCGGAAACACGCCGAGGACTTCTACCGGGATACCGTGGACGCGGACATGCAGGCGCTGTATGCGCCATTTCTGGCATGCATCCCATCCGGCGGCCGCATTCTGGATGCCGGTTGCGGTTCCGGCCGGGATAGCCTGGCCTTCCTGCACCGCGGCTACAGGGTGCAGGCTTTCGACGCCGCTCCGGAAATGGCCGGACTCGCCGCGCAACTGCTTGACCGGCCAGTGCCCGCGCTGCGCTTCGACCAGGTGAACTGGCATGCGGAATTCGACGGCATCTGGGCCTGTGCCAGCCTGCTGCATCGGCCCTGGGCGGATCTGCCAGCCACGCTCTCGCGGCTGGCGACTGCCCTCGAACCCGGCGGGGTCATGTACGCATCGTTCAAGCACGGCACGGGCGAGCGTTGCTACCGTGGCCGCCACTTCACCGATCTGGACGAGCACCGCCTGCAGCAACTCCTGCGTGAAATCCCGGAGCTGCGCCTGCAACACGCCTGGGTAACCGTGGACTGCCGCCCGGACCGGCCCAACCAGGAATGGCTGAACGTCCTGCTGACAGTGTGACGGGATGGCGCCGACCGGCACGCGGTGCAAGAGCGCGCACCACCGGGGGCTGCCGCGATGGTGCGTATCGCTGCGCTCTGCGCACCCTGCGCCGCGATCTCAGGCCGGGAAGCGCTGATCAATCCGGTTGCTTCACCACCCGCAGGTACGGCTTCAATGTGGTGTAGCCCTGCGGGTATTTCTTCTGCGCTTCCTCGTCACTCACCGACGGCGGGATGATCACGTCTTCCCCGTAGCGCCAGTTCACCGGTGTGGCCACCGTATGCCTGGCATTGAGCTGGACAGAATCCAGCAGGCGGACCACCTCGTCGAAATTGCGGCCCGACGTCATCGGGTAAGTGAAGGTCGCCTTGATCTTCTTGTCCGGCCCGATGATGAACACCGCCCGGACAGTGGCATTATCCGCCGGGGTCCGGCCCTCCGAGGTGCCCACTTCCTCCTCGGGCAACATATCGTAGAGCTTTGCCACTTCCAGATTGGTATCGCCGATCATCGGGTAGTTGGGAGCGGCACCCTGGGTTTCCTCGATGTCCTTCGACCACTTCTCATGGTTCGATACCGGGTCCACCGACAGCCCGATGATCTTCGTGTTGCGCTTGTCGAACTCCGGCTTCAGCTTGGCCATGGCGCCGAGCTCGGTGGTGCACACCGGCGTGAAGTCCTTCGGGTGGGAAAACAGAATGCACCAGCTGTCACCAATCCACTCGTGAAAGCGAATGGTGCCCTGCGTTGTCTCGGCGGTGAAGTCAGGTGCAGTACTACCGATTCTGAGGCTCATGATTCAATTCCTCCGGCAGCGAAATGGGGCTATTACGCTAGGGCCATTTCGTTGCACCTGAAAGAATCAAATCGTTATGAGCATATCGCTGTAGGTCACGCCTGGGGTATTAGGCAGGCACCGCCATATCACGAAGCCCACCCCCGTAGGGTGTTCAGAGCGCAGCGATGCGCACCGAGGCGGAGGCAACGTTGCCCCGGTTGGCTTCGCCTGCGGCAGTCACCACTCCTTTTCGTGGGCTACCGTATCGCCACCGGGTTGATAAACACCTGCACCGCCCCGGCGATCTTCGGCTGGCCCAGCACGAACAGGAATTCCCAGGCCTCGTCCGCCACCAGTTCGCGGGTCTCGATGTTCTCGAGGATGTACACACCGTGTTTCACCAGCAATTCCTGGTGCACTTCGAATATACCCGCGTCCTCCTCGAACGGGATCACTTCCAGGCCCCAGTTGTCTGCTCCCACCGCCACCACACCGAGGCCGGCAAGGTAGCGGGCCCCATCCAGCCCCAGGCCGGGTTCACCGGCCGCGAAGCGTTCGCCGTCCACACCCAGCAGATGGCTCCAGCCGGTGTGCAGCAACACCACATCGCCCTCGCGGATCTCAACGCCCTGCGCCTCGGCCGCCGCACGGATCTCATCCCCGTTGATGGCGGTGCCCTCGCTCAGCGTCTCCTCGCCCATGTGGCCGGCGATATCCAGCAGCACGCCGCGGGTAACGATGGGCGGGATCTGCTCCACACCGAATTCCTGCAACCCGTCCACGTTTACGAAGTCGCTGGCATGCACGCCGTTGTAATGGACGTGGTCGATACCGATGTGGCCCAGGCCATCGATCTGGCTGCCGATGCCAAGCCAGGTGTGCAGCACGTCATCCGTGCTGGTGAGCTTGTTCGGCCCTACCGTCGCGCCGGCGGGGCGCGGCTCCATGATGGTCACGTCGAAGAAGCGCTTGCCGAAGGCCGGGAAATCCTTGTCCAGCACCATGCCCAGGGAATAGGTCTTGCCCTCGGTGATGAGCTTCGCGGCTTCCAGCACTACGTCCGGTGTCAGGTAGTTGGCCGCGCCGATGCGGTCATCCTCGCCCCACTTTGATTCATGCCAGTCGTGGGCATGAACGACACCAGCCGCCAGCGTCAATGAACAGGACACCGCAAGGGTCACGGATTTGAACTTGCGCATGGAAACTCCCCCTCTCTTTCTGGTTTTGATGTGGAATGTGAGCTGTCCTATCAGGTTGGTAGGCACCTATCAAACTTAGGACAGGCTCAGCCCCCCGTCCACGATCACGGTCTGCCCGCACACATACGAGGCCAGCGGCGATGCCAGGAAGAGCGCGACGCCGGCCATGTCCTCCGGGGTTCCGAACCGGCCTTGCGGAATGGCGCCCAACGCCATTTCCCGACGCTTGGGGTGTTCCGTGGTGACTTTCGTCAGCTTGGTGTCGACGAAGCCCGGCGCGATGCCGTTGACGCGGATACCAGCCGGCGCCCAGGCCTCGCCCAGCGAGGCCGTCAGCCCCACCGCACCATACTTTGAAGCGCTGTAGGCCGGGTTTCCCTTGTTCGCCCTGAAGCCGGCCACCGAGCTGACGATGATCAACGAACCGCGGGACCGCTCCAACATGTCGTGGAACTTCATCGCGCAGGCCCGCAGACTGTCCAGGTTCACCGCCATGACCCGGTCCCAGCCCTCACGCTGAAACTCCTGACGCTTGTACGCCACCGTGCCCTGACAAAGCACCAGGATATCCAGCGCCTCAAAGCCCGGCTGATGGGCCTCGATCTCGTCAATATTCGAGACATCCACCCGGGAATACGTCAGGCCGGAAAGATCCGCCCCCTCCTCCCCCTGATAATCGGAAGCACTGGCGCGCGTCCCCCAGACATGCACAACCGCCCCGCGTGCGCGGTAAGCCTGCGCAATGCCGTTGCCGATCCCACTGGAGCCGCCAACCACCAGTGCCGTCTTGCCGGAAAAATCCAGATCGCTCATCCGCTCTCCTCCTGATTTGTTATCAAAGCCTGGTCGATGCTCGCACCCCCACCGGTCAACCGCCAGCATGATTGCAGGCGGGCCAAGCCGAATTGCGGCGACCCGCATTCAGATTGCACAAGAACGTAAAGACTCGGGCGAATCCCGAAGAGATGTGGCAGCCTGCCAGACGGGGATGGAGCTGACGTCGCGGGGGCGTTGCTGTACCGGGCCCATTGACAGAGCCCGGTCGTTCCATTTGGTCACGCAGCCTGGGGTATGCGTGCAATGACCTTGATCTCAAAATCAAACCCCGCAAGCCAGGTCACGCCGACAGCCGTCCAGTTCGGATAAGGCTGGTCACCGATCTCTTTCAGCCGAACAGCGGCGACCGAATCGATCTGATTGACGGGGTCTGTGTGGAACGTCGTCACGTCCACCACGTCGTCGAACGTACAACCGGCGGCTTTCAGCACGGCATTGAGATTGTCGAAAGCGAGTTGGACCTGCTTCTCGAACACCGGCTCGGGCGACCCGTCCTCGCGGCTGCCGACCTGACCCGAGACGAAAAGGAAATCGCCCGAGCGGATGGCAGCCGAATAGCGGTTGACTTCATAGAGCGCCTGCCGACCGGCAGGAAAGATGGCATCGCGTTGGGTCATGTTGTCACTCCCTATGGGATCCTGGTTGGCAACTCTGAACACCGCTTAGGGTTTTAGCGCCTCTCCGCTAGACTATCCAAGGCCGCGTTCACATACACTGCGTATGTAAAA
>JBJHBJ010000070.1:0-18291 GCA_050485425.1 Ectothiorhodospiraceae bacterium | reverse complement strand
ACAGGTTCCAGACACGCCGTAAACCCATCCCTGGGGGCTTGACGATCGCATCCCTGCGATCGACAGTCTGGAACTGAACCAACCGCAAGCCCCTTGCCCTGGGAACACGACGGCCCAAGGGTTTTCGCAGACCGCGCAGGGCGGATAGAGCGCAGCGATATCCACCTTCAAACCAGACCGAATATTCAACGAAGGCAAATAACACCAATGACCGATCAGGCCACACCCCCCACCCAGGTCGCCCGTGTGCTCACCGAGGCGCTGCCCTACATCAAGCGCTTCCATGGCAAGACCATCGTCGTGAAGTTCGGCGGCAATGCCATGGTGGACGAGGAACTCAAGCGCAGCTTTGCACGCGACATCGTGCTGATGAAGCTGGTGGGCTTCAATCCGGTGGTGGTGCACGGCGGCGGGCCGCAGATCGGCAAGCTGCTGGAGCGCATCGGCAAGGAGTCCCGCTTCATCGAGGGTATGCGCGTCACCGATGCCGAGACCATGGACGTGGTGGAGATGGTGCTGGGCGGGCTGGTGAACAAGGAGATCGTCCAGCTCATCAACAGCCAGGGCGGCCGTGCCGTGGGCCTGTCGGGCAAGGACGGCGGGCTGATCCGCGCGCGCAGGCTGCAATTGCGGCGCGGGGACGATATGGATGCGCCGGAACTGGTGGACATCGGTCATGTCGGCGAGGTCGCCGGGGTGGATGCCTCGGTGGTGAACATGCTGGATCAGGGCGAGTTCATCCCGGTGATCGCCCCGATCGGCGTGGGTGACGACGGCCGCTCCTACAACATCAATGCGGATCTGGTGGCCGGCAAGCTGGCGGAAGTGCTGAAGGCAGAGAAGCTGATTCTGCTCACCAACACTACCGGCCTGCTGGACAAGGAGGGCCGGCTGCTGACCGGACTGGACGCAAAGCGGGTGCAGGAGCTGATCGCCGACGGTACGATCCATGGCGGCATGCTGCCGAAAATCCGTTGTGCGCTGGAGGCGGTGGAAAACGGCGTGCGAGCCGCCCATATCATTGATGGCCGCGTCACCCACGCGGTGCTGCTGGAGCTGTTCACCGATTCCGGTGTGGGGACGCTGATTCGCGGCGCCGACTAGCGGCGCTCTTCCTGCAGTTCGCGGAAGCGAGCCAGGTGATTGTCGTATTCCTTTTCCAGCGCGTTCATGGCCTGGTCCAGCTCTGCGGCCCGCGCGTCACGGCTGGCAAGGCGCTGCTCCACGTGGCGGATGCGCTCGTACACGGCGTCGGGGTCGCCCCGGCCGGTGCGTTCCACCTGTGCTGCGCGCGCCCGCAGTTCCTCCAGTTCTTCCTCGTCGCGTTCGCTGCGCGCCATCAACTGGCGCTGGCTGGCGGTCAACGCTTCCAGCCGCTCCTTGCGGGTGCGCTCGATATGGGCTTCGTCGTTGAAGGTGCGCAGCAGCATGCGGTCATACTCCATTTGCTGCGCGCGTTCTTCCTGCTCGCGGGCCTGGCGTTCCTTTTCCTGCAGGCGCCGGGCTTCCTGTTCCGCCAGTTCCTCGGGGGTTGGCGCTCGCTCCACCTCCCCGACACGGGAGCCGTCACGCGAGAAAACACTGCGCCCGTCGCGCGCACGCTCGGGAGGGAGCGTGTCGGTGTAATGCACGTTGCCGTCGTCATCCACCCAGCGGTAGAGCTGTTGTGCCTGGGCGGGCACGGCAAGCATCAATGCCAGTGCCAGGCAACCGCCAGGCAACAGGAAGGAGCGTCTGCGAATCATTGTATTGTATGGTTATCCGTTACCGCACGTCGTGTCGATCGGAGCACCGCAGCTTTCCGGAAGTAACCTTCCGGCCCACCGCTCGACGGTGTTCTCCTGCGTACAACGATACGGTCTACAGGCGACCAGGGTCCAGCGATTTCGGTAACGAAATCGCCAAATACCTCACAGGGCTAGCAACGCGCGCTTCCCCGGAGCACCAGCGGAGCGAATCGGCCGCCACTCAGCCTTGCCAGGTCGGCCGGCGAGAGTGCCAGCTCAAGACCCCGTCGACCCGCGCTCACGTGGATCTGCGCCAGCGTCTCCGCGGATTCTTCGATCCAGGTGGCGAGCCGTCGCTTCTGTCCCAGCGGGCTGATTCCGCCCACCACGTAACCGGTCAGGCGCTGGGCATCCTCCGGTTTCGCCATCTCCGCCTTCTTGCCGCCGGCGGCCCGCGCCAGCGCCTTCAGGTTGAGCTGGGAGTCCACCGGCACCAGCGCGACATGCGGCCTGCCGTCCACCATCGTCAGCAATGTCTTGAATACAGTTGCCGGGTCGAGGCCCAATGCCTCGGCAGCCTCCAGGCCGTAGGCTGGCGCCGAGGGGTCGTGGCGATACTCCAGCACCTGATGGGGTACCCGTGCTTGGGCAACGGCGCGAACGGCGGGAGTGGACATCAGTGCGCCAGCACCTGGGCCAGTTCCATGATGCCCACCGGCAGCGCCTTCCTGTTGCTCACCACGTCGTGCAGCGGCACCGCGGATATCCGTCCATGCTGTACGCCGAGCATGATGTCGGATTGGCCTGCGCACAGATGATCCACTGCGCTGGCGCCCAGGCAGGTGGCCAGCACACGGTCATGGCCGGTCGGGCTGCCGCCGCGCTGGATGTGGCCCAGGATGCAGGCCCGGGCCTGGTGGCCGTGTTCCGACAACCGCGCGGCCAGCCCCTGGGTCAACTGCGGGTCATGGCCCTCCGCCACCACGATCAGGCTGCTGTTCTTGCCGCGCTTCTTGCTCTGGTTCAGCCGCTCCACCAGGTCCGGCAGATCCACCGGCGCATCCGGAAGCAGGATGGATTCGGCCCCGCCGGCGATCCCCACGGCCAGCGCAATGAACCCGGAACTGCGGCCCATGACCTCGACCAGGAACACCCGCTCATGGGAATGCGCGGTGTCGCGAATCCGGTCGATGGCATCCAGCCCGGTGTTCACCGCCGTGTCGAAGCCGATGGTGTCGTCCGTTCCGTAGATGTCATTGTCGATCGTTCCCGGCAGACCCACCACCGGAATACCCGTCTCCGCGGCCAGCAGATGCGCACCGGTCAGCGACCCGTCGCCGCCGATCACCACCAGCCCGTCCACTCCGCGCTGACGCAACAGCCGCCCGGCCTCGGCCCGTACCTCCGGGCGCTTGAAATCCTCGCAACGGTCACTTTTCAGTACCGTGCCGCCGCGATGCAGGATATTCCCCACCGATGCCGTCCCCATCGGCTGGAGATCATCGTCCACCAGTCCGGTATAGCCCTTATCCGACCCCAGCACGCGAATCCCGCGATGAATGGCTGAGCGCACCACGGCGCGGATGGCGGCGTTCATGCCAGGGGAATCCCCGCCGCTGGTGACGATCACCAGCTTGCGAGGCTGACGCAGTACGGGCAAGACCGGCAGGTCCCACATATCGGCTCTCCAGGGAAACAGGAACTACAACAGGGAGGATGCAAGTTAGCGCGCCCCGCCCTACTTTCCAAGCGTCGTGCTGGAGGAGAGTCGGCTCCACGGCAGGCCCGGACGGGAGGCTCGCCATCGGACTGTCGGCCGGAGGGGCGAGGCCGAACATGGAAAAGCATTGCTTTTCCCGGCCGAGCGGGCTGGCCACGGATGGCCAGTCCTGGCCCGGCAAGCGAAGCAGGATTGCGGAGCGCTGCAGGCGGCCGACAAGCCTACAGGGATGTATTTACGGCGAGTCCGATGGCGAGCCTCCCGTCCGGGCCGTGAACGAAGCCCCCCGAATCTCAATAATGAATGCTACTCGCGCTCACCCAGCGCGAGCACGTACGCCGTCGCTCGCCAGAGCCCCCAGCCATCCCGCAAGCCCGGCGACACATCCACATGCCCCAGCCCGCCGGCCTCGAACAATCGCACCTGCCCCTCCGGCAGCGCATCCCTCAGCCGCCGGCTATGGCTCACCGGAATCACCCGATCATCCGGGCCGTGAATCAGCACCAACTGGCCCTGAAACCGGCTCAGGTCGAGTTCAGACAGGTCCAGCGCCTGGAACTGCTCCAGCAGCCGCGGCGGCATCCGTGCGATCAGGTCGTCGACGCGGTCCGGATCCTCGTTGGTGACCAACTCGTAAACCGCCCGGCCCTGCGAGCTCAACTGGCGTACCTCGCGTTGCACCGAGGCATAGCGGTTATCCAGCTTGCGGTGGGCGATCGTGTCCAGCAACTCACGGTCATCCTCGTCATCCAGCCAGTGCAACTGGCTCAGCAGCACCGCCCAGCGGCCTTCCCGCTGGGGCGGCGGTGCATCCAGCCCGGCACCGCCACGATCGTCGCCGGTGGTTACATAGCGCAGCATATCGGTCAGGTCGTAGTACCCCCCCACGGAAATCAGAAACCGCACCTGCTCCGCCGTATCCTCCTGCATCGAGGCGATCAGCGCGGGCCCCACTGCGAAGCTGATCGCGGCCAGCCCGGTATCCGAACCCATCGCCGAATCTTCCCGGGTGGTGTAACGAATGGCGTCGGCGATCGCCTCCGCCTCGCGCATGCTGATGGACAGATCCCTGAGCCCGTCCAGCTCGGGGACGAATACCGTGAAGCCGACGCGTCCCATCGTCTTCGCGAACTCCGTCAACCGCGGGTCACGGCGTCCTTCTTCGGTGAACCCGTGTACCAGGATCAGCGTGCCGCGGCGTGGCTCCTCCGGGTGGTAGACATCCGCCACGTAATCCCGTCCGTCGACCGAGTAGCGCAGATCCTCGCGCTCCGGTTCCGCGGTGCGCCGTTTCAGCCGGCTGTCCTCGCTGCCGGCGGAGACGTCGCCCAGCGCCAGCACGGCCTCATGGCCCCGCTGGATACTGGTGCAGCCGATAAGCATTGCCGGCAGTACCCCCAGTGTCAGCACGATTGTGGCCAGTCGCATGCGCCCCGTCGTGTTTGTTGCTCTCAGAATGGCTGGTCACCCCTTTGACCTCGTTCACTGGCAACAGTTTGGTACAGTTGACGGCGATGTTCCGCAACCCGGGTCGGCACCCATGGCGACGATGCTTCGTATCGCGGCGATTCTTGCCGTGCTGTACGTTCTGGTCGGGGCGGCGCTGTACCTGTTCCAGTCGCGCCTCATTCACCTGCCCGGTGTGCCGGGCAGGGAGCTGGCCGCCACGCCCGAGAGACTCGGCGTGGCCTATCAGGACGTCTGGCTGGAAACCGGGGATGGGCTTGCGATCCATGGCTGGTTCGTGCCGGCGACCGAGGCGCGGGGAACGTTGCTGTTCTTTCATGGCAATGCCGGCAACATCTCGCACCGCCTGGATTCGATCCGGATTTTCCACGAGCTGGGCCTGAACGTCCTGATCATCGACTACCGGGGCTATGGCCAGAGCGAGGGGTCACCCTCGGAAAGCGGCCTGTACCGTGACGCCGAAGCCGCCATGGCGCACCTGATCCGGGAGCGCGAGACGCCGATCGAGGACATCATCCTGTTCGGCCGTTCGCTGGGCGCGGCGGTCGCGGCGCAGATGGCAATACGGTATCAGGATGTCGGGGGGCTGATCCTCGAGTCCGCGTTCACGTCGGTGGCGGACATGGCCGCCGAGCTGTACCCCATCTTTCCGGCACGGTTGCTGGTGCGTCACCGCTATGATGCGCTGGAAACGCTTCAGGACGTGTCCTCGCCGGTGCTGGTGGTGCACAGCCCCGATGATGAAATCGTGCCCTATGCCCATGGGCGCCGTCTGTACGAGGCTGCGCCGGAGCCGAAATGGTTCCTGGAGCTAAGGGGAGGGCATAACGACGGCTTTCTGCGTACCGGAGACGACTACAGCCGGGGGCTGGATGATTTCCTGGGCGAGGCGCTGCGCTGAACGCGTCGGCACTTTCCGCTGTCCGCGTGTTGTGCTGTGATACACAGCAGGGCAGGCGTCATCGTGACCGGTGCCGCCGTAACTGACTCAGGGACTACGAGGTAACCGTTGTGATCATGCTCCGTACCGCACCGCTGTTTCTGCTTGCACTGGCCCTCACCGCCTGTGTGACGATCAACGTGTACTTCCCCGCAGTGGCCGCGGAACAGGCGGCGGACCGCATCATCCAGGATGTCTGGGGCCGCGAGCAGTCGCCGCCGCCCCCGGCAGGCGAACCCCAGAGCCGGCTACCGGATGACCAGACCACTCCGCTGGCAGTCCGGGTGCTGAACGCGCTGGTCCCCACCGCGGCGGCCGCCAGCCCCGATCTGGATATCAGTTCCCCGGCCATCCGCCAGATCACCGCCTCCATGGAGGCGCGGCACAGCCAGTTGCAGCCGCATTACCAGTCCGGCGCAATCGGCCTGACCCGTGACGGCCAGATCACCGTGCGCGACCAGTCCGCGGTGCCGCTGGCCGATCGCAACCGCCTGCGCCAGTTGGTGGCCGACGAGAACGCCGACCGACAGAACCTGTACCGCCAGATCGCCGTGGCCAACGGCCGCCCCGAGTGGGAGGCCGACATCCGCCAGACCTTCGCCGAACGCTGGGTGGCCAACGCCCGCTCCGGCTGGTACTACCAGGATCGCCAGGGCAACTGGCAGCAGAAGTAGAGTCGGGGTTGGAGGTTGGGGTTCGCCTGCGGCTCACCCCAACCTCCGCCGAGTACCCGGAGCATTGCGTAGGTTGGCGGTGAGCGCAGCGAACCCCAACACCCCGGCCCCACGCTTCGCCTGCTGAAAACCTACTGCGTCACCGCTTGCAACTGCTCCAGCAGAGTGGGCCAGCTCACGTCCCGGTTGAAGCCGATGACGTCCACCCGGGGCAGGCCGGAGCCCTGGACCAGCAGGTAGCCGTCGCCCTCGGGCTCCAGGCCGCTCATGCGGCAGATGTCGTCGCGCAGCACGCAGCGGATGCCCAGCCGCTGGTAGCGGAAATCCTCGAAGAAGCGCAGCGCCGTTCTGGACAGCAGGGCGCTGCCCCCGCCGCCGATGTCGGAGATGTTCTCGATGGCGCGCTGGCTGATGCGCCGGGTGGAGCGGTCGCCGGGCGGGGTGTAGAAATGCGCGTCGAAGGCCACCGGTTCCCAGTCCAGCAGTTCCAGCCCCCGCAAGTCGCCATGCAGCCGGCCGGTGATGCGGCCGAACTCGAAAGTGCCGGTGAGCAGGCGCAGGTCCAGGTTGCGCATGCGGATGTCGGCCTCCAGCTGCGGCATGCGGCCGAGCGGGTCGTTCAGGCGGAAGCGGTCCAGCACCAGCGTGCCGTCAAAGGCCTCCGCCCGCAGCGCTCCGTCCAGTTGCAGCATCCGGTTGCGGTACTGAACACGGGGAATGGTGCCGGAAACCGTCCCGCGCATCACCGGCCAGTCCAGCGCGCGGCTGAGTGCCTGAAGGCTGATCGGTTCCAGGCGTCCTTCCAGCTCGGCGCTGAACTGCGGCCCGCCCAGGTCGCGGGCGCTGAGCACGTCCAGGTGCAGGGCACCGTCCTCCAGCGGCAGTCGTAACGGCCGGCGCAGGTGGAAACTGGTGCCGAAAAATCGTGAATCCAGCCGGCCGGCACCGATGTTGATACGGTAGAGCTGGCCGCCGTCCCAGCGGACATCGGTGGGTGGCGCCGATTCGTCCCGCGTCCAGTGCAGGGGGCCCTGCAGGCCCCGGAAGGAGAAGCGTTCCAGTTGATCGTCGATGCTGACGTCCTGCAGCAGCATGCGCGCACTTTCCGGACGGCCGTTCCGCACGCGGAGATCACCGCTGATCCGGCCGCTGGTGTCCAGCCGGTCCAGCGTGGTGCCGATCAGAAAGGGTTGCAGGTAGCTCAGGTAAGCCTGCGGGAACACGGCCTGCTCGATGGTCAGCGTCAGCCGTTCCAGGGAGAGCGCCGGGGACATTTTCACATGCGCTTCGCCGTGTGCCGACAATACGCCCGGCTGGCGCAGCCTGAGCCGTTCCAGCCATAGATCATCGCCGCGCCGCAGCACGTGCGCCACGGCGTCGGCGGGCGTTTCGTCCAGATCGAGGAAGACCGGATCCACGTAGGCCTGGCCGCCCCGGGCGATCAGTCTCGCCGTTCCGCGCTGTTCGGTGCCCTGGTGGCGCAGCCCGGTGACCAGCGTCGCTGAGAGGTTGTCAGTGGCGATGGTGCCTTCCGGATTGGAGAGGGTGGCGCCGTGCAGTTGCGTGACCACGGTGCCGGACAGGACGCCGTCCGGTTCGAGCTGTGCCGAAACGCTGATATCGGCGGTGCCGTCGAGGTGCCAGGCGGGATCGCCGCTCAACGGTTCCAGGCGGCCGAGGGGGAATGCCGAGAGCCGGAGCTGGAGGCTGCCGCTGTCGGCGGCCCATTCACCCCGCAGTTGGAGCGGGGTGCCGTCCAGCATGCCCTCCAGGTCGACGCGTAGCCGCTCCTGCGCAGGCTGATAGCGCAGCTCGCCGCGGACGTCCAGCGTTCCCCATTCCGCGTGACCAAGCTGCAGGTGCGCCTGTTCACAGGCCATGGTCTCGCGGCCCAGGCTGATGCGACCGCAGTTGACCCGGAACGGCCCGGCCTCCTGGCCGTTCCAGCGCGCGCTGGCAACACTGACCCAGCCGCTGTCCGGAACCAGCCCGCGCGTCTGGGTCAGGTGCAGGCGGATGCCCTGAAGCTGGAAGGCGGAGTGGGTGAGGCTGCCCACGTGCAGCTCCGTCACGTGACCGGCCGAGGCGGCCGGACATGCCAGCAGCGCGATCAGCAGCCAGAGGGTTCGCCAGACCGCACCGGCGCCTTGCCCGCGGGCAGGCTGCAAAGCCAGAGCCCTATGGGAATAGATCAGGGGCTCCCTAGGCGCCGTATTGCTGTCGATATGTCCGTATGGCCTCAAGCTGCTCCGCATGGCGGCCACTGTCCTCGAGCCATTGCACCAGATCGTCCAGATCCACCACAGGGATGACAGGAACGCGCAGCTCCTGTTCCACCTGCTGCACGGCGGACGTCGCGCCCGTGCCCCGTTCCTTGCGGTCCAGCGCAATGGCAACGCCGGCCAGCGTAGCGCCGGCGGCATTGATCAACTGGACGGATTCCCGCACCGAGGTGCCGGCCGAGATCACGTCGTCGATCACCAGTACCCGGCCAGCCAGCGGGGCGCCGACGATCACGCCGCCTTCTCCGTGGTCCTTGGCTTCCTTGCGGTTGAAGGCATAGGGCAGGTCGCGGTCATGGTGCTCGGCGAGCGCGACGGCGGTGGCCGCGGCCAGCGGGATGCCCTTGTAGGCCGGCCCGTAGAGCATGTCGATCTCCAGTCCCGACTCGATGATGGCCCGGGCGTAATACTGGCCGAGCGCGGCCAGCGCCGAGCCGGTATTGAACAGGCCGGCGTTGAAGAAGTAGGGGCTCTGGCGGCCGGACTTCAGCGTGAAGCTGCCGAAGCGCAGGACCTGGCGTCGCAGGGCGAAGTCGATGAAGTCGCGTTTGTAGTCTGGCAGTGTCATGGATGGGCCGGTGCTCTCGTTCAGGGGTCAGCCGGTATTGCGCATGCCGGCGGCAATGCCGTTGATACAGACCTGCAGGGCCTTGCGCAGGTTCTCCTCATTGCCGTGCCGCACCCGGTGCAGCAGTTCGACCTGCAGGCGGTTGAGCGGGTCGACGTAGGGGTTGCGAACGTCCACCGAACGGCGCACCACCGGGAAGTCGTCCAGCGGCCGCTCGTGGCCACTGACCTTCAGCACGGCGGCCAGGGTGCTGCGGAAGCGTTCACGCAGCTCGGTGCCGAGCGGTTGCAGTTCGTCCGGCACCAGGCGCTGGTCGTACAGTGCGGCAACATCCGGGTCGCCCTTGGCCAGTACCATCTCCACCATATCGACGAAGGCACTGAAGAATGGCCACTCCTGGAACATGGTCTGCAGTTCATCCGTCCGGCCCGCTTCCTGCGCCTGTTGCAGTGCCTCGCCGACGCCCAGCCAGGCCGGCAGTAGCAGGCGGGTCTGGGTCCAGCTGAAGATCCAGGGAATGGCACGCAGGCTTTCCACGCCGCCGCCGGTCTTCCGCTTGGCCGGCCGGGAACCGATGGTGAGCCCGGCGATTTCCTGTTCCGGGGTGGCGGCGCGGAAGTAGGGCACGAAGTCCTCGGTCTCCCGGACCAGGCCACGGTACTGCTTCACTGCCACGGCGGAAAGCTGGTCCATCAGTTCGCGCCATTCCCGCCTGGGGTCCGGCGGAGGCTGTAGGGTGGCTTCCAGCACGGCGGTGATGTAGAGCTCCAGGTTGCGCAGCGCGATCCCCGGCAGGCCGAACTTGGCCTGGATGACCTCACCCTGCTCGGTCACTCGCAGGCTGCCGTTCACCGAGCCCGGCGGCTGCGACAGGATGGCCGCGTGGGTGGGGCCGCCGCCGCGGCCGATGGAGCCGCCGCGGCCATGAAACAGGGTCAGCCGCACGCCGTGGCGGCGGCAGCAGGCCACCAGCCGCTCCTGGGTCTGGAACAGCGCCCAGGCGGCGGTCAGATGGCCGGCGTCCTTGCCGGAGTCGGAATAGCCGATCATGATTTCCTGGCTGCCGTCGATGCGCTGGCGGTACCAGTCCACGTTCAGCAGCCGCTCCAGGCTGTCCTCGGCGCCTTCCAGGTCGGCCAGGGTCTCGAACAGCGGGACCACGCGCAGCGGGTTGCGGGCGCCGGCCTCCTTCTGCAGCAGTTCCACCGCCAGGATGTCGGACGGCTTGGAGGCCATGGAGATGACGTAGGCACCCAGGCTTTCCGGGCCCTGTTCGGCGATCACGCGGAACGTATCCAGCACTTCCTGCACGTCGCTGCCCGGTTCAAAGCCGCGCGGGATCAACGGCCGCGGGTTCTGCAGTTCCCGGATCAGGAACGCCTGCCGGGCCTCCTCGTCCCAGTCCTGGTAACGGCCCAGGGCCAGTGCCTCGGTGATCTCGGTGATCGCCTCGGTGTGGCGTCCGGCTTCCTGCCGGATGTCGATCCGCATCAGGCTCATGCCGAAACAGGCCAGGCGTCGGAGCAGGTCCAGCAGGCGGCCTTCGGCTACCACGCCGGCGCCGCAGCGGTGCAGGCTGTGGTAGCACTCGAGCAGCGGCTGGCGCAGTTCGGCCGTGTGCAGGTACACCTCGCCTTCGGGCGGTGTCTTGCCGTCCAGGCGTGCTTCCACCCACCGGATCGTGAGCCGCAGCCGGGCGCGCACGCGCTTGAGCATCACGCGATAGGGCTCCCAGGCGTCACCCACCTGCTCGCGCAGGTCGTCGTCCACGCACTGCAGCGACAACTCGCTGATCAGCGCGCTGACCTCCTTTTCGTACAGCGTTGCTGCCATCCACCGGGCCATCAGGCAGGCCTCCCGGGTGACACGGGCGGTGACCCGGGGGTTGCCGTCGCGATCGCCGCCCATCCAGGAGCCGAACCGGATCGGGGCAGCCTCAAGCGGCAGGCCGCGGTTGGTGTATTCCCTGAGCGTGGCGTCCACCCGGCGTGCGTGGCGGGGAATGACGTTCCAGAGCGTCTGTTCCACCACGGCGTAGCCCCATCGGGCCTCGTCCACCGGCGTGGGCCGGCGCTGGCGGATTTCGTCGGTGTGCCAGGAGGCGGTGATCTCGCTCTTCAGCGCGCGCTGGATGTCCTCCTGTTCCTCCGGTGTGAGGTCCCGCCGGTCCTGCGCCTCCAGCAATCGGGCGATGTGGTTGTATTTCTGCAGCAGCGTGCGGCGGCTGACCTCGGTGGGATGGGCGGTGAGCACCAGGTTGACCTGCATGTCCACCACGGCCTGGTAGATCTGGTCGGGATCCGCCACCGGGGCGAGGCGCCGGAAGGCCTCCTGGAGCGAGCCCCGCAGCGGTTCCGATTCCGGGTCCATGGCCCATTGACGGCTGCGGCGCACGCGGTGGTGCTGCTCGCAGATGTTGGCGAGATTGAGGAACTGGGAGAACGCCCGCACCACGGGCATGATCTTGTCGTCCTCCAGGCCGGTCAGTGCCTGATCGAGCTGCGCTGCCGCCTCGTGGCTGCCGGCGCGGGCCTCCTTGGCCAGGTTCCTGACGGTTTCCACGGTGCGGAACAGCGACTCACCGCCCTGTTCCCGCAGTGTCTGCCCCAGCAGATCGCCAAGCTGGCGAATGTTTTCCCGCAATGGCAGGTCGGTTTCTCTGGTGGCCATGCAGTTACTCACCTCCTCGCGCGTATTGCCCGTCCGGGTGCCGTGATGGATGGCGACCTGTGGGTGGCGGCCTGCCACCGGGGCGGGGCATACGGTCGAATCTCCTCAGCAGACAGAAACGGCCCGGAGGGCGGTATAGCCCCCCAGGCCGGCTGATCGACGATCGCGCCGATTCGCCTTTACTCCGGCAAGCCGAACTGTTCCACGCTGGCGAAGATGTCGGTGTCGGAGATGATGCCAATCGGCTCCTGGTCCTTGTCGGTGACGGCGCACCGGCGGATGTTGGAACTGGACATCTTCTCCGCGCAGTCGTTGAGCGTCATGTCCACCGGTACGGTGACCAGCGGCTTGGAGGCCACCTCGCCCACCTTGACGGACGCGGGCGCCCGCGCCTTGGACACGATGCGGCTGATGACGTCGCGTTGGGTCATGATGCCCCACTGGCCGTCTTCGCCCGGCCGGGTGATGACCGAACTGATGCCCTTTTCGCGCATCAGGTGCATGGCATCCTCCACCGTGGTCTCCGGGGGCAGGGAGATCGGTGAGGGGTTCATCAGGTCGCCCACGGTGTGGGGGATGCGGCCGGAGGCAATCATTTCCTCCAGCGGCGAGGACACCCGGCGCAGTTCGCGGACCTTGCGATCCTTTTCGATGGCCTTCTCGCGTTCCTCGCGGAATTCCTCGATGTCCAGGCCGCCGTTGATCTGGGCGATGATGGCGTCGGCGAACTGGCTGGTCTTCACCTCGCTGGCGCCCTCGATCTGGCGGGCGAAGTCGTAGGTGACGATCTTGCTGGTGACCACCTCCTGGTAGGCCGCGGTGATCAGGTCGGCGGCTTCCTGCCAGCCGAGGTGTTCCAGCATCATCACGCCGGAGAACAGCAGCGAGCCGGGGTTCACCTTGTCCTGGTTGGCATACTTGGGGGCGGTGCCGTGGGTGGCCTCGAACACGGCGACGTTGTCGCTCATGTTGGCGCCCGGGGCGATGCCCACACCGCCCACTTCGGCGGCCACGGCGTCGGACAGGTAGTCGCCGTTCAGGTTCATGGTGGCCAGCACGTCGAATTCGTTGGGGCGCAGCAGCATCATCTGGAAGATGATGTCGGCGATGCGGTCCTTGATGACCACCTTGCCTTCCGGCCGCTTGCCGCCGTAGGTGCTGTAGAGTTCTTCCTCGGTGATGGTCTGCTCCGGGAATTCCTCGCGGGCAAGTTCATACCCCCAGGTGCGGAAGGCACCCTCGGTGAACTTCATGATGTTGCCCTTGTGCACCAGCGTCACGCTTTCGCGGTTGTTGTCGATGGCGTACTGGATGGCCTTGCGCACCAGGCGCTTGGAGCCGAACTCGGAGATCGGCTTGACGCCCAGGCCGGCGTCGTCGAAGAAGTTGGCGCCCATCTCGTTTTTCAGGAAAGCGGCCAGTTTCCTGTTTTCCTCGCTGCCGGACTGGAACTCGATCCCCGCGTAGACGTCCTCGGTGTTCTCGCGGAAGATCACCACGTCCACGTCCTCCGGCTTCTTCAGCGGGGAAGGCACGCCGGCATAGTGGCGCACGGGGCGCACGCAGGCATAGAGATCCAGGTCCTGGCGCAGGGACACGTTCAGCGACCGGAAGCCGCCGCCCACCGGCGTGGTCAGCGGGCCCTTGATGGACACCAGCAGGTCCTTCAGCGCTGCCTTGGTTTCCTCCGGGAAGTAGTTGCCGTCGTACAGGCCGGCGGCCTTCTCGCCCATGAACAGTTCGCACCAGGCGACCTTGCGCTTGCCGCCGTAGGCCTTCTCGACCGCGGCGTCCCAGATGCGCATGGAAGCCTTGGTGATGTCCGGGCCGATACCGTCACCTTCGACGTAACCCAGGATGGGGTTGTCCGGCACCTGAAGCTTGCCGTCCTTCGCCGTGATCTTCTCGCCGCTGGTGGGGTATTTGATGTGTCCGGTCATGCGTCCTCCTTTTTGGATTGACGCCACTGGGGCTGCAGAACTTTTGGTTCTGTCCCTCCCGCCCCGCCGTGATGGTGTTGCGGGCATGTGGCATAAGGCCCTGGTTGGCCAAAGTATAACGAAACCTTCCCGCAGTGAAGGGTCGGGGTTCAGACGCTTCCGAGGGCGGGTTGGAAAGCCGCATAGCTGGGCTGGTGTTGCCGACGGAAGTGCTCCGTGGCAAGCGGCTGCGGCGCAATCATCAGGCGCCGAGGGAAGCGTGAAAGGCTGTGTAGATGGCCAGTGCTGGTGCTGCCCAAGGGCCGTCGCGCTGCAGGCGTCCGGCTGATTGGCGCCCCATTCTGACCGACGGTCTTACGGCAATCAAGCGATCCCGGCGGGAGAGATCCTGCATCGTGCAAACATGACTGGACAGTCGCTTTTGCGCCTCCCTACAATGCGATTCCACGTTTTGCAGTGCAACGTAAGATAGCGAGAGGGGAGAGTCATGAGCAACACGCGCGAAGTGGTGGTGGTCGGTGCGACGCGCACCGCGATTGGTACCTACGGCGGCGGGCTCAAGGATGTATCGCTGGGTGATCTGGCAGCCTCGGTGCTGCGTGAGTCCGTGAAGCGCTCCGGCGTCGATCCGGAGCAGGTGGGTCACGTGGTATTCGGCAACGTCATCCATACCGAGCCCCGGGACATGTACCTGTCGCGGGTGGCCACGATCAATGGCGGCCTGCCGCACAGTACGCCGGCGCTGACCTTGAACCGGCTCTGCGGCAGCGGCCTGCAGGCCATTGTCACCGCGGCCAGCTACATCCGCAGCGGCGACGCCGACGTGGTGGTGGGTGGTGGCGCCGACGCCATGTCCCGTGCCCCGTACTGGCTGCCGTCCGGCCGCTGGGGCCAGCGCATGGGCGACGGCGCCATGGTGGATGCCATGGTGGGCGCACTGACCGACCCGTTCGACAAGTGCCACATGGGCATCACCGCCGAGAACGTGGCGGAGAAATGGGGCGTGTCCCGCGAGGACCAGGACGCGCTGGCGGTGGAATCCCATCAGCGCGCCGTGGCAGCCATCGACGGCGGTCGCTTCAAGGACCAGATCATGCCCGTGGAAGTGAAGGGCCGGAAGGGCGTGGTGGTCTTCGACACCGACGAGAATCCGCGCCGCGATACCTCGCTGGAAGGGCTGGCCAAGATGAAGCCGGTATTCAAGCGCGAGGGTGGTACGGTCACTGCCGGCAACGCCTCGTCCCTGAACGACGGTGCGGCTGCGGTTACCATGATGGAAGCCGCCGCGGCGGAACGTGCCGGGCTCAAGCCGATGGCCCGGCTGGTGGATGCCACCGTGGCCGCGGTGGATCCCAGGTACATGGGCATCGGTCCCGTGCCGGCGGTCAAGCAGTTGCTGGAGCGTACCGGTGTCTCCGCCGACCAGATCGACATCTGGGAGGTGAACGAGGCCTTTGCCGCCCAGGCGCTGGCCGTGGTTCGGGATCTCGCGCTGGATCCGGCCAGGGTGAACCCGAACGGCAGCGGCATCTCGCTGGGCCACCCGATCGGTGCCACCGGCGCCAATCTGACCGTCAAGGCCGTCTACGAAATGCAGCGCACCGGCGCCCGTTATGCGGTGGTCACCATGTGCATCGGTGGCGGCCAGGGTATTGCCGCGCTGTACGAGCGGGTATAGTCCGAGTCTCACCACAGACGTGCCCAGACCGGGCGGGGGTGGGTTTCCGCCCCCGCCCGGCGTAGACCGGATCGGTTTTCATGCGAATTATCTCATTGAATTGCAACGGTATTCGTGCCGCCGCCCGGAAGGGCTTTTTCGACTGGTTGCCCGCGCAGAAGGCGGACGTGGTCTGCCTGCAGGAGATCAAGGCCCAGGAGGACCAACTGGGCCAGGACCCGTTCTACCCGGAGGGCTTCCACACCTGGTATCACCCGGCAGAAAAAAAGGGTTACAGCGGCGTCGGCCTCTACAGCCGGGTCGAGCCCGACGAGGTGATCAAGGGCATCGGCTGGGAGGACTTCGATGCCGAGGGCCGTTTCATCGAGGCGCGCTTCGGCAAGCTTTCGGTGATCTCGCTGTACATGCCGTCAGGGTCTTCCGGTGATGAGCGCCAGCAGGTGAAGTTCGGTGTCATGGACCGCTTCATCGAAGCTCTGCGGGGCTGGATGTCGGACGACCGCGAATACGTCATATGCGGCGACTGGAACATCGCGCACCGCAAGCTGGATCTGAAGAACTGGCGCGGCAACCAGAAGAACTCCGGTTTCCTGCCCGAGGAGCGGGAGTGGATGGAACAGCTGTTCACCACGGAGAACTGGGTGGACGTCTACCGCAGGCTGTACCCGGAGAAGGAGCAGTACACCTGGTGGTCCAACCGGGGCCGGGCCTGGGACAACAACACGGGGTGGCGTATCGACTACCACGTGGCGACGCCGGGCGTGGCGGCCAAGGCGGTTGAGGCGGAGGTGTTCACCGCCGACCGCTTCTCCGATCACGCGCCGCTGACGGTGGATTACGACTGGAATTTTGCCTGAGAGCCGGCACTTCGGCGTTGCGGCCGATGTTGGCAAGCGCCTGCGGCGGTCACCACCCTCCGCGGCATCGGAACCCGCGTAGGGTGCTCAGAGCCGAAGGCGATGCGCACCGATCACGCCAATGGTGCGCATCGCTTTGCTGTGAGCACCCTACGGTCTTGACCAACAAGACGGTATCTGCGGCGAGGTCGTTCTGGGGTTTGCGGATGGCGTAGAGTGGTAATCGCCGCAGGCGATTGCCACCGATCCGGCCTTCAGGCCGGAAGACACCCTGCGACGATCGCGCCTGGCTTCGAACGCTCAGGCGAAGTGCTCTTCCAGGTAGTCAATGATCCGATGCGACTCGTACAGCCACTCCAGGTCGCCGTCTTCCTTGCGGACCTGCAGGCAGGGCACCGTGCTGCTGCCGCCGTGCTCCACCAGTTGATCCCGGTAGGCGGGAACGTCGCGGATATTGCGGAAGTCGATCTTCAGATGCAGCCGCTCGATGACCCGCAGCACGCGGATGCAGTGCACGCATGTCTCGTGGTAGTAGAGGGCCAGGTTCTGGGTTTCGCGGTCGACCTGCTGTTGCTGTTCGGGGGTGCGAACGACGATGCGGGGGTTAAGGGCGCTGGTTGGCATGGTTCTGGCGTAACCGTTCCTTGAAGTTGGTTGAAATCCAAGACTGTCTTCAACAGTTTGCGACTCTCAACGCGATTTACAAGGGCCAAACGCGCCTTTTGCCCGATTATGGTGAAAATAATCCCGTTTTGCCGGGAGCAGGCGACAGCGTGCGCTGTCACTGGTCGTCGAGAAACTTCTCCGCGTCCAGTGCTGCCATGCAGCCGGAACCGGCCGAGGTAATGGCCTGGCGGTAGACGTGATCCATCACGTCGCCGGCCGCGAACACGCCGGGGATGCTGGTCGCCGTGGCGTTGCCTTCCAGTCCGCTGCGGACCTTGATGTAGCCGCCTGCCATATCCAGCTGGCCTTCGAAGATCCCGGTGTTCGGCGTGTGGCCGATGGCGATGAACACGCCCGCCACGCTCAGTTCCCGTGCGCCGCCGTCCTTCGTGGACGTCAGCCGGGCACCGGTCACGCCCGTCTCGTCGCCCAGCACCTCGGCCAGTGTGTGATCCCAGATGATGCTGGCCTTGCCGGCATCGACCTTCTCCATCAGCTTGTCCTGCAGGATTTTTTCCGCGCGCAGACTGTCGCGACGATGGACCAGCGTCACGTGGTCGGCAATGTTCGAGAGGTACAAGGCTTCCTCAACCGCCGTGTTGCCGCCGCCGATCACCGCGACTTTCTGACCGCGATAGAAGAATCCGTCACAGGTGGCACAGGCCGAGACGCCCTTCCCCATGAAGGCCTCTTCCGACGGCAGGCCCAGGTAGCGGGCGCTGGCGCCGGTGGCGATGATCAGGGCATCGCAGGTATAGACGCCGCTGTCCCCGGTGAGGCGGAACGGCCGTTGCTGCAGGTCCACGGCGTTGATGTGGTCGAAGATCACCTCGGTGCCGAAGCGTTCGGCATGTGCTTTCATGCGCTCCATCAGCGCAGGCCCTTGCAGCCCCTCAACATCGCCGGGCCAGTTGTCCACATCGGTGGTCGTAGTCAGCTGGCCGCCCATCTGCATGCCGGTGATCATCACCGGGCTCAGATTCGCCCGTGCCGCGTAGACGGCGGCCGAGTAGCCTGCGGGACCGGAACCCAGAATCAGCAGCTTCTGGTGTCTGACGTCGCTCATGCCTTGCTCCTGCCTGAAATAAATGACGGGCCGGGA
>JBJHBJ010000069.1:0-18494 GCA_050485425.1 Ectothiorhodospiraceae bacterium | reverse complement strand
CGGTGGCTCTGGTCACTGCGCGATTGTGGCCATGACATTGTATTAGTGCTAATTAAATTTGATGTGTTGCAGCATAGATAATCATCTATGATTGAATGGATATGAACTTTCGTCATCTTACCTATCGACTCATGCAGGTCTATGTAACCGTGGTCCGCGCCGGTTCGGTCAGTCAGGCTGCGCGGCAGTTGCATCTCACCCAGCCCACCGTTTCCCAGCAGCTTCGACGGCTGCAGGATGCTGTCGGCGAGCCACTGGTGGAAATGCGCCAGAATGGTGTCGTGCCCACGGAAGCCGGCCGCGAACTGTACCGCGCCTGCCAGGATGTGATCGGTCGTTTCGACGATTACCGGGATTATCTCTCGGCCCTGCGCGGCGGTGAGCGCGGGCGATTCAGCATTGCCCTGGTCAGCACCGCACAGTACGTGCTGCCGCGCTTGCTCGGCCCATTCAGTCAGGTGCATCCGCAGGTGGAGGTGGAGGTGCACATCGGCAACCGGCAGCAGATGCTCGGCCGTTTCGAACGCCAGGACGATGACATCTACGTGTTCAGCAATCCGCCCTCGCTGGAGCACGCCGCCGCGGCGCGGTTCATGCGAAACCCCCTGGTCATCGTCGGGCCGGCGGGCCATCCGGCGGCCCGCGCCTCAAGGCCGGTATCCATGTCCAGCCTGCTGGGCGAGCGCTTCCTGCTGCGGGAGTCCGGTTCGGCCACACGCATGCTGTTCGACGGCTGGCTGCAGGAGCGCGGCCTGTCCCTGGGTGCGACGATGCATATTGCCAGCAACGAGGCTATTCGTGTCGGCGTGGCATCCGGTCTGGGTCTGGCCCTGCTGTCGGAGCATGTGCTCCCGGCAGGGTATCCGGGCCTGGTCAAGCTGCCGGTGGAGGGGCTCCCCATTCAGAGCCACTGGCAGTTCATCGTCTCCCGCGAACGCCGCCTGCCCCATGCCGCGCTGAGTTTCCTGCGCTTTGCCGAACAGAACCTGGAGAGCTGTGTGGAGCCGGAATGGCTGCGGAATGAAGTGGGTGATCTGTTGCACCGGATAGTACCGGAGCCATCGGCCCGCTGAGCCCGGGCCGACGACCGGCGTTCAGGACGGGCCTAGTCCATCGGCGGCAGGTGCTTCGCCTGGTCTTCCCCCAGTTCCACATCGTGCACCGCCAGCACGGGCTGTCTGGCGTGGCGCACCAGCCACTCCGTGGCCGAACCGTGCAGGAACTGCTGCAAACCGCTGCGGCTGCGGGTGCCCATCGCAATCAGGTCGGCGCCCCAGGCATCCGCGTGGGCGCTGATCTTCTCCGCCGCACTGCCGATCTCGATCGCCACTTCCTCGCCCTCCTCGGCCCAGTGTTTCAGGCGTTCCATGGCCTGGGTCTCCGCCTTGGTGCGCTCGTCCTTGGCATGCATGGGATTGATAACCGGGTTGGATGTGGCCTCAGCGATTTCACTGGGACCGAGCACATAGAGCAGGCGGATCACCGCGCCCTCGGGACGAAAGTCGCGGGCCACCGCTACGGCGCGGGCAGAGGGCACAGTGAAATTAACGGGCACAAGAATGCGACCTAGCATGAGATGAAGCCTGTGGTTAGAGATGTCTTTGCCGTCAGGTTAACTGATTAGTTCATCACCGGCACAGGAGTTTCTCAGCAGGAATGCGGTGCAATCGCTTGCGGCGGTGCAGCATTCTGCGTATGCTTCGCGGTCTCTCGAGATTGGCATTGCGGTCGCCGCTGTTCCGAAACCCTCAGGGAGTTGATGCCCGGCATCGTACACTCCCGCTTCTGCGGCTTATCAGCATTTCTCCTGCCAGTTGTTCGAACGCTTGGCGGCCGTTTGGTCGCGTTACCCGATTTTTTCGTTTCCGTATCAACGGAAGGGACGATAGATGTTGTCTGACGCACTCAAGCGCAGCGCCGGCTCGCTGCGGCGCACCTGGTTCTTCAACGTGCGCGGCGACCTGATCGCCGGCATCGTGGTGGCGCTGGCGCTGATCCCGGAAGCCATCGCGTTTTCGATCATCGCCGGCGTGGACCCGAAGGTGGGTCTCTACGCCTCGTTCTGCATCGCCGTGATCATCTCGATCACCGGCGGCCGGCCGGGCATGATCTCCGCGGCCACCGGCGCGATGGCCCTGCTGATGATCACACTGGTGGCCGAGCACGGGGTCGAATACCTGTTTGCTGCCACCATACTCACCGGCGTGCTGCAGATCCTGTTCGGCTGGCTGAAGCTGGCGCGCTACATGATGTTCATACCGCGCACGGTAATGCTGGGCTTCGTGAACGCCCTGGCCATCCTCATCTTCATGGCCCAGATCCCGCATTTCGTCGGCCACGGCATGCCCACCTACCTGATGGTGGCCGCCGGCCTGGCCATTCTCTACGGCTTTCCGTATATCAACCGCACCATACCGGCCCCACTGGTGGCCATTGTCGCGCTCACCGCGGTTGCGCTGTTCTTCAACATCCCGCTGAACACGGTCGGGGACATGGGCGAGCTGCCGGACGGTCTGCCCTTCTTCGGTATCCCCGCCGTGCCCTTCAACCTGGAAACCCTTCAGATCATCCTGCCCACGGCGCTGACACTGACCGTGGTCGGCCTGCTGGAATCGCTGCTTACCGCGTCCATTGTCGACGACCTGACCGACACACCCAGCAAGAAGAACGAGGAATGCTGCGGCCAGGGCATTGCCAATATTGCCTCCGGCTTCTTCGGCGGCATGGCGGGCTGCGCGATGATCGGGCAGTCCATCATCAACATCAAATCCGGCGGGCTGGGGCGGCTTTCAACGCTGGCTGCCGGTGTTTACCTGCTGTTCTTCATCATGGTGCTGGGCGACTGGGTGTCCATCATCCCCATGCCGGCACTGGTGGCGGTAATGATCATGGTGTCCATCGGCACGTTCGACTGGACATCCATCCCCATGCTGCGGAAGATGCCGAAAACGGATGCCTTCGTACTGGTGGTGACCGTGGTCACCGTGGTCGTTACCCACGATCTTGCCAAAGGCGTGTTCGCCGGCGTGCTGCTCAGCGCCATCTTCTTCGCGCGCAAGCTGGCGCGGCAGATCGACGTCAGCGCCGAGGACAGCGACGATGGTCAGCACCGCACCTACCGGGTGCGCGGCGTGCTGTTCTTCGTGGCCGTGGACAACTTCATGGCGGGGTTCGACTTCGATGCCCGTGTTCCGCGGGTGACCATTGACCTGACCGGCGCGTCCATGTGGGACAGTTCGGCGGTGGGCGCGGTGGACAAGGTCGTGGGCAAGCTTCGCCGCAATGGGGTCGACGTCGAGGTTCGCCACCCCGTGGGCGAAGGCGCGAACCTGATGGACCGGCTGGCCGCGTATGACAAGCCGGGGAGCAGCGCTGTAGGGCATTGATGGCGGACGTGACGGCCGGGACGGGGTGTGCACTGTGCGGCGCCGGCGAGTTGGAGCCCTTCGCGGTTGTCCGGCAGGCCGCGTACCTGCGCTGCACCCGGTGTGACCTGGTCAGACTGGACCCGGACAGGTGGTTGTCCCCCGAAGCTGAGCGGGACTACTACGATACCCACGAAAACAGCCCGGACGATCCTGGCTACCGTGCCTTCCTGAACCGCCTGGCGGAGCCGCTGGTGCGGCGTCTTCGGCCCGGCGCCCGGGGGCTGGACTACGGCTCCGGTCCCGGGCCGGCCCTGCCGGTCATGCTGGAAGAGCGCGGGTTTCCCACGCGGCTCTACGATCCCTGCTTCGCCCCGGATGTCTCGGTATTGCGGGACTGCTACGATTTCGTGACCTGCACCGAAACGGCCGAACATTTCCACGCACCCGGCCGGGAATTCCGGCGCCTGGATGGGTTGCTGAAACCCCGCGGCCTGCTGGGCCTGATGACCGGCATACGCCTGCCCCACCACGACTTCCGGACCTGGCACTACGTCCGCGACCCCACCCACGTCAGCTTCTACAGCCCGCAAACGCTGGAGTGGATTGCCGGGCACCACGGCTGGGAGCTGGAACTCCCGGCCAAGGACGTCGCTATCTTCCGGAAACCGTAGGGTGCTCAGAGCGTAGCGATGCGCACCTTGACCGGTCCCCGGTGCGCATCGCCTTCGGCTCTGAGCACCCTACTGTCCAGCGAAGGGGCACCACCTGGCAACACGAAAGGGCCAATCTTCCCGTAGGGTGTGCACCACAACGTGGTGCGCACCGTTCCCGCGGCCTGGCCCCGGTGCGCAAGCCCTGGGGCCTGCACACCCTACAGGGGGGCCACCACCAGCAGACGTAGGGTGTGCAAGCCCAGCGGGCTTGCGCACCGGATGTATCAAGCGAGGATCGTACGCCCCCTACCGTTCCGCCTTTGCCGCGCAGTCTATGCAGATCGCCACCGCGGGGTCCGCATTCAGCCGGCCGGGGGCAATGGGTTCGTCGCAGCGCAGGCAATCGCCGTAGCTGCCTTCGTCCAGCCGGCGCAACGCGGCACGCACGCGCAGCTCCCGTTCGCTGGCACGGGCCGCAGCGGCCTTGGCCATGGCCTGCCCCTGCAGCGCATCCATGCGGGAAAGACGGCCGGTCCGGGTCTGGTCCAGCTCAACGGTCTCCGCGCTGGAAACCCGCACGTCCGCGTGGCCCAGCAGCTCGGCCAGCTCCTGCTCCAGCCTCTCCCGGAGCGTCTTCAATGCACTCTCGTCCACAGCAATCCGCCTGCTCCGCTGTAAACGGAATAGCCTACGCGACTGGCAGCGCGGGATGCAGCAGCTTGATAACGTCATTTTTCGCCAGGCCGCGGACAATGAACACCAGCCGGCCCAGCAGGGCGGGGTCGGGCGCCTCTTCCAGCGGCACGGTCGGGTAGAGCTGATGATGCACGGCATGGATCAGTCGCGGGCAAGCGTGACCGCGGACTTCAAGCAACCCTTTGACACGGAGCAGGCGTTCGCCGTAGGCGGACTGCAGCAGGTCGAAGGCCTCGGCGACCGCGGCCCATTCCACCGGGCCGCTGATGTGCACGCTGAAGGCGTGCACGTCCGCGTCGTGCCTGTCCGGGTCATGGTGGTGGTCCTGACCATGGTGGTCGGCTGTCTCCTTCTCCGCCCGCAACCACTGCTCCACCGCAGGTGCCTTCGCCGATGCGCGATAGGCGCCCAGCGCCAGTACCCGCTCGGCCGGCAGTTGCCCGTGACGGCATGCCAGCACATCGGCACCGGGATTGAGCGTGCGAAGCCGGTCGGCAAGTCGGGGCAGGGCCTCTTCCCCAGCCAGGTCCAGCTTGGTGAGCAACAGCCGGTCGGCCATGGTGACCTGCTTCACTGCTTCCATGTTCCGCGCCAGTTGCTGTTCGATATGACAGGCATCCACCGTGGTCACCACGCCGTCCAGCACGAAGCGGGCCTCGATGAAGAAATCCGAGAGCAGCGTGTGGATGACCGGTGCGACGTCGGCCAGCCCGGTGGTCTCGATCACCACCCGTTTCAGGCCCCGGATCTCCCGCCGCAAGGCGCGCATGAAGAGATCCTTCAGGCTGCGCACCAGGTCGCCGTGCACCGTGCAGCACAGGCAGCCGGAGTCGATGAGAATAATGTTGTCGTCAATCTTCTCGACCAGATGGTGGTCCACGGCCACGCTGCCGAACTCATTGATGATCACGGCCACACCGTCCATCCCGGGCTGGTGCAGCAGATGGTTCAACAGCGTCGTCTTGCCGCTGCCGAGAAAGCCGGTAATGACGGTGACGGGGATGTGGTTATCAGTCATGGAAGATGATGCAGGGCAGCAAGGGAGCCTCTGATCTATTCCCATAGGTCTCTGCGGAGCCGGAGCCCCATAAGAATAGATCAGAGGTTCCGTAGGTACGCAGAAAATAGCAGCCTGCCTTTCAGCTGCCAAGGTCGCTTGCTTCAGGATTTTATGGTTATGTTATAACATTATCAATGTCTTCTTGAACATCACGTCACTCAATCACTGAAATCTTTTTGGTGACTTATGCGCGCATCCGTATTCACGTCCGCTGCCGCACAGCGACTGGTCACTGTGGTTCTGCTACTCGGCCTGTTATGGGCCGGGGTGTACTGGGCGCTGTCCTAGATGAATGGCCAGGCACACAACGAGCCCTCTCTGGAGTTGGAGGACGTGACCCTCTGCTACCGGCGTCATCCCGCCGTGCATCATCTCAGCGGCAGGTTCTCGCCCGGATCGCTGACAGCGGTCATCGGGCCGAACGGTGCCGGCAAGAGCACGCTGCTGAAAGGGCTTGCCGGTGTGATGCGGCCGACCGAGGGCCGCATCGTCCGGCACCGTGTGGGGTCGCGTGATGTGGCGTATCTGCCCCAGCAGGCCGAGATCGACCGGGGCTTCCCGATGTCGGTTTCCGATGTGGTCGCCATGGGCCACTGGCGTCGGGCCGGCCTTTTCCGGGCGATCGGAGCCGGCCTGCGCCGTCAGGTGCAGGAGGCGTTGGTGGCGGTAGGCCTGGATGGTTTCGTCCGCCGCTCTGTCGGCACGTTGTCTTCCGGCCAGTTCCAGCGCGTGCTGTTTGCCCGGATGCTGTTGCAGGACGCTCCGGTGATTCTGCTGGATGAGCCGTTCAATGCCATCGACGCCCGTACCACCGCGGACCTGCTGGCCGTGGTTCGCCGGTGGCACGGCGAGCGGCGAACGGTCATCGCCGTTCTTCACGATATGCAGCAGGTGCGCGAGCACTTTCCGGAAACGCTCCTGCTGGCCCGCGAGGGCGTCGGCTGGGGGCGAACGGAAGACGTGCTGACCGGAGAAAACATGCTGCGTGCCCGCAGCATGGCCGAGGCATGGGACGAAACGGCTGCACCCTGTGAAGGGCAAGGGCCGGGGCGGGCGGCATGACCCTCACACTGGCCTGGCTCTGGTCGCCGTTCGTGGAGTTCGGCTTCATGCAGCGGGCGCTTGTGGCCTGCATGGCCATCGCCATGGGGGCCGCGCCGGTCGGTGTGCTGCTCGTGCTCCGGCGCATGAGTCTGGTGGGCGATGCCATGTCCCACGCCATCCTGCCCGGCGTTGCGGCCGGCTTCCTGCTCGCCGGCTTCTCCCTGATGGTCATGAGCCTGGGTGGTTTCCTGGCCGGCCTGGCGGTCGCGTTGCTGGCCGGGCTGGTCACCCGCTTCACCGAACAGCGGGAGGATGCCAGCTTTGCCGCGTTCTATCTGATCGCGCTGGCGGCCGGCGTACTGCTGATCTCAAGCCGGGGCAGCAGCATGGACCTGATGCACGTGCTCTTCGGCAGCATCCTGGCCGTGGACGATGCCTCCCTGCTGCTGGTGGCGTCGGTCACCAGTCTGACGCTGCTGATACTCGCCGTGATCTACCGCCCGCTGGTCGCCGAATGCTTCGACCCCGGTTTTCTGCGCTCCGTGGGCGGTGGCGGCCTGCTCTGGCACCTGCTGTTCATGGTGCTGGTGGTACTGAACCTGGTCAGCGGATTCCACGCTCTGGGCACGCTGATGTCCGTGGGACTGATGATGGTGCCGGCTGCGGCCGCGCGTTACTGGGCGGCCGAGGTCTGGTCGTTGATGGCGGTGGCCATGGTCATCGCCATGCTCTCCGGATACATCGGCCTGCTGGTTTCCTACCACGGCGACTACGCCACCGGCCCGGCCATCATCCTGACTGCCGGTGTTTTCTACGTCTGTTCCGTGCTGCTGGGTCCCCGCGGGAGCTTGCAGCAGCGCTATGTGCCGCGCCGACATCTGGAGGCCTGATGTTCCGATTGCTGTTCGCTCTGGGGGTTCTGCTGTTATCCACTGCTGTCGCTGCGGAACCACTGCGAGTGATGACCAGTTTCACCATCCTGCATGACATCACCCGACGTATCGCCGGTGAGTACGCTGTCGTGGAGACACTGGTGGGGCCGGACGCCGACGCCCATGTCTTCGAACCCGCCCCACGGCACGCGCGGGCACTGTCACAGGCCGATCTGGTCATCATCAACGGGCTGGAATTCGAGGGCTGGATGGAACGGCTGGTTGCCGCCTCCGGTTACCGTGGCCCCCTGGTTCGGGCCAGCGACGGTATCGACCCCCTGGAAATGGATGATGGCGCGCACGACCACCACGGCCATCACCACCACGGGCAGGCGGATCCGCACGCCTGGCATGACGTCTCGCTGGTCCGCCAGTACGTGCGAAACATCAGCCGGGCGCTGAGCCAGGTGGACGCACGCCATGCGGAAAACTACGCCCGCCGTGCCGCCAGACTGGATGTCGAGCTCGAGGCACTGGATGACTGGGTGCGGGAAACGTTGGCGCAGGCTCCGGAACCACGCCGGGTCATCACCAGCCACGACGCGTTTTCCTACTACGGGCGCGCCTACGGCGTCGAGTTTCTCTACCCGGTGGGCTGGAGCACGGATGCAGAGCCCTCCGCTGCGACGGTGGGCGCGCTGATCCGGCAGCTCCGGGAGGACGATGTCCGTGTCCTGTTCGTGGAGAACATCTCCGACCCACGCCTGATAGAACGCATAGCCAGCGAAGGTGGTGGGGTTGTCGGCGGAGTGCTGTATTCGGACGCCCTGTCCCCGGCCGACGGCCCTGCAAGTACCTATGAGGAAATGATGCGACATAACACCCGAACTCTCGTCGACGCCCTGAGGGAGCGCTGAAACATTCCCGCTTCCTGAATGGAGGTAATCATGAGCGAAGTCCTTGATCGTGCCCCGGATGATCGTGTTCCGGTCACCGTGCTGACCGGCTTCCTGGGGGCTGGAAAGACCACATTGCTGAATCATGTGCTCACCCGCCAGCACGGCCTCAGAGTGGCGGTGATCGAGAACGAATTCGGCGAGATCGGCATTGACGACGCACTGGTGATCAATGCGGACGAAGAAGTGTTCGAAATGAACAACGGCTGCATCTGTTGCACCGTTCGCGGCGATCTCATCCGCATTCTGGGCAGCCTGATGAAACGCCGGGATCGTTTCGACCGCATTCTGGTGGAAACCACCGGCATGGCCGATCCCGGTCCCGTCTCCCAGACCTTTTTCGTCGACGATGAAATGCGGGAGCGCCTGAGACTGGATGCCATCGTCACCGTGGTGGATGCCAAACACGTCTGGTTACACCTGGAAGACAGTGACGAGGTTCGCGAGCAGATCGCCTTCGCCGACGTCATTCTGCTGAACAAGTGCGATCTCGTGCCTCCCGGGGAACTGGATCGACTGGAACAACGTATTCGAGGCATGAACGCGCTGGCCCGCATCCACCGCACCGTCAACGCCGAGGTGGAGATCGCCTCCGTGCTGGATGTGGGCGGGTTCGACCTCGACCGGGTGCTGGCAGAGCGGCCGGATTTCCTGGAACCGGAATACCCTTTCGAGTGGGCAGGCATCTTCGAGTTGCCCGCGGGAAAAGCGCTGCTGGACTACGGCAACGGGCCGGACCCCACGATCGGCGTCATGCTCATGCCCCTCGACGGGAACGAGCAATCGTTGGAGCGGGTGATTGCCTGTGCTGAGGAGGCGTTCGCCCGACGTGATCCGCCCCTGCTGCAGGGAGCGCTGGTGCCGGGAGAGACGGTGACGCGGCTGCCTGTTTCCGGCGCGGAGGAACGCGAACACGCCGAAGTCGAGGTTCCGCGCGCGGGCCGTTATGCGCTGGTCACCGAGCATGGGCCCGAGGAATTCGGTCTCGAGTTGCGACTGCCGGATGGCGGGGTACTGCAACCGCTGGTCTCCCGGGCCTTCGTGGCGGCGCATACCCATGACGAGCTGGTTACCTCGGTGGGCCTGTCCGGAGAAGGGGAGGTTTCCAGTGCCAGACTGAACGACTGGCTGGGGCCACTGCTTGCCCGGCAGGGCCAGGACATCTTCCGCATGAAGGGCATACTCAACGTCCAGGGCCAGGACCGCCGCTTTGTCTTCCAGGGCGTGCACATGCTGATGGATGGAAGGCTCGATCGCGCCTGGCTACCGGAAGAGCCGCGCCGTAACGAACTCGTCTTCATTGGTCGCAATCTGGACCGCGAGGCGTTGCAGCGCGGATTCCGGGAGTGCTTTGTATGACTTCGGACGCCGACAACGGCATCCGGCGGCTGGAAACAAGCTGGCTGGCCGAAGGCGGCGAATTCGTCCATGACCTGGCCTGGTCGCCGGACGGAGCCTCGCTGGCCGTTGCCACCGCGGATGGTGGCGTGGCCGTGGTGAACGCGGACAATGGCGAACTGCGCTGGCGGGTCGAGGCGCATCCATTGGCGGCCACGGTCGTTACCTGGTCGCCGGACGGGCGCGTGCTTGCCAGTGGCGGCCAGGACAACGCCGCCAGGCTCTGGGATGTAGCCGACGGCGGCCCCCGGGCCAGGCTTCGCTGCGGCAGGCACTGGGTGGAAGGGCTGGCCTGGTGCCCGGACGGGCAGTTGCTGACCGCCAGCGGCAGGGAGCTACGGTTATGGACTGACGATGGCGTGCTTCAGCGAAATTTCGACCCGACGGAAAGCACTGTCACCGGGTTGCAATGGTTGGCCGACGGCACGTTCCTCAGTTGCTGTTACGGGCATGTGCAGCAGTGGCGGGAAGAGAGCGCGGCCGCGATCCGGGATTATGCCTGGAAAGGCTCGATGCTTGCCCTGGCCGCCAGCCCCGATGGACGCTGGATTGCAGCGGGCTGCCAGGACCGCGCCGTACAGATCTGGGATACCCGAAGCCGCCAGGGCCTGACCATGAGCGGCTACAACACCAAGGTGCGGTCTCTCTCCTGGGATCACAGCGGGCGCTATCTTGCCACCGACGGCGGCGGCGAGGCGCTGATCGTCTGGGATTGTGGCGGTGCCGGCCCGAACGGTCGCGAGCCTGCCTTTCTCCCGGCCCACAGCGACACCGTCAACTGTGTGCGGTTCGCCCATGGGGACAGCCGCATCGCGTCTGCCGGTGAGGACGGACTGGTGTTTGTCGTGCGCGTGGATGACCAGCGCCCGTTGTTCGGCCTGTTCGACAGCGCGCCCGTCAGCGCACTGTCCTGGAGCGCCGACGATCGCCGTCTGGCCATCGGCTATGCCTCCGGCCGCGTACGTTTGTGCCCCGTGCCCGACAGGGGCTCGCGCCCCGGCCTGGAGTGAACGCGTGGCAAAGAAAATAGAAAGCCCCTGTATCAGCGTTTGCCAGTTCAAGGGCGATGTCTGCGTCGGTTGCGGGCGGAACAAGCCGGAAATCAAGGCGTGGCACGGCATGAAACGCAAGGAGAAGATCCTTGCCGGCAAGCGTGCCGCGCAACGCCTCAGGAAGATCGCGCGATAGCCGGGAGCCGTCAGAAGCGAATGCGTGTCGCCCGACCTTCCTTTCCATGGGGTTGATTTCCCGGTCCATTGTGTAATCCTGAACGCAGGATGCAGGACCACATCAAGGAGGATGACGCATGTCTGCTTTTATGCAGCGGCCCGACGGCGCCATTGCCCCCGCACCTCATGAAGTTCGCCATCATCCGTGGCCTTGGCTCTCAACGCCAAGCCAGCCATGGACGGTGCTAGCGCACCGCATCTCTCCAGGCACAATCCCGCACTCGTCTGATTCAACCTGATAGTGGATGGCAAGCCACGTCTGATGCTGCGGTCCTCGGCCTGGCGGTGCCGCAGATAGCTTTCCAGAAGAGGGAACGACTAATGAAAACATGGAGCTTCAAGCTTAACGGCAAACCGATGAGCGTATTTGCCGGGGGGGTCTCGGCTTTTCCAGCTTTCTCCGGGCTTGGTGAGCACGTGAATCGCCGCCTCTCGGCATGTTTGCCGAGCAAGGGGCCGATACCGCCTGGTAGCTACTACATCTTCGACCGCGAGTCAGGCGGGCGCTTGGGCTGGTGGCGAGATCTGTTCAGCGGGCGAGGTGACTGGTTCGCGCTTTATGCCGATGACGGAAAGATTGATGACTACACATGGTGTGAGCAGGTGAAGCGAGGGCAATTTCGCCTTCACCCCAAGGGGCGATCCGGCATCAGCGAAGGCTGCATTGTCATCGATAATCCGGGGGACTTCCAATATTTGAGTGGCATCCTTCGTAATGGCCCGCAGACCGTGGTGGAGGGCATTGAGCTTATGGCTTGGGGGAGGGTTTCCGTTCAATGAAGAGGATCGTCGGCATTGGCGCGCTCTGTATCTGGATGGTAGGGGCTAGCAGTCTGTTTGCAGCTTGGTGGATGCGAAATCCGGATCAACTTGTTTTCCTGAACCTGCCGGAGTCGGTTTGGCTGTCTCTCATCGCGGTATTCAATGCGTCCTGCTGCGAGAGTGTCGCGGATGTTGAGCTGCTCGTTGCCTTCGTCCTTGGGTTCGTCGTAACGGCGTTCATTACGCTGATGGGGCTTTTTCTTTGGTGGCACCGTAAGCGGATAGCAAGGCCGTGGGTCCGGCGAGGCTAGTGTCCCGCAACCAGGGATCAATCGGCGCCGGGTGGGATGGAGCGCAGCCGTAGATACCGTCTTGCTGGTCAAAGACCGTAGAGGGTGCTCAGAGCGCAGCGATGCGCACCATGAGGTGCCTGGGTTGTGTCCTGCACGGAACGATCAGCCCGGCTGGCGCGTAGATGCGTTAATGACAAGGTGTGCGCTCCGTCACGTTCCTCCCGACTGCGGACACTCCCGCTACAGAAACGGTAATTCGTTCACAGTTCTGTCGTCGGGCGGACGTATGATCAGGCGTGCAAGCAGCTCATGGAATCCTCCTGGCTTCCTTGAGGACGACGGTGGGGAGACCCCTGTCGTTGAAATTAGTCATTTGCGTCGAGGTCATGTCGCTATACTATATGTAACGTGGAAACTGTGACTGGTTCCTCACTTTGAGGACCTGATCCGGTGCCGCAAGAATCCCCGGGAACACGGGGAAAGTGCCGGGTATGGCCTGACAAGAATGGCAGGGATCCACTGGCTCTCCATTGGGGGGTCGGGGTTGGGCATTTAGGGAACAAGAACCAAGGGTGGCACGGCTATGGTCCGCCTCTTTAACCACTATGTGCCTCGCGGCACGTTGGCGATAGCTCTGTTCGAAGCGCTCATACTCGCCGCATCCATGTATCTCGCGTTGCTGCTGTGGTCCGGCTCCAGCGGAAGCGGCGTGCCAGCCGGCCTGTCGTTGCGGATGGCGGAGTTCAGCGGCGTCATGCTGACCGCGATGATGCTCATGGGGCTGTACCAGCAGGAGCAGGCCGTCAGCGAGGGCTGGCGCGGCATGATTCTCCGGCTTCTCGTCGCGTTTGCAGTGGGTTTCTCCGTGCTCGGCCTGGTGGGCTGGTATGTCGGTCCGGTGAAGACCTTCAGTTATCCGCTCGGCCTCAGTGTGGCCATCGCATTGGTTGCCATTTCGTTGGAACGGTTGGCGTTTTTCCGCTGGGGTACCGGCTCGGACGCATTCCGTCCACAGGCGCTGGTGCTGGGCAGCGGCAGCCGCGCCGCGCAGGTGGATGAACTGAACAGCATCAATCCCGCCGGTCCGCAGTTGAACGTCATCGGCTATCTCCCCACCACCGAACTGCACCACGAGGTCGAGAGCCATCGCCTGGTGACACGCCAGCCCGGGGAAACGCTCTGGGAGCTGGCCACCCGCCTGGATCTGGACGAGATCATCGTCGGCGTCCGCGATCGTCGCAAGGGCGGCCTCCCCATCGACGAACTGCTGGACTGCAAGCTGAACGGCATCCGCGTCACCGACATCTCCTCGTTCTTCGAACGGGAGCGCGGCCAGGTGCGGCTGGAATCCCTGAACGCCAGTTGGCTGGTGTTCGGCGACGGTTTTCGCCAGAGCCTGGTGCGCAACTTCGTCAAGCGCACCTTCGACCTGCTGGCCAGTTCCACGCTGATGATTCTCACGCTCCCCATCATGCTGATCACCGCGCTGATCATCCGCGTCACCATGGGCGCGCCGGTGTTCTACTGGCAGGAGCGCGTGGGCCTGCACGGCCGCACGTTCCGCATCTGCAAGTTCCGCAGCATGCGCAACGACGCCGAGAAGGACGGCGCCCGCTGGGCGTCGACCAACGATGACCGCATCACCCCGTTCGGTCGCGTCATCCGCAAGCTGCGCATCGATGAACTTCCCCAGATCATCAACGTGTTCCGCGGTGAGATGAGCTTCGTCGGCCCGCGGCCGGAGCGGCCGGAGTTCGTCAGGGACCTGGCCCAGCGTGTGCCGTTCTATAATGCGCGGCACAGCATCCGCCCCGGTATCACCGGCTGGGCACAGGTGCGTTATCCTTACGGGGCCTCAGTGGAAGACGCGCGGGAAAAGCTGCAGTACGATCTCTATTATGTGAAGAACCGGAGCCTTTTCCTGGATCTCACCATCATGATGCAGACGGTCGAGGTGGTACTCTGGGGGCGCGGTTCAAGATAATCATGCGGCATGCGTCCGCCCCGGCGTGGGTGTTGGCGCGTGCCCGTTTTCGGCTCCATCGCCAGAGTAAGGCCTGAATGTACCTAGAGCATTTCCACCTGCGGGAACATCCGTTCCGCCTCACTCCGGACTTCGACTTCTTCTTCATGAGCCGAAGCCACGCACGGGCCAAGGCGTACCTGGATTACACCGTGGTCAGCAGGGATGGCTTTGCGGTCATCACCGGGGAGATCGGCGCCGGCAAGACCACGTTGCTGAACAAGCTGGTCAAGGAAATCTCCGACAGCGTCATCCTCGCGCACATCAACCAGACGCAGCTCAACGAGCTGGAATTCCTGCAGGCCGTGGTCAGCGGCTTCGGGCTGGATATCACCGGCGCCGGCAAGGTGGAGCTGATGAACCGCCTGAAGACGTTCCTGATCCGCCAGGCCGAACGCGACAAGCGCGTTGTGCTGGCCGTGGACGAGGCGCAGAACCTGACCCGGGGCGTGCTGGAGGAAATCCGCATGCTCTCGGGCATCGAATCCAGCAAGACCAAGCTGATGAGCGTTATCCTCATGGGCCAGCCGGAGTTGGAGGAAATCATCAATGCCCCGGACATGGAGCAGCTCTCCCAGCGCGTCCGCCTGCGCTTTCATCTCGGACCGTTGAGCGAGCAGGAGATCAAGGATTACGTGCTCCACCGATTGAGCGTCGCCGGTGCCCGCTCGCTGGATCTGTTCGACGACAGCGCCTATACCATCATCCGCTACTACGCCGGCGGCATTCCCCGCCTGATCAACACGCTGTGCGATATGGCGCTGCTGACGGCCTTCGTGGACGACAAGGGGCTGGTTACGGACAAGACCGTCCAGGCCGCCGCCAAGGAACTGGCCTGGGTCTCGTTCGAGGAACGGCAGTCGAAGCTGCAGAAGCGCATCCTGCCCGGCCATTCGCCTCAGAAGAAGCTCAACGGCGCCGTGCGGCATGACGTGCCGCAGGAGGAAATCGCCGAATTCAGCCAGGCCATCCAGGCGGCCATCGGCAAGCTGGGGGCCGGTTTCGATGGCCTGCAGGAGCAGCTCAAGGGCATCGAGAAACAACTGGGGGAAGTGGTGCGGCAACTGGAGAAACGCTCGTGAGCAACGCCGCCCCCATCCGCAATGCCATGACCGTGGACGTGGAAGACTACTTCCAGGTTGCCGCGCTGTCGGAGACCATCCGGCCGGAAGACTGGGGCAACCACTCCCTGCGCGTTGAAGGCAACACCCGGCGGCTGCTGGAGCTGTTCGATCGCGCCGGCCTGAAGGCCACCTTCTTCGTCCTAGGCTGGGTGGCGGAGCGCTGCCCGGCGCTGGTGCGCGAGATCGTTGCCCAGGGGCACGAGCTGGCCAGCCACGGCTACAGCCACCAGCTGGTGTACACGCAGACGCCCGACGTCTTCCGCGAGGAGACGCACCGCTCCAAATCCATACTGGAAGACCAGGCCCAGCGGCCGGTGATCGGCTACCGGGCCGCCAGCTACTCCATCACCCGGGAGTCGCTCTGGGCGCTGGATATCCTGGCAGAGCAGGGCTTCGTCTGGGATTCCAGCATCTTCCCGGTACGGCACGACCGTTACGGCATCCCCGGTGCCCAGCGCTGGCCCCACCTGCTGGAAACCCCGGCAGGTCATCAACTGGTGGAATTCCCGCTGACCACGCTGCAGATGGCCGGGCTGACCCTGCCCATCGCCGGCGGCGGCTATTTCCGCCTGTACCCCTACGCCTTCAGCCGCATGGGGCTGGGCAGGGTGAACACGTCCGACCGGCGCCCGTTCATCTTCTACCTGCACCCCTGGGAAGTGGACCCGGAACAGCCCCGCGTGAATGTGAGCTGGAAGTCCCGCTTCCGACACTACAACAACCTGCACAAGTGCGAGGCGCGCTTGGAACGCCTGGTGCGGGATTTTCGCTTCGACACGGTCGGTAATGTGCTGGAGCAGCAGGGGTTCGCCATCGCCCCGCCGGCTGAGGCGCCGAAGGTGGCGTCAGTCCAGAGGCACTGAGCGCACCCTTTTCCTGCAAGCTCCCGTGGTTCACCATGGGGGGCTAAGCCAGAGCAGGAGCCCGCATGTTGACCGATCTGGACCAGCTACCGTTCGACAACACCTTCGTCCGCGAACTGCCCGCCGACCCGGTGAAGGAAAACTACCGCCGCCAGGTCACGGAGGGCTGTTACTCCTTCGTCCAGCCGACGTCCGTGGCGGCCCCGGCCCTGGTGGCCCACTCCCCCGAAATGGCCCGGGAGCTGGGGCTGGGTGCCGAGGCCTGCGAAAGCGAGCGGTTTGTCCAGGTCCTCGCCGGTAACGCCTTGACCGCAGGCATGCAACCGTACGCCGTCTGCTACGGCGGTCACCAGTTCGGCAACTGGGCCGGCCAGCTCGGGGACGGCCGGGCGATCAATCTCGGCCACGCGGTAACGCCTTCAGGCAAGCGACTCGAACTGCAGCTCAAGGGGGCGGGGCCCACCCCGTACTCGCGCCAGGCCGACGGGCGGGCCGTGCTGCGCTCGTCCATCCGCGAGTTCCTCTGCAGCGAAGCCATGCACCATCTGGGTGTACCCACCACGCGGGCGCTCAGCCTGGTCACCACCGGTGAGGACGTGGTCCGCGACATGTTCTATGACGGCCGGCCGAAGGCCGAGCCCGGTGCCGTGGTCTGCCGGGTCGCGCCGAATTTCCTGCGCTTCGGCAACTTCGAGATCTTCGCCGCCCGCGGCCAGCATGACCTGCTGCGGCAACTGGGCGCCTACGCACTCAGGCACAGTTTCCCGCACCTGGGCGAGCCGGGGCCGGATGCCTACGCGCGCATGTTCGACGAGGTGTGCGAAACCACCGTGGATCTCATCGTGCACTGGACCCGGGTCGGTTTCGTGCACGGTGTGATGAACACCGACAATATGTCCCTGCTCGGGCTGACCATCGATTACGGCCCGTACGGCTGGATCGACGATTTCGACCTGAACTGGACGCCCAACACCACGGACGCCGAGTTCCGCCGGTACCGCTATGGCCAGCAGCCACAGGTGGCGTTGTGGAACCTGCTGCAGCTGGCGAACGCGCTCTATCCGCTGGTGGGGCAGGCCGAACCGCTGGAGGAGGCGCTTGAGCGGCATCAGCAGGGGTTCCAGCGCAAGATGGCGGCAATGTGGGCGGACAAGCTGGGGCTGGAGGCGCACAACGGCGAGGAGGACGACGCGCTGATCCAGGATCTGCACCAGAAGCTGATGCTTACGGAAACGGACATGACGCTCTTCTTCCGCGGCCTCTCCACGCTGGATCCGGACCGGGTGCTGAACGGCGAGGCCACGCGCCAGGACATCCTGGAGCCGGTGGTGGATGCGTATTACCAGTCCCATGCGCCCGCCACGCACGGCCCGGCCATGTGCGACTGGCTGAAGCGTTACGCCGGGCGGCTGAACCAGGATGGGCGTTCGCGGGAAGAGCGGGCCCGCCGGATGAACAGCGTCAACCCCCGATACGTGCTGCGGAATTACATGGCGCAGCAGGCCATCGACGCCAGCGAGCAGGGCGATCATTCCCTGGTCCACGAACTGCTGGACGTGATGCGCCACCCGTATGACGAACAGCCGCACTATGCACACTGGGTGGCCAGGCGGCCCGACTGGGCCCGCACCCGGCCCGGCTGCTCAATGCTCTCCTGCAGTTCCTGACAGCCCTGGTGTCAGCTTGCCTCGCCGTCAGGAGGTGCCGGATATCAGCGGAGGGCCAGTCTCGTCCATCTCCTCGCCGTCGCTGCCGCTGTGGCGCACATCGTCAGGCACCATGAAGTCCGAGGGGGCCAGCGCCGCGAACCCCACGCCCAGCTTGATGGTGGCCGGTTCCTTGCTCAGTACCAGCTCACCGGACGGCGTCCACTCCTGATCCGGTTCCTTCCTGCTTTCCAGTTGAAAGCGTTCCCCGCGAAAGCCGGCTATTTCCTCGGTTTCGTTTGTTCGCCGGGCGCGAACCTCGGACTGGCGGATCGCATTGCCGCCTGTGATGGCGAATAGCTCGATGATGGGCATCACCGCCCACACATCGCCTTCGCGGCGCAGCAGATAGCCCTCGCCGCCGGAAATCAGCAGTTCGAGCGCATCGCTGGAACTCAGGCGCATGTGCCGCGCGTCGAGTATGTCCACGGTCAGCAAGCCGAAATC
>JBJHBJ010000068.1:0-20207 GCA_050485425.1 Ectothiorhodospiraceae bacterium | reverse complement strand
CAGCACGTTGACCAGATGGGCGACACCGAAACGCTGGCCGGTCCGGTAGACGCAGGACAGCGCTTTCCTGGCCGCTTCCGTGGCATCCCAGGTGGCCGGGGGCCACAGACAGCAATCGCAGTTGCCACAGGGCTCGGCAAGCTGCTCGCCGAAGTATCCCAGCAGCTGCTGGCGGCGGCAGGCGGTGAGTTCGCAATAGGCCAGCATTGCCTCCAGCTTCTGCCGCTCCACTCGCTTCTGCGCGTCCGCCGCCGACGAGTCATCCAGCAACTGTCGCAGCATGACCACGTCCTGGTGGCCGTATACCATCCAGGCATTGGCCGGAAGACCGTCACGGCCGGCGCGGCCGGTCTCCTGGTAATAGGCTTCCAGGCTGCGCGGCAGGTCCAGATGCGCAACGAAGCGTACATCCGGCTTGTCGATCCCCATGCCGAAAGCAATGGTGGCAACCATCACCATGTCATCGGACGCCACGAAACGCTCCTGGTGCTCCCGGCGTTGTTCCCCGGACAGACCGGCGTGATAGGCCAGCGCGTTGATGCCCTGCTCCCGCAGCCATTGCGCTGTCTCGTCCACCCGTCGGCGGGACAGGCAGTAGACGATCCCGGCATCGCCCGAATGCTCTCGCTGGAGGAAATCCAGCAGTTGTTTCCGGGCGTTGTTCTTCGGCGCGACGGTATAGCGGATGTTGGGCCTGTCGAAACTGCTGATGAAGCGCCGTGCGGAGACGAGTTGCAGGCGTTGCGCGATTTCCTCGCGGGTCCGCTCGTCAGCGGTGGCTGTCAACGCAATACGCGGCACATTCGGAAAACGCTCATGCAACCGGGAGAGTTGCAGATACTCCGGCCGGAAATCATGCCCCCACTGGGACACGCAATGCGCTTCATCGATGGCAAACAGCGCCAGCCGCACCTGCTCCAGCAGCGCCAGGTTCCGGGGCGCCAGCAACCGTTCCGGCGCCACGTAGAGCAGATCCAGTTCGCCAGCCAGCAGTTGCTGCTCCACCTGCCGCAACTCGGCCGGCGACAGGCTGGAATTGAGACAGGCGGCCCGGACCCCGGCCTGCACCAGCGCATCAACCTGATCGTGCATCAGGGCGATCAGCGGCGACACCACCACCGCCGTGCCCGGCCGTACCAGGGCGGGAATCTGGTAGCACAGCGATTTGCCGCCACCGGTCGGCATCAGCACCAGCGCATCGCCGCCCTGGACAAGCTGCTGAACAACTTCCCCCTGCAGGGGACGGAAACTGTCGTAGCCGAAAACGCTGTGGAGCACGTCTTCGGGAGTGGATGCTTGCGCGTTCAGTAATGACATAGACGAATGCAATCCTGGCCGTCGAGTGGCCCGCGCTGTCCGTGCCCGGGCGTGCGATTCACGTCGCGGAGAATCGGAGGGAAGCCCGCGTCGCTGCGTAAGTTAACACAAACATCCGCCGTTACAGGATCGCGGCCAGGCGCATGCCCTGGTCGATAGCCCGCTTGGCATCCAGCTCGGTGGCCACATCGGCACCGCCGATCAGATGGACCGGTCGGCCCTGCGCCGCCAGCGGCGCCCGCAGTTCGCGTAGCGGCTCCTGGCCGGCGCAGATCACCACGTGATCCACGGTGAGCAGGCGTTGCTGTTCGCCGATACGCAAATACAGGCCGTCGTCATCGATCCGCTCGTAATTCACACCATCGAGCATTTCCACGCGTCGGTTCCTCAGCGCGGTGCGGTGTATCCAGCCGGTGGTCTTGCCGAGTCCGGCCCCCAGCTTTCCGGTCTTGCGCTGGAGCAGGTAGACTTCCCGCACCGCCGGCATCGGCCTGGCCTGCCGCAGGCCGCCGCGGCGGTAAATCTCCGGATCCACGCCCCACTCCCGCTGCCAGCTGCCGATATCCGTCCCGTTCAGCCCGGTGTCATGTGTCAGGAACTCGCAGACATCAAAGCCGATCCCGCCGGCCCCCACGACCGCGACCCGCCTGCCCACGTCCACCCGCCCCTGCAACACGTCCAGGTAGGAAAGCACCGAAGGATGTTCCAGCCCCGGGATGTCCGGCCGTCTGGGCGTGACGCCGGTGGCCAGCACGAACACTTCGAAATCCTCGGCCAGCAGATCATCGGCGCTGACCCGCCGGCTCAGGCGGACGTCCACGCCGTTCACTTTCAGTTGTTCGTCGAAATACCGCAGGGTTTCGGCAAACTCCTCCTTGCCGGGGATACGCATGGCCAGGTTGAACTGGCCGCCAATGCGGTCGGCAGCCTCGAACAGGCTCACCTCATGACCGCGCTCCGCAAGTACGCTGGCGCAGGCCATGCCGGCCGGTCCAGCACCCACCACGGCGATACGGCGCGGCTTGCGGGTACGCACGAAATTGAGTTCGGTCTCGTGGCAGGCACGGGGATTCACCAGGCAGGTGGCCCGGCGCCGCCGAAAGACATGATCGAGGCAGGCCTGGTTACAGGCGATGCAGGTGTTGATTTCCGCCGTCCGGCCTTCGCGGCTTTTCCTGACCCAGTCCGGATCCGCCAGCATGGGCCTTGCCATGGACACCATGTCCGCCTGTCCATCCGCCAGTATGCGCTCGGCTACGTCGGGCATGTTGATGCGGTTGGTGGCAATCAGCGGTATGCGCAGTTCCTGCTTCATCCGCGCGGTCACCCAGCTGAAGGCTGCGCGCGGCACGGACGTCTGGATCGTCGGCACCCGCGCCTCGTGCCAGCCGATGCCCGTATTGATCAGGGTGGCCCCGGCATGTTCCACAGCCCGTCCCAGTTGCACCGCCTCTTCCCAGGAACTGCCTTCCTCCACCAGGTCCAGCATGGAGAGACGATAGATGATGATGAAATCGTGACCCACGGCTTCGCGGATTCGCTGCACGATCTCCACCGGGAAGCGGAGGCGATGCTCGACGCTGCCGCCCCATTCGTCGGTGCGGGTATTGGTCCTGGGAACCAGGAACTGGTTGATCAGGTAGCCCTCGGAGCCCATGATCTCGACGCCGTCGTAGCCCGCCTCCCGCGCCAGGGAGGCACAGCGCACGAAAGCGCGAATCTGCCGCTCCACACCGTGTCGGCCGAGCGCACGCGGCCGGAACGGATTGATCGGGGACTTGACCGCGGACGGAGCAACGCTGAAAGGATGATAGGCGTAACGGCCGGCATGCAGGATCTGCATGCAGATCCTGCCGCCTTCATCGTGAACCGCGGTGGTCACCAGACGGTGCCGCCCCAGTTCCATGCGATTGGTCAGTTTGCCGGAGAACGGAGCCAGCCAGCCGACCCTGTTCGGGGCGATGCCGCCGGTAACGATCAGCCCGACCTCACCGCGGGCACGCTCGGCGAAGTACACCGCCAGCTTTTCGTAGTCCTTGCGGCGATCCTCCAGACCGGTATGCATCGACCCCATCAGCACACGGTTTCTCAGTGCCATGAAGCCCAGATTCAAGGGCTGGAACAGATGCGGGTAGTGCTTGTTCATGCTCAATCCTTGAGGAAATACTGATGGCGTCTCACGTTCGCGCTCGAGACCAGTGTTCGTTCCTGGCCAGAAGCAAGGCCGCCGCGGGTCGTGATTCTACCTGCGGTGGCGTGCGACAGTGCCCTGGGTGAATAATCCGACTGTAACGCGAGCACGAGAATTTATCAGTGTTTCCTTGAATCCGATTTCCGTGATTCCTCTCCCCTGATAGACTCGCGGCCATGCTGAACCTGGTCAATCTCTCCCTGCGGCGTGGTCCGCAGTTGCTGATAGCAGACGCGTCGCTGAGCGTTCATGCCGGCGAGCGCGTTGGCCTGGTCGGCGCCAACGGCAGCGGCAAATCCAGCCTGTTCAGCCTGATACGCGGCGAACTCCAGCCGGACGCCGGTGAATGCCGTTTGCCTCCGCGGCTGGTCACCGCCCATGTGGCCCAGGAGACGCCGCCGGACCCGCGGCCTGCCCTGGATTATGTCATGGACGGAGACCGGGAACTGCGCGAGGTCCAGCATGCGCTAGGCGAGGCCGAGCAGGCCGATGACGGGCAGCGCATCGCAAGCCTGCACGGCCGTCTGGAATCCATCGGTGGTTATGATGCACACGCCCGTGCCGCCCGATTGATGCATGGCCTGGGGTTTCGTTCCGGCCAGGAGCAGCAGGCCGTTTCCACTCTTTCGGGCGGTTGGCGCATGCGCCTGAACCTCGCCCAGGCACTGATGTGTCGATCCGATCTGCTGCTGCTGGACGAACCCACCAACCACCTGGACCTCGATGCCGTTCTGTGGCTGCAGGACTGGTTGAACGGCTACCAGGGCACCCTGCTGCTGATCTCTCACGACCGGGATTTCCTGGATGCGGTCTGCCGGCGCATCCTGCACCTGGAGGGAGGCCGGCTGCAGAGCTACACCGGCAACTACTCTGGTTTCCAGCGTCAGCGTGCCGCACGGCTGGAACAGCAGCAGGCCCTGCACCAACGACAGCAGGAGGAGCGTGCCCGCTTGCAGCAGTTCATCGACCGATTCCGGGCGAAGGCCACCAAGGCACGCCAGGCCCAGAGCCGGATCAAGGCTCTGGAACGCATGGAAGTCGTCGCGCCGGTGCAGGAAGACCAGGCCTTCAGCTTCCGCTTTCTGCCGCCGGAGAAACTGCCCAACCCCCTCCTCCAACTTGAGAGTGGGACGGCGGGCTATCCCGGGGCGCGAATCCTGGAAGCGGTGAACCTGCAGCTTTCCCCGGGCGACCGCATCGGTCTGCTTGGTCCCAATGGCGCCGGAAAATCGACGCTGGTGCGCACACTGGCCGGCATGCAGCCGATGCTGGCGGGAGACCGCCATACTGCCCAGGATCTGGTGATCGGCTATTTCGCCCAGCATCAGGTCGAACAGCTCGACCCCGACGCCTCACCGTTGCTGCATCTGCAACGGCTGGACCCGCGGGCCACCGAACAGCAGTTGCGGGATTTTCTTGGCGGCTTCGGTTTTCACGGGGATGCCGCGCTGGCGGCGGTGGCGCCACTCTCGGGTGGCGAGAAGGCGCGTCTTGTCCTGGCACTGCTGGTCTATCGTCGGCCCAACGTCCTGCTGCTGGACGAACCTACCAACCACCTGGATCTGGACATGCGCCACGCCCTGGCCATGGCGCTGCAATCCTTCGACGGCGCACTGGTGGTGATTGCCCATGACCGGCACCTGCTGCGCATGACGACCGATCAGCTCTACCTGGTGGCCGATGGCGTGGTCGACGAATTCACGGGCGACCTGGACGACTACGCCCGCTGGCTGGCCTCACGCCGTCAGCCGGCGAACGAGCGCGCCAGCACCGAGGAGCGTCCTGCCGAGCGGACAACCGCGTCCGACCGCAGAGAACAGCGCCGGCAGGAGGCGCAGCGGCGCCAGGCGCTGTTGCCCTTGCGGGAGAACGTCCGCAAGCTGGAACAACGATTGAACCGCCTGGAGCAGCGTCGCGGCGAACTTGAGGACGAACTGGCGGCACCGGCACTGTATGAGGAGGCCAGCCGGGAGCAGCTCCAGACCCTGCTCTTCGAGCAAGGACAGTTGCTGCAGGAACTGCATCAGATCGAGGAACAGTGGATGCAGGCGGCCGACGCGCTGGAACAGGCCGAAAACACCGCAAGCTAGTATCCCGTAACAGCAGTTCGCAGCATTCCGGATCGGTCGTTGTTCGTGGCAAGGTGCTACCCGGTCATCGCTTCCACCGGCGAGACCCCAAGCAGCAGCTTGTGCGGATCCAGCCCCACGTCGCTGGGACTCACCACCCGTCTGATGGTCCAGTCGGCTGCGGAACCACCCCGGGAGCGGGATGCCAGATCCACCAGCGCCGCGGTCCGGCGGACGGTACCGTCGTAGTCGCGGACCAGCATGATCTTCGGCAGCAGCCGGGTGTCGGTGCCGGCATCCACCACCACGCCCAGCGCACCGCTGCCCAGCTCGACCAGGCTGCCCACCGGATAGATGCCGACGCAGCGGATGAATTCCTCCATCAGGTGCTTGCCGAAGGAGTGTTCGGCGTCTTCGTACATGACGCGCAATGCGACATCGGTGGGCAAGGCCCGGTGATACACCCGGTCGCTGCTGATCGCATCGTAGACATCGGCAATGGACGCGGCCAGCAGGGGTTTGTCCAGCTCCTGCCCGGACAGGCCGGCCGGATAACCGTCCCCGGACACGCGCTCGTGATGATGACGGATGATATGGAGGGACTGTTCCGGCACACGCCCCGCTTCCTTGATGATGAGGTAGCCATCCTCCGGATGACGCTGCATCACCTTGAACTCGTCCGGCGTCAGCCGGTCGGGCTTGTTCAGGATTTCCAGCGGCGTTTTCGTCTTGCCGATATCATGCAGCAGCGCCCCCAGGCCAATGATCTGCAGATCCTCCTCGCCGTAGCCCAGGTGGCGACAGAACGCCAGTGTCAGCACGCAGACGTTGAGGCAGTGCAGCGAGGTGTACTCGTCCTTGTTCTTCAACTGGGTCAGCCAGATCGCAGCGTTGGCGTCGGTGGTAATCGAGCGCACCAGTCCGGAGACCACATCCCGCGCTTCGTCGGTATCTACACTGTGCCCAAGCCGGACGTCGTCGAACACGTTCCTGAGGTAATCCCGCGAGCGCTCCCGTACCCGGGCGGCGCGGCCAAGCGCACTGCGGAATTCCGCCAGGTCCTGCACCGGGGGCGGCTGCTTCGGCACCGCCGCGACCGGCACCGGGACGGTTGAACGCTCCACGTCCACGAACACGAAACGGCAGGTGTCCCGCACCTGCTGCAACTCTTCCTCGGTATTGATGAAGAAGCCCTGGAACAGGAACGGCGTTTCCAGCCAGGGACGGTCCAGGCTGGCGACATACATACCGATGCGGAGGTCCGCCACGTCACATTTCTGCTGCAAAGCTGATACCTGTCCCCGAAAGTGCGCTACTTGCGTCCGGTTATCGTATTACGGCGCGAGACGTCCTGAAGCATACGTCCCGAGGGCACGCCGGGTTCCATCCTCATTTTTTTGGCCTTTTCGAAAGTATTGTCATATCAGCGTGGCTCAAGGAAGAAGGTGCCACGTTCGAAAGGCTGCCAGATCGTTCCCGCCAGGTGGATTTCCGCGCTGCCGGGCCCTGAATGGTAGACTACCATACCCATTTCAGCCGACAGGATCCCCCCTTGCTGCTTCATGCCCGCAACCTGACTGTCAGTTTCGGTGCCGCCCCGGTACTGGACCACGCCGATTTCTCCCTCGAACCCGGCGAGCGTGTGTGCCTGCTCGGCCGCAACGGCGCCGGCAAGTCCACGCTGATGAAAGTGATCGCCGGCGAGATACATCCGGATGACGGCGAATTGCTGCTCAGGCCCGGAGCGCGGGTAGCGCGGCTTCCCCAGGAGCTACCGCGGGACTATCCGGGCACCGTCTACGACCTGGTCGCCGACGGGCTCGGGAAACTCGGCCACTTGCTGGCACGCTACCATCAGTTGTCCATGGATGTCGCAGAGAACCATGCAGCCGCCGACGCCCTGGCGGAGATGGAACGCGTGCAGCAGCAGCTGGAGGCCCGCGACGGCTGGACCATGCACCAGCGTGTGGAGGCCGCCATCAGCCGCCTGGCACTACCGGACGACACGCCGTTGCGGCAGGTCTCCGGCGGTGTCGGACGCAGGGCACTACTGGCGCAGGCGCTGGTCCAGCAACCGGACCTGCTGTTGCTGGACGAACCAACCAACCACCTTGACGTGGACGCCATTCGGCAGATGGAGGAACTGCTGCTCGACTGGAGTGGAGCCCTACTCTTCATTACCCATGACCGGGCCTTCCTGCAGCGGCTCGCCACGCGCATCGTCGAGTTGGACCGGGGCACACTGCGCAGCTATCCGGGGGACTACCAACGCTACCTGCAGGTGCGGGAGGATGAACTGGCGGCCGAGGAAAAGGCACGACAGCAGTTCCAGCGGGAACTCGCCCGCGAGGAAGCCTGGATACGCCAGGGCATCAAGGCAAGGCGCACCCGCAACGAGGGCCGTGTACGCGCACTCCAGGCCATGCGGCGGGAAAACGCCGCGCGGCGTGAACGCCAGGGCAACGCCAGCTTCGATCTGCAGAGCGCCGAGCGCTCCGGAAAGCTCGTGGTCCGTGCCGAAGGCCTGCATCATGGCTTCGACGGCCAGCCGCTGATCAGCGGGCTGTCCACCACCATCATGCGCGGCGACAAGATCGGCCTGATCGGTCCTAACGGTAGCGGCAAGACCACCCTGCTCAACATACTGCTCGGCCGTTTGGCGCCGGACAGCGGTACGGTTCGTCTCGGTACCAACCTGGAAATCGCCTACTTCGACCAACTGCGGGAACAACTGGACGAAACGCGCTCGGTGGCGGAGAACGTGTCCGGCGGCAGCGAGAACGTGACCGTGAACGGCCAGGGCCGGCACATCATGAGTTATTTGCGGGACTTCCTGTTCACGCCGGACCAGGCGCGCGGACCGATTACCGCGCTCTCCGGCGGCGAACGCAATCGCCTGTTGCTGGCACGCCTGTTCACCCGTCCCGCCAACCTGCTGGTGCTGGACGAGCCCACCAACGATCTGGACATGGAAACCCTGGAATTGCTGGAGCAGTTGCTGGTGGATTTCCAGGGTACGGTCATGCTGGTCAGCCATGACCGCGCTTTCCTGGATAACGTGGTCACCAGTTCCCTGGTCTTCGAGGGCGGGGGCCGGGTCCGGGAATACGTTGGCGGCTACAGCGACTGGTTGCGCCAGCGCCCCAGCGTGACGCCGTTGCCGGACAACCGCCCACAACCGGCCCCATCGCCGGCACGTCCTGCAGCGGCGGGCAGCGCTCCCCCCGCACGGACAAAGCTCAGCTACAAGGACCAGCGGGAGCTGGAACAACTGCCCGCCCTGATCGAAGAGCTGGAGACGGAGCAGCAATCGCTGAGCGAGACACTGTCCGACCCGGCCTTCTACCAGCAGACGCCGGACGTGATCCAGCAGACCACGGATCGCCTGGCAGTGGTGGAGGCCGAGCTGGAACGGGCCTTTGAGCGCTGGGAGGCGTTGGAGCACCCCTGAGCGGCTGCGTCCGATCAGCGGACAACGACGCGAAGCTGCCGGGAGGTGGGAAATGTCCAATGCACCCATTCGGATGGCGCAGTGTTTGACTGTGCTGCTATCATGCCAAAGCAACAAATTACAGTTTTGTATTTCATCTGCGCCATTCGATCCGCCGGCTCGGCGTTCCGGGCATGGCTGACGAATGGCATGATCTCCGATGACAGGCAGGGAGCCTAGCAAAATGAAGGACGACAACCTCTCCATCGTCGCTGGCAGCAACGGCAATGGCATGCAGCCAACCCGCAGCAAGCAGGCCCTCCGGGCCTGGCTTCAGCTACTGAAGTGCTCCAAGCGCGTGGAACAGGTCATGAACGACCAGTTCCGTACCGGTTACGACTGCTCCCTCTCCCGCTTCGACGTGCTGGCGCAGCTTGCCCACGCGGGAGCTGGCGGGCTCAGCACCAAGACGCTGGCCCAGCGCCTGGTTGCCTCCAAGGGCAACATCACACGCCTGATCGACCGCATGGAGTCGGATGGGCTGCTGCGACGGACCCCCTGCAAACAGGACCGCCGGGTCAGCCATATCGACATGACGCCGGCAGGCGAAACACTGTTCCAGGCCATGGCCCGGGACCACGAGGGCTGGACCGCCCGCCTTTTCGGCGTGCTCTCCAGCGAGGAACTGGACACGCTGGCCGCGTTGCTGGATCGGGTACGCGACAACGTGATCGAAGAAGCCAAGCGCCAGGCCGAGCCGGACGAGGACCGGCAACGGCACCGGGCCTAGGGAGCCTCTGATCTATTCCCAAGGGCTTTGGCTTTGCAGCCTGCCCGTGGGCAAGGCGCAGCCCGCCGGCAATGGCTCCGCAGAGACCTATGGGAATAGATCAGAGGCTCCCTAGCGCCTGGGTGCGCTATCCGGGCTGGCTCTTGTCAGCGGCTCAGGAACCGCATGCCGTCTTCCAGCCCTTCCAGCGTCAGCGGGTACATGTGATCACCCACCAGATCGCGAATGATCTGGATCGAGTGTGTATAGCCCCAGCGCTGCTGTGGCTCGGGGTTGAGCCAGATCATCTTCGGCCAGGTGGCGCGCACGCGCTCAATCCAGACCGCACCGGCCTCCTCGTTCCAGTGCTCGACACTGGCGCCGGGATAGACGATCTCGTAAGGACTCATTGTGGCGTCGCCGACGAAGATCACCTTGTAGTCCGGCCCGTAGGTATGCAGTACATCCAGCGTGGACAGCGTTTCCTGGTGGCGCCGGCGGCTGTCCTTCCACACCGTCTCGTACAGGCAGTTGTGGAAGTAGAAGTACTCCATGTGCTTGAACTCCATCCGTGCGGCGGAGAACAGTTCCTCGCATATCCGGATGTGATCGTCCATGGAGCCGCCGACATCGAAAAACAGCAGCACCTTGACCGCATTATGCCGCTCCGGTACCAGCTTCAGGTCCAGATGGCCGGCATTACGCGCCGTAGACCGGATGGTATCGTCCAGGTCCAGGACATCGGCAGCCCCCTGGCGGGCAAACTGCCGGAGGCGACGCAGCGCGACCTTGATGTTACGCGTGCCGATCTCCCTGGAACTGTCCAGGTTCCGGAACTCCCGCTTGTCCCAGACCTTTACCGCGCGCCGGTGACGTGACTCCTTCTGGCCGATCCGCACCCCTTCCGGGTTGTAGCCGTTGGCACCGAACGGCGAGGTACCGCCGGTACCGATCCATTTGTTACCGCCCTCGTGGCGTTCCTGCTGCTCCTCCAGCCGCTTGCGCAACGTCTCCATCAGCTTGTCCCAGCCGCCCAGAGACTCGATCTGCGCCTTTTCTTCCTCGGTCAGCATGCGTTCGGCGAGCGCTCGCAGCCATTCCTCGGGGATCTCGGTTGCGGGATCCTCGGAGAGCAGTTCCAGGCCCTTGAAATAATGGCCAAACACCTGGTCGAAGCGATCGAACTGGGTTTCATCCTTGATCAGCGCGGCACGGGAGAGATAGTAGAAATCCTCGACGCTGCACACGGCCACCCGGTGCTCCATCGCCTCGAGCAGGCTCAGGAACTCGGTGACGGTGACCTTCAGTCCGGCCTTCCGCAGTTCGTAGAAAAAATCAATCAGCATGGAAACCTACCCTTGCCGCAGCAGATGGTCCCGGGAATGCCCTGCCCTCAGGCATCCTTCCGCCGGGACATGAACATCAGCCGCTCGAACAACTGCACGTCCTGCTCGTTCTTCAGCAACGCGCCGTAGAGCGGCGGCAGCAGCTTCCGCTGTGTGTTCTCCCGCAGCGTCTCGGCGGAGACGTCCTCGGCCAGCAGCAGTTTCAGCCAGTCCAGCAGCTCGGAGGTGGACGGCTTCTTCTTCAGGCCGGGGACGTCCCGCAGTTCGAAGAACAGCTCCATGGCCTCACGCAGCAGTTCCCGCTTCAGGTCGGGGAAATGCACGTTGACGATCTGCGCCATGACGTCCTTGTCGGGGAAACTGATGTAGTGAAAGAAGCAGCGGCGCAGGAACGCGTCCGGCAGTTCCTTTTCGTTGTTGCTGGTGATGATGATCACCGGCCGGTGACGCGCCTTCACTACCTGCTGGGTCTCGTAGACGAAGAACTCCATCCGGTCCAGTTCGCGGAGCAGGTCGTTGGGGAACTCGATATCCGCCTTGTCGATCTCGTCGATCAGCAGTACCGGCTGGACGTCGCTCTCGAAGCAGTGCCACAGCGACCCCTTCACGATGTAGTTGGCGATATCGTTCACCCGGGGATCACCCAGCTGCGAATCACGCAGGCGGGAGACCGCGTCGTATTCGTACAGCCCCTGCTGGGCCTTGGTGGTGGATTTGATGTGCCACTCGTAGAACGGCAGGCCCAGGCCGCGTGCGACCTCTTCCGCCAGCAGCGTCTTGCCGGTGCCCGGTTCGCCCTTGATCAGCAACGGGCGGCGTAACGTGGCGGCGGCGTTGACCGCCATGGTGAGGTCGCCGGTGGCAACGTATTTCTCGGTACCTTCAAAGCGCATGTTGGAGTCCTGTGGGCTGCGGTGATCCTCTATCGGACCACCGGTCTCAATGGAAAACAGCGTTGGAGTATATCATCGGCGGGAGTTGCTTCGAGGGGTGCTTTGATCAGCGGGGTCAGACCCGCCCCGACAGTTCAGCCCTGTTCGGCCAGCAGACCGTGCTCCAGGGCATAGCGCACCAGCGCCGCGACGCTGTCCATCTGCATCTTCTGGAGAATCCGCGCCTTGTGGGTGCTGACGGTCTTCACCGATACGCCCAGATTGTCGGCAATCTGTCCGACCGTGAGCCCACGAACCAGCCGCATGAAGACATCCATCTCCCGCCGGGACAACAGGGTGTGGGGCTCCTTCTGCTCCTCGGTCAGCATGTTCAGGGCCAGTTCCTGGGTCAGCTCCGCGTTCAGGAAGACCTCCCCCGCGGCGACTTTGCGTATGCCCATCACCAGTTGCTCCGCGGCAATGGTCTTGGCGAGGTAGCCGCGGGCGCCGGCGCGCATGCAGCGCACGGCATACTGGCGCTCCGGATGCATGCTCAGCACCAGAACGGACAGCGCGGGATGTCGCTGCCGCAGAAGGCGGATGAGGTCGACGCCATTGGGCTGCGGCATGCAGATGTCCAGTACCAGCACGTCGCATTCCAGCCGCCCGAGGCGGTCCAGCGTGGATTCCCCGTCCCAGGACTCGCCGACCACCTCCATGCCGGTCTCCGCGGCCAGGATCTGCCTGAGCCCGTCGCGCACTATCGTATGGTCGTCGGCAAGGAATACCCGGATCATCTTCCCGCTCACTCGGCTGCTCTTGTTCTGGTCCCGACTTCCAGTCATCGGAACATGACATGGTGCCTGGACGGACGTGAGTGTACACCAAGCCCTCTGGGTTGCACTCCGCCCGCTGCGGGTACGCTTCTGGCACCCGTCACCGGATTGTCACGCCCCTGCCATCATTCGGACATGCGCCGCCGGTAGCGTCCGTGTCCAGGGAAGACGCAGGGGCCGGATGCCTGATCCCGGGCGGCGGTACCTGTCCCGGGGACCATCAAGTGACACGAGGTACGAACCATGGCACGGAAATCGCCGGTGGAACTGCACCGAATCGCACTCTACATGCACCGCAGCGGACATCACCCCTGCACCATCGCCGATACGCTGGGACTGCACCAGGGAGCCCTGCAGAACTGGCTGGAACAGCAGCGTTCGCCTGGATCGCAATTCCCACTGAATCAGCCGTATCCGCAGCCAGCCAGGCGTTAGGGAACCGCCCTGCGGTTACCCGGCGCCCTTGTCCGCATCCGGCGTCCTTACCGCATCATGCGGCCCGTCGTCGGGTTGAGACAATCTGTCCAATGGTATGCCATGCCCCCAGGCATTATGATGCCCCTTGATATGACGAGTCAGAGAAGGACGGGGCCATGGAGTTCGATCCGGTACTACTCTCCCGCATCCAGTTCGCTTTCGTCGTCTCGTTCCACATCATCTTTCCCGCCTTCACCATCGGCCTGGCATCGTTCATTGCGGTGTTGGAGGCGCTGTGGTTCAAGACCGACAACCCGATCTACGTTCAGCTTTCCAAGTTCTGGATAAAGGTCTTCGCCGTCTCCTTCGGCATGGGTGTGGTCTCCGGCATCGTGATGTCGTTCCAGTTCGGGACCAACTGGAGCGAGTTTTCGTATGCCTCGGCAAACTTCATGGGACCGATACTGAGCTACGAGGTCGTCACCGCCTTTTTCCTGGAAGCCACTTTTCTCGGCGTACTGCTGTTCGGCCGCGACAAGGTGCCGCGAGGCGCGCATCTGTTCGCGGCACTGATGGTGGCCATCGGCACGTTCATCTCGTCGTTCTGGATCCTCTCCGCCAACAGCTGGATGCAGACGCCCGCGGGTATCGAGATGGTCGACGGCGTCGTCCACGTCACCAGCTGGCTGCAGGCCATCTTCAACCCCTCCTTCCCGTACCGCTTCGCACATATGGTGCTGGCCGCATTCCTGACCACGGGTTTCTTCGTCATCGCCGTGAGCGCCTGGTACCTGCTGCGCAACAAGAGCCGGGAATACGCCAGGGTGATGTTCTCCATGACCCTGTGGCTGGTAACCATCATGGCGCCGCTGCAAGTGCTGGTCGGCGACCTGCATGGCCTCGACACGCTGGAGCACCAGCCGGTGAAGGTCGCGGCCATGGAAGGTAACTGGGAAACGGACAGCAACGTACCGCTGCTGCTGTTCGCCATCCCCGACCAGGCGGCCGAGACCAATCATTTCGAGGTGGGCATCCCGGGGCTGGCAAGCCTGATCCTCAAGCACGACGTCAGCGGTGTGGTGCCCGGCCTGAAGGACTGGGCGCCTGAGGACCGCCCGCCGGTGGCGGTGGTGTTCTGGTCCTTCCGCGTGATGGTGGGCATCGGCGTGCTCATGCTGGCCGTCGCGGTGATCAGCCTGTTCCTGCGCTGGCGGGGCACGCTCTACGAATCCCGCTGGTTCCTGCGAATGTGCACCTTCATGCTGCCCATGCCGTTTATCGCCGTACTGGCCGGCTGGATCACCACCGAGGTGGGCCGACAGCCCTGGGTGCTTTACGGGCTGATACGCACCGAGGACGCCGTCTCCCCCTCGCTGACCGGCGGAGCGGCCTTTGTATCGCTGATTTCCTTTATCGTGGTGTATGCACTGATCTTCTTCGCCGGTGGCTACTACATCAGCAGACTGGTGCGCAGCGGCCCCGAGGCCGAGGAAGCACCCACGCCGGAGAACCTGCGCCGGCCATCGCGGCCCATGTCGGCAGCCGATCACTACATCGACGCTCGGGAGTAACCGCCATGGAAATCACCATCGACCTGACGTTGATCTGGGCGGCCATCATTGCGTTCGGCGTATTCATGTACGTGTTGATGGACGGATTCGACCTGGGGGTCGGGATTCTCTACCCCTTCGCTCCAGACGAGGAAGCCAGGGACATCATGATGAACACCGTGGCACCGATCTGGGACGGCAACGAGACCTGGCTGGTCCTGGGCGGAGCCGGGCTGCTGGGTGCCTTCCCGCTCGTGTATTCGGTGGTGTTGCCCGCGCTCTACTTCCCGGTGCTGATCATGCTGGTAGCACTGATCTTCCGGGGCGTTGCCTTCGAGTTTCGCTTCAAGGCGAAGCAGTCCAAATGGCTGTGGGACCTGTCCTTCACGGTGGGTTCCATGGCGGCCACCTTTGCCCAGGGCCTGGTGCTGGGTGCCTTCATCCAGGGATTCGAGGTGGAAGGGACGCGCTACGTCGGCGGCATGTTCGACTGGCTCACGCCGTTCAGCATCATGACCGGTTTCGGACTGATGGCCGGTTACGCGCTCATCGGCTGTGGCTGGATCATCATGAAAACCGTGGATGAAACCCGCGACTGGGCCTATGGCATCGCCCAGCGGCTGATGGTGCTGGTGCTGGTCTTCATCGCCGTGGTCAGCGTGTGGACACCGCTGATGCGGGAGAGCATTGCCGAACGCTGGTTCACGCTCCCCAATACCCTGTACTTTGCTCCGGTCCCCATCATCACCGTGCTGCTGGCCGTGCTGATGGTCCACGCCATTCGCAACCGCCGGGATTATCTGCCCTTCCTGTGTGCCCTGGGGCTGTTCGTGCTGTGCTATACCGGCCTGGCAATCAGCCTGTGGCCCAATGTGATTCAGCCGGACATCAGTCTGTGGGACGCGGCCGCCTCGCCCAATTCGCAACTGTTCCTGTTGCTGGGCGTGATGTTCACCATCCCCATCATCCTCGGCTACACCACCTGGAACTACTATGTATTTCGTGGGAAAGTGACCCGGGACTCGGTGGGCTATCATTGAGCCGCCTCCAACACCGCCCCGGCAGGCCGCCGGGGCGGTTGCTCACTGATCTCCACGGATGACACAAGCCACAGAAACCGAAGCCGACGTCACTGCTCTCGCCGGGGGACCAGCCCCGGCAGATGCGGCCGCCGTCCGCCTCTGGCTCCGGGACCGGACGGCCGTGGCGCGCGGCACATTGCTGGCGACCATGCTGTGCGGCCTGCTGAACGGGCTGCTGCTGATCCCCCAGGCCTGGTTGATTGCCTCCCTGGTCATCGAAGTGCTGCTCCACGGAGCCGGCCGCAGCGACATCCTCGATGGCATGGCCCTGCTCGCCGCCGTCATCCTGCTGCGAGTGGCGCTTCAGGCGACCAGGGACTGGCTCGGCGCCCGCGCGGGGCATCAGGTGACGTCGGCGCTACGCCGGCATCTCGTCGAACACCTCCACGCCCTCGGCCCGGCACCGTTGCGCGACCGCGACACCGGACAACTGGCTTCCGCGGCGCTTGAGCAGATCGATGCCATGCACCAGTACGTGGCCCGCTATCTTCCTCAGCGCTTCGTCGCGGTGGCAGTGCCGTTCGCCATCGTTCTTGCCGTCGCCCTGCAGGACTGGCTGGCAGGGCTGTTGTTGCTCCTCTCGGCACCATTGATTCCACTGTTCATGGCACTGGTGGGCATGGGCGCGGCCAGCGCCAACCGCGACCAGTTCCAGGCACTGGCCCGGCTGAGCAGCCGGTTTCTGGACCGGATCCAGGGTCTCGCCACACTGAAACACTTCGGCCGTGGGGAACAGGTTGCCGGAGAACTGGCGGAGGGAGCCGATGAATACCGCATCCGCACCATGCGGGTGCTGCGAATCGCCTTCCTCTCCTCGGCCGTACTGGAATTCTTCAGTTCGGTGGCCATTGCCATGCTGGCCATCTATATCGGGCTGGGATTGCTGGATTTCATTACCTTCGGTCCGGCCCCCGCACTGACGCTGCAGGCGGGGCTGTTCATCCTGCTGCTGGCGCCGGATTTCTTCAATCCGTTGCGGGATCTGGCAACCCACTATCACGATCGCGCCAGCGCTGCCGGTGCTGCCGAGGACCTGATTCCGCTGCTGTCCACACAATCCCGGGCCTTGCCTCGCTCGGGGTCCGCGCTGGATGCAGGCGACGGCGTCTCGCTGGAGTTTCGCGATGTCACCTTGCGTTACGACAACCGGCCACCCTTCGCCCGGGGGATCGGTTTCCGTCTCCCGGCCGGGGGTACCCTGCTGCTGGAGGGCCCCAGCGGCAGCGGCAAGACCAGCCTCCTCTACGCGGCCATGGGCTTGCTGGCGCCGGAACATGGGGAGGTGCGGGTAAACGGCGTTCCACTGCAGTCACTGGCCCCGGACGCACTGGAACAGCATCTGGGATGGCTGGGGCAGAATCCGCAGTTGCTGCCCGGCAGCATCCGCGACAACCTCTGCCTGGGCCGCCCTGATGCGGGTGACGATCAACTCTGGCGTGCGGCCGGGCAAGCCGGGATTGCCGACATGCTGCACCGGCTGCCGGATGGGCTGGAGACCACCGTCGGCGAGCGGGGAGTCGGCCTCTCCGGGGGCGAGGCGCAACGGGTAGCACTGGCGAGAGCACTGGTGCGTCAGCCACGCATGCTGCTGCTGGACGAACCCACCGCCAGTCTGGATCCGGCCAGCCGCGCCCAGTTGCTGGCCTCGCTTCAGGCACTGGCCGGCAACGGCACCACGCTGCTGATTGCCACCCATCAGCCGCAGCAATTTCCCTGGGCGCGGCACCACCTGCGGCTTGCCGGCCAAGGAGCGGACGCGTGAGCGAGCTGCGTCCCTTCATCGCCCTGCTCGGCCAACGCAAACGCTGGCTGGTGGCCGGGGCCATGCTGATGCTGTGTACCGCGGCCGCCAACCTCGGACTACTGGCACTGAGCGGCTGGTTCATCACCGCGACTGGCCTCACCGGGCTGGCGCTGGCCGCAGGCACGCTGGTCCAACTGGACATCTACCGTCCCGGCGCCGGCATCCGCTTCTTCGCGGTCGGCCGGGCCGTCTCCCGCTACGGCGAGCGGCTGGTCAATCATGAGGCCGTTTTCCGCATCCTGGCCGACCTGCGGGTCTGGTTCTTTCGTCGTCTGCTGCCGCTCAACACCGCGGACCTCGACCGCCTGCGCAACGGCGAACTGCTGAACCGCATCACCGCCGACGTCAATGCCCTCGACCACCTCTATCTGCGGGTCTTCGGGCCGGTGGCAGTCGCCATTCTCGGCGGTATCGGTGGCCTGCTCTTTCTGGGCTGGCTCGCGGCGCCCATGGCGCTCGTGGCTGCAGCCGCCGTGGTTCCCACCAGTCTGCTGGCCGTCGCACTGACACGCCGGTTCAGCACCCGTGCAGCACGCCGGAGCGGCGCCCTGACCAGCGCCATGCGGGAGCAACTGGTTGGCGACCTGCAGGCCCTCACGGAATTGCGCGTCTATGGCGCCCAGACCCGCCGGCAAGCCGCCCTGGCCGACCTGGACCAGCGCCGGCGTCGCCAGCAGCAGCGCCTTGCCAGCGTACAGGCCTGCTCCCAGGCCCTGATTTCCCTGGGGACCCTGTCGGCGCTCTGGTTTGCACTGTACATCGGCGCCGGCCTGGCAACCGACGACGCTGTGAACGGCCCGATCATGGTCGCCGTCCTGCTGGGGCTGCTGGCCTTGTCCGAGATCCTCCTGCCCCTGCCCCAGGCCTTCCATATGCTGGGTTCGGTTCGCTGGTCGGCAGCCCGGCTGTTATCGGTGGCCGGCAGCGAGACGTCGGAACCGCCGGTGAGCCTTGCACTCCCGGTTCCCGGCGGAACGCCGGAACTGGTTTTCAGCAACGTGCATTTCCGCTACCGCGCGGACCAGCCATTCTGCCTGAGGGGTCTGGATTTCACCCTTGGCGCAGGAGAGCGTGTCGCCGTCCTTGGCCCCAGTGGTACCGGCAAAAGCACGCTGATCGCATTGGCCATGGGAGAAGCCGCCCCCTGGCAAGGCAGCGTCACGCTGGATGGGCAGGACGTGACAGGCACCGAACAGGCAAGCCTGCACCGGTGGTTCGCCTGGTTGGGACAGCGCAGTACACTGTTTGCCGGCACGGTGGCCATGAACCTGCGGCTGGGTGATGATCAAGCCGATGATGACCGGTTGTGGGGCGCACTGGAGGCGGTGCACCTGGCCGATGAAATCGAGCATCGCGGCGGGCTTTCCACCTGGTTGGGCGAATCCGGCAGCGGTCTCTCGGGTGGCCAGGCACGCCGGCTGGCACTGGCGCGAACCCTGCTGAAGCCCGCCCCGGTCCTGCTGCTCGACGAACCCACCGAGGGGCTGGATCAGGCCACCGAACGGCTACTGCTCCGGGATATCGAGCCCTGGATCGGCAAGCGCTCTCTGCTGGTCATCGCCCATGACAGGAGCCGGCTACCTCCGGTCCACCGCTGCCTGCGTCTGGATGACGGCAAGCTGACGATCATGGACTGAACGACTGGAAAGCCCCGTTCGGCGCCAGTATCCTGCTGAAGGGTGACGCACGCTACAGTGAACGGGAAATCCGGTATGCGAACCTCCGCCTCTTCCAGCGACGCCATGAAGGAAGTCGCCGCCCTGCTGCGGCAATCCGAACGCGTCCTGTTCATCACCGGTGCGGGCATGTCCGTTGCCTCCGGACTCCCGACCTACCGGGGCAACGGCGGTGTCTACGCCGGCGGCGTGACCGAGGACGGCATTCCCTACGAATTGGCGCTGTCCGGCCAAATGCTGGAAACACGCCCGGACGTCACCTGGCGCGAACTGATACGCATCGCGCAACGCCGCGGTACGCCGGTGGTCAACGCCGGCCACCGGGCCATTGCCTCCCTGGCCGGCGCCACGGTACTGACCCAGAACGTGGACGGCCTGCACCGTGCCGCCGGCAGCAAGGACGTGATCGAGATCCACGGCAACACGGGCACACTGGTCTGCACGCGCTGCGCACACCGTGACAGCGAAAGCGACTGGAAAACCCTGGATATCCCACCGATGTGCCCCCAGTGCGGCTCGGTACTGCGCCCGGATGTAGTCCTGTTCGGCGAAGCCCTGCCGATGCGTGAGCTGGATCGGCTCGATGAAGCGCTTGCCCGCGGCTTCGACATGGTTTTTTCTATCGGTACCACCAGCGTCTTCCCCTACATCGCCGAACCGGTGATCATGGCGGCACGGAGAGGCACGCCTACCGTCGAGATCAATCCGGAGCTGACGGAACTCTCGCACTGCGTACAATACCGATTGACCGGCTGCGCTGCGGACGTGCTGCCGGCCCTGGTCGCCAACGGCGAGTGACCGGCCCCACCCGGTAACGGCGGGAGCAACGATATGCCCTATGTGACAAT
>JBJHBJ010000067.1:0-21020 GCA_050485425.1 Ectothiorhodospiraceae bacterium | reverse complement strand
TGCGGGACGCGCATTGTAGCGCCTGTCTCCGCTTTGTCAAACCCCCTCCAGCGAGGGCCGCCAGACCAAACTCCCGTCCAGCGAGGGGCGCATTATAGAGTCTCCATGCAACCCGTCAACTCCTTTTTGAACGTCCGCTCCGGGCTCCTTCCGGACCGCCTGTCATCGTGGCTTCACGGTGGCAAGGCGGCGAACTGTACGCTTCGGTACGCCCCCGGTCAAGCGCTTTTTGCCACCACACTCACGCGGGCGAACCGCCGCTTGCCCACCTGGACGATGTGGTCCGCTCCGACCGGAATCAGCCGGCTGCGATCGTCCACACGTTCGCCGTCAATCCGCACCGCCCCCTGCCCGATCATGCGGTTGCCTTCGCTGGTCGATTCCACCAGACCGGCGAGACGCAGCAGCGCCGACAGCGGGACGCCTTCGCCTTCGGCCTGGACCTGGCGCTCCGGCATCTCGTCGGGCATCGCGCCTTGCTGGAAACGTGCGATGAAGGCATCCCGTGCGGCCCGGCCGGCGCCGGTGCCATGGAAGCGGTCGACCAGTTCCTCGCCAAGCAGGAATTTGATGTCCCGCGGGTTTTCGCCGGCGACGACGCGCTTCCTGAAAGCCTCGATCTCGCTGATGGGGCGGAAGCTGAGCAACTCGAAGTAGCGCCACATGAGGTCGTCGGAGACGGACATGAGCTTGCCGAACATGTCGTCCGGTGCATCCTGGATACCGACGTAGTTGCCGAGCGACTTGGACATTTTCTGCACACCGTCCAGCCCTTCCAGGATGGGCACTGTCATGATGACCTGGGCCGCCTGGCCATACTGCTGCTGCAACTGACGCCCCACCAGCAGGTTGAATTTCTGGTCAGTTCCGCCCAGCTCGACATCGGCCTGCAGGGCAACGGAGTCGTAGCCCTGCACCAGCGGATAGAGGAACTCGTGGATGGCAATGGACTGGTTGCTGCTATAGCGCTTGTGGAAATCGTCCCGCTCCAGCATGCGCGCCACGGTGTGCTTGGCAGCAAGCTGTATCATGTCGGCAGCGGTGAACTTGCCCATCCACTCGGAGTTGAACACGACCCGCGTCCTGTCCGGATCGAGGATCTTGAACACCTGTTCTCGATAGGTGTCGGCGTTCACTCTCACTTCCTCCGGCGTCAGCGGGGGGCGGGTGGCGCTCTTGCCGCTGGGGTCGCCGATCATGCCGGTGAAGTCGCCGATGAGGAAGTAGACTTCGTGGCCGAAATCCTGGAACTGCCGCAACTTGTTGATGAGCACAGTGTGGCCGAGGTGCAGGTCCGGCGCGGTGGGATCGAACCCCGCCTTGATCCGCAACGGCCGACCGGCCTTGAGCCGCTCTTCCAGCTCGCTTTCCACCAGGATCTCGTCCGTGCCCCGCCGCAGTTCGGCCAGGACTTCACTAATGGCCACCATGACCTACCTCCTCGATTCGAAGCGGGGATTCTAACGGAAAATGATTCAGCAGGACGACTGCCGGAAGATCGCGTTTTGGAGTAGGGTGCTGAGAGCGCGGCGATGCGTATCGGTGGCTTCGATCGGGCCTCCGGCGGGAGGTTTGCTTCCGGACACGCCGTAAACCCATCCATGGGGGCTTGTCGGCGAGGTCCCTCTCGCCGACAGTCCGGAAGCAAACCTCCCGCCGGAGGCCTGGGTATGGTGGCTCTGCTTTATCCCGCTCTGCCGGACGGGTGGCAGTCCCTACGCCCAGCTCGGGGTCACCTGTTGCGGCGGCCACCGCTGCAAGGCCGGGAATGGTGGTATGCCTGCGGACTGTCGGCCGGAGGGACCCGGCCGACAAGCCCCCAAGGATGGGTTTACGGCGTGTCCGCAGGCATACCACCATTCCCGGCCCGACCGAAGCCACCGATACGCATCGCCACTACACGGGAAGGAGTGATAAGCATGAGCGTCGATGACGCGTTGTATATCGGGTTGATTTCCGGGACGAGCATGGACGGGGTCGATGCCGCGCTGGTCCGCTTCGACGGCAACCGGCCGGAGTTGCTGAAGGTCCTCGGCTACCCGTATGCGGCCGAGATCCGCCGGCGGCTGCTGGACGTCGACGCGACGACGCCTGTGGCCGAGATCGCCGAACTGGATGCGGCGGTGGGCGAGACGCTGGCCGATGCCGTGCTGGCGCTGCTGGAACTGGCGCAGACCCGGGCGCGCGACATCACCGCCATCGGCTCGCACGGCCAGACCGTCTGGCATGCCCCGTTGGGCCGATGGGCGAACAGCCTCCAGATCGGCGACCCCAACCGGATTGCGCACCGCACCGGCATTGCCACCGTTGCGGATATCCGGCGACGGGACATGGCCGCCGGTGGCCAGGGGGCACCGCTGGCTCCCGGCTTTCACCAGGCGTTCTTCGGGAGCGAGGAGCCGAGCGTGGTGGTGAACCTGGGAGGCATCGCCAATATCAGCATCCTGCCGGCCCGGGCCGGGCGAGCGGTCACCGGCTTTGATACCGGACCCGCCAACGTGCTGATGGATCTCTGGGCACAGCAGCGCTTCGATCGCCCCTACGACGACGCCGGCACGCTGGCCGCCGCCGGAGCGGTTTCCCAAAGCTGGCTGGAACGGCTCCTGAAGGAACCTTACCTTGCAGCACAACCGCCGAAGAGCACCGGGCGGGAACTCTTCAACGCGGAGTGGCTCAAGCGGCATTTGAGTGAGCCCGAGGCACCTCTGGGCCCGCATGACGTCATGGCCACGTTATGCATGTACACGGCGCGTACGGTGGCCGATGCCCTCGACCGCTGGGCACCCCGGACCGACGCTGTCTATTTGTGCGGCGGTGGCGCGTACAACCACACATTGCTCCGAAATCTGCAGCAACTGCTTCCCGGCAGACGGATACTGACCACCGACGCGCTGGGCGTGGAACCGAGCTGGGTGGAGGCAGCAGGCTTTGCCTGGCTGGCGAGGGAAACCGTGGCGGGCAGGCCAGGGAATGAACCGGGGGTAACCGGAGCTGAAGGCAGGGTGATACTGGGGGCGGTTTATCCGGGGCGGTGAACCGGATGGTGCGCATCGCTGCGCTCTGAGCACCCTACACCAGAAATCAGAAAGGCGGCCCGAAGCCGCCTTTCTGATGAAACGGTAACTCGGTGCGGTCAGACCGAGAACGAGGAACCGCAGCCGCAGGTGGTGCTGGCGTTCGGGTTGCGGATCACGAACTGCGCACCCTGGATGCCTTCCACGTAGTCGATCTCGGCACCCATCAGGTACTGCACGCTCATCGGGTCCACCACCAGGGTGACGCCGTTCTTCTCCATGGTGGTGTCACCATCCTCGATGTTCTCGTCGAAGGTGAAACCGTACTGGAAGCCGGAACAGCCGCCGCCCGCCACGTAGACGCGAAGCTTCAACTGTTCGTTGTTCTCTTCCTCGATCAGCTCGCGCACTTTGGTGGCCGCGCTGTCGGTGAAGATCAACGGGTTGTCGAAGTCGATGGCCGGTTCGCTCATTGGGGCTGCCTCCGGAAATTTGAACTCGGACCAAAATTGTCCTGTTTATCGAGCATACAGTCAATCATGCGGGTTCGCGCCGCCTTTCTCAAGGCAGCACGGCGATGTCGTCCAGGCCGGCGGTTTCCTCCAGTCCCAGCATCAAGTTCATGTTCTGCACCGCCTGCGAAGCGGCGCCCTTGCTGAGATTGTCAATGACTGACAGCACCAGCGCGGTCTGACCGCCCTGCGGCTGGTGCACCGCGACCCGGCACAGGTTGGTGCCCCGCACGGTGCGGGTTTCCGGATGCGAACCGGGAGGAAGCACGTCCACGAACGGCTCGCCGGCGTAGCGTTCCTCGTACAGCCGCTGCAGGTCGACATCCTGTTCCAGCAACCGCCCATAGAGCGTTGCCTGCATGCCGCGCGTCATCGGTACCAGATGAGGCACGAACACCAGCGAAGCCTCCCTGCCCAGCACCGTTTCCAGGGTCTGGCGGATCTCGGGCAGGTGGCGATGACCTGGCGCTCCGTAGGCCTTGAAGTTCTCGTTCGCCTCGCAGAGCAGCGTATGCACCTGGGCCTTGCGGCCGGCGCCCGAGACGCCGGACTTGCAATCGGCGATCAGACTGTCGGGCGCGATCAGCCCGCGCTCCAGCAAAGGCAGCCAGCCAAGCGCCACGGCGGTGGGATAACAACCGGGGTTGGCCACCAGACGGGCTCCCCGAATGGCGTCGCGATGCAGCTCCGGCAGGCCGTACACGGCCTCCTCCACCTGCGCCGGGCAGGCATGCTCCATGCCATACCACTCGCTCCAGGTGGCCAGGTCCTTCAGGCGGAAATCCGCCCCGAGGTCGACCACCCGGGTTCCGGCCTCCAGCAACTCCGGCACCATCTGCATGGCGGTGCCGTTCGGAGTGGCGAAGAACACCAGGTCGCAGGCCGCCAGGGTCTCCAGATCAGGCTCGCTGAAGACCAGATCCAGACGGCCTCGCAGACTGGGAAACATGTCGTCGACGCGACTGCCGGCGTTACCCCTGGAGGTAATCACCTTGATATCCACGTCCGGATGCCGGGCCAGCAGACGGAGCAGTTCCACCCCGGTATAGCCCGTTCCGCCAACGATCCCCACCTGCGCCATGTAAATGTCCTCTCCTGTCGTAACGGTTGACCAAACTGCCATTGTACTTCGAAAACGGCCAATTTCTCGACGGCTCTGGCATACTCAGCCCCATGCTGCCTCGACGAGTTTCCCGCTGGACACTGTCTTCGGCGCTGGAATGGCTACATCTGCGCCTGTCCGGCAGCGACGCGCTACTGCTGATGTCGCTGCTCGGCCTGGTCTCGGGTGCCATTACCGGCGGCGTTATCCTGGCGTTCCGCTGGATGATCGAGGGCGGCCAGGGGTTCCTGCTGCCCGGGACAGGCGAGGATTTCGGTAGCCTGGCCGCGCACTGGCGGCTGATCCTGCCCATCGTCGGCGGCCTGGTGATCGGTCTGCTGTTGACCTGGGTAGGGGATACCGGACGCAACACCGGCGTCGCATACGTCATGGAACGACTCCATTACTATCAGGGAAGGCTGCCGTTTCGGAATGCCGTGGTGCAGTTCTTCGGTGCCGCCGGCAGCATTATCGCCGGACACTCGGTAGGGCGCGAAGGACCAGGCGTGCATCTGGGGGCTGCCAGCGGCAGCCTGCTGGGACAGCAACTCGGGCTGCCCAACAACGCGCTGCGCACTCTGGTGGCCTGTGGGGTGGCTGCAGCCATCGCCGCTTCGTTCAACACGCCGCTGGCCGGCGTGGTATTCGCCATGGAAGTGGTGATGATGGAATACACGCTGGCCGCCTTCCTGCCGGTGATGCTGGCGGCGGTCACCGCCACGGTGCTGACGCAGATCGTCTACGGCAGCAGCCCGGCCTTCCTGGTTCCGCCGCTCAATCTCGAGAGCCTGTGGGAACTGCCCTATCTGCTGGTCCTTGGCCTGCTGATCGGCGCGCTGGCGGCGGCGTTCATCCAGAGCCTGAGCTGGTTCCACACGCGCGGCACGAGGCTGCCGCTGTGGGTACGCACCACCCTGGCCGGCGCCGTCGTCGGCGTGCTGGCGCTGGCGGTGCCGCAGATCATGGGCGTGGGCTACGACACCGTGACCAGCGTGCTGATGGGCGAACTGGGGCTGGTCCTGTTGCTGGCCATCGTCGCAGCCAAACTGCTTGCCAGCACCGCGGCGGTGGGACTGGGCATTCCCGGCGGCCTGATCGGGCCCACCGTGGTGATCGGCGCGGCGGCCGGGGGCGCGCTGGGCCATGTGGCGCAGATACTCACACCGCACCTGGCCAGCCCGCCGGCGCTGTATGCCATGATCGGACTTGGCGCCATGATGGGCGCCACGCTTCGGGCACCGCTGGCCGCACTGACGGCAATGCTGGAGCTGACGTACAACCCCAACATCATTTTCCCGGGAATGCTGACCATTGCGGCGGCAAGCCTTTGCGCCAGCGAGATCTTCGGGAAGGATTCCGTTTTTCTGCACCAGTTACAATTACGGGGTACGCGCATGCGTTACAGTGCGGTACTGCAATCGCTCAGCCGACTCGGCATTGCCCGCGTGATGGACCGCAGCATTGCCGTGGCGCCGCGCCTGGCCAGCCGGGAGGAACTGCTGGAACTGCTCTCCCCCGACCCCCGCTGGCTGCTGATTCGGGAGCCGCCCAACGGCGAGCCGGAAGCCATCCTGGCCGTGGGCGATCTGCTGCAGTTCCTGGAACTGCATCCTGGTGCGGACGAGGTAGACCTGATGGGCATACCGGCCCGGCGCCTGCAGCCGGCAGCGATCGAACTTCAGGCTAGCCTGCGGGAGGCACTGGATGTACTGGAGCAGACCGACGCGGAGGCGCTCTACGTGGCGCACAGCCCTGCTCCGGGCTTCGAGCGCTATTACGGAATCGTCCTGCGTCAGGATGTGGAGAACCAGTACCACTGAACCAGGCACGGAAATACGGGTCTGTGAAACACACCAAATTCCCCGGAAGCTTGAACAATGAAACTGAAGGAAACCCTGATTGCCGTCGCCGCGGTGGCCATTCTGGCGGCCGGCGCGCTGGTCTGGATCGCGCCCTGGGGGGGCGATCGCGCCCCGGATGTGGCATTCACCACGCTGGACGGGGAGTCCATCCGGCTCTCCGATCTGCGCGGCGCACCTACGCTGGTCACGTTCTGGGCAACGACCTGCGTGACCTGCATTCAGGAGATCCCCCATCTGCAGGCCATGCAACGCGACTACAGTGGCCGTGGGTTCACCGTGATTGCCGTCGCCATGGAGTATGACCCGCCGAATCAGGTGCAGGCACTGGCCGAAGCGCGGGAGTTGATCTACCCGGTGGCAATGGATCGTGACGGCAGCATCGCGCGGGCCTTCGGCGACGTGCGCCTGACCCCCACCACCTTCCTGATCGGTCCCGACGGCCAGGTCCTGCAGCGGCGGCTGGGCATGTTCGACGAGGAACGCATGCGCCAGCAGATCGAACGCCTGCTGCCCACGGAGAGCTGAGGTGGGATACCTGTGGATCAAGGCCTTCCATGTGATCGCCGTGGTCACCTGGTTCGCGGCGATCTTCTACCTGCCCCGCCTGTTCGTGTACCACGCGATGGCCGAGGACGAGACAGGCCGCGAGCGTTTCAAGGTCATGGAGCGCAAGCTCTATCGCGGCATCATGACGCCCAGCGGGGTGGTCACGATTGGCCTCGGCCTCTGGTTACTCAGCATCAATCCGGCCTGGCTGAGTCAGGGCTGGATGCACGCGAAGCTGTTCCTGGTGCTGCTGCTGGTCGGCTATCACCTTTGGTGCGGCAAGCTGCTGCGGGATTTCCGGGATGACAGGAACACCCGGAGCCATCGCTGGTTCCGGGTGTTCAATGAAGTGCCGGTGCTGATTCTGGTGGCGGTGGTGGTGCTGGCGATTGTGAAGCCGTTCTGACACCGTTGATGGTGCGCAAACCTTGCGGCTTGCACACCCTACACCTGATGCAAGAGTAGGGTGCTCAGAGCCGAAGGCGATGCGCACCGGGCGGCGGCCCCTCAAGCCACCTCCACGTCCTTCTGCCTGCGCTCGTAGACGAACTTGCCGTCCTGCACGTCCACCCGCACCAGATCGCCGGGGCCAAAATGGCCTTGCAGGATTTCCTGCGCCAGGCTGTTTTCCACCTGCGCCTGGATCACCCGCTTCAGCGGCCGCGCACCGTAGACCGGGTCGAAACCGGCTTCGGACAGCTTCTCCAGCGCCGCGTCGGTGAACTCGATCGCCATGTCCCGTTCCTGCAGGCGCTTCGACAGATAGGCCGTCTGGATGCGGGCGATAGCCGTGATCTGCTCCTTGCCCAGCGGGTGGAACACCACCACGTCGTCGACGCGGTTGATGAACTCGGGCCGGAAGTGCTGGCCGACGATGTCCATCACCGAGGCTTTCATGACCTCGTAGTTCTCCTCGCCCGCCATCTGCTGGATCACGTCGGACCCCAGGTTGGAGGTCATGACGATGACGGTGTTGCGGAAGTCCACCGTGCGGCCGTGGCTGTCGGTCAGCCGGCCGTCATCGAGCACCTGTAGCAGGATGTTGAACACGTCCGGATGGGCCTTTTCCACCTCGTCCAGCAGGATCACCGAATACGGCTTGCGGCGCACGGCCTCGGTGAGGTAGCCACCCTCCTCGTAGCCGACATAGCCAGGAGGCGCGCCCACCAGCCGGGCCACGGCGTGCTTCTCCATGAACTCGGACATGTCGATGCGGACCATGGCCTCCTCGGTGTCGAACAGGAAGGCGGCGAGCGCCTTGCAGAGCTCGGTCTTGCCGACCCCGGTGGGGCCCAGGAACAGGAACGAGCCGTTGGGCCGGTTCGGGTCCGAGAGGCCGGCGCGGGAGCGGCGGATGGCGTTGGACACGGCGGAAACCGCTTCCTTCTGCCCGATCACCCGGTGGCCGATGCCCTCTTCCATGCGCAGCAGCTTGTCACGCTCGCCCTCCAGCATCTTGGAGACGGGGATGCCGGTCCACTTGGAGACCACTTCGGCGATCTCGTCTTCGGCGACGCTGTTGCGCAGCAGCCGCATGTCGTGCATCTCGGCCTGCGAGGCCATGTCGAGTTGCCGTTCCAGTTCAGGGATACGGCCGTACTGCAGTTCGGACATGCGGCCCAGGTCGCCGGCACGGCGCGCCGTTTCGAGCTCCTGGCGCGCGCGCTCCAGCTGCTCCTTGATGGTATGCGTGCCCTCGACGGCGGCCTTCTCCGAATTCCAGATCTCCTCGAGTTCACTGAATTCGGCATCGAGCTTGCCGATTTCCTCTTCCAGCGCTGCCAGCCGCTTGCGGGAGGCCTCGTCGGTCTCCTTGTTCAGCGCCTCGCGCTCGATCTTGAGCTGGATCAGACGCCGCTCGAGGCGGTCCATTTCCTCCGGCTTGGAGTCGATTTCCATGCGGATGCGGCTGGCCGCCTCGTCCACCAAGTCGATAGCCTTGTCCGGCAGTTGCCGGTCGGTGATGTAGCGGTGCGACAGCGTGGCCGCGGCGACGATGGCCGGGTCGGTGATCTCCACGCCGTGGTGCACCTCGTAGCGCTCCTTCAGGCCGCGCAGGATGGCGATGGTGTCCTCCACGCTGGGCTCGTCCACCAGCACCTTCTGGAAACGGCGCTCCAGCGCGGCATCCTTCTCGATGTACTTGCGGTACTCGTCCAGCGTGGTGGCGCCGATGCAGTGCAGCTCGCCGCGGGCCAGCGCGGGCTTCAGCATGTTGCCGGCGTCCATGGAGCCTTCCGCCTTGCCGGCGCCGACGATGGTGTGGATCTCGTCGATGAACAGGATGACCTGCCCTTCCTGCTTGGCCAGGTCGTTCAGCACACCCTTCAACCGCTCCTCGAACTCACCGCGGAACTTGGCGCCGGCAATCAGCGCGCCCATGTCCAGCGACAGCAGCCGCTTGTGCTTGAGCCCCTCGGGCACCTCGCCGTTGACGATGCGCTGGGCAAGGCCTTCCACGATGGCGGTCTTGCCGACACCGGGCTCGCCGATCAGCACCGGGTTGTTCTTGGTGCGCCGCTGCAGCACCTGGATGGTGCGGCGGATCTCGTCGTCCCGGCCGATCACCGGATCGAGCTTGCCCTGCTCGGCGCGCTCGGTGAGGTCGATGGTGTACTTCTCCAGCGCCTGGCGCTGATCCTCGGCGTTGGGGTCGCTGACGGTATCGCCGCCGCGCATGCCCTCGATGGCTTTCTCGATAGCCTCCTTGCTGCCGCCGGTCTTGCGCAGGGCATCGCCAAGGGTGCCCTTGTCGTCCAGCGCTGCCAGGGCGAACAGTTCGCTGGAGATGTACTGGTCCTTGCGCTTCTGCGCCAGCTTGTCGGTGAGGTTGAGCAGCCGGCCGAGGTCGTTGGAAAGCTGCACGTCGCCGCCGGTGCCTTCAACGGTGGGCAGCCGGTCCAGGGCACGGCCCAGTTCGCTGCGGAACTGGTTGACATTGACGCCGGCCTGGTTGAGCAGGTGGCGCACGCTGCCGTTTTCCTGATCCAGCAGCGCCACCATCAGGTGCGCCGGCTCGATGAACTGATGGTCACGCCCCAGGGCCAGGCTGTGGGCATCCTGGATGGCCATCTGAAACTTGGTGGTCAGTCGGTCCATTCGCATGGTTCATAGGTCCTTCAAAAACTGTGGATATCTGGAAGCGTAGATGGGGGCTGAGGATCGCGACGGCAAGTCGCAGGCGAAATAATGCGTGTTGGCGCGCCGATGGGTGCAGTTTCCGGCCCTTGGCCGGATCGGTGGCAATCGCCTTGCGGCGATTACCCCCCTACGACGCCGCACACCCCGGCCCCCGTCCCACCGTAGGGGAGTAACCGTGCAGCGGTTGCTACCGTCGGGCGCCAGCCCGAAGCGCAGGGATTCATTCCGCTGGCTGCAGCCAGATCACCGTTGCCATGCGGCCGGTCTCGCCGTCTCGGCGGTAGGAGTAGAAGCGCTTCGCATCGGAAAACGTGCAGAGCCCGCCGCCGCGGACATCCTTGACCCCCAGCCCGTTCAACCGACGCCGGGCGAGACGATAGAGGTCCGCCAGCCAACGGCCGTCGGGCGAGGGCTTGAAAGCCGCCGAGGCACCTGGGTCCAGGCCGATGAAACGGTGACGCACGTCGTCACCCACCTCGAATGTCTCGGGGCCGATGGCCGGTCCCAGCCAGGCGAGCAACTCCGCGGGCTCCACGTCCAGCGCGTTGACGGCGGCTTCCAGCACGCCCGCGGCCAGCCCGCGCCAGCCCCCGTGCGCCGCGGCGATCCGCGTCCCGGCGCGGTCGCAGAACAGCACCGGCAGACAGTCCGCGGTCAACACCGCACACGGCACGCCGGGCTGGTCGGTCCAACTGGCATCCGCCTCGGTGATGTCATCCAGCAGATGCGCGGCAACCACCCCGGTGCCATGGACCTGCTTCAGCCAGCGCGGCGATCCCGGCATGCCTGTCTGCTGTTGCAGCAGTTCCCGGTTGCGGCGCACGTGGTCGGGCTGGTCGGCGACCGCGGCTCCGAGGTTCAGGCTGTCGTAAGGCGGTTTGCTGACGCCCCCCAGCCGCGTGGTACTGACGGCACGAACGTTTGCCGGCGCTGGCCAGTCGGGAAACAGCCAGTCGTGGTTCATGACGCCATCCTCCGCTCATGCTCCCGCAGCGCGCGCAACACCCGCTCCATGTCTTCCGGTCTTGGTGCATCCCAACGGCAGGATTCACCGGAAACCGGGTGTGCCAGCGTCAGCCGGGCCGCATGCAGTGCCTGGCGGCGCAGGCCCGACAGGATCTCTCGCAGCGCCTCATCCGCCCCCTTCGGCAGTTTCGGCCGGCCGCCGTAGACCGGGTCGCCAACCAGCGGGTGATGGATATGCGCCATGTGCACGCGTATCTGGTGGGTGCGGCCGGTCTCCAGGTGAACACGCAGCAGGGTATGGGCGTTGAAGCGCTCCTCCACCCGGTAGTGTGTCACGGCGGGCTTGCCGCCGTCGGTCACGGTCATGCGCTTGCGATCCCGGAAATGGCGGCCGATCGGCGCATCCACCGTGCCGCCGGCCGTGAACACGCCGTTCACCAGCGCGTCGTACTCCCGGCCCATGCTCTTTTCCTGCAACTGGTCCACCAGGGACTTGTGGGCCCTGAGAGTCAGCGCCACCACCAGCAGGCCGGAGGTTTCCTTGTCGATGCGGTGCACGATGCCGCAGCGGGGAATGGCCTCCAGCGAGGGGTGCCGATGCAACAGCGCATTCTGCAACGTGCTGTCCGGATTGCCCGCGCCGGGATGCACGACCAGTCCGGCCGGTTTGTTCAACACCAGCAGGTGCTCGTCCTCGAAGACCACATCCAGTTCGATCGGCTGCGGCTCAAGGAAGACCTCGGCCTCCTGCAAGGCACGGAGAACCACGCGCTCCCCGCCGGCCACCTTGTCCCTGGGCCGCCATGACTTGCCGTCCACCGTGATCGCGCCGGATTTCACCCACTGCTGCAAACGCGAACGGGAGTAGTCCGGGAACATTGAGGCCAGAGCCTGGTCTAGCCGTTGACCGGCAACCTCGTCCGGGATGGTCAGTTGGTGTTCAATCACTTCGGTCATGTCGTTCCGTCTGTGCGTGAGCCGCGGCCTGGTGCTCGCCGGGTCGCAGTTGCGCACGGGGCTGCCGGGAGTCCGGATAGCTCGGAGTGTACTGCCTGGGCACCCGTTTGCACAAAAGGGCGGTTTCGGCTTTGGGGTCATGCGCCGAATTGCCTACAATAGCTGCCTGTTTTTCATCGCCAGAGACATAATGATGCTGCTCCGCCTGCCTGTCGCACTGATTCTCTCGCTGGCCCTGCTTGCCGGCTGCTCCTCGTCCCGGGGGCCGGCGTTCGATCCGGACGATCCGCTGGCCAGCACGCGCGGCGAGGCCTCAGCGCAGGAAATGTACGATGAGGCCCAGCGCCTGTTGCGCCGTGGCGACTACATCGGTGCCGCGGAACGGCTGGAGGATCTCCAGGCCAGGTACCCGTTCGGTGCCTACTTCCGCCAGGCGCAGCTCGACCTGATCTACGCCTACTATCGCGGCTGGGAGATGAGCTCCTCCATTTCCGCCGCCGACCGCTTCATGCGCCTGAACCCCCAGGACCCCAACGTCGCGTATGCGCTGTACATGCGCGGGCGGGCCAACCTGGAGCGCGGCAACGACTTCCTGACCCGGACCTTCCGCATTGACCGTCGCATCCGCGACCCGGAGCCCGCGCGTCAGGCGTATGCCGATTTCGCCGAGCTGGTCGAGCGGTTCCCGGAAAGCGAGTTCGCCGATGATTCGCGCGAGCGCATGATCCAGCTTCGCAACCATCTCGCCCATTACGAGATGCACGTGGCGGACTACTACATGCGGCGCGGGGCGTATGTGGCCGCAAGCAAGCGTGCCACGGGGGTCATACAGAACTTCCAGGGCACCCCGGCCGTGGAGGACGCCCTGGGCGTGCTGGCAGAGGCTTACCAGGAACTGGAACTGGAGGACTTGCGTAACGACGTGCTGCGCGTGATTCGCGAGAACTTCCCGGATCATCCGGCCCTGCGACCGGGGCTGTTCGAGCAGTTGACCGGCGAGGCGGGGTAACGGCCGATTGACGAATTGTTGGGGTTCGCTAACGCTCACCCCAACCTACGCCTGCCGCCGTCCTACTGTGTAGATACCGTCTTGTTGGTCAAGACCGTAGGGTGCTCAGAGCGCAGCGATGCGCGCCATGGGCGTGATCGGTGCGCATCGCCTCCGGCTCTGAGCACCCTACGCGGGTTCCGATGCCGCGGAGGGTGGATGGAGGCGAAGCCGATACCCACCAATCCGGCCAGTGTGCCGTCCCGCAGAACGTAAGGTTATTTGTGGGACGGCACACTAGATGGCGTCTTCGTTTTCCTCGCCGGTGCGGATGCGCAGGACGCGGTCCACGGGCGTGACGAAGATCTTGCCGTCGCCGATCTTGCCGGTCTTGGCGGCGTTGACGATGGCGTCGGTGCAGCGCTCCACGTCGTCGTCCGAGACCACCAGCTCCACCTTCATCTTCGGCAGGAAATCCACCACGTACTCCGCACCGCGGTAGAGTTCGGTATGCCCCTTCTGGCGGCCGAACCCCTTGACCTCGGTCACCGTCATGCCGGTAACACCGATGTCCGACAAAGCTTCCCGCACGTCGTCCAGCTTGAATGGCTTGATTACGGCTTCGATCTTCTTCATGGAGTCCTCAGGCAGAGTCAAAATCAGACATCAGACACTACCCCGATTCACAGCGCTGTCAATGGTGGCGGCGTTCAGGCCTTGCCAGTGATCCACGGCCGGTAGCCGGAGGTGATCGGGTAACGCCGCTCACGGCCAAAGGCCTTGTGGGTGATCTTCACGCCTGGCGCGGCCTGCCGGCGCTTGTACTCGTTGCGATGGAGCAGGCCCACGACCTGCCGCACCACGGCGTCCTCGTGTCCCGAGGCGACGATCTCGTGCACGGCGCGGTCCCGGTCCACGTACTGGTCCAGGATGTCGTCCAGCACCGGATAGGGGGGCAGGGAATCCTCGTCCTTCTGGTCCGGCCGCAGCTCGGCGGTCGGGGGTTTGGTGATGATGCGCGGGGGAATGACCTGTCCGTGGCGGTTGCGCAGCTCCGCCAGGCGATAGGCCACGGTCTTGTAGACGTCCTTGATGGGTGCGAAACCGCCGCACATGTCGCCGTACAGGGTAGCGTAGCCCACCGCATACTCGCTCTTGTTGCCGGTGGTCAGCACCATGTGGCCGTGCTTGTTGGACAAGGCCATCAGCATGAGCCCGCGGGCGCGGGACTGCATGTTCTCCTCGGTGGTGTCCTCCGGCTTTCCGCCAAAGGCGGGGCCCAGTTCCTCAAGCAACGCGGAAAAGGCGCTTTCGATGGACAGGCTGCGGTAGTCGATGCCCAGCATGCGCGCGCAGGCTTCCGCATCCTCCAGGCTTTCGGCGGAGGTATAGCGGGAGGGCATCATGACCGCGAAGACCCGCTCCGGCCCCAGCGCATCCACCGCCACGGCGGCACACAGGGCGGAATCCAGGCCGCCGGAAAGCCCCAGCACGACGCCGGGAAAACCGTTCTTGTTGACGTAATCCCGCGTGCCGCGCACCACTGCCTGGTAGACCAGTTCGTCGTCCGGCGGCAGCTGCGCGATCTCGCCCGGTACCGGCTGCAACCGGCCGTTGGCCTGCTCGAGCTCGACCGGGAACAGGCCTTCCTGGAACGCCGGCGCGCGCGCCGCCAGTCTCCCCTCCGCGTCATAGACGGTGGAAACCCCGTCGTAGACCACCTCGTCCTGCCCACCGACGAGGTTGACGTACACCACGGGCAGGGCAGCTTCCTTGAGGCGCGCCTTGACCACGGCTTCCCGCTCGGCCGGCTTGCCCTGATGGAAGGGGGAGGCATTGATGTTGATGATGACCTGGGCGCCTTCATCCGCCGCCCAGCGCACCGGCCCGGGGTGCCAGAGATCCTCGCAGATGCTCACGCCGACCCGATGGGGGCCGACGTGGAACACCAGCGGACTGTGGCCGGATTCGAAATAGCGCTTGTCGTCGAAAACGCTGACGTTGGCCAGGTGATGCTTGTGGTAGATACCCAGGATGGCGCCGTCCTGGAACACCGCGGCGGAGTTGTAGAGCTTGCCGTTCTCCCGGTGCGGGAAGCCCACCACGATGGTGATGCCGCTGACCTCATCGCGGACGCGGGCCAGCGCATTGCCGACGCTGCGGATGAAATCATCCCGGTACAGCAGGTCTTCCGGCGGGTACCCGGTCAGGCTGAGTTCGGGAAACACGATGAGGTCGGCCCCCATCTCGTCCCGTGCCCTGACTGCCGCTTCCATCACCTGGCGGGCATTGCCGGCAACGTCCCCAACCCGCATATCGAGCTGGGCCATGACCAGACGGAGACGTTCACTCATGGGAGAATCCGGGGTTCTGAATGGCTGTCAGACGAGTCAAGCCTGCACCGGCCGGCGGGCGCCGACCGGTGCTGCCGGGCCTCAGCGGAGCAGGCCTTTCATGGTTTCGCCGATCTCGGCCGGAGAGCGTACGGTTTTCACGCCCGCGGCCTCCAGCGCGGCGAACTTGTCGTCCGCCGTGCCCTTGCCACCGCTGATGATGGCGCCGGCATGGCCCATGCGCTTGCCGGGAGGTGCCGTCACACCGGCGATATAGGCCACCACCGGCTTGTTGATGTTGGCCTTGATGTACTCGGCGGCCTCTTCCTCGGCGGTACCGCCGATCTCGCCAACCATGACGATGCCCTCGGTCTGGGGGTCGTCCTTGAACAGGGTGAGCACGTCGACGAAGGACATCCCCTGAATCGGGTCCCCACCGATACCCACGCAGGTGCTCTGGCCGAGCCCGGCATCGGAGGTCTGCTTGACCGCCTCGTAGGTCAGCGTGCCGGAACGGGAGACAATGCCGATTCGGCCAGCGTTGTGGATATGGCCCGGCATGATGCCGATCTTGCACTCGCCCGGGGTGATCACACCGGGGCAGTTGGGGCCGATCAACCGCACGCCGGGGTAGTAATCCAGCGCGGCCTTCACCTTCAGCATATCCAGCACCGGAATGCCCTCGGTGATGCAGGCGATCACCTTGATGCCGGCCTCGGCGGCTTCCAGGATGGCGTCGCCGGCGAAGGCGCCCGGCACGTAGATCATGGTGGCGTCGGCGCCGGTTGCTTCCACGGCTTCCCGGCAGGTGTTGAACACCGGGCGGTCCAGATGCTTCTCGCCGCCGCGGCCCGGCGTTACGCCGCCGACCAGGTCGGTACCGTAGGCAATCGCCTGTTCGGCGTGGAAGGTGCCCTGCTTGCCGGTAAAGCCCTGGACGATGACCTTGGTGCCCTTGTTGACCAGAATACTCATTATGTAGAACCTCGCAGTCGAATTCGGTGGTGGAGGAAAGCCGGCGCTAGGCGACCGCGGCGACCATTTTCTTCGCAGCGTCGGACAGGTCGTCCGCGGCGATCAGGTCCAGGCCGCTTTTCTCCAGCAGCGCCTTGCCTTCATCCACGTTGGTACCTTCCAGGCGGACCACCACGGGGACGTTGACCCCCACCTCTTTCACTGCACTGATGATGCCTTCGGCGATCATGTCGCAGCGGACGATACCGCCGAAGATGTTCACCAGGATGCCCTTCACGGACGGGCTGGACAGGATCAGCTTGAACGCCGCGGCCACCCGCTCGGCATTGGTGCCGCCGCCCACGTCCAGGAAGTTGGCGGGCTGGCCGCCGTTCAGCTTGACCACGTCCATGGTGGCCATGGCCAGGCCGGCGCCGTTCACCATGCAGCCGATGTTGCCGTCCAGCGTGATGTAGTTGAGGTTGTGCTTGGCCGCTTCCACCTCGGTCTCGTCTTCCTGCGAGGTGTCACGCATCTCGCGGACGCGCTTCTGGCGGCCGACTTCAATGGCGTTGTCGTCCACGTTCAGCTTGGCGTCCAGCGCCAGCAGCTGGCCATCACCGGTGACGATCAGCGGGTTGATCTCGATCAGGCTGAGGTCGGCGTCCAGGAAGAGCCGGTAGAGGCCGGTCATGATCTTCGTGAGCTGCGCCACCTGCTTGCCTTCCAGGCCCAGCGCGAAGGCCACCTGGCGACACTGGTAGGGCTGTAGGCCCGCCACCGGATTCACCGCCACGTTGACGATCTTCTCCGGGGTCTTCTCGGCCACTTCCTCGATGTCCATGCCGCCTGCGGAGGAGGCCATGAACACGATGCGCTTGGAGGCACGGTCGACCACCGCCCCCAGGTAGAGCTCGGCCTTGATATCCAGGCCCTGTTCGACCATCACGCTGTTGATCGGCAGGCCCTTGTCGTCCGTCTGGTGCGTGACCAGGCGCTGGCCCAGGATGGAATCGGTGTAGCTGTGTACTTCATCCAGGGTCTTGCAGACCTTGACGCCGCCGGCCTTGCCGCGGCCACCGGCGTGCACCTGCGCCTTCACGACCCAGACCGAGCCACCGAGCTTTTTCGCCGCAGCGACCGCCGCATCCGCCGATTCGGCCACATCCCCCTCCGGAATGGGGATCTGGTATTCGGAGAACAGTTGCTTGGATTGGTATTCGTGAAGATTCATCTGTGCCCGACCTCCCGAGAAAATGGAGCGCTGATTGTCCCGCAAACCCATGACCAAATCAAAGTGCGGCGGCGTACGGCCAATCCGGCTTTGCTTGCCCCCCGCTGACGTATACATTTGAGAAGTGATGAATCACTTCCGGAACGCACGAGAAGACCAGTAAAGGAACCCGTGGATCTGTCCCTGACCTCTCCCATCGGCCAGAGCAAGGACCTGCCCCAGCAACTGCGCCCCCTGCGTATGCTGTCGGTGTACCGGCTGCTGGTCTCCATGCTCATCCTGGGAAGCATTACCAGCGGCCTGGAAGGGCTGTTGATCGGCATCGTCCAGCCCGGGCTGTTCCTGCAGCTGTCCATGGGGTATTTCGCCTTCTCGCTGCTGGCGCTGCTCGTGGCCCTGCAGCTGGAAGGCTACGTGATGGTACAGGCCTGCGTGCATACCCTCGTGGATACGGTGGTGCTGGCCGCGCTGATCTACGCCGCCGGCCCGGAGAACGCCGCCCTGGGGGTGCTGATGGTGGTGGCTGTTGCCGGCGGCGCCACGCTGGTGCCCACCCGTCTTGCCCTCCTGTTTGCGGCGGTCGGCACCATCGGCCTGCTGTTCCAGCACTGGCTGCACACGCTTCGCCCGGAAATGGTTTCGATCAGCTATACGCCCATCGGCCTGCTGGGGATGGTGCTCTTCATCATCAGCCTCACCGGCAACCTGATGGCCAAGCGCATACGGACCAGCGAAGCGCTGGCCGAGCAGCGTGGCGTCGACCTGGCCAACCAGGAGGCGCTCAACAGACACATCGTGCAACGGCTGCAGGACGGCGTGCTGGTGCTGGACGAGGCGGACCGGGTCCGGCTGATGAATGGTGCTGCCTGGGAGCATCTGGGCAAACCGGAGCGACTGCCTGATCCGCCGCTGCAGACACTCTCCCCGACCCTGGCGGACCATGTCCGCCGCTGGCGACTGCAAGGCGACACATGGTTGCCTCCCCTGCCGCTTGCCGAGTATGGCAGCGAAGTCCAGGTCAAGATCCTCACGCTGGGCGCCGGCCGGCAGGGCGGCGTACTGATTTTCCTGGAGGACCTGGCGGAACTCCGGGCACGCGTCCAGCAGGTGAAGCTGGTGTCGCTGGGACGCCTTTCCGCCAATATCGCCCACGAAATCCGCAACCCGCTCTCCGCCATGATGCACGCCGCCCAGTTGCTGGAGGAATCCGAGCTTGACCCGGGCGACCGGCGGCTGCTGACCATCGTCCAGCAGCAGGGGCAACGGCTGAACGGCATCATCGAAAGCGTGTTGAGCCTGTCGCGGCGGGAGCAGCCGCGGCGGGAGGTCATCGCGCTGAAGCCCTGGCTGGAACAGTTCATTGAAAGCCTGAAAATGCAGCGCGAACTGCAGCACATAAATCTGCAACTGGCTTCGGTACCATCGGACCTGAAATTGCGTTTCGACGCCGGCCACCTGGACCAGATCGTTGGCAACCTGGTGGGCAATGCGGCCATGCACGCCAGACCCGCGTCAGGGGACGCCGTGGTAAGCTTCTCCGCCGGAACCGACGTGGCCGGCAATGCGTGGCTGGATATCAAGGACAACGGACCCGGTATCCCGAAAGGAAAGGCAGACCAGCTGTTCGAGCCATTCTTCACCACGTCCCGGCAAGGAACGGGGCTGGGCCTTTACCTCTGCCGGGAGCTTTGCGAAAGCAACCAGGCGCGCCTGAACCTGCGGGACAACCCCGAGGGAGGCGCCTGCTTCCGCATCACCGGCGCCGCGGTAAACGCCTGACACAACAGCAATTCAGGGAACGGCATGACTACTCAATCGCGCGCGCTCGTCGTGGACGACGAACCGGACATTTGTGAACTCATCTGCCTGACGCTGGAACGGATGGACATCGCCTCGGAACGCGCCGGCACCGTGGACGAGGCGGAACGGCTGCTGCAGGAACACAGCTTCAACCTGTGCCTGACGGACATGCAACTGCCCGGGCGCAACGGCCTGGAGCTGGTGGAACACATCCAGCGCAAACACCCCGACCTGCCGGTGGCCGTGATCACCGCCTACGGCAGCATGGACGCCGCCGTGCAATCATTGAAGGCCGGCGCCTTCGATTTCGTTCCCAAGCCGGTCGACCTGAAAATGCTCCGCAAGCTGGTGGACAGCGCCATGGAGCTGTCCCGCGGCAAGCTGGCCGACCGCCGCTCGCGGCGGACGCTGCTCGGCGAATCCATTGCCATGCAGCGTGTCCGCGGGACGATCGTCAAGCTGGCACGCAGCCAGGCTCCGGTCTATATCAGCGGCGAATCCGGCAGCGGCAAGGAACTGGTGGCCCGTACCATTCATGAAAAAGGTGGGCGCGCCAGCAAGCCGTTCGTGCCGATCAACTGCGGCGCCATCCCGACCGAGTTGATGGAAAGCGAATTCTTCGGCCACATCAAGGGCAGCTTCACCGGCGCCACCAATAACAAGGAAGGCCTGTTCCAGGCCGCCGACGGCGGCACCTTGTTCCTGGACGAAGTGGCCGAGCTGCCCCAGCACATGCAGGTCAAGCTGCTGCGGGCCATCCAGGAACGCGCTGTACGCCCGGTGGGCAGCCAGCAGGAAATACCGGTGGACGTGCGCATCCTGTCAGCCACCCACAAGAACCTGGCCGCACTGGTGGACAAGGGCGAGTTCCGCCAGGACCTGTTCTACCGCATCAACGTCATCCAGCTTGCCGTGCCCAGCCTGCGCGAACGCCAGGACGACATCCCCATGCTGGTGGAGCACGTTCTGGCCAGGCTCACCCAGGGCGGCAGCCCCGTCACCGTCGCCCGCGACGCCATGACCGCCCTGCTCACCTATCCGTTCCCGGGCAACATCCGCGAGTTGGAGAACATCCTGGAGCGCGCCCTGACCCTCTGCGAAGGAGACACCATCACCAGGGACGACCTGCAGCTCCCGCATCACGAACCGGTCCAGCCCGGCAACGGCGAATTACCCCTGCCCGAGCCCTCGGACGACTTCATGCTGGAAGACTACCTGGAAGACATCGAGCGCAGCGTGGTCACCAAGGCGCTGGAGAAGACCAACAACAACAAGACCGCCGCCGCCCAACTGCTGGGCATCAGCTTCCGCGCCATGCGTTACAAGCTGAAGAAGCTGGGGATGGAATAGGGGGTGAGTGACAAAATTCGTCACCTGACTCAAATGTCATATGACGCCCGCGGTCCATTCCAAGACACCACAATGTGAACTCCATCACACGCGAAATCCGCTCCCCCCTGTAACGTCCTCACCGGCTGACAGTTGGCACGAACCGTGCTCATGGTCTTATCAAGAACGCGGACGCAACAGCTTCTGTTCAGTTCTCAAGTGAAGTGGTAGAGACCGTCACCGCGCCTTTCAGCGAAGAAGGGTTAGGGACGACAACGAAAG
>JBJHBJ010000066.1:0-21074 GCA_050485425.1 Ectothiorhodospiraceae bacterium | reverse complement strand
CGCACTGTACCGAGGTCACGGCGATTCCCGACACGGGAGAAATGTGGGCGCGGGTATTCCGGCGGTTCGGTCTGACGATGGAGCAGCAAGGTGCCGGCTGTTGCGGCATGGCGGGCACCTACGGACATCTGCGCGAACACCAGGAGCGGAGCCGGGCTCTTTACGCAATGAGCTGGCAGGCGCCGGCGGCCGAATACCAGAACAGACTGCTGGCCACAGGCTTCTCATGTCGCTGCCAGGTAGGACGCCTGAGCGGTTTTCGTCCTCGTCACCCCGTTGAAGCGCTATACGCAAGGGTGTCGGGAACACCGCAGGACGCTTCCCAGTTCGGATAAACGACGATCGCGATGAAAAACATCGCACACAGGAGGAGTAATCCCATGTCATCCCTGAAACCACGTTCCCTGCATGCCACACTTATCGGTGCCCTGACGGTCGCAGCCATTGGCTTCTCGGCGTCCAGCGCCGCCCAGACCAATATGCGGATGGGCTGGACCACATCCGACAGCGAAACCGATCCGTACGCAATTGCCGCACGGTATTTCGCCGAGGAGCTGGAAAACCTGGCACCTGGCCAATTCAATGTGCGCTTCTACCCCAACCACCAGTTGGGCAATGAGTCCGAAATGCTGCAGGGCATGCAGCTCGGCACGCTGGAAGCAGGCGTGATCACCGGAACGCAGATCGCCACGATCAGCTCTGCATTCCAGTTGAACGACCTTCCTTTCCTGTACGCGGACAATACCCAGGCCCACACCGTACTCGACGGAGAAGTCGGCGAGAGGTTGCTGGCCTCGCTGGAGGACGAGGGAATCATCGGGCTGGGCTTCGCCGAAGCCGGCTTCCGCCACGTCATCAACAACACGCGCCCGATAAACACCCCCGAGGATCTGAACCGTGTCAGGCTCCGCGTACAGCCCAGCGATCTGTTCATCGACAGCTTCCGGGCACTGGGCGCCAATCCGGTACCAATGGCGTGGAGCGACGTGTTCTCCGCCGTACAGCAAGGAACCGTGGATGGCCTGGAGATCCCACTCGCCGTTATCTATGCAAACCAGTACCCGGAAGTCACCGAGTATCTGTCGCTGACCAACCACTCCTACAACGCCCTTGGCATTCTGGTCTCCGCACAGATGTGGAACAGGCTCGACGATGACGGCAAGGAGACAATGAGAACTGCGGCCCGCAACGCTATCGAACGGCAGCGCGCGACGGTGGCGGCGAACAATGAAACGATACTGAACAACATTCGCGAGGCCGGCATGGAAGTGAATGAAATCGCCGATCCCGGCGCATTCCGTGACCGCGTAGCGGACGTGTACGAATCCTATCGCGGGGCGATCGGATCGGACATCCTCGACGGCGCACTGGAGCAGGTGCAGTAAAAACGGGCCTGGCACCGGCGGCGCGACGCAGAGTGTCGCCGGTGCCCACAGGAGCTGAGGAAATCCTGCATGCGTCTGATCGCGTTGTTTTCCGGAACCTTGAGCCTATGGCTCTCCTGGCTCACGAAACTGGTTCTGGCCCTGGCCGCACTGGTGATGGTGAGCAGCTTATTGCTCGGTGTCTTCTACCGCTATGTCATGCAGGACGCGGTGAGCTGGTCAGAAGAAGTGGCGTTGCTGGGCTTCACCTGGACCATCTTCCTGGCAGCGGCGTTAGCCGTGCGGGAGGACACGCACGTTCGCGTCTCACTGATCGACTCCTTGCTCCCGGGAGTCGGCAATTGGCTATTACGGCAAATCATCTGGATCGCCATTGCCGTGACCGGCGCTTTCATGGTCTGGAGCGGCCTTGAGTTCATCGAGCTCACCATACGCCAGGTATCCGCTGCCATGCGCTACCCGCTGTGGTTGCGCAACGCCGCCATGCCCGTGGCCGGCACGCTGATCACAATCTACGCGCTCTGCAATCTGGAAAGACGCAAGACCTTCGAGGAGCGCCGCGCATGAGTGGCCTGGCCATTTATCTCAGTGTGGGCCTGATCGTGCTGCTGCTGCTCGGGGTACCGGTCGCCTTTTCTCTGGCCATCCTGGCCATAACGGGCCTGTACATCGCGGATATCAACCCGATCATATTCGCGCAACGGGCCCTGGCGGGAACCAACGTCACCAGTTTGCTGGCCATTCCCGGCTTCATTCTGGCGGGCGACCTGATGAGTTCGGGCGGACTCTCGCGCAGGCTGGTTCGCTTCGCATCAGCGGTGTTCGGCCATCTCACAGGCGGTCTCAGCATGGCCACGGTCGTGGCAGGCACCTTTTTCGGCGCCATCTCCGGCTCAGCACCGGCAACCACCGCGGCCGTGGGCTCGGTCATGATCGACGAACTGGAAAAACGCGGCTACCAAAGAGGATACGCAGCTGCGCTCGCGACCTCGGTGGGGCCGATCGGACAGATGATCCCTCCCTCCATACCCATGGTGATCTGGGGGGTACTGGCGGAGCAATCCATTACCCGGCTCTTCCTGGCCGGCGTGTTCCCCGGACTGATCGCGGCAGCCGGCTTCATCCTGGTGAGCTATCTCTACGCCAGGCACCACAAACTGGCGAAGGACAAGCAAACCACGTGGGCCGAACTCAAATTCGCATTCCGTGACGGCATCTGGGCCCTGCTTGCTCCGGTGGTGATCCTTGGAGGTATCTACGGGGGCGTCTTCACGCCCACGGAGGCATCCATGGTGGGCGTCTTCTATGGCCTGGTCATCGGTCTCTTCGTCTATCGCGAGCTCAAGTGGGCTGAACTCGGCGGTGTCCTGCTGCGCAGCATGCGGACCAGCGGAATCATCATGTTCATCATTTCCATGGCCTACGCGTTCGCCTACCTGATGGCCAACGAGCAGATTCCCGCCCAGGCCGCCCAGTACCTGCTCTCCTTGACGGATAATCCGTTGCTGATTCTTCTGATGCTCAACCTGCTTCTGCTGGTGCTGGGCGCGGTCATGGATAACGTGTCGGGCATGGTGATCCTCAGTGGCGTTCTTACCGCCATCGGGGCGCAGATCGGCATGGATCCGATCCAACTGGGTGCAATGGTGGTGATCAATCTCGCGGTTGGTATGGTGACGCCTCCTGTTGGCTATTCGATTTTTGTCGGTTCGAGTATCAGCGGCTTGCGGGTGGAAACGGTTTCCGTATTCCTGTGGCCTTTCCTTCTCGTGCTGCTGGGGGTCATCGGACTGGTCGCGTATGTGCCCGCGGTAACCACCTGGTTGCCGGGCCTGCTGGGGTGAACATGAGCAACAAGAGTGAAAGCGTTCCTTACCCGGGAGAGCCCGGAAGGGCCGAGCTGCGCAGCGGAAGCACGCCATTGCCAAACGAGTTGGCTGGGCTGATAGAGCGCGACATTCTGTCCGGACGACTGGCTCCAGGCATGAAACTGCCTACCGAGGGCAAGCTTGCCGAACAGTTCGGCATCAGCAGGAATGCGGTCCGGGAAGCCATTGCCCAGCTACGCTCGGCCGAATTGGTGGAAACGAGGCACGGGCTGGGCACCTTCGTCGTGGACCAGCCGCTGAATCGCCACGTTTTCTCGATTCCCCGATCCGGTATCGACCAGACCGAGCTGTGCAAGTTGTTCGAGCTGCGGGCCGAAGTGGAGAGCGGCGCGGCCGCGCTGGCGGCGCGCTTCCGGACCACCGCGGATATTGCTGCCATGCGGGATGCCCTGGACCGCTTGTCCCGCTCCATGGCGCAGGGGAAATCCGGCATTGACGACGATATCGCGTTCCATAATTGCATTGCCGCCGCCTCGGGTAACCGGTTCTTCGGGGAGTTCCTGGACTTCTATGCCAGGCGCGTGGCCGATGCGGTTGCCATTGCCAGATCGAATTCGGCACGCATCGAAGGGTGGTCGAGAATGGTGCATTTCGAACACGAGGCCGTTTACGAAGCCATTGCCGCCGGCTCTCCTGAAGAGGCACGGGCGGCCATGTGGATGCACCTGCACAATGCCCGCCGACGGCTGGGGCTGAAACGACCAACAGAGCTGCCACAAGGGAGCGAGCGGAATGACCACAAGAGCTGATATACCCGGGCCTGTCTCCAGCCCCCGCCGACCGGACCATGCGCTCCCGGCGGGCAGTTGCGACACCCATGCCCACGTGTTCGGACCATCGGACGCCTACCCATTTCATCCGGACCGCAGCTACACCCCACCAGATGCGCTGAAGCGCACTTATGTGGCCCTGCTCAAGCATCTCGGATTCGATAGAGCGGTGCTGGTGCAGCCCAGCGTGTACGGTACCGACAACCGCCTGCTCCTCGATGCCCTGCAAAGCGGGCAGCAGGGAGATGACGGGATCGAATGGCGCGGGATCGCCGTACTCGACAGCAGCGTGGATGACAGGACGCTGGAACAACTGCACGCAGCAGGCGTTCGCGGCGCCCGCATCAACCTCCTGTTCCGGGGAGGCGTGGATTTCGACGTGGCGGATGCACTGGCCAGGCGCGTTCAACCGCTGGGCTGGCATATCCAGTTCCTGGTCGACATCACCACCATCCCCGATTTCGCCAAACGTCTGTCGTCCCTCGCGGTTCCCAGCGTCATAGACCACATGGGCCATTTTCCCGCCAGACAGGGGACGGAGACGCCGGCCCTGCGGGAACTGCTTGCGGTCATGCGCGAGGACCGCACCTGGGTCAAGCTCTCCGGCCCCAACCGCATCAGTTCCCACAACCAGGCGCCCTTCCGCGACGTCTGCGCGATTGCACGTGCGTTTGCCGACATGCATCCCGAGAGACTCGTTTTCGGCACGGACTGGCCTCACGTGCAGATCCCCACCACCATGCCGGATGACGGTGATCTGGTGGATGAACTGTTTGAATGGTTGGATAACGACAGCGCCTTGCTGAACAAGGTCCTGGTTGCCAACCCTGCCCGGCTGTACGGATTCTAGGGAAACGCTGGAGATGGAACAGAGCCAGGGAGCGGTGACGGGGACAGGGAACCACGGCGAGGCGCCCTACCCCCCGGTGCTGCTTGCCTGGTGCCTTTGGGGGCTGGGGGCTGCCCTTTATCTCGCTGGCTTCTTTCACAGAGTGGCGCCGGGCGTCATTACCGACGAACTCATGCGCGATTTCGACATCGGCGCAGCCGCCCTCGGCAACCTTTCAGCCTTCTACTTCTACACTTACGTCGCAATGCAGGTTCCCACCGGGGTGCTGGCGGACCGTCTTGGCGCCAGGCCCCTGTTAGCGGGCGGCGCCCTGCTTGCCTCAGCGGGCGCCCTGCTGTTCGCCTTCGCTCCGAACCTGTTCTGGGCCTCGGCAGGGAGAGCACTGATAGGCGCTTCCGTCGCAGTTGCCTTCATCTGCATGCTGAAGCTCGCCACCCACTGGATGGATGCACGACGATACGCCCTCGCCAGCGGCGTGGCGCTCTGCGTGGGAATGGTTGGCGCCATCTCGGCCGGGGTCCCTCTGCGGCTGGCTGTGGATGCGTTCGGATGGCAGCTTGTCATGGCAGCCATCGGGTGCTTCACCTTGTTGCTGGCAGGGGTGATCCTCTGGCTGGTCCGCGACAACCCGAACAGCTACGGATACCGAAGCCACGCCCCCCGGATGGCCGGTGCCGGCACCCACGAGGGCATATGGACTTCCATACTGCGTGTATTCCGGTATCGAAACGCCTGGATGCTGATTCTCATACCGGGGGGCGTGGTGGGCCCACTGCTCAGCTTCGCCGGCTTATGGGGCGTGCCGTTCCTCGCAACCCATCACGGCATGTCCACCAATGAGGCTGCGATCTACACATCGGCGCTCTTGCTCGCCTGGGCGGTAGGCGGCCCGGCATTCGGCGCCCTCTCCGACATTCTGCGCATGCGCAAGGCGCTCTACCTGGGCGGCGTCATCACCGCCTTGGCAGGTTGGGCCATCGTCATCTACACGCCGGCCATGCCGAAGTTCATGTTGATGACCGTGCTGATAGTGATCGGTCTTGCATCCGGAGCAATGATTCTCTCGTTCGCCATCGGCAAGGAGTCAGTTCCCCCGCGCCTCGCAGCCACCGGCGCGGGGCTTATCAACATGGGCGTCATGATAGGCCCGATGACACTTCAACCATGGGCGGGCTGGCTGTTGGAGAGGTTGTGGGATGGTTCAAGAGTCGCGGGCGCACCGGTCTACAGCCTGACGAGTTATCAATGGGCGTTTTCCTCGATGCTGCTGTGGACGGCGCTCTCCGTCATGCTGCTTTGTTTTACCAGGGAGACCGGCGCGGCCCAGCAAGTCCACGATTAGTGCCGCGCACCGGAGTATCGTATCGTCCGCTACGCAGGTTGTTGATTTCCCGGGGCCCGTTCAGCGCTTTCTAATAAACCATGCCCCTCGCGGCCACCGGCCAGAAACATTCCATGTGGCCGTTGCGAATTCCGACCAGCCAGTCATACAGGTTGACCGTCGGGTCGCAATGGCCGGGGATCAGGCGCAGGCGGTCCCCCAGGCGCAAGGTGTCGTCCGGGTCGTCCAGGATTCCGTGCTCGTCGGAGGCATGGGCGTAGCTCACGCCCGGCCACCCGACCACCTCGGGAAGCCCGGAATCCACGCTGTGCGCCTTGAGCCCCGCGTCGCAGACAGCCCGGCCTGGTCGCGTCTTGCTCATGACGGTGGTGTACAGGAACAGGCTGTTGGCGAAGGCATCGAAGGCGCGGCCGCCCTCGGACTGGATGCGCTGGTAGTCGGCGTCCATGAAAACGTATGAACCGCATTGCAGCTCCGTGAAGATGCTGCTCGCGCCTTCCATGTCGTAGGTTCCGGTGCCTCCGCCGGTAATCACCTCCGGCGCCAGGCCGGCGGCGGCGAGTTGTTCCACCGTGCGCTCGGTATCCCGTATCGCGGTCTCGATCAGCGCCTTGCGGCGGGAGTAGTCGCGGACGTGCTGGGCAGCGCCCTGGTAGGCCTGAATACCTGCGAAACGCAGCCCCGCGGCATCGGCGACACGCTTGGCCAGGACAACCGCATCAGCACCCGGGGCCACACCGCAACGGGCCGTACCCACGTCGATCTCCACCAGCACATCGACCTTGCTGCCGAAACGGCTGGCGGCGGCGCTGATGGCGCCCACGTTGTCCACATCATCGACGCAAACGCTTACCCGCGCCTGCCTGGCGAGCGCCGCCAGGCGGTCGATCATGCGCGGGTTGACCACCTGGTTGGCGATCAGCACGTCGCGTACGCCACCGCGGACCATGGCCTCCGCTTCACTGACTTTCTGGCAGCAGACCCCGACAGCGCCGTGCGCAATCTGCAACAACGCGATTTCGGGGGACTTATGGGTCTTCGCATGCGGGCGCAGCCGGATTCCACGGTCAGCCGCATACCCCGCCAGCGTGGCGATGTTTCGCTCGAGGGCATCCAGGTCCACGAGCAGACACGGCGTGAGCAGGGTGTCCTCGGGCATGCCGATCTCACCGGGAACATTCATCGTCGCACCTCCATTGCCGTGGAAACCATGACCGATCTCCGTTCTGCACTCAGAAGCCGAACTGCTCGCGCACCGTCTTCTTGCTGAACTTGCCGGTCGAGGTTTTCGGGATCTCGTCGGTGAAGACGTAGTCGTCCGGCAGCATCCAGCGGGCGAACCGCTCCCCCAGGAAGGCATCAAGCGTGGCTTTCTCCAGCGGCTCACCGGTCCGGGTGACCACGACCGCAAGCGGCCGCTCGCCCCATTTCTCGTGGGGCACGGCAATCACGGTGGCCTCGGAGACCTGCGGGTGGCTCATGATGGCGTTTTCCAGGTCCACCGAGCTGATCCATTCCCCGCCCGACTTGATCAGGTCCTTGGTGCGGTCCACCAGGCGCAGGTATCCCAGCGGGTCGATCGCGGCGACGTCGCCAGTGCGCAGCCATTCGCCGTCGTCCGCGAACTTGTCCCCGGCCACCGGCACCTTGTGATAGCTGGCCGTGACCCAGGGGCCGCGAACCTGGAGTTCGCCGACGGATTCGCCGTCCCAGGGCGCTTCGTTGCCGTTGTCGTCGACGATGCGCGCCTCCAGCATCGGCGCAATGATGCCATTGCGGGCACGGCAGGCGAATTCGGCGTCCGCGCCCTGGGCGGATGTCTCGGGCCGCACGTCCAGCATGGTGGCCAGGGACTGGGTCTCGGTCATGCCCCAGCCTTGGGACACGTGCAGGCCGTGACGGTCGAAGCCCCGGATGGTGTTTTCGGGAATGGCCGAGCCGCCGGAGAGCACCCGCAGGCCAGGCAGTTTCCAGCGCTCCGGTTCCGCATCCAGCGCCCGTAGCACGCCCAGCCAGATGGCCGGCACACCGGCGGTCAGCGTCACGCGCTCTTCCTGAAGCAGCCGGAGCAGGCTCTCGGTGTCCAGGTGCGGCCCCGGCAACACCTGCCGTGCGCCGACCATGGCGGCCGTGTAAGGGAGCGTCCAGCCGTTGGCGTGGAACATCGGCACCACCGGCAGGGCGGTATCCCGGAAGGACAGGTTGATGGCGTCGGGCAAGGCTGCGGCCAGCGCCTGGATGCAGATGGAGCGGTGCGAGTAGATCACCCCCTTGGGCCGGCCGGTAGTGCCCGAGGTGTAGCACATGGCGGCGGCGTCGGTCTCCTCCTTCCGCGGATAGGAGAAGTCACCGCTGGCGGCGCCGATGAAATCCTCGTAGCTCTCCATGCCGGCGGGCACGTCCTGGCCGCTGAACGGCACGACCAGCACACGCTCCAGGGTCACCTGGCTGCGGAACTGCTCGTACAGCGGCAGAAGGACGTCGTCGATGATCAGGAAGCGGTCTTCGGCGTGGTTGACGATCCAGGCGATCTCGTCGGCATGCAGGCGCAGGTTCAGCGTATGGACCACGCCGCCCGCGGCCGGGATGCCATAGTAGGCTTCCAGATGGGCGTAGTTATTCCACATCAGCGTGGCGACACGGTCACCGGGCCTCAGCCCCGCGTCCACCAGCATTTCCGCCAGCGCCCGGGCCCGCTGGTGGAATTCACGGTACGTGTAGCGGTGGCGGCTTTTGTCCGGCCGCTGGGTTACCACTTCCACCTGCGGGAACACCTTGCCTGCGCGGTCCAGCAGGTGGTCGATCATGAGCGGTGCGCCCATCATCGTCGATTGCATTCGGAAACCCTCCTACTGCTGCTGCTTTTTCAGCGACTCCAGCGCCAGGCCGGTGAGTAACGTGATGCCGTGGGGAATGATGCGATCGTTGAAATCGTACTTCTGGCTGTGCAGGCCGTGCGTATGCTCGTCGTCGCCGGCGCCGACATGGATGTACGCGCCGGGGCATTCGGCCAGCATGAAGGCGAAGTCCTCGCTGCCCATGCTGGGCTTGTAGTTCCCGGCGAGAGCATCTGCGCCGAAGGCCCGCTCGATTACCCGCCGTGCGGTCTCGGTGGCGTCCGGATCGTTCACCGTAGCCAGGAACCGCGTGTCGATGGCGAGCTCGATCCCGGCACCGTAGTACGCCTCCAGGCTGGCGCAGAGCTTGCGCAGCGCGGTGCGCAGATGCTCGGCGGAGACGTTGTCCAGGGCGCGAAGCGTGCCGCACAGGCGCGCGCTGTTGGGAATGACGTTGAAACCGTTCAGGTCGCCGCTTTCGATGGCACAGATACTGAGCACGGCCGGATTCAGCGGGTCGATCTCCCGCGAGACGATGGTGTGTGCGCGTTGAATGAGATCGGCGGCGATGCGAATGGGGTCGATGCAGCCGTGCGGGTTCAGCCCGCCATGCCCGCCCTTGCCGTGGATGGTGATATCGATGCGGTCGCCGCTGGCCATGATGGGACCGGGAATCAGGCCGAACTGTCCCACCGGCAACGCCGGCCAGTTGTGCAGGCCGTAGATCTCGCGCATGGGAAAACGCCGGAACAGGCCGTCATCCAGCATGGCGCGGGCGCCGCCGACGCCCTCCTCCGCCGGCTGGAACACGAAATACACCGTACCGGCGAAATCGCTGTTCGCCTGCAGGTGCTCGATGGCTCCCAGCAGCATGGTCGTGTGACCATCGTGGCCGCAGGCGTGCATGCAGCCATTGTTTCTGGATGTGTATTCAACGCCGCTGTGCTCCTGCAGCGGCAGCGCATCCAGGTCGGCGCGCAGTCCGACGCTGGCGTCGGAAGGCCCCTTGCTGCCCACGAGCTTCGCGACAATGCCGGTACCGCCAATGCCGCCAACGTATTCGACACCCAGGGAATCCAGCCTGGCCTGCACTTTCCGCGTGGTTTCGTGCTCCGCAAAGCCGAGTTCCGGCCAACTGTGAAGGTCTCGACGGAATTCGACCAGCCTGCCGAGGTTTTCGCCGGATAGTTGCATGATTCCTCCCTCTTCCGGAGACCACCCCGGCGCACCGGCACCGGGGTGGCAGAACGGTCAGATCTTTCCGGTGAGTTCCATGAACTCGTGCAACAGCGCCCCCACCTTGGCGGAGTAGTTGCGGTCCTGTTCGGAGACCTCGTCGACGACAGCCATGGAATGGTGCCGCATCTCCTCGATGACGGAGTCCTCCATGTGGACGATCTCCCCGTCGTAATCGTTGACGAAATCCTCCATGCGCTTGTGGTCATGGAAACTGAACTGTGCGCTGGAATTGATGCTGGTAGCGCGGATGACGCTGTCCAGTATCTGCTTGTGGTCGCTGCCCAGCTCGTTCCACTTGCCCATGTTGACGATCACTTCACCGTTGGTGTGGGCCACCAGGTCAGGGCGCATGATGTAGGAGTTCACCTCCTGCAGGTTCATGCCCCAGCCGGCTGCCACGCCGCCCCAGTGCACGCCGTCCACCACGCCTGTCTGCAGCGCCTGGTAGAGCTCCTCGCCGGTAATGGACACGGGCGCGGCACCCATCTTTTCAAACACACGGCCCGCGGTGCCCGTGGAGCGAATGTTGAAACCACGGAAATCGGCCGAGGTGCGGATCGGCTTGTTGGCGTAGATCGCGATGCCTGCCGAGGAATACGGCCCCAGTTGGTAGACGCCGCGCTCGGCGTAGGCCTCGCGAATAATGTCCAGCGCCCCCATTTCGTAGAAGAAGAAGTGCATCTCCTCATGGCTTTCCCAGGTCGCCAGATTGCCGTTCAGATGACCGGCCACGGGGATCTGGCCAATCCAGTATGACGGCCAGGTGAAAGCGCTATCCAGCGTGCCGCGCTGCACGGCCCGCAATGTATCGCCGGTGGAGACCACCGATCCGGGACGGTGGGTCTCGATTTCCAGCTCGCCGTTGGTGGCTTCCTTAATCTCGTCGGCCATCTTCTGGAAAATGGCGTCGTAGTACCAGGTGCCCTGTGGCCAATGCGTCTGCATCCGCCAGCGAATGGTGGAATTGCGGGATGCGATCACCGCCGGAGCGCCGATGGATGCGGCGGCCCCGACGGCGGCGCCGGCTCCGACACCGAGAAACTTCCGTCGGGACATGTTCTTTTCGCTACTCATTTGTCGTCTCCTCCACACGTTTTGACAGACTGCCCGCCACGTCAGCGGAATGCCGGGGGCTGGCAGTGGTACGTCCCTGCATGCATGGCTCCATGAACTGGACGCTGGTCCGCTGGCGCTTACCTTCCCATCAGGAAGTTGGTGCCATCGACAAGAATGCTCGGGAACGCCAGGAAAACGACGCCGCAAAGAAGCATCAGGATCACGAACGGGAATACGCTGCGATAAAGCACGGAGATCGGCGTCTGCGGACTCAGGCTCTTCAGATAGAAAATGTTGTAACCGAACGGCGGCGTGATGTAGCCGATACACAGATTCAACTGGAAGATGATGCAGAACCACAACGGATCGAAACCCAGGTTCAGGACCACCGGGAAGAAGATCGGCATGACCAGCAGGATGATGCCGATAGGGTCCAGGAACATCCCCAGGACCAGCGCGAAGATCTGCATGACGATGATCAGCGTCCAGGGATTGATGTCCAGGGACAGCAGCATCCCCTGCATGAACATGATGCCGCCGGCGCCCGAGTAGACCGAGACGAAGGCCGTGGCACCGAACACGATCCAGATCACCATGCCGGTGGTGCTGGCCGTGGAATAACTGACCTCCCGGATGAACCTGAGATTCACCTCGCCGCGCAACGCCACCGCAATCACCACCGCCGCCGCGCCGACACCGGCTGCCTCCGTCGGAGTGGCCAACCCCATGAAGATGGACGCCAGCACCACCACGATGATGGTCAATGGCGCGATGACCGACCGCAACGCACGCACCTTCTCGTTCAAGGGCACGGAGAAATCGGCAGCAGGCGCGGATTCCGGATTGAGACGCGCACGGACCGCCACATACACCAGGATGGCTGTCAGCACGATCAGCCCCGCGACCAACCCGCCCATGAACAGCCGACCCACCGACAGCCCCGTGGTCATGCCGATGACGATCAGCGTGATGGAGGGCGGAATCAGGATGCCCAGCGTGCCTGCGGCGCCGATGGTGCCCAGCACGAAGGAGCGGTCATAGCCGTGGCGTTCCATGGCAGGCATGCCCACCATTCCGGTGGTCAGCGTGGAAGCCGCGCAACTGCCCGTCATCGCGGACAGCACCGACGCAAACCCGGTGGTACCCAGCAGCAAGCCGCCGTTCACCTTTCCCGACCAGACGTAGAAGGCGCGATACAGGTCCGCCGATATCTGCGACCGGGCCAACGCCACCCCCATGAACACGAACAGCGGTATGGCGGCCAGCAGGATGGACCACATGGTGCCGAACACTGCCGATATCATCGGGAACAGGCCGCCCGGCCCATGCAGGATGAGCGTGAAGATGACCGCCACGCCCCCCAGCGCAAACGACAGCGAAACCCCCAGCATGATCAGCAGCAACAGCAAGCCGAACATGCCGATTGTCAGCAACTCAGGACTCATGCGGCATCTACCCGTTTGACGTCAACGTCCGGCCGCACGACAAGCACGGACGACCGGATGATTTCCACAATCCCCTGCAGGGTGATCAGCGTGACCCCCACGAACAACGCCAGCTTCACCGGCCACATGGGATGACGAAGCGCGCTGTCATCAACCTCGCTGAACCGCCATGCCTCCTCGAAGTAGTACCAGCCCTCGTAGGTCAGCGCGGCCGCCCAGATCACCAGCACCACGTAATTCAACAGGTCCAGGAAGGCATTCCACCGGGGCGAACGGGTATTGAGCAGGAGATCGACACGAACGTGGCCGCCGCGGATCAGCGTGTAGGCCCCGATGAGGATGAAGTAGGAACCGAAGATGCGCTGCGTATAGCCCGGTCCCCAGACCGTCGGCGCATTGAAGACGTATCGCAGCACCACCTCCAGAACGATGATGCCGATACCGATCCAGATCAGGTAACTGATCGCCTTCCCGAACCAGATATTGATGCGGTCGATCCAGGCAAGTAGCCCCATGCCTCCTCCGCAATCCCGTTCCCCGCGGGAATTATTGTTGGTTGACTCGTCAGGCAAGTCCCGAACTACAGTTCATGAGGGAGCCGTGACTGTCAAGTGTCAGGCCGATGCGGTGACATTGCGGAGGTAGCCTGCAGACAAGGTCGTGTGTACGCCAAGTGGGCGTTCCGTCGGGGTTTTACTAGTGTCCCGTAGCAGAAGTTCGCAGCACGCGATGGGTGGAGACATGATGAGGGCGCAACGACAAAGGGCCCCCGATTGGGAGCCCTTTGACAAGAAGCGTTACCGATATGCTCGGTCTGATCCGTAAACCATACTCCGGTCCGGATCCTTCGAATATGGCGCGCCCGGAAGGATTCGAACCTCCGACCGCCTGGTTCGTAGCCAGGTACTCTATCCAGCTGAGCTACGGGCGCGTTGTCTTGAGAGGCGCAGATTATGGCGAAATCAGGTGGTGCCGTCAAACGCCTGCGCAAGCATTTTTTCGAATCGATTTCGTTCTTCCACCTTCCCTGGAGGCACTCTGCGAGTACCTCCAGGGAAGGTGGCGGAGAGGGAGGTCCTACTCGGCGCTACGCGCCTCGCCCTTCGGGCCGTCGCCGCTGCGCTGCGACGTTCTCCCTCGCTTTGCTCGGTCGTCGAACCCAACTTTGTCTATCTCTCGGGTTCGAATCGACTTCGTTCTTCCACCTTCCCTGGAGGCACTCTGCGAGTACCTCCAGGGAAGGTGGCGGAGAGGGAGGGATTCGAACCCTCGATGGGCTTTTGACCCATACTCCCTTAGCAGGGGAGCGCCTTCAGCCGCTCGGCCACCTCTCCGAAATCAAGCTGCCGATGAACTTGAGCGCGTAAAGATACGGGAATTGGCCCCCCGGGTAAACCCCGGGTTCGGCCATGTGCCTGACCGGGGTTCGCGAGGCTGTCCGGAGCCCGAACAAGCACTCCGGAAGCACGTGCCGCCGGTGGAATCTAGTTATCTTCGTAACCTTCTTCGCCCGGCTCCTTCTCGCGGCGGATCCGCTCGTAGATCTCTTCGCGATGCACGGATACGTTTTTCGGCGCATTCACGCCGATACGTACCTGATTGCCCTTGACACCCAGAACAGTGACGGTGACTTCGTCACCAATCATCAGCGTCTCGCCAACACGCCTTGTGAGGATCAGCATATCCCTAACTCCTTAACCAGAATCGCATCGGCAGGTCCATGCCCCACCACGCCGCCGGACGCCTCCCACTTGTCAGCCTGGCGATCAACCCGGCGGCAACACGATTCACTATCCATTCAACGGCGGCAACGCCGCCGCCACCCTTCAGCTAAGTGAAACAAGCACAGGCCGGCCCGCATCCCGCTGCCGGCCAGTACAACTAACCGGCATCCTTGCCCTCGACGCGGACACTCGCGCCATCGTCATCCAGGCCGAACGCAGAGTGCAACGCACGCACGCCCAGCTCCAGATACTTTTCGTCGATAACCACGGAAATCTTGATTTCCGAGGTGGAGATCATCTGGATATTGATGCCTTCGTCCGCCAGCGTCCGGAACATCCGGCTGGCGACACCGGCATGCGAACGCATGCCCACACCCACCAGCGACAGCTTCACGATCTTTGGATCACCATAGACCTCTTTTGCTTCCATGTCCTTCGCAGAGGCCTGGAGAATGTCCAGTGCCCGTTCATATTCGTTGCGATGGACGGTGAAGGTGAAGTCTGTTGCGCCAGACTGGCTGACGTTCTGGACAATCATGTCGACCTCGATGTTCGCTTCCGAGATCGGGCCCAGAATGGCGCCGGCGATGCCCGGACGATCGGGGGCGCCCAGCACGGTCAGCTTGGCTTCGTCGCGGTTGAACGCGATACCGGAAATCAGTGGTTCTTCCATGTCTTCGTCCTCGAACGTAATCAGCGTGCCGGGGCCTTCGTCGAAGGTGGAAAGCACCCGCAGCGGTACATGGTATTTGCCGGCGAACTCCACCGAGCGGATCTGCAGGATCTTGGAGCCCAGGCTCGCCATTTCCAGCATTTCCTCGAACGTGATGCGCTCCAGGCGGCGTGCCTTCGACACCACGCGCGGATCGGTGGTATAGACACCATCCACATCAGTGTAGATCTGGCACTCGTCGGCTTTCAGCGCGGCGGCAAGCGCCACGGCGGTGGTATCGGAGCCGCCCCGGCCCAGCGTCGTGATGGCGCCGGTGGAGTCCACGCCCTGGAAACCGGCCACGACCACGATACGACCCACTTTCAGGTCTTCACTCACGACCTTGGCATCGATTTCCTGGATGCGCGCCTTGCTGTGGGCGCTGTCGGTGAGGATCTTGACCTGGGCGCCGGTGTAGCAGCGGGCCGCATGGCCGCGCTTCTCCAACGCCATGGTCAGCAGCGAAATGGTGACCTGCTCACCGGTGGAGAGCAGCATGTCCAGTTCCCGAGCCGGGGGGCGCGGGTGAATGGCCTTGGCAAGCTCAATCAGCCGGTTGGTTTCCCCGCTCATGGCGGAAACCACCACAACGACGTCGTTGCCGGCTTCCTTGGTCTTGATGACCTTCTCGGCGACATGCTCGATCCGTTCGGGGGTGCCGACGGACGTGCCGCCGTACTTCTGTACGATCAGAGCCATAGCGTCCTTCTGTCATGATTGACGGGCGGCCTATTAAACACGATCGGGCGACAAATTTCATTGTTGACGCCAGGATACGTGCTCCTGAGGCGGGCTTCGGCGGTCATGAAAGGCGGCTCCGCACCCATGCGGAAACGCCCTGCATGGCCTGCGGCAGGCGCTCCGGGTGACTGCCGCCGGCCTGTGCCATGTCGGGGCGCCCGCCCCCGCGACCGCCGAGCGGCTCGGCCACCACGTTGACCAGGTCCCCGGCCTTGATGCGGTCGGTCAGATCCTTGGTCACACCGGCAACCAGACGCACCTTGTCGTCTTCCACCGCGGCCAGCACGATGGCGGCACTGCCCAGCTTGTTCTTGAGTTGGTCCACCGCATCGCGCAGTGCCTTGGCGTCGCCGCCCTCCAGCGTGGAGGCAACCACCTTCACGCCGTTGACGTCCTCGGCGCCGCTAGCCAGGTCGCCACCTGCCTGGGAAGCCAGCTTCTGCTTCAGCCGCTCCAGTTCCTTTTCCGCGCTGCGGGTCCGATCCAGCAGCTGTTCCAGCTTGACGGCGAGGTTTTCCGGGCTGGAGCGCAACAGCTCGGCCACGTGGTCGATCGTCTGCTCCTGGGCCATGACCCATTCCACCGCCCGTGGGCCGGTTACCGCCTCGATACGGCGCACCCCGGAGGCCACGCCGCCCTCGGAGATGATCTTGAACAGGCCGATGTCGCCGGTGCGCTGCACATGGGTGCCGCCGCACAGCTCGGTGGAGAAGTCGCCGAAACTCAGCACCCGCACCTCGTCACCGTACTTCTCGCCGAACAGCGCCATGGCGCCGGCCGAGATGGCGTCGTCATAGGCCATGTGGCGGATGTCGGCCGCCTGGTTGGCGCGCACCTGGTCATTGACCATGCGTTCGATGGTGGTGAGTTCCTCGCGGGTCAGCGGTTCGGGGTGGGAGAAGTCGAAGCGCAACCGGTCCGGCGCCACCAGCGAACCCTTCTGGGTGACGTGCCTGCCCAGCACGTCGCGCAGCGCCGCGTGCAGCAGATGGGTGGCGGAGTGGTTCAGGACGGTTGCCTGGCGGCGTTCGCCGTCCACCCGGGCGGTCACCGAGTCACCCACCGCCAGCCTGCCCTCCAGGAGTTCACCCAGATGGCCGTGCGCGGCGCCGTACTTCTGCGTGTCGGAGACCAGGAACTCCAGGCCCTCGCCCAGCAGCCAGCCGCTGTCCCCCACCTGACCACCGGATTCGGCGTAGAACGGGGTGCGGTCCAGCACCACCATACCGCCCTGCCCTGCCTCCAGCGCCTGGACGCTGCGGCCCTCGGTATACAGGCCGATGATCCGGCCTTCACCCTGGAGGTGGTCGTAGCCGGTGAACTCGGAACTGCCTTCCACGCGGGCGCCGCCGGAGTGGTCGGCCTTGAACTGGCTGGCGGCGCGGGCGCGCTTGCGCTGCTTGTCCATCTCCCGCTCGAAGCCTTCCATGTCCAGGCTCAGTTCGCGCTCGCGGGCGATATCGTTGGTGAGATCCACCGGGAAGCCATAGGTATCGTACAGCTTGAACACGGTCTCGCCGGGAATGACGGAGCCGGACAGGCCGGCGAGATCGGCTTCCAGCAGTTTCAGGCCCTGGTCCAGCGTTTCCCGGAACTGCTCCTCCTCCCGCTTCAGCGCCTTCTCCACCTGCGGCTGGGCCTCGGCAAGCTCCGGGTAGGCTTCGCCCATCTCCTCCACCAGCGGCTGTACCAGCCGGTGGAAGAACAGCCCTTCCTGTCCCAGCTTGTAGCCGTGCCGCACGGCGCGGCGGATGATTCGCCGCAGCACATAGCCGCGTCCCTCGTTGGAGGGCATGACGCCGTCGGTGATGAGGAAGGCACAGGCTCGGATGTGGTCGGCAATGACCTTGAGAGAATTGTGTTCCAGGTCGCTGGTGCCAACCGCATCGCCGGCAGCCTTGATCAGGCGCTGGAACAGGTCGATCTCGAAATTGCTGTGCACGTGCTGCAGCACCGCCGCCAGCCGCTCCAGCCCCATGCCGGTATCCACGCAGGGTTTCGGCAGCGGGGTGAGCGTACCGTCCGCGGAGCGGTCGTACTGCATGAACACCAGGTTCCAGATCTCGATGTAGCGGTCACCGTCCTCCTCTGGCGTGCCTGGCGGGCCGCCGGCCACGTCCGGCCCGTGATCGTAGAAGATCTCCGAGCAGGGGCCGCAAGGGCCTGTATCGCCCATGGACCAGAAGTTGTCCTTGGCACCGATGCGCGACAGCCGGTCGGCGGGCACGCCGATTTCCTTCAGCCAGATGTCGGCCGCCTCGTCGTCTTCCTCGAACACCGTCACCCAGAGCTTTTCCGGCGGCAGCTCGATGACGTCCGTGAGGAATTCCCAGGCGAAATGAATGGCCTCGCGCTTGAAGTAGTCGCCGAAGCTGAAGTTGCCCAGCATTTCGAAGAAGGTGTGGTGGCGCGCGGTGTAGCCGACGTTTTCCAGGTCGTTATGCTTGCCGCCGGCGCGTACGCAGCGCTGGGAGCTGGCCGCACGGGTGTAGCCGCGCTGCTCGCTGCCCAGGAATACATCCTTGAACTGCACCATGCCGGCGTTGGTGAACAACAAGGTGGGGTCGTTGCCGGGCACGAGCGGGCTGCTGGGCACCACCTGGTGGTCCTTGCCCGCGAAATAATCCAGAAACGCCTTGCGTAGTTCAGCACTGGTGGTCATGGATACACTGTGTCTCGACTGCTGGAATGCCAATCCGGTTTCCCGGTTTACCTGTTCTGACCCCGGATTACGCCTCGGGATCGTCCTCGCCCAGAACCTGACGCACCTGCTCCGCTGTGAAGCCGCGGCCGGCCAGGAAGCGACCTTGCCGGCCCCATTCCCGGCGGTCGCCGGGGCGTCCGGCACCGAAACGGCGGCGCTTCTGATCCCGCGCCATGGCCGTCCAGTCCACCTGGAGCTCATTCAGGAAGGGGCGATAGACCTGCTCGTCCACGCCCCGCGCCTGGAGGTCCGCCACAATGCGCACCGGGCCGTAGCCCTGTTCACAGCGGTGGCGTATGTATACGTCGACGAAGCGCTCATCGCTGAGGTGATTGCGCCGCACAAGCTCCTGCAGCGCCGCTTCCACCACGTCGGGGCCAAATCCGCGCTGCAGCAGCTTCAGGCGCAATTCCTGCGACGCATGCTCGCGGCGCGCCAGCAACCGGGTTCCGGTCTCCAGCGCGCTGTCCAGGGCATCCTGGTCCATGCCGGCCGTCAGGCCTCGGCGTCAACCGCCTCGGACCGCTCGCCCTTCGCCGGCAGCAGCGTCTCACGCAGCTTGCGCTCCAGCTCATCGGCAATCGGCGGGTTGTCCTTCAGGAACTGGCGGACGTTGTCCTTGCCCTGGCCGATGCGGTCGCCGTTGTAGCTGTACCAGGCGCCGGCTTTCTCGACCAGGCTGTGCTTCACGCCCAGGTCGATCAACTCGCCCTCGCGGGAGATGCCTTCACCGTACAGGATCTCGAACTCGGCCTGCTTGAAGGGTGGTGCCATCTTGTTCTTCACCACCTTCACGCGGGTCTCGTTGCCGACCACCTCGTCGCCCTTCTTGATCGCGCCGATCCTGCGGATATCCATGCGAACGGAGGAATAGAATTTCAAGGCATTACCGCCGGTGGTGGTCTCGGGGCTGCCGAACATCACGCCGATCTTCATGCGGATCTGGTTGATGAACACCACCAGCGTGTTGGACCGCTTGATGTTGGCGGTGAGCTTGCGCAGCGCCTGGGACATCAGACGTGCCTGCAGGCCGACATGGGAGTCGCCCATCTCGCCCTCGATTTCGGCCTTCGGCGTCAGCGCGGCGACCGAGTCCACGATCACCACGTCCACCGCACCGGAACGCACCAGCATGTCGGCGATCTCCAGCGCCTGCTCGCCGGTATCCGGCTGGGAGACCAGCAGCTCGTTCACGTTCACGCCCAGTTTTTCGGCGTAGTCGGGATCCAGTGCGTGTTCGGCGTCAACGAAGGCCGCGGTACCGCCGGCCTTCTGGGCTTCGGCGATGACTTGCAGAGTCAGCGTGGTCTTGCCCGAGGATTCCGGCCCGTAGATTTCCACCACGCGCCCCCTCGGCAGGCCTCCAATGCCCAGAGCCATATCCAGCGTCAAGGAGCCGGTGGAGATGGCTGATACGTCACGCACCGCCCGGGCATCGCCCATGCGCATGACGGCACCTTTGCCGAACTGTTTCTCGATCTGGCTGAGTGCTGCGCCGAGCGCTTTCTTGCGGTTGTCGTCCATTCCCTAACCCCTGCGGTTGAATCACCAAGACGCGCCATTATTCCATATCCGCGGACCCGCTCGCACCCCCCGGGAACAGCAGATACCGCCCCCGCCCCGGCTCAGGCCAGACGCCGTAGCGCACCCTCGAGTGCATACGCCACCGAGGCCCTGCGCACAGCCTCGCGATCGCCGGGGAACTGCTTGCTCTCGGTGACTACGCCGCCGGCATCCGCCCAGCCGAACCAGACGAAACCCACCGGTTTCTCGGCAGTGCCGCCATCAGGACCGGCCACACCGGTCACCGACAGCGCCAATGTGGCCGTGCCGGCTTCCAGGGCACCGCTGGCCATGGCCGCCGCTACCTCGGCACTGACCGCCCCGTACCGTTCCAGAAGATCACCCGGCACCGACAACTGTTCCCGTTTGGCGTTGTTGGAATAGGTGACGAACCCTCGGTCGAACCAGGCCGAACTGCCGGCAATATCGGTGATCACCTTGCTGATCCAGCCGCCGGTGCAGGATTCCGCGGTAACCAGCGTGCCGCCGCCGGCTTTCAGGCGCTCTCCAAGCTGTGCGGCGAGTCCGGACAGCATGTCATCTGTCTCCATGGCCAATCGTTCCTGTCGCCTTGCCTTGTCAGAAATGAGTCTACAGGCTTCGGACCGGGCGGTGATATAAACCGCGACTTCCGGCGTCTCATCTCGAAGGCTGGGCAGAAGACAGACATACGCCGGAAGCACAGTCCCGAGCGATGCCGAGGCCTGTCAAGGGCGGCCGAGTACCCTCTTGAGTGCCGGATAATCGACCTTGGAACCATGCCGACGGTCCAGCGGTATTCGCGGCAGGACGACGACGCGGACCTCCCCGATGCGGT
>JBJHBJ010000065.1:0-22528 GCA_050485425.1 Ectothiorhodospiraceae bacterium | reverse complement strand
TCCGGCCTCGATGGCCCGCAGGGATTCCGCCAGCCAGGCGGCCAAGTCATCGGGCAGGGCTTGTCCAGACTCCAGGCACTCCCGCACGGCCACCACCCGCCGCAGGGCCGCGACGGCGCCCTGGTCGCTCTCGTGGTGGTTCGTGGGGGCGGCCCGGGTCACGGTTCAGTCCTTCCGCTTTGCCTTTCCAGCGGTGGCGCTGGTGACGAACACCAGGTCCTCCGCAAGGTCTTCAGCCCTGGCGGTGCCGGTGTACGTGCCCACGGTCTCCAGGTCCTGGCCTGCCAGCACGTGGACGCGCCCGGCAGCGTCACGGTAGACAGTGATCGCCCCGTGTTCGCGGGCCAGGCTCAGCGCGGCCATGGCGCGGCGCTTGGCTTGGGCTGGCGTCATACACCACCCCCGCTGCCCTGGTCTCCGGGGTCAGTTTCGTTGTCGTCGGGCGCCGGCGGCATTCCCAGCAGGGCTCGCATTTCCGCAAGGGCTCGGCGGCCAATGTCTCGCGAGTCGGCCCTCGGCAAGGCCTTCGTGTCCGCCGTGTTCGGCGACAATCGCGCCGCGACTTGCTCGGGCAGCTCGAATTTCTCGCCACGCTCTGTCCGCGACACGATGTCCGCCCAGGCGTCACACCAGCGCGGCCAGGTCTTCGCCTCCATCTCCGTCCGCAGCTCCCAGGTGCCCACCTGTTCGGCCGCGGCAAACACCGCCGGGTGCAGCCCCCAGGCGCCGGAGCACGCGGCAAGGTAGGCCTCGCGTTTGTCAGGCAAGCCCAGTTCGGCGGCCGTGGCCACCCTCTCGGCCAGGCGGCGGAACTCCGCAATCCCTGGCGGCCAGTCCAAGGTCCTAGACCGCTGGATACCGCGCCGGATTTGCTCTCCAGTAAGCCCCTTCAGCCCGGCCGCCCATTCTGCTTCGGCCGCGCGTTGCGCTGCGGGGGTGGGGAATTGACTGTGCCAGCGGTGGCCGTGCTGCGCCGCCAAGCGGACGAACAACTGACGCACCCAGTCCGTTGGCAGCGCGCCGCCCGGCGTCGATTGCTGATCGGGCGCTGCGTCAGTGCTGTTTCCACTCTGGTGGCAGGGCGTCCTCAATGTCCGCCCAGAATCGTTCGGCGGCACTGCGCGGCCCACCAGGTCGTTGATTCGTTGCATGGTTCGCTCCTCCCGATGATTCGCGGACGGGAAAGAGGCCAAGCCATCCGGCCTCTAGGGTTTGCTCAATTACAGCCCTCGGGTCGTACCCCTCGTGCGCCAGGCGCTCCAGCTTTGCGACTGCGCGTTCCTGTGCGATTTCGGTCATGGGCTTGCGGGCCTGGCGTCGGTGGGCCAGGTACAAGTCCCACAAATCCGCTGGCATCCATTCCGGCAACTCAATGGCGGCGGCACCGTGTTGTTTACGTCTTGGCATTTCGGTCTCCATTTTGTCGTGATCACCCGCCCCTCGCGGGTACTTGGAATCCACCGTGCCGGGTGGCTCGGTGGAGCCTGAAGTCAGTTCGGTATCGGTATCGGTCTGGGGGGACATAGGGGGGTGTAGTTCTATGGTCTGTTCATTGGTCTGTTCTGGGTCCCGGATTCGGGACCGTTTAATCCCCAAATTCGGGACCGTTTTTCCCCCGGGTTCGGGACCCTTTCCTTCACAAACGGTCCCGGATTCGGGACCGTTTCTTGCGGCCTCGGTCGGTTTGTCGCAAAGATGTTCGGGGACGGTGATCTCATACAGCAGCGAGCGGCCCCGACCGCCGGCCCCCTCGGTTCGGACCCACCCAAACTCGCGCAGGCGTTGCACAACATCGCTGATTTTGGTGACGGATAAGCCAGTCAGAAGCGCAAGGCGCTGCCGGCTTGGCCAGCACCGCAGGGTATCGTCCGCATGGGCTAGCAACGCCAGCAGGACGCGCCAGTCGCGGCCCGCCAAGCGGTCGTCCATCGCGGCGAGCAAAGGGACCCGCGCGAACTGGGCGTGGCGTTGCGTGGTCACCGTGTGCTCCGCCCCCTCTGGGCGAAGGTGGCCACCCCGGGCGGCGTGCGTTGATTGTTCACGCGCGCCGCGCCTCCCTGACCTTCTCGTGAATCCAGACGTTGACCAGCGATTCCGGCCACGCCACGCAGCGTTTGGTGAGCCGGACAGGTCGCGGGAAACGGCCCTGTTCCATCAGGTCGTAGACGGCTGTACGGGATAGGGCGGTGCGCTCCATTACCTCGCGCAGGCGCAGAAGGCGATCCGGCGCAGGGGTGGGGGTATGGTGTTGCGGGTTCATTTTGCGTCCTCCGGGCAATGTGAGTGGTCACACGGAGAACGCTACGGGGTGGCTTTCCCGACTCTGGTCACAAGTCGGGAAAGCCCCGAAAAGAATTTTAGAAAGTCTTTTCTGTCAGTATGTTACGGATTGTCTTGTAGGTGGCCGACTTCTCGGTGCCGGTCTTCACGATGGTGTAATCAACGCGCTCTGCTTCTTCGTCGTTGGCGTCGAACCGGATTGCGATAGGGTCGCTGGCGCTGGCGCGCAGGTCTTCAAGAACTTCGGACCATTCGCCGGCGCTCGATTCCTTTTCGATCTCTCGCAGTACGCGGCCGAAGTCGCGGCCCACCAATTGCGCCAGGCGTCGGATGGCGTGGCGCAACGGGCCGACCTTGTCCTTGCGGTTCCCCCTGGCGTCGGCCAGCTGTGCTTCCTTCGGCAGGTGCTGCTGCAGGCGCCGCAACTCGGCCGCGACGGTTGCGGCTGGCCTGGACGTTGGGTTATGGCGTTGCCATTCATCTGCCAGTAGCGCCAGGCGAACGGCCATGTCCTGGTGGGCGGGAAGGTCGTAGAGCGGGGCGGGGCCAGGCTCGAAGGTGAGATAACGGCCGTCTACCACCTCCATGCGGTAGGCGTTGATGATGTCGTCCCACCCGATGCCGGCGCCGGCCAGGTGCTCCAGGCACCGCCGTTGCAGCTCTCGGAGCAGCTGCCCCGGGTCCAGCAGGTTCTCGATGCCGTCCAGCTGCACGGGTCGGAATGTCATGACCGCGCCCCTTCGCCGTGACCCAGTGGAACTACCTTGCCGGCGCCGGTTCGCAACGTGATCAGGTAGTCCGCCCAGGCCTGCATCATCTTCCGGCGCTCGGGCAGGCGGGCGGATCGGTTATAGGCCGCCGCTACTTGGCTCCGCTGCGCGTGGGCCAGCTGCAGCTCAATGACTTCCGGTGGCCAGCCGAGCTCATGCAGTAGGGTGGACGCCATGGCCCTGAACCCGTGCGCCGTCATTTGGTCACCCGAGTACCCCAGCGTCCGTAGCGCGGCGTTGATCGTGTTCTCGGACAGGGGCCGGCCTGGCCGGGCAGCCTCGAACACGAACGGCCGGTGGCCGGTCAGGGGCTCCAGTTCTTCCAGGATGGTGACGGCCTGTTCGGACAGCGGCACGACGTGATCGCGTCGCATCTTCATGCGTTCGGCAGGGATGCGCCAGACCGCCCCTTCCAGGTCGAACTCTGCCCAGGTGGCCTTGCGCAGTTCGCCGGGCCGAACAAAGGTCAGGGCCAGCAACTGCAGTGCGGCGCAGGTTGCAGGCTGGCCGTCGTAGGCGTCGATGGCTCGGAGCAGGGCGCCGACGGCCCGGGGCTCGGTCACGGCGGCGCGGTTCTGGGTCGGCACGGTGGCCAGGGCGCCCCTGAGGTCGGCGGTTGGGTCCCGGTCGGCCCGCCCGGTGGCGATGGCGTACCGGCATATTTGCCCGATGCGCTGTCGCACGCGGTGCGCGGTTTCGTGCTTACCCTTCGCCTCGATCCGACGCAGCAGGCGCAGCACTTCCGGCGGTTCAAGCTCTCGGATAGGGCGGGATCCGATGCGGGGAAATGCCCAGGTCTCCAGGCGCCGCCGGGCCAGGCGCACCGTGTCCGCGGTCAGCGTCTTGCGCTGCATGTCCAGCCACTCCCTGGCCACGGCCTCGAAGGTTTCGGCGTCGGCCTCGCGTTCGGCCTTGCGCTGTGAGGCGGGGTCGATGCCCTGGACCAGCAGGGCGCGGGCATCCTTTCGTGCCTCCCTGGCGGCGGCCAGCGTGACGTCGGGATATACCCCCAACGCCAGCAGCTTCTCTGTACCCCCAAACCGGTACTTGAGGCGCCAGTACCGCCCGGTCTTCTGGACGTGCAGGTAGAGCCCGCCGCCGTCAAACAGCTTGCGGGGCTTGCCCTCGAACTTGGCGGCCTCCACGGCCTTGGCGGTCAGCTTGTTGAGCGTCCGTGGCATTGGGGGTATCTCCGTTGGGGGTATGTGGTGGCGGAGAACGCCATGTACCCCTTGAATGTACCCCCAGGACGTTTATCATGGCAACTGGAAGCCTTCGGACTCGCTGGGATGAAAGATCGAGCAAAGACGGGTGTTTGCGCTCGATTGGCTGGGTGGTTCTGGACTCGATCGGATGGCCTTGGATGGGTAAATGGTGCCCCGGGCAGGATTCGAACCTGCGACCTACCGCTTAGGAGGCGGTTGCTCTATCCCCTGAGCTACCGGGGCCACGGTGTTGCCGGGCGGGGGCCGCGCCAGTATAGCGGAGCGGGGCGGGGCGAACAAAAACGAGGGCGCGGGGGCGGCGTGCTTTGTGGCAAGCTTGGACGGAAACCCGATCAGGAGGAGACCGTCATGCGTACAGCACCGCCCATCAGCCGCTTCCCGGTACCGGAAATCAACGAACTGCCGGAGGACATCCGCGAGCGCATCCTGGCGGTCCAGGAGAAGTCCGGTTTCGTGCCAAACGTGTTCCTGGCGCTCGCCCACCGGCCGGAGGAGTTCCGGGCCTTCTTCGCCTATCACGACACGCTGATGGACAAGGACGAGGGCCTTACCAAGGCCGAGCGGGAGATGATCGTGGTGGCGACCTCGGCGCTGAACCAGTGCCAGTATTGCGTGGTGTCCCATGGCGCCATTCTGCGCATCCGCGCCAAGGATCCGCGCATATCCGAGCAGGTTGCCACCAACTACCGCAAGGCGGACATCAGCCTGCGCCAGCGGGTCATGCTGGATTTCGCCGTGAAGGTGTCCCGCCGCTCGGAGGAAGTGGATGAAGACGATTACAGGCACCTGCGCGAGCACGGGTTCAGTGAGGACGAGATCTGGGATATCGGCGCCATCAGCGCGTTCTTTGCCATGTCCAACCGGCTGGCGAATTTCAGCAGCATGCGGCCGAACGACGAGTTCTACCTGATGGCCCGGGAAGAGCGTAATTGAGCGTGCGGAGGGCCAGCCAGGCGCGCGAGGGTTAGAGTGTCTCCGGGTCCGGATGCGGCCGGGCGGGTATTGTCTCTACTCCGGAGGCCGCCACGACGCCTTTCTTCCACAGGCGCCATTCGCCGGGGCGATAGGCGTCCCAGCGTTCGTCACTGGTCAGCGGTTCGGTGGCAATCACGCTGACGATATCGCGGGGCGTGGTCACGGCCTGGAAGTCCACGGTGACGTCCGCGTCCTTCAGCCGGGCGGGACCGAAGGGCGCCCGTCGGGTGATGGCAACCATCTTGGTGCTGCAGAAGGTGAATACCCAATCGCCGTTGCTTAGCAGCAGGTTGTACACACCCTGCCGCGCGTATTCGGCCGAGGCCCGTACGATGGTCTGCAACAGCGATTCCTCGTCGGCCGGTTTCGACGGATTCTCCGCGCGGATGCGGTTCAGCAGGTCACAGAAGATGTGTTCGCTGTCGGTGTCGCCCACCGGCTGGTAGAGTCCCGGGCGGGCGCTGAAACCGGGTAGCTGCCCGTTATGGGCGAAGCTCCAGTAACGGCCCCAGAGTTCCCGGATGAAGGGGTGTGTGTTCTCCAGCCCGACGCGCCCCACATTGGCCTGACGGATGTGGCAGATGGCGGCAAGGCTCTTGATCGGCTGGGTCTGCACCACCTCGGCGATGCGCGAGTCGGCGCTGGGGTCCGGGTCGTGAAACACGCGAACGCCCCGTCCTTCGTAGAAGGCCACGCCCCAGCCGTCCTTGTGCGGACCCGCCGCACCGCCGCGGCGGGCCAGGCCGGTGAAGCTGAAGCACAGGTCGGTGGGGGTGTTGGCGCTCATCGCCAGCAGCTCACACATCGTTAAGCCCTGATCGTTCCGTCCATCAGACCATCATAACGCCTTCCCAAAGCCTACCGGGCCGAGTCCCGGCGTGCGCGCTGGTTGAACAGGATTTCCCGTTCCCGCTCGTCCGGCGGCCCCTGGCGGCGGAATTCCTTGCCCAGGTCCACCGCGCGCTGGACTGCCGGACGCTCCTTGATGGCCTGGCGCCAGCGTCGGACGTTCGGAAACTCCTCCAGCGTGTCGCCCAGCGGCTTGGCGATGAGCACCCACGGCCAGGCGGCCATGTCGGCCACGGAGTAGTCGCCCAGGATGTAGTCCCGTCCGTCCAGCCGCCGTTCCAGCACGCCCAGGCAACGGTTGTACTCGTCGGCGTAACGGGTGTGCGAGTAGTCCTGTCCCTTGGGGGCGTAATTCACGAAGTGGCTGAGTTGGCCGGCCATGGGGCCGATGTTGCCCACCTGCCAGAACAGCCACTCCAGCGTTTCCTTGCGGCCGAGCGGATCGGTGGGCATGAAGCGTCCGGTTTTCTCGGCCAGATAGATCAGGATGGCGCCGGATTCGAAGACCGGCACCGGATCGCCGTCCACGTCGTGATCGACGATGGCGGGCATGCGGTTGTTCGGGCTGATGGCAAGGAATTCGGGCGTGAACTGCTCGCCGCGGCCGATATTGACCGGGACCAGGCGGTATTCCAGGCCGCATTCCTCCAGCATCATGCTGATTTTCCAGCCGTTGGGCGTGGGCCAGTAGTAGAAATCGATCATTACCTGTCTCCGGGAATGGCGGTGATGCCGTGGTCGCGCAGTTGCCGGCGTGCCTCCGCAGTGTACCCGAGCTCCGCCAGGATGGCGTCGGTGTCCGCGCCCAGCGCAGGGGCGCCGTGGCGGATGCCGGCCGGTGTCCTGGAGAAATCGGCGGCGGGCGCGGCCTGGCGGAGCGGGCCGGCGGCGGGGTGATCCGATTCCAGTATGAGTGCATTGGCCTGTACCTGCGGGTGCGCGATCACCTGGCTTCGGTTCAGCACAGGGGCGCAGGGCACACCTTCCCGCTCAAGCCGCTCCAGCCAGTCTTCCGCGGTCCGCTCCAGCAGCGCTTCCTGCGTGAGTTCCAGGCGTGCGTCGATGTGCTGCTGGCGCAGCGCGGGTGTGAGGAAACGGGGGTCGCCCAGCCACTCGGGCCGTTCCAGGGCGCGGGTCAGCGCCTGCCATTCCCGGTCCGTCTGCACGGCCACACTGATGTATCCGTCGGCGGTGGTGTAGATCAGGTCGATGAAGCTCGCTGCCTCGGCCTGGGGCAGTTCGTCGCCGATGAACGTCTGGCTGCCCATGTCCGAGCCCCACAAAAAGGCCAGCACCGCACCAAGCATGGACACGCGCACATGCTGGCCCTCGCCGGTGCGTTCCCGGTGCAGCAGGGCCGCGGTGACGGCCTGCGCCGTGGTGATGCCGGTGAGCTTGTCCGGAAGAATGGTGCGGACCAGCTGCGGACGGACGTCGTCGCCGCCGGCCTGCACACTGGCCAGGCCCGACAGCGCCTGCACCAGCGGGTCGTAGACGGGCTTGGCCGCGTAGGGCCCCTCGGCGCCGAAGCCGCTGATCGAGACGTAGACCAGGGAGGGGTTGAGCGCGCGCACGACTTCCTCACCCAGCCCCATTCGCTCGATGACACCGGGGCGGAAGTTCTGCACGAAGACGTCGGCATCGCGCAGTAGTTCACGCAGCACGTCGAGTCCGGCCTCCGCTTTCAGGTTCAGGGTGATGGAGCGCTTGTTGCGATTGTTGTTCAGGAAACTGGCGGAGTAGCCGTTGCGCCGGTTCGCTGCAAGCCGCGTGTAATCCCCGTTGGCCGGGTTCTCCACCTTGATGACGTCGGCGCCCTGGTCAGCCAGGGTCATGGTCGCCAGTGGGCCGGATACCATGGCGGTGAGATCAACGATGCGGTAGCCGGTTAATGGACCGGTCATGAATGTGCTCCCCGTGTTGGTGAGAGGCTACGCCTGTGCATCCGCGGCGGGCACCCAGCCGCCCAGCGCCCTCGCGACCATGTCCAGGCGGTCCTGGCCCCAGAACACCAGGTTGCCGTCGACCACCAGCGTGGGGGCGCCGCATGCCCCCAGTGACTCGGCGGCCTCGGTGTTGGTCTTGATGAGCGCTTTGTTGGCGTCCGTTGTCGCCCGTGCCAGGACCTCGTCCGGGTCCTTGCCGGCTTCGCGGACGATCGCCGCCACCGTGGTCTGGTCGCCCAGATCCCGGTCTTCCGCCCAGGCGGCCTGATACAGCGGCTGGATCAGTTCCGGCTCCACCGCGGATACCCGCAGCGCAAGCACCGTGTTCAAGGGGAAATGACTGGTGAACCGGAACGGGACGCCCCAGTGTTCCGCCCATTGCGTCAGATCATGGCGCCCCCATTGCTGGCGGTTCGGGCTCATGGCCTGCAATGGGACCATGGGCGTGCCGATCGACCGGAACAGGGCGCCCAGCAGCATGGGGCGCCAGACCAGTTCGGCGTCGTGTTCCCTGGCGAGCCGCTCGACCTGCGTGCATGCCAGGTAGGAAAACGGGCTGGAAAAGTCATGGAAAACGTCCAGCCGGCGCTTGCGCCCGTCCGGTTCGCGGGGATCGGGTGACAGGGTGGCGCCGATGGTCCGCGCCATGAAATCGAGCCGATCCGCGCCCCACCACAACTGGTCCCCCAGCATGGCGGTGGGCACGCCGAAGACGCCCCGCGCAAGGGCCTCGTCGGTCGTGTCGTCCAGCACCTTTTTGCTGGAGGCGCTCTCCATCATGGCCGGATCCAGACCGTGCTCGGTGGCAATCCGTTTGAGCATGGTGGCGTCGTCCAGCGCTTCCCCGCGTTCCCAGGCTGCACGGAATAACGCATGCATGAGCAGGACGCGCTTGGACTCGGCGGGCGCGCCGGCCAGCAGGCGCTGTGCGGCCCTGCTCTCGTCCGTTGGGCGCGTCAACGGGCCACGCAGCCGCAGCCCGGCCAGCTCGGCCTGGCGCAGCAGGTCGTGGCGTTGCCGGCGGCGCTTGTTCTCCGGCCAGTGCTGCTCGGGTTGTTCGGGGAGCTCCTGGCGGGCATAAAGACGGGCGAGGGAGACGGGTCGCAGGACGAGTTCATGGCCCGCACTCCGTGCCAGGGCTTCCACGCGCGCCGCGGCCAGGTAAGCCTGGGGGCAAATGACGTCGAAAAACCATTCCAGTCGTGCCAAGGTCTCCTCCTGGCCGGGCGGATGTGGAAAGGCGGACGCCCGGCGGTTCTGAGCGACCAAGCTACCGGGATTAGCCGGACTGTGCCAGCGTCATGCCTCGGGTGAATGACCCGACAGTCCCTGGTGTCCCGTAACAGCTGTTACGGGACACCAGGGACACAGTGGCGAGGACTGGGGCAGGTGGGTACGCTGACAATCATCCGGTGCGTGAGATTGCCGCCATGCCGGGGAGGCCTGAATCAGGTTTCGTGACTGCGACGACTAACGGGGTGAAGCGCTCCGGAATTTCCGGAGCGCTTCACCCTCGGGGTATTCGAGGCCCTGTCGCGCGGGAGATATCAGTCACGCCCTAGAAACTGGCGCCCGGCAACCATCCGCGACGGGTCGAGCGAGAGCACGATTTCGTCGCACTGGTTGATAACGTCGTTCCGGGTGGTGACGATGCCGTTGGGGTTCGACCGGCATGGGCGGATAGCCGTAACTTCCACGAGTACCCGCAAGGTGTCACCCACGAACACCGGACCATTCACGTCCAGCTTGGCGCCGAGGAAGGCCAGGCCGGTGGACTGGGCCATGGTGCCCAGGGTGAGCCCTTCGGCGATGGAATAGGTAAGGGCGGCGGGTACGACGCGCCCCTTGATTGCACCCCGGTCTTGGACAGTGACATCAATGAAAAGCGCTTCGGTCATTCCGGTAACGGTGATGAAGTTCACTAGATCCGTTTCCGTGATGGTCCTGCCCGGGGTGATGAAGGTCTGGCCGACACCGAGATCTTCCCAGCAGTAACCCGCACCTACGAGTTTTGCAGTGTCGAGGGCTTCGCTGGAGGCTTTCTTCAGAGTACTCATTTGATGACTCCCTTGGCGCGGGCATCGGCAATGGTATCTGGTGCCAGATTGCCGACCTCGCGCAGAATTTCGTCGGTATGTTCGCCGAGCAGCGGCGCATGGCGATGAACCGCGAGCGGCGATTTGCTCATGCGTACCGGCGGCGCGGTGAAGCGGATGTCACCTTCGGTGGGGTGAGTTTGCTGTTGGATGAATCCGGTGGCTGCCAGGTGGGGATCCCGCAATAAGTCTTCCAGTGTGTTCACGGGCGCAGCCGCAATGCCCGCAGCCTCCAATAACGTCAACCACTCGGCGGTTGTCCGCGTGGTAAGCATGTCGGCGAGCTCATCGTAGAGGTTCTCGATTTCGTCGCTGCGCCGTCCATCCTCCAGGCGCGGATCATCGGCCTTTGCAGCACACCCACACGCAATCCAGAATTTTTGCCACTGCGCCTTGCTGTAGGGCATGACGGCAATGTATCCGTCTGCCGTTCGGTAGGGGCGGCGGTTTCTCGCAAACAACCGGCGGTAACCCATGTCGCTCAACGGTGGTTCATAGGTGTTGCCGTCCAGGTGTTCGAGCAGCACGAACGAGACCATCGTTTCGAACATGGGAACTTCAACGAACTGCCCTTCGCCTGTGCGTTCCCGGAAAAACAGCGCCGAGGTGATTGCGTTCGCCGCGACCAGGCCGGACACCTTGTCAGCGAGAATCATCTTTGGATATGCCGGCGGCGAACCGAGGTCCTGCAGCATGGCGATGCCGCTCATCGCCTGGATGATGTCATCGTAGGCTGCGCGATCTGCATAAGGTCCGTCGCTGCCAAAGCCCCACGCGGCGCAGACGATGATGCGCCCGTTGATGGCGTTGAGTCGGTCGTAGGTAAGGCCAAGGCGTTCCGCGGCTTTCGGCCGCATGGAATGCACCACCACGTCTGCGTTCTCCACCAATGCATCGAACAACGCTCGCCCGTCGTTGCTTTTCAGGTCTATGCACAGGCTGCGTTTGTTGCGGTTGGCATTCAGAAACAGTGAACCGATCTGATTGCGTTTCGGCACGATGGGGCGTGTGGTATCGCCCGTGGGTGGTTCGATTTTCAGGATATCGGCGCCGTAATCGCCGAGGGTTTGTGTGGCGTACGGACCGAACACCACGGAGGTGAGATCCAGTACGCGAATTCCGTCCAGCGCGGCGCTGGGCCGATCAGTGGATGCAGACATCTATCGTCCTTTCTTCCATCAATGCAGCGGTCAGTGAGGCGCATCTAGGTTGCATGACCCGTAAAATTGCTTCAACATAAATTTGAAAGCTGCTTTCATAGAGTGAAAGTTTATGCCGTCTTACAGTCCAGTGACTGCATTCGTTCGGGGTTTGAGGCTGCTTCGCACGATCAACGAGTTGGGCTCTGCCCGCCTTCGGCAGTTGCACAAGCTGACAGGTATTCCGGAGCCGACGGTCATGCGTTTGCTCGAGACCCTCATCGTTGAGGGCTATGTGCGACGCACCGGATCTGACTACGTGGTGACCGGCAAGGTGCTCAGCCTGAGCAACGGCTATGACGCCCATCAGCATCTACTTGATGTCGCGACACCGCACATCAAGCGCTTGTCGCTGGAGACGGGGTGGCCATCAGACCTTGCCGTATTCGATCACGACGCGATGCTGATCGTGCATACGAGTCGCGAGCCTGGCGCATTCACCATCACCCGCAAGTTCGGCTCCCGCTCGCCGATGCTGGTCACCTCGATTGGTCGCGCCTATCTCGCCTGGGCTGATGCGCGCGAACGCGACGAGATTCTTGCCCGCCTGGAAGCATCTGACGACCCCCTGGATCGCCTTGCGCGCGATCGTGCCTGGGTGGCCGATGTGCTGGAGGCGACGCGCAACCGTGGCTTTGCTGTTATAGACCCGACCTATGTTCAGGACGCCTATAACTCGCGCATCTGGGGGCTGGGCAAGCCGGTTGTCATGGACGGCAGGGTTGTGGCTTGCCTGAATGTTCTTGTCCTGAATGCCGTTCAGGATTTTGCGACCGGAAGTGAAAAACTTCTTCCCTTTCTGGAAGAGGCCGTGTCGGCCATCAGCAAAGATCTGATCGGCCAAAAATAGCGTAGTGGAGGAGATTACTGATGAAGAAGCTGCTTGGCTCATTGATTGTCGCGGCAACCCTCGCCGGCCCCGCTGCCGCCGATACCGTTAACCTGCGCTTTGCGGACAGCTTCCCAAGCGGCCATTACCTGGCCACCGAAGGGACGATCCACTGGATGGAGCGCGTTACGGAGCTGACCGACGGGAAGGTGCAGTGGCGCTATTTCCCGGCGGGCCAGGTGGCGGGAGCTGCAGCACTGCTCGATGCCATCGAGTCCGGTCGTGTGGATGCCGGCTACGTGGGGACTTCCTACTTCTCGGATCGGCTGCCTCTGAATGGCGTTGCAATGCTGCCGGGCCTTTCGGAGAGCGCCGTGCATGGCACGACGGCCTACTGGAAGCTGCTTTCCGACAGCGACAACGTGCTGCATCAGGAATATCTGGCGGCCAACGCCATGCCGGTTATGGGTGCAACGTTGCCTCCATACCAGATCGTCAGCCGGAACACGCGGATTGAATCGCTCTCGGATTTCCGTGGACAGCGTGTGCGTTCCTCCGGTGGCGCGATGGATGTGCTGATCCAGGGGCTTGGCGGTTCGGTTGTCTCCATGCCTGCGCCGGATTTCTACCTCGCCCTGGAGCGCGGTACCGTCTCCTCCGGTTTGTTCCCCTTCGGTAGTGCCCGTTCCTACAGCGTGCAGGAGGTGGCCACCGACTTCAGTTCCAATGGGTCCTTCGGCAGCTTCCTCGCAACCATCGCGGTGAACAAGGACACCTGGGATTCCCTGCCCGCGGATATTCAGGATGCGATGCGCCAGGCCGGTCATGAGACCGTTGAGCATCTTGCGAACTATATGCACAGGGAAGACATGAAGGTTGCGGAGGAGTTCGCCGCGGAGGGGGTCAATGTCTACACGTTCTCCGACGAGGCGCTGGCGGAGATTAGCGAAGAGCTGCTCAAGGTGAATGTGCGCTGGGCCGAGCGCATGGATGGCCGTGGGCTTCCCGGTACCGAGACGCTGGAGGCGTTCACGCAGGCACTGGATAACTGATCCAGGCGGATCGACGGGGCGGACCGTGCAATCCGGACGCCCCGGGTTTCTTCGGGGGGAGAAGCATGGACATATCCTCAAGGCCTGTTGGCCCGTCGGGTCCGTTCGACAAGCTGTTGACGCAGATTGAGAACTGGGTCGCCGCGCTGTGCGGCGCTACGCTGTTCCTGGTCATGGTGCTCGTGGCCGCTGATGCGCTTGGCCGTTACCTGTTTTCCAGGCCGATCGAGATTCAGTACACGCTCACAGAGCAATACCTCATGACCATGGCGATCCTGCTCGCCCTGTCCTGGGGCTACCGGGAAGGAGCGTTCATTCGCTTGCGCTTCTTTGACGCCATCCTGTCTCGCGGAATCAAACGGTTTCTCGACCCGGCATTGTTGCTGCTCGCCGCCATTGGAACCTTTCTTGCCGCCTGGTATGGCGCCGAAATCGCTTGGCGTGCCTGGGTTCGGGGCAGCAGCATGTTCGGCATTATCGATTGGCCGGTATGGGCGGCCCGCGTCTGGGTGCCTCTTGGCGCGGGCTTGCTGACCGTCAGGCTTACCTACGATGCCCTGGCGATCCTCATGCAGTGGAAAGCGCCACTCGGTCAGGAGGAGGACTCGTGACAGCTCTTATTGGCGTGTTTCTGCTGTTCTTCTTTCTGGCTCTGGGCATGCCGGTGGCACTCGCGATGCTGGTCGCGGGTATGCTCGGCCTGCTCATGATTCTGGATGTCGGCGGGATCGGTGACTTGATGGCCGGCACGTTCTACGAGACGACAGCGAGCTATGTGTTGCTGACGGTGCCGATGTTCATCCTCATGTCGGAGTACATGGCAGCGAGCGGCATAGCGCGGGATGTCATTCGTGCCGCGGACAAATGGGCTGGCCGTCTGCCTGGTGGCTTGGGCATTGCTTGTGTGCTCGCAAGTTCTCTGTTGGCTGCGGTTGTCGGCTCTTCCACGGCGTCCGCCGCCACCATGTCCACAGCAGCCTACCCGAACATGAAGGAACTGGGGTACAAGCCCGGGTTTGCGGTCGGGATCATCGCCATTGCCGGCACCTTGTCCATCATGATTCCGCCTTCGGTCATCCTGATCATCTACGGGATCCTGACCGAGCAGAGTATTGGCCGCCTGCTCATTGCCGGGCTGATCCCCGGGCTGCTCACCGCAGCCGGCTATGTGGCGGTAATTGTCGCCTACGCCATCAAGAACCCACAGGCCGCCCCCCGCGCTGAGCATTTCGACTTCAAGGGAGCGGTGCGCTCGCTAGGCACGATCTGGCCCGTCATGCTGCTCATGGCGATCGTGATTTTCTCGCTGTATGGAGGGCTGGCCACGACGACCGAAATTGGTGCCATCGGCGCGGCTGGTGCGTTGCTCATCGTATTCCTGCTCGGCCGCTTCGGGCTGACCGGTTTGTTCTTGTCTGGGCGTAACACGTTGCGCACCGTGGTGATGATTTTTGCGATTCTCATCGGTGCGCATGTGTTCGGCTATTTCATGGCTTACAGCGAGGCTACGCAGCAGTCCATCGAACTGATCATGAACTCGGGACTAAGTCCGTGGGCGGTGCTGCTGATCATCGTGGCGGTGTACCTGATTCTCGGCATGTTCCTCGATCAGATAGCGATACTGGTTCTCACCGTGCCGCTAACCTTCCCCATCGTGATGGCCCTGGGCTTCGATCCGATCTGGTACGGGATCATCATCACGAAGACAGTTGAAATTGGGCTCGTGTCCCCTCCGATGGGGCTGAATGTGTTCATTTCGTCCAACATAACGAGAGTTCCCTTGTCTGAATCGTTCAAGGGGGTGGCGCCTTTTCTTGCAATCGAGTTTGTCATCCTTGGTGCGCTGCTGGCCTTCCCTGCAATCAGCACCTTCTTGCCATCGATGATGTAGGGCGACTCTCTCAAGGTCCGACAGACAGAGCATCATTTCCTTATCAGAGTCAGATGAAGGGCGTGTGCGGGATGGATCAATATATTTCTATCCGCGATTTGAACTGAACCGCCACGGCTTTCCCGGAGGGGGGTGTCCTGGCGGCACTGGGAATCTAGAGCTTCTGGCTGGGGTATGAGACTTTGGTGGAGCGTGAATGTCTATTTGAAAGGTTGTTCGGATAGCGGGTTGTTTGTTGGGTGAAAGATAAGGTAACCCGCAAGTCACTGATATTTTTCGTTTGTTGGTGGAGCCGGGGGGAATCGAACCCCCGACCTCGTCATTGCGAACGACGCGCTCTCCCAACTGAGCTACGGCCCCACATGCAGCGTAGATTAGCACCACTGTGGGCCCCGACCAACTGCCTGCGGCGATGATTTCCATCATCGTTCCGGCGCTGGACGAGGCTGGCAACATTGCGGAAACGTTGACCCGGCTGCAGCCGGCGCGAGCGCTTGGCCACGAGCTGCTGGTGGTGGACGGTGGCAGCCGCGACGGCACCCCGTTACTGGCCGAGCCGTTGGCGGATCGGGTGCTGGAAGGCCCCCGCGGGCGTGCCCGGCAGATGAATGCCGGGGCCATGGAAGCACAGGGCGACGTGCTCTGGTTCGTGCATGCCGACACGTTGGCGTCGGACGGTGCCGCGCGGGCGATCTCCGACGCAGTGCAGGAAGGCCATATCTGGGGGCGCTTTGACGTATCCATCCGCGGGCGCTCGGCCATGCTGCCGGTGATCGCCTGGTTCATGAACCGGCGATCGCGCCTGACCGGCATCGCCACCGGCGACCAGGGCCTCTTCGTCTGCCGGGAAGCGTGGGACGTGGTTGGTGGTTTCCCGGACATCCCGCTGATGGAAGATATCGCACTCTCGAAAGCCCTGCGGGCGCAGGCCTGGCCTGCCTGCCTGCGGGAGCGGGTGAGCACCTCCGGCCGCCGCTGGGAGCAGCGCGGTGTCTGGCGCACGATTGTGCTCATGTGGTGGTTACGGCTGGCGTACTTCCTCGGCGCGGCCCCTGAAGACCTGGTAAAACGGTATCGATGACGGAAGACGGACAGGAACCACAAGGCTGCGTACTGGTGTTCGCAAAGGCGCCGGTGCCCGGGCGGGTGAAGACACGCCTGGCTGGCGGGCTGGGCCATGACGCGGCGGCATTCTGGTTTCGCCGGCTGACGGACGCCACGGCCTCCAACGTGCGCAGTGCCTGGGCCGGTCCCGCGCAGCTCTGCTGCGCGCCGGATCGCCATCACCCCTGGCTGGGCCGGCTGGCGCGACGCCACCGCATGGCGGTCACTGTGCAGGCCAGCGGGGATCTGGGGAGGCGCATGTCTGTGGCGGTGCGTGACAACCTGCGCCGCGCCCCCTGGGTGCTGATCATCGGTGCCGACTGCACGCCGGTCCCGCCGGCGCTTCTCAGGGAGGCTGTCGCCGAACTGCAGTCCGGCAGGGAACTGGTGATCGGTCCGGCGGAGGACGGCGGCTATGTGTTCATCGGCTGCCGGCGGCATGTGCCGGGCGTGTTCCGCCAGGTGCCGTGGAGCAGTGGGCGGGTTATGCGTGTCACCCGCCAGCGCCTGCGGCGTTCCGGGCTGGACTGGCTTGCGCTGCCCGGGGGGTGGGACGTGGATACGCTGCGCGATCTGCGCCGGCTGCGTCGTGAAACCGCGCAGCGGCGGGGCTGGGCGCTGGCGTCAGCGGGTTGAAACATGCCGCGGCTACACTGCCCGTGTTTGGCAGCGACTGTTCCGCCCAGTATCCTACAGCCCGTGATTGCCTCCCGTTTCCCGCGAAGAGGATACCCATGTTCCTGGAGCGTAACCCGCGCTTTGTCAGTCGGCTGACCCGAGACACGCTGGCCCTTATCCTGGCCGGTGGCCGGGGTGGGCGGCTGTGCAATCTCACCGATTGGCGTACCAAACCCGCGGTTCCATTTGGAGGCAAGTTCCGGCTCATCGATTTCCCCCTCTCCAACTGCATCAATTCCGGCATCCGCCGCATCCAGGTTCTCACCCAGTACAAGGCCCACTCCTTGATCCAGCATGTGCAGCGCGGCTGGGGCTTCCTGCGTGGGGAGTTCGGCGAGTTCGTGGAACTGGTGCCGGCCCAGCAGCGGCTGGACCAGCCGTTGTGGTATGCGGGCACGGCCGATGCGGTGTACCAGAGCATCGACATCATTCAGGCCCACGATCCCAGGTACGTGCTGGTGCTGGCGGGGGACCACGTCTACAAGATGGACTACGGCACCATGATCGCCCGGCACGTGGAGTCCGGTGCGGACATGACCGTCGGTTGCGTGGAAACACCGATGGAGCGGGCCAAGGCGTTCGGTGTCATGGATGTGGACAGTGACGGCCGGGTGCGTAATTTCCAGGAAAAGCCGGAGCGCCCCGCGCCGGTGCCGGGCAACCCCGACATGGCGCTGGTTTCCATGGGCATCTACGTATTCAACAAGGATTACCTGTTCCGGGCGCTGCGCGACGATGCGGAACGTGAAGGGTCCAGCCGCGACTTCGGCCGCGACATCATTCCCCGTGCCATCCATGATGCCCGGGTCGTGGCCTACCCGTACCGTGATCCGCACAGCGGCCACCAGCCCTACTGGCGCGACGTGGGCACGGTGGACGCGTTCTACGAAGCCAACCAGGAACTCATCGGAGCCAACCCGGAACTGGACATCTACGACGAGGAATGGCCGATCTGGACCTACCAGGCCCAGCTTCCGCCGGCGAAGTTCATCAACGTGCAGACCGAGGACACCGAGCTGCCGGGCATGGCGCTGGACTCCATGGTCTCCGGCGGCGACATCATCGCCGGCTCGCTGGTGAAGCACTCGCTGCTGTTCTCCCAAGTGGAAGTGCAGCCGAACTCGCTGGTGGAGGACTCCGTGATCATGCCCGCCGTACGCATCGGGCAGGGTGTGCGCATACGCCGCGCGGTGATCGACGAGGGCTGCCGTATTCCCAACGGCATGGTCATCGGCTACGACCCGGCCCACGATCGCCGCCACTATTACGTCTCGCCCAAGGGCGTGGTGCTGGTGACCCCGGAAATGCTCGGACAGGAGGTCACCCACGTTCGCTGACCCGGCCTTGCCGCAGAACAACCATGACCACGGTCAGCGCCGCTGTTCCCAATACGCTCTTCCCGGAGGAAACAAGATGTCGCTTGATGCCCTGCTGGCCGACCGTTACAGCGTTCGCGCCTTCCGCCCCGACCCCGTGCCTGCGGAGGTGATTCGTCGTGTGCTGGCTACCGCCCAGCAGTCCGCCTCCTGGTGCAATACACAGCCCTGGGATGTGGTCATCACCGAAACGCCGGGGGCCACCGCGCGGCTGCGTGAGGTGTACATGGCGGCGGCCACCGGCGGGCAGGCGCCGCACCCGGACTGGCCGTGGCCGGAGCAATACGTGGGGGCGCACAACGAGCGGCGCAGAAAGTGCGGTTTCGACCTCTATAATGCGGTAGGCATCGCGCGGGACGACAAGGAAGGCCGTTTCCGGCAGGCGTTGCGCAACTACGAGCTGTTCGACGCACCGCACTGCATGCTGGTGTTCTGCCACGAGAGCCTGGGTTTTTACGGCGGAGTGGATTGCGGGCTGTTCCTGCAGGCGTTTATGCTGGCTGCCTGGGAACAGGGAGTGCACAGCATCGCCCAGGCCGCGCTGGCGGCCTATCCGGACCCGATCCGGGCGCACGTGGGTTTCCCACCGGAGAAGCGGCTGTTGTTCGGCTGTTCCTTCGGTTATGCGGATGAAGCGCATCCCTCCAACCGGTTCCGCACCGAACGGGCGGACGCGGTGAACGAGGCCGTGTTTCTTCGCTGAGGACGCGCATCAAAACAACAAGGCGCCGGGCGCGGCGCCGATCACGGAGGAGATAACAATGTCAGACGAAACCCCGCCGAACGAGCAGACCGGCCAGGGCAGCTTCGAAGCCTACGACGCCCGCCCATGGTTGCAGCATTACGGTGACCGGAAGAAGGACCTGGACGAACCGAAGTTCCGGAATTTCGGTGATATCGTCCGCCAGTCCAGCCGCGAGTACGCCGGCCAGCCGGCATTCACCACCTGTCTTCCCACCGGAACCACTGGCACCTTGACCTTCGCCGAAGTGGACCGGCTCTCCGATCAGTTCGCTGCCTACCTGCGCCACGAACTGAAGCTGGAGAAAGGTGACCGGGTGGCCATCCAGAGCCCCAACTGCCTGGCCTATCCCATTTTCCTGTTCGGCGCCGCCAAGGCCGGCTGCGTGATCGTCAACATCAACCCGCTGTACACGGTGCCGGAAATCGATCACGCGTTGAACGATTCCGGGGCCAAGCTGCTGCTGATGATCGACATGTTCGCCGACAAGCTGCCGCAGGTGGTGCCGAAGAGCCAGGTGCAGAAGGTGCTGATCACCAGCGTGGCGGATTTCTTCCCACCATTGCGCAAGCTGCTGGTGAAAACGGTGCAGAAGCTGAAGAAGATGGTGCCGAAGTGCACGGTTCCCGCCGATCAGTTCACCAGCGTACTGGAGCAGGGCAGGAAGCAGATGGATGCCGGCAAGTCCGCCGAGTTCGAGGTGGCGCTGGACGATCTGATCGCGCTGCAGTACACCGGCGGCACCACCGGGCGCTCGAAGGGCGCGATGCTGACCCATCACAACCTGGTGGCGAACAACGACCAATCCTATGAAGGACTGAAGCCTTACCTGTCGGAAACGAACACCGCACTGACCGCATTGCCCATGTACCATATCTTCGCCCTGGGCGTGAGCGGCGTGTTCTACCGTGTCGGCGGGCACAACGTGCTCATTCCCTCGCCGCGCCCGGTGTCCAACCTGAAGCCGGCCTTCGACAAGTACGACATCACGTTCTTCTCGGGCGTGAACACGCTGTTCGCCGGCCTGCTGAATGAGGAGTGGTTCCGGGAAAACCCACCGAAGAACCTTACCGTCACCATCGGCGGCGGCACGGCGGTTCAGGTGCCGGTGGCCGAGCGCTGGGAGAAGGTGGTGGGCTACCCCATCACCCAGGCCTATGGCCTGACCGAGACCAGTCCCGGCGTTACCAGCAACACCCGCGAGAAGAACAAGCTGGGCAGCATCGGCATCCCCAACCCCAGCACCTACGTCCGCATCGTGGACGACGACGGCAATCCCATGCCGGTGGGCAAGCCGGGCGAACTGATCGTCAAGGGCCCGCAGGTGATGAAGGGGTACTGGAACCGCCCCGACGCCACCGAGGAGTCCATCAGGGACGGCTGGTTCTATACCGGCGACATCGCCTACATGGACGAGGAAGGCTTTTTCTACATCGTGGACCGGAAGAAAGACATGGTGCTGGTGTCCGGCTTCAACGTGTATCCGAACGAGGTGGAAGAGGTGATTGCCAAGCACCCGGGCGTGGCCTCGGTGGGTGTGATCGGCGTGCCGGACGACGAAACCGGGGAAGCGGTGCGGGCGTACATCGTGCGCAGCGATGCCTCCCTCACCGAGGAAGCCGTGCGCGAACACTGCAAGCAGTACCTGACCAACTACAAGGTGCCCAAGCAGGTGGTGTTCCGGGAGGAAATCCCCATGTCGCCGGTGGGCAAGGTGCTGCGGAAGGATCTGCGCGCCGAGGCCCTGAAGGAAGCGGGCGCGGCCTGAGGTCGCGGGCTGTGGCCGTCACCCCGAAGGGGTGGCGGCTCAGCCCACCATTTCCTCATTCACGTTTTCCTTCAGCGGTGATTCCAGCCTGTCCACGTCCAGCATTTCGCGCAGCAGGTGGCGCGCGTGCTGGTCGTGCTGGTAGCCCACATCGCCGTCCGCCAGGCGCTTGTTCAACTGCTGGTAGACGTTTTCCGTGCGCCCGCCGGCGGCCACGGCCACATCCCGCAGGGCGATGCGGTTGAGTTCGGCGGCCAGCAATATGCCGATGCGCACGCGGGTGATCGCCAGCATGCCGTACAGGCTCTCGCGGCTCTGCTCCAGATGCTCCGGGTTCAGGCCCAGGTCGCGGATCAGTTCGCCGCGGGAAATGTAACGCTGCTCCATGCGCTGGATGCGCAGGTTGGCGCGGGTCTTGTCATCAACAAGTTGCTGCAGCTTGGCGGTGAGCTGGCCTTCGCGCTTCAGCGCCTCGGCGAACTGGTCTTCCTTGGCGTGAAGCTGGTTCTCGTAATAGCGTTCCCGGGTCAGCGCCCAGGCGAGCACCAGCACCAGGCCGACGAACAGCGCGGCGGATATGGCAGCAAGGAACGCCGTCAGCGCATCCATTTTGTTTTACTCCAGTGCTCGTTCCCCGGGGTTCCGCCGGAGGAAGTCCAGTTGGTCGGCCGTGGCTGCCGGGCAGGCGGTACATTATTCTGGCGCGAGCGCCTGCAGGTGGCTGCAATGACGGTACCATGAGCGTCCCGCCCGAAAACGCGAACTCCGTCGCGGGCTTGGGACTTGCCCCCCCCTGGCGGGACAACCCGGAATCGACCGAGGATAGTGATAATGACGACAGCGGTGATAGGCGCCGGTGTGGCCGGCCTGAGCTGTGCCGGGCGTTTGCGGGATGCCGGCGCGCGGGTAACCGTATTCGACAAGGCCCGCGGTCCGGGAGGCCGGCTTTCCACGGCCCGGGGCGACGACTGGCAGGCTGATCAGGGGGCGCAGTATTTCACCGCCCGCGATCCCGCGTTCCGACGGGCCCTGCGGCAGTGGGAAGAGGCCGGTGTGGCGGCGGCCTGGCGGGGGCGCCTTGTCTGGCTGGAGGAAGACGGCGGGACGCGGGTGGTGGACGATGGCCGTCCGCGTTACGTGGGTACGCCGCGCATGACCGCCATCAGCCGCTATTTGTCGCAGGGCCTGGATGTGCGGCCTGCCGTGCGGGTGGGCGGTTTGCAGCGGGAAGCCAACGGCGTCCGGCTGCGGGATGTTGCCGGTGATGACCTGGGGCTGTTCGGACGCGTGGTGGTGGCGGTGCCGGCGCCGCAAGCGGAGTCGCTGTTGCGGGTCGCCGCGCCGGTGCTCGCAGGGCAGGCCGCCGAAGCGGTCATGCAGGGGTGCTGGTCGGTCGTGGTGAGTGCCCCGGGCATGCGGGAGGCGTCGTTCGATGCCGCCTTCGTGCGCAACCGGCCGCTGCGCTGGATTTCCCGCGATGCCAGCAAACCGGGCCGGCCGGACAATCACGTCTGGGTGCTGCACGCCAGCGCGGACTGGACCGAACGACACATGGAGCGGCCGGCGGAGTGGGTGACGGAGCAGCTGCTGGCCTGTTTCCGCGAGGCGGTATCCGCGGATATTGGCAGCCTGACCGTGTTGCGGGCCCACCGCTGGCGGTATGCCTCCAGCCGTTCCCCACTGCAGCAGGCCTTTCTGCTGGATGCCGATGGCATCTTCGGTGCCTGCGGGGACTGGTGCAACGGTG
>JBJHBJ010000064.1:0-24041 GCA_050485425.1 Ectothiorhodospiraceae bacterium | reverse complement strand
TGGTCCCAGAAGAACGCGGCGTCGGCCAGCCTTGGCCGGATCACGCGTTCGTTGCCGCGCGCCACTTCCTGGGGATTCTTGCTGTCAAGGTTGGCAATGGTAATGAAGCGCGGCATCAGCCGGCCCTCCGCGTCCTCCAGCGGAAAATACTTCTGGTGTCCCTGCATACTGGAAATCAGCGCCTCAGGCGGAACCTGCAGAAACCGTTCCTCGAACGAGCCGGTGATAGCCACCGGCCATTCCACCAGGGCGGTGACCTCGTCCAGCAGATCGTCGTCGATAAGCGCCCTGCCCTTCAGCGTAGCGGCAGCGGCGTCGGCCTGCTCCCTGATGATGGTGCGGCGGCGGTCGAAATCGGCGACAACGCGGCCCTCGGATTCCAGCCTGGCGGCATACTCGGCAGGGGAGCGAAGCTCGATCGGATCGGGTGCGTGAAACCGGTGGCCGCGGGTGCTACGGCCACTGTCGATGCCAAGGATGGTGCCCGGCACTACGTCCTCGCCGAACAGCATGACCAGCCAGTGGACCGGTCGGACAAAGCTGGCCTGCCCGGCGCCCCAGCGCATGCGTTTCGGGATCGGCAGCCTGGCCAGTGCCTGCTCCACCATCTCCGGTAGAAGATTCTGCACGTCTCGTCCCCGGCGGAACCCGCGATAGACCAACCACTCGCCCTTGTCGGTCTTCAACACCTCCAGTTGCCCGGGGTCGACTCCGCAGGAGCGGGCGAACCCCTCGCCGGCCTTGCTCATGGAGCCGTCGTCGTTGTAAGCGGCCTGCAGTGCGGGGCCCCGTCGTTCAACGGCTTCGTCCTGCTGACGTTCCTGCAGCTCGCGAACCAGCACCGCGAGCCGGCGTGGCGTGGCGTAAGCCTGGTGGCCGGCATAGTTCAGCCCGGCCTTGTCGAGGGCCTGTACCAGCTGCTCATGAAACGCGTCGCGCAAGCCACGCAGGGCTGTCGGCGGAAGTTCCTCGGTGCCCAGTTCCACCAGGAGGTCGCGCGTACCGCTCATGCCTTGTCTCCCTGTTGTTGCTGCACCAGCGGGAACCCCAGTTCCTCCCTGCGTGCGAAATAGCGTTCGGCAACGGCCCGGGCGAGACCGCGAACGCGAAGTATGTAACGCTGCCGCTCGGTGACGGAAATCGCATGCCGCGCGTCCAGCAGATTGAACGTGTGAGAGGCCTTCAGGCACTGTTCGTAGGCGGGCAGCGAAAGGCCTTGCTCGATCAGGGCCTGGCTCTCGCGTTCGCATTGCTCGAACCAGGCAAACAGCGCTTCGGTATCGGCGTGCTCGAAATTGTAGGCGGATTGCTCCACCTCGTTCTGGTGGTAGACATCCCCGTAGGTGATCACGCGATCGCCGTTACGGGTCCACACCAGGTCGTAGACGCTTTCCACTGACTGCAGGTACATGGCGATCCGTTCCAGACCGTAGGTGATCTCCCCCATCACGGGATCGCAGTCGAGCCCACCGACCTGCTGGAAATAGGTGAACTGGGTGATCTCCATGCCGTTGAGCCAGACTTCCCAGCCCAGACCCCAGGCGCCCAGCGTCGGAGACTCCCAGTTGTCCTCGACGAAGCGCACATCATGCACCTCGAGGTCCAGGCCCAGGTAACGCAGTGACCCCAGGTAAAACTCCTGGAAGGCAGCCGGGGAGGGCTTCATCACCACCTGGAACTGATAGTAGTGCTGAAGACGGTTGGGATTGTCACCGTAACGGCCGTCGGTGGGGCGGCGGGAGGGCTGCACATAAGCGGCATTCCAGGGCTCCGGCCCGACTGCCCGGAGGAAGGTGGCCGGGTGGAAGGTGCCCGCACCGACTTCCATATCCAGTGGCTGCAATACCACACAGCCTTGTTCCGCCCAGTACTCCTGCAACGCCAGAATCAGTCCCTGAAAGGTCTGGACGTCATGCCTGCTCCGGTTTGCCGTTGCTTCAGCCAAGACACACCCCATGCTATACCGTCTGTAATGTGCCGCGTGCCGGAAAACGAACTCCGGGCGGCTCGACAGCGGGGGAGTATACCCTGTCGGTCACTGCCTTGTATAAGGTGTCTGCCGCTGGAAATGCCGATTACATAACGGTTTTCACCCGTTACCTGACGCAGCCTGAAGCCGGAGTCGCTCTGTGCGTCCGGGGGCGGCGCGGATGGGGTTCCCGTCGCCAGGCGGTGACTCGTGGCGTCATCAGGTGTCAAACGAAAAGAACCAGCGAGGTGACACAGCCATGGCGGAACTGATAGTCCAGTACACCAGCACGGCACAGTGGCACAGCCTGCTGATGGATGCCCAGCAGCGCAGCCGCCGGCATCTGTCCGAGGATAGCGAGAGTTACCTGGTTTTCCTGCTCATGCGGTATCTGCGGCGGCCGGACCTGGTGCGCAGGGTGATGGCGATGGGATACCTGAAGGCCATGCTGTCGGCAGGCCGTCTGCAGCAGGAGCGCCTGCAGGAAGTCGGCGACCAATGCCTGATTCTTGCCGGCCTGTTCCCCGGCCAGGCCGCCCGCCGCCGCGTGGCCCTGCAGTATTTTGTCGACCTCGGCCGTGGCGCGTTCCAGCGGCGAGCACAGAGCGATCTCTCCCCCGAGGAGTCGTTATATGGCGATCTGGCGCGCCAGTACCCCGATCTCGTTACCGTGCTCGGGGCGCTTCGCACGCTGGATCGGACGATGGAGCAGATACTGCTGGCGGAGGGATCGGCTTCCCCGCCGCCTGCCATGCAATAGCCGGTATCATTGTCCGCGCTGGCAAAACCTGCGAAGAGGTATACCATTCATAGCAATGGATGAAGTGCCCGACTGACGCGCTCCTTTTTGGTGCGTATCTGTTGCTTTATGCACCGCATTGGTGCAATCCATGTATCGCTTCCACGCCTTCCTGCACCAGAAAAGGCCTTAAACTGCTGTATTTTGGTGCTGGCATGGTTTCTGCTTTTCCCGAGGGGAATTCGATTTGCGTCTCGACCCAACTGGAGGTTAGGCATGTCCCGCACTGCAGCTGACATTCTCAAAATGATCAAAGACGAAAACATCAAATTCGTCGACTTCCGCTTCACCGATACCAAGGGCAAGGAACAGCACGTGACCGTGCCGGCATCCACCGTTGAGGAAGAAACCTTCGAAGACGGCAAGATGTTCGATGGCTCCTCCATTGCGGGCTGGAAGGGCATCAACGAGTCCGACATGATTCTGATGCCGGACCCGGATACGGCGACGCTGGATCCGTTCTTCGATGAGCCGACGCTGAACATCACCTGCGACATCATCGAACCCAACACCATGCAGGGCTACGAGCGCGACCCGCGCTCCATCGCCAAGCGTGCCGAGGCCTACCTGAAGTCCACCGGGCTGGGCGACACGGCGTTCTTCGGCCCCGAGCCCGAGTTCTTCGTGTTCGACGACGTGCGCTTCGGCGCCGACATGAGCGGCACCTTCTACAAGATCGATTCCGAGGAGGCCGGCTGGAACTCCGAGCGCGTCTATGAAGACGGCAACATGGGTCACCGTCCGAAAGTGAAAGGCGGTTACTTCCCGGTGCCGCCGGTGGACTCGCTGCACGAGATCCGCACCTCCATGTGCCTGGCCATGGAAGAGATGGGTCTGGAAGTGGAAGTCCACCACCATGAAGTGGCCACCGCGGGCCAGTGCGAGATCGGCGTGAAGTTCAACACGCTGGTGAAGAAAGCCGACGAAGTGCAGAAGCTGAAGTACGTAGTGCACAACGTCGCCTCCGCCTACGGCAAGACCGCCACGTTCATGCCGAAGCCGCTGGTGGGCGACAACGGTAACGGCATGCATGTCCACCAGTCCTTCTCCAAGAGTGGCGAAAACCAGTTCTCCGGTGATCAGTACGGCGGTCTGTCTGAAATGGCGCTGTACTACATCGGCGGTATCATCAAGCACGCCAAGGCCATCAACGCCTTCACCAACGCCTCCACCAACAGCTACAAGCGTCTGGTGCCGGGCTTCGAGGCGCCGGTGCTGCTGGCTTATTCCGCGCGCAACCGTTCCGCCTCCATTCGTATTCCCTGGATCTCCAACCCGAAGGCGCGTCGCATCGAGGTGCGTTTCCCGGATTCCACCGGCAACCCGTATTTTGCCTTCACGGCGATGCTGATGGCGGGCATCGACGGTATTCAGAACAAGATCCATCCGGGTGACGCCATGGACAAGGATCTGTACGATCTGCCGCCGGAAGAGGAAAAGGACATTCCCAAGGTTGCCTTCGATCTCGAGGAAGCCCTGGACGCCCTGGACAAGGACCGCGAGTTCCTCACCAAGGGCGGTGTGTTCACCGATGATGCCATCGACGCTTACATCGAGCTGAAGATGGACGAAGTGCAGCGCCTGCGCATGACCACCCACCCGGTGGAATACGATATGTACTACAGCGTCTAACGCGGCTGCCTGCGGGCGGCGCCCGACGCCGCCCGCGCAATTACGGAGGGCCCGATAAACGGGCCCTCTTTTTTTATGAGCGGTTTGCACAATCGTCATGCTTTGATGTCTATTGTTCAGACAGGAGCGCTGTCCTACATTGGAGCCATGATGATGCGTTCGATCCTGCTGTTGCTGGTCTGCTTTCCGATCGCGCTGGGAGCGCAGATCTATCGACATGTGGATGCCGACGGCAATGTGTCGTTCAGCGACCAGGAACAGCCGGGTTCCGAGCAGGTGGATGTCCAATCTCCCTCGTCATACCAGGCGCCTGCGCCGCCCCCCGCCCGGAGCCGCCCGTCCGCGGACCGGGAAGCGGACAGACCGCCCTATGCCCGGATTGCCATCGCCCACCCCCCCCATGAGGGCACGGTACGGGACAATCAGGGGCTGGTGGAGGTCAGCGTCGCCCTGAACCCGCAACTGCGCCCCGGTCACGAGGTGGAGCTGCTGCTGGACGGCGAGCCCGTTGCCCGGGGCCGTGCGGTCCGTTTCCAGCTGGAGAACGTGCACCGGGGCGAGCATGCGTTGAAAGCCCGAGTACTCGGTTCCGGCGGTACAGTGATCGCCGAGTCCGAGCCCAGCATTTTCTTCATGCACCAGGCCTCGCGACTGTTCCCCAACCGCTGAGCGTTGTCACTCGGCCGGGTCTCCTGGCAAGCACTGATCATCGCGGTTCGCGTTCGAGAATGGAGCAGCGCTTGTGTTGGCGTCAGGCGTCCGCCTCCGGATGACCCAAGACCGTGCGCAACGCACCAAAGTAGTGCATTATGCCCTCTCTACTTTCTCCGCGTTGTGTTAAGCGTGCACCAGGACCGCCCAGCGCAGATGCTTGTCTTGCAGGCGCTCAAGCTGGAAATACCTGCGACAACGCGCCCTGTAACGTGATGGTTTGGTTTTTGCTTAACAACAGCCATGGTCCCCACAGATACCAATCCGGCGCTTGTCCAACGGGTCATCGAGAACCTCAGTTCCGCGGTGCTGCTCATGGACGACACGCTGCGCGTGCGTTTCATCAATCCGGCCGCTCAGGCCTTGTTCGCCGTGAGCACACGGCAGGTCAGCGGCCAGAAGCTGTCCGCCATCTCGCCCGCTGGCAAGCTGCTGGAGCGCGCGGCACAGCAGGGCCTGGACAGCGGGGAGGGCTTCACCGAGAGGGAACGCCGCCTGGAAGTCTCGGTGGGCCACTACATCACGGTGGACATTGCCGTAACGCCATTGGCGGACGGCGACGTGCTACTGGAGCTGGCGCATCTGGACCGCCGCCTGCGCATCACCCGGGAGCAGCACCTGATCAGCCAGAATCAGGCTACCCGACATCTGCTCCGGGGCCTCGCCCACGAGATCAAGAACCCGCTGGGCGGGCTGCGCGGCGCGGCGCAGCTGCTGGAACGGGAACTGGACGATGCCGGGCTGAAGGAATATACCCAGGTCATCATCGAGGAGGCCGACCGGTTGCGCACCCTGGTCAACGGCATGCTCGGTCCGAACAGCCGTCCGAACAAGCGCGAGGTGAACATCCACGAGGTGCTTGAGCGGGTGCGGCAGCTGGTAGAGGCGGAAGCCCCGCCCGGCGTGACGATAGAACGGGACTACGACCCCTCCATCCCGCCACTGATGGCGGAAAGCAATCAGCTTATACAGGCGGCGCTGAACATTGTCCGCAACGCCCTGCAGGCCGTCGGCGAGGTTGGCCGCATCACCTTGCGTACCCGAACCCAGCGGCAGTTCACCATCTCCGAGGTCAACCACAAGCTGGTGGCCCGTATCGACGTCATCGACACCGGTCCGGGCATACCATCGGAGCTGATGGACCGGATCTTCTTTCCCATGGTCACCTCCCGTCCGGAGGGGACCGGGCTGGGCCTGTCCATCGCACAGACATTGGTCAACCAGCACGGTGGGCTGATCGAGTGCTGGAGTGAGCCCGGCCACACCATATTTACCATCTGGCTCCCCCTGGAGAGAGAGAATGGCGGATAGCGAACAAATCTGGCTGGTTGATGACGACCGCTCCATACGCTGGGTGCTGGAAAAGGCGTTGCAGCAGGCCGGCCTGACCGTCCGGAGCTTCGAGACGGGAGACGCCGCGCTGTCATCCCTGACCAGAGGTCAGCCGGCGGTGCTGATGACGGACATCCGCATGCCCGGCATGGATGGCCTGGAACTGCTGCGACAGGTCCAGGACCGTTGGCCGGATCTGCCGGTGATCGTCATCACCGCCCATTCGGATCTGGACTCGGCGGTGTCCGCCTATCAGGGCGGTGCGTTCGAGTATCTGCCGAAGCCGTTCGACGTGGATGACGCGGTCCAATTGGTGCGGCGGGCGCTGGAGAGCCGCCGGCAGAGTGCTCACGCCGATCCCGATCTGTCCATGGAGCGGGTCCCGGAAATCATCGGCGAGGCCCCGGCCATGCAGGAGGTCTTCCGCGCCATTGGCCGGCTGTCCACCTCCAATATCAACGTCCTGATCAACGGTGAATCGGGCACCGGCAAGGAACTGGTTGCCCGGGCGCTTCACCGGCACAGCCCGCGGCGGGAACAGCCGTTCATCGCGCTGAACATGGCGGCGATTCCCCGGGATCTGATGGAGTCCGAGCTGTTCGGTCACGAGAAAGGCGCGTTCACCGGCGCCCAGACCAGCCGCCAGGGCAGGTTCGAGCAGGCCAACGGCGGAACGTTGTTCCTGGACGAAATCGGCGACATGCCCGCGGAACTGCAGACCCGGTTGCTGCGGGTGCTGGCCGATGGCCAGTTCTACCGCGTCGGCGGCCATACCCCGATCACCGTGGACGTCCGCATCATCGCCGCCACGCATCAGAACCTGGAAGTGCGGGTCAACCACGGCCAGTTCCGTGAGGACCTCTTCCACCGGCTGAACGTCATCCGCATCCAGTTGCCCGCCTTGCGCGAACGACGGGAGGACGTTCCGAAACTGGCCCAGCATTTTCTGATGGAGGCCGCGGACGAGCTCAATGCCGAGCGCAAGCTCCTGCGCCCGGAGGTGGAGCGTTATCTGATGAGCCTGAGCTGGCCCGGCAATGTCCGCCAGCTGGAGAACACCTGCCGTTGGCTGACCGTCATGGCCAACGGCAAGGAAATCCACATGAGCGACCTGCCGCCGGAGCTGCGCGAGCCGGACCGGGCGGATGAGCCGGGGGAGGATTGGGAGCAGGCGCTGGCCCGCTGGGCGGAACGTGCCCTTTCGAAGGGGGAGCACGGACTGTTGGAGACTGCCCTGCCCAGTTTCGAGCGCATCATGATCCAGGTGGCGGTGCGAAACACCGGCGGCCGCCGGCAGGATGCGGCCCGGCTGCTGGGCTGGGGGCGGAACACGCTGACCCGCAAGATCAAGGAGCTGGATCTGGATTGCTAGTCGGCAGACAACGTCACGCTGGCGCTCAGAAATGCTGCGAACTGCTGACGCACGATCTAGAAGCGGAAGCCGACGTAGGTTTCGACGGTGGGGAAGAATTCACGGTCGATCCGCTCTCCGTCATCGGCATCCACCGATTCCAGCCGGGCTACCCCGAGCGTAAAGCCCAGGCGGGCGCGTTCGGTCACGTGCTGATAGCCGAGGCCACCGCCCAGCCCCAGGCGCTGGTAAGCCTTGCGCTCGCCGTCCTCCCGGCGCCGTTCCACGCCCAGCGTTCCGCCGAAACCGGTGATGTACCAGCTACTGTCGAGCCCGTAACCGTCGGCAAAGAACCGAAAACCCGCCACGAAACCCGCCGGTGAACCTTCCGCCCAGTCGTCCACGTTCATGCGGGTGAGATGGCCACCCACCATCAGGTAGACGCTCCCCACCGGGTTCGCCACCTCGAGCTGCACCCCCACCAGATCATTATACGTGCTGACGCCGGCATAGGCCTGTGTGGGCATGGGGTAGGTATCACGCATGAACGCCTGGCAAAGTCCGGGCGCCAGCAGCAGCACAACAAAAAGGGTGAGAGGTCGTCTTGTCATCCCCTCACCCTACCACAACGTTGGCATCCGGTCGGCCTGAATCGTTACATGTAGACGCCGCCGTTGACGTTGATCTGCTGGCCGGTGATGTAATCGCCGTCCGCCGCCAGGAAAGCCACCGCCCGGGCCACTTCCTCCGGCTTGCCGAACCGCCGCATCGGAATCTTGTCCAGAATCTTCTCCTGGATGTTCTCCGGCACCTGGGCCAGCATCTCGGTCAGCGTGAAGCCCGGCGCAATCGCGTTCACCGTGATGTTGTTGCGGGCCAGCTCCTGGGCCGCGCTCTTGGTGAAGGCGATAATGCCCCCCTTGCTGGCGGAATAGTTGGTCTGGCCGAAGTTGCCGGCCTGGCCGACGAAGGAGCTGATGTTGACGATGCGGCCGTGCTCCTGCTGGAGCATGGTCGGCAGCGCCGCGGACACGGTGTAGTAGACGCTGTTCAGGTTGGTATGTATGACCGAGTCCCAGTCATCGTCGGTGAGCTTCTTCAGGGTCTTGTCCCGAGTGATGCCGGCGTTGTTGACCAGGATGTCCAGCCGTCCGAAATGATCCACCACCTGCTTGACCAGGTCCCTGGCCGAGTCCCGGTCGCTGACGTCCGCCTGGGCCACGAAGGACTTGACGCCCTCCGCTTCGATCAGCCTGGCCGTTTCTTCAGCCTCCTCCTTACCTCCACGGTAATTGATTGCCACGTTGGCTCCCAGCCCGGCCAACTCCACGGCGATGGCCCGGCCGATGCCCCGGGAACCGCCGGTGACTAAAGCAACCTGATTGTCGAGACGACGCATAGTTGTTACCTCCTTATCCTCATCCGTGATTGGTTGATGTAAAACGCTTGGGACGACACGCTTGGCTGATGATCAGCCTGACCGTGGCTCTCGTTCCGGGCAGTTTCATTGAATCGACCACTCTGCTGGAATGCAATTCCAATATCCGGCATGCTTCAGACCGCTGGACGCAGAGCCGTGGTCATGCCACGGGCAAGCCGGCTACGTGAGTACTTCACGTCCTTAAAGACTAGACGTTCGCCGACCGAATGATGGCAGCAGCAGAGTGCAGTTCACTGCATACGGCGGATCGCATGGTTGATCACACCCATTAAGACGGGACGGTAACGCATGCTGGATGTGGTTCTGCTGGAGCCGGAGATACCGCCCAACACAGGCAATGCCATCCGCCTGTGTGCCAATACCGGCGCCCGCCTGCACCTGATCCGCCCGCTCGGTTTCGAGCTGGAAGACAGCAAGCTGCGCCGTGCCGGCCTGGATTATCACGAATGGGCGGCCGTACGCGTGCACGATTCACTGGCGGCCTACCGTCGGAGCGCGCGGCCGGAGCGTCTGTTTGCCATGAGCACGCGGGGCCGGATCTCGGTTTACGGGCAGGCGTTCCGGCCAGGGGATGCGTTCCTGTTCGGTCCGGAGACGCGGGGGCTTCCTGAGGAACTGTTGACGGATTGGGATGCGAAACGCGTACTTCGCCTGCCGATGCGACCGCAGAGCCGCAGCCTGAATCTGTCGAATGCGGTCGCGGTCACCGTGTACGAGGCGTGGCGGCAGTTGCAATTCGCCGGCGGGGTCTGACCGCGCTGGCGGGCGACTACTCGAATTCGTCCTTCAGTGAACGTGCCAGCAACTGCCCCAGCGCTTCCTGCGGCAACCGGCCCTCGTGGAGCACGGCGTGCACCTGGGCGCTGATGGGCATTTCCACGCCCCGCGTTGCCGACAGGGCATGCACTTCCGCTGCCGTGCGCACGCCCTCCACCGTCTGGCCGATCTGCTTCAGCGCCGCGTCCAGCGATATCCCGCGTCCCAGTGCCAGGCCCAGCCGCCGGTTGCGGGACTGATCGTCGGTGCAGGTCAGGATCAGGTCGCCGACGCCGGACAGGCCCATGAACGTCCGGGGATCCGCGTTCATCGACTCGCCCAGCCGGCCGAGTTCGGCCAGGCCGCGGGTAATCAGTCCGGCGCGGGTGTTGGCGCCGAGGCCCAGGCCGTCGGCGATGCCGGTGGCAACGGCCAGCACGTTCTTCACTGCGCCGCCCAGCTCGACACCGATCAGGTCCGAGCTGGTATAGGGGCGGAAACTGCCGGTATGGAACGCTTCAGCCATTTCCCGGGCGAAGCCGGCATCCGGCGAGGCGATGGTGACCGCCGTCGGGAGGTCGCGGACCACTTCGCGGGCGAAGCTGGGCCCGGACAGCAGACCCATGGGCCTGCCGGGCAGATGCTTCTCCACGATCCGGTGCAGCAGTCCGCCCGATTCCGCGTCCAGACCCTTGGTGGCCCAGAGCACCCGGACCTCCGGGACCACCAGCCCGGACAGCGACTGCATCAGGTTGCGGAACGCATGGCTCGGCACCACGATCAGCAGGTCGTGTACGCCCTCCACGGTGCGGGCCAGGTCGGAACTGACCGACAGGTTCTCCGGAAAGGCCGCGCCGGGCAGGTGGCGACGGTTCTCCCGCTCACGTGCCAGTGTCCCGGTGTGCGCCGGGTCGTGACCCCAGAGCCGCACGGGCCGGCCCTTGCCGGCCAGCACCAGGGCGAGGGCCGTGCCCCAGGAACCGGCCCCGAGGACGGCGATGGCCTGTGCGGTGTCCACCTGTTCGGCCATGGCGCGAAGCCCTAGTTGGAGCCGTTACCGGCCCCGGCGGGCTGCGCCGGTTGCTGGTCCCGTTGCTTCTTCTGCATATACAGTGCGTCGAAGTTCACCGGCGCCAGCGCGATCTGTGGAAAGCCGCCCTTGCCCACCAGATCGGATACCGCCTCGCGGGCATAGGGGAACAGCGTGGCGGGGCAGTAGCTGCCCAGCAGCGCGCCGAGCGTATTCTCGTCGAAACCCTTGACCGCGAAAATGCCTGCCTGGTGCACTTCGCACAGGTACGCCGTCTTGTCGTCCAGCGTCGTCGTGACCGTGGTCTTCAGGATGACTTCATAGGTGTTTTCGTCCATCTGGCGGTTCTCGATCCCGAGATCCAGATTGACCTTGGGCTTCCACTCGCCGCGGAAGATGTCGGGTGCGTTGGGCGCTTCGAAGGACATGTCCTTGAGGTAGATCTTGTGAATGGCGAACTGCTGTCCCTGTTGCTGCTGCGCGCCTGCGTCCGCGCCTGATGCCTGTGCGTCGGCCATGAGCCTTCTCCTGGGTTACTTGCTTTCGATCGGGAGATTCGCGGCTTCCCAGCTGGCGAAGCCGCCCTTCAGTTGATACACCTGCTCGTAGCCAAGGCTTCTCAGCTGTTTGCCGGTCTTGCCCGATGACATGCCGTTCTGACAATAAACGATGACAGGTTTCTGTTTGTTGCGCTCAAGGCGCTTGTTCTTCTTGTCGAGGTTGCCGGGGGTGATGTTGATGGCCCCGGGAATATGCCCCTTGCCGAACTCGTTCTCCGCCCGCACGTCGACGAACAGCGCATCTTCCTTGTTGTACAGCCGGGTTGCCTGGGGAGCGTCCACCGGCCTTACTCCGGACATGACGCGGGAGAACTCACTGGCGAACATCCACGCCAGTATCGCCACGAGGGCGAGAAACAGATACCAGTTGTTGGCGATGAATTCGGGCAGACGCTCCATTGGAACTCACTCTGAATCTGGACGAGAAAACGCGGGGCCACGAGGCCTTGCGGCACGGTCACCATGGCTTGAATCTCTGCCGCATCCGGGATGCCCCCATGCGGCAAACCCCGTATTATACAGTTGGCCACTGCCGAGTGAATGACCTACTGCCGATCTCCAGTCCGGACCCGATCCCTGCATGCTGCGTTTTCCACTACTGCCCACCTTGCTGTTGCTGCTGTTCGTGATGCCGTTGTTCGGTTCCGACTACGAACGCCGTGCCGAGGAACTGGAGTCCCTGCGGCAGGAGATCGAGGCCATCGAGCGCTCGATTCAGCAACGCCGGCAACGGGCGGATCGGGTCGGAGCCGAACTGGCCGATGTGGAACGCGATATGGGCGCCGCCAGCCGGCGGCTGCGCGAGCTGGCGGCGGAGCAGGCGCAGAACCGCCGCCGTCTGGAAGCGCTGGAGACCGAGGCGGAGCAGCAGGACCGGGCCGTGGAGGACCATCGCGAATACCTGCGGCAAGAGATACGCAGCGCCTACGCGCTGGGCCGGCAGCAATTGCTGAAATTGCTGCTGAACCAGGAGAATCCGGCTTCCCTGGATCGCAACCTCGCTTATTTCGATTATCTGTCCCGGGCGCGCAGGGAACGGATTAAACGGGCGCTTGCCGAACTTGAGCAACTGGCCGAACTGCGGGCCGGTGTGCAGCAGGAGCGCGAACGGCTTGCCGCCCTGGAACGCGAGCAGCAGGAACGCGGCGAGCAGCTCGCCCGCGCCCGCCAGGAGCGCGCTCGGGTTCTTGCCCGCCTCACCGCCGAGATCGATAGTGACGGCGAGCGCCTGAAACGGCTCAACGAGGATGAGGCCGAACTGGAGGCCATGCTGGACCGCCTGCGCGACGCACTGGCCGATATTCCGGAACGTGAACTGGATCGACAGCCTTTTGCCAGCCAACGTGGCAGTCTAAGGTGGCCCGTGGACGGCAGAATACGCATCGCCTTCGGTTCCCGCGAAGGGCGTATGGACGGACACTGGCAAGGCATACTGCTGGCCGCCGGCGACGGCCAGGCGGTCGCGGCGGTGGCACACGGCCGCGTCGTGTTCGCCGACTGGTTGCGCGGCTACGGCCTTTTGTTGATTATCGATCATGGCGACGGCCATATGACGCTTTATGGTTACAACGACAGTCTGTACAAGGAAGTGGGGGACTGGGTCGAGCCCGGCGAGACCATCTCTGCCGCAGGAACCAGCGGCGGCCGTGAACAGCCCGGCCTCTATTTCGAGCTCCGTGTTCAGGGGCGACCACATGACCCCATTACCTGGCTGCGTCGCCGCGGCTGACCGGTCCGTGCCGCAAGGGCGGCGTTTCATGCAGCCGGGCGCGATGGCCCGATGCACTCGGGAGACCACGATGCGTATCAAGACCTGCCTGACCCGAAGCCTTCCCGCGTTGCTGCTGGCGTTCCTGCTCGGCGGCCCTGGTGCGCTGCCTGCCGAGCAGCCCGCTGCCGATCTGCCGCTGGAAGAGCTCCGTACGCTGAGCGAAGTGTTCTCGCGCATCAAGGCGGACTACGTCGAGGACCTGGATGACCGCCAGCTGCTGGAGGACGCCGTTCGCGGCATGCTGCAGGGGCTGGATCCGCATTCCAGCTATCTGAGCCGCAGCGAGTTCCGTGATCTGCAGGAAGGCACCAGCGGCCAGTTCGGCGGCCTGGGTATCGAGATCGGCGAGGAGAACGGCTTCGTCAAGGTCATCGCCCCCATCGACGACACGCCGGCGCAGCGCGCGGGCGTGCGGGCCGGCGACCTGATCATTCGCCTGGACGGCAAGCCGACCCGGGACATGAGCCTGAGCGAAGCGGTCAGCCTGATGCGTGGCGAGCCCGGTACCGACATCGTCCTCACCATCGTGCGCGACGGTGAGGACGGGCCGTTCGACCTCACCCTGACCCGGGACGTGATCCGCGTTACCAGCGTACGTTCCCGCATGCTGGAAGACGGTTACGGCTACGTGCGCATCAGCCAGTTCCAGTCGCGCACCGGTTCCTCCTTGCAGGATGCGGTGAGGAAGCTCCGCGATGAAGCGGGCGGTTCCCTGCAGGGGCTGGTGCTGGATCTGCGCAACAACCCCGGCGGCGTGCTGCAGGCGGCGGTGTCCGTTTCCGACGCGTTTCTGACCGAGGGCGAGATCGTCTACACCCAGGGGCGTCTGGAGCAGGCGCAGATGCGGTTCTCCGCCAATCCCAACGACATCCTGGACGGGGCTCCGATGGTGGTGCTGATCAACGGCGGTTCGGCGTCGGCGTCGGAAATTGTCGCCGGTGCGCTGCAGGATCACCGTCGGGCGGTCATCATGGGCAGTCAGAGTTTCGGCAAGGGCTCGGTGCAGTCCATCGTGCCGTTGCAGAACGGCGGCGCGGTGAAACTCACCACGGCTCGCTACTACACGCCCAGTGGCCGGTCGATCCAGGCCGAGGGTATCGTGCCGGACATCAGGCTGGACCGTCTGCGGGTCACCCGTGAGGAAACCCCCCGTTCCGGCGACGTCAGCGAACGCGATCTCAGCCGCCACCTGGAGGGCGGCACGCCGCCGCCGCCGCGCGATGAGCAGGGGGAAAGCCTGGCGAGCCGCGATTTCGCCCTGTTCGAAGCGCTCAACCTGCTCAAGGGCATGAACATCCTGCAGGGCAGTCGCTGATGCGGGGGGTGCTGGCGGCGCTGTTGCTCGGGCTGGCCGGTGCCGCCTCCGCGGGCGAGGGGTTGCCGATGATGACCCTGATCATCGACGACATGGGCGATCGTCTGCCCGAGGGCAACCGGGTCGCCGGGCTGCCCGGGCCCGTGGTCTGTGCCATGCTGCCCCATACCGCGCACGCCCGTCGCCTGGCGGACACCTGCAACGACGCCGGCAAGGAAGTCATGCTGCATCTCCCCATGCAGGCCATGAACGGCGCCCCGCTGGGGCCGGGCGGCGTGACCCTGGACATGGATCGGGAGGCCTTTCAGGCCCAGTTCGAGGACAGCCTGGCTTCAGTTCCCCACGCCATTGCCGTTAACAACCACATGGGCAGCCTGCTCACCCAGCATCCCGGTCACATGACCTGGCTGATGGAATTGCTGGCCGAACGCGGCGGCATGATCTTCGTCGACAGCCGCACCACGGCCCGTACCGTGGCGCAGCGCATGGCCGAGGAACAGAACGTGCCCAACGTCCGCCGCGACGTGTTCCTGGACCATGATCGTGATGAGGCGGCCATCACCGAACAGTTCCACCGGCTGGTGGCGCTGGCCCGGGAGCGGGGCGCTGCGGTGGGGATCGGACATCCCTACCCGGAGACGCTGGCAGTGCTGGAACGCGAACTGCCCGAACTGGAACGCAGATACGGGGTGGAGCTGGTACCGCTGAACCGGCTGCATGCCCACCAGACCGCCAAAGGCGGTTTCCGGAACGGCGCCGAGACCGGCGCAGAGTGACCAACATGAATCCGTCCACAGTCATCGGCATGGTTGCCGGCGTGGTCCTGCTGGCCACCGTTCTGGTGTTTGCCGCGGAACAGCCGGCCACTTTCCTCAACCTTCCGGGTTTCGCCATCGTCGTGGTCGGAACGCTGGCGGCGACGTTCATCAGCTACCCCTTGCGGGAGGTGCTGCGGGTCTTCGGGCTGTTCCTGATCATCCTTCGCAACGAGAACGCCTATGCCCGGGACGACATGGAGGAACTGGTGCGCATCGCCCGCCTGTGGTTCCGGGACGACTTGCGTGCGGTGGAACGCTCCCTGGAGCGTACCCATAACCCCTTCCTGCGTACCGGCGTCCAACTGGTTATCGACGGCACGCCGGAGCAGGACATCCTCGACCTGCTTCGCTGGCGCATCGCCCGCCTGAAAACACGGGAGCAGGCCGAGGCACAGATTTTTCGCACCATGGCCGCCTATGCACCCGCCTTCGGCATGATCGGCACCCTAGTGGGGCTGATCAACATGCTCTATGTGCTGGAAGGCGGGGACATGGCCACCATCGGCCAGCACATGGCCGTGGCGCTGCTCACCACGTTCTACGGCATCCTGCTGGCCAACCTGCTGTTCAAGCCCATTGCGGTCAAGCTGGAGCGGCGGACCGAGGAGCGGCTGATCACCATGAACATGGTGCTGGAAGGCGTTGCGCTGATCAGCCAGAAGCGCAATCCTGCGTTCGTGCAGGAGACGCTGCGCTCGTTCATGGCGCAGTACCGGGACGAGATCCGCGACGCACCGGAACGGCGGCCGACCGCAGTCAGGGGGCCGAGCCGTGGCTGAGGCGCTGGTCCAGCGCGCGGGCGGCGAGCAGGGACGGTTTCGCAGCAGCCTGGTGGATGCGTCCCCGGGGAACGGGGAGCAGCCGGAGGGGGAGGGCTGGCTGCTGATCTACCTGGACGTCATTACCCTGATGCTGACCTTGTTCGTGGTGCTGCTGGCCTTCACGGAGTTCGACGCCGTGGAGCGCAGTCCCGAGACGCCGGTGGTGGAAGCGTTTCCGGCCCCGCCGGTATTGCCCGTCCTCGACTTGCCTCCGGCTCCCGCCGTCGTGTCGGTGATCGAAACCGAACCGCCGGCGGTGCCGGAGCCGGCGCCACCGCTGGACATTCCCGAGCTGGCGGAGGGCATCGACGTGGAGGTGGAAGCCGGCCGTATCAGCTTCCGGATTCGCGACAATTTGCTGTTTCCCTCCGGCGAGGCGGGGCTCACCCAGGAAGGCTACGCTGTGCTGGACAGCCTCGTGCCCACCTTGCTCGCCAGCAGCGACCCGCTGTCGGTCGAGGGCCATACCGACAATGTGCCCATCGCTACCGAGCGGTTTCCCAGCAACTGGGAGCTGTCCGTGGCAAGGGCCTCGATGGTGCTCCGCTACCTGGAGTCCCGTGGGGTGGAGTCCGGGCGGTTACGTGCGATCGGTTATGCGGATACGCGTCCGCTGGCGGAAAACAGCACGGCGGATGGCAGGGCAGCGAACCGCCGCGTGCAACTGGTGTTGCATCGGGAAGATTTGTAGGAATTGTCTGACTGTCAGTTCTGACAGGTTGAGAAAACCCGGCCGGCGCACCGACAATCAGACAAGCGACCTATTAGTTAGCCTGCGAATTATATCGTTCCGGCCACAGTTGCTCCGGTTTCAGTTCAAGCAGATCGGCGATGATACGCTCCCATTTGGGGTAAGGGCGATTTAGCGCCGCCTGGGGCTGCTGACGCGTGACGCCATGCTCACGAGCAAGGGCTGCCAGCGTATAACCCCGAATGGCCAGCTGGAACTTGATCCACTCCCGGCGCACTGCCGGATCATTGGGGATTGCGTTGATATCACTCGTGTTCATGTTCAGGGCATCGCTTCGTGAACCACAGGGCCACCGCTCTCCTTGGATCATTTCCTCGTCCAGAGGTTCGTTCTCCATGACGCCGCAGCCTCATCCGTCCGTCGGCGGTGTGGCAGACCATGCGGCTGCGGCGTCTTTCATGCTCGGGATGCACTCTCGATATGTTTTGACACTAGCACCCGTTTGGGTGCAAGACAATCTGGAGCCTTCCATTGGGCGATTCTGAGGCAGGATTCGGCGAATCACTGGGCCAGCGCATCCGTGCATTGCGCGGGCGCAAGTCCCGCGATGCCTTTGCCCGGGAACTCGGCATCCACAAGAACACGCTGGCGCGGTATGAAACCAGTCAGCGGCTACCGGATGCGGCGTTTCTCAAGCGCCTCTGCGACCATGGCGGCGTCACGCCGGAGTGGCTGTTGGCAGGTAACGGCCACTCCGCGCGCGACAGCGCCACCGCGGATGACTACATTCGGCCGCCCCTGCTCCAGCCCGATGCGGGCAGCCTGGTGTCCCCCATGTTGGTGCACCGGGGCTGGATCGATGCCCAGCGCCTGCCGGCGGAACGCCTGCGTCTCTACGTGGTCGAGGATGATGCCATGGCGCCGGTGATCGCGCCCGGAGAAATGCTGCTGGTGAAGTTGCAGCGTCCGGCGTCGCAGATGCGCGGCCTGTACGTCCTGGAGATGGACGGCGCCTACACGGTGCGTCGCCTGCGGACCGCCGACGCCGGGCATATCGCGGTGCATGCCGAACGGCCGCTGGCCGGGCCGGCGGAGACGCGTCATCCGGTCAGTGCCTTCCAGCCGGATGGTGCCTGCCCGCTGATCGGCGAAGTAGTCTGGCAGGTCCGCGCGCCGGAATAGATGACGCGCACGATCTGCTTGCCGTAACATGACCCGCGCAACGCGAATGACCCGGGAGAGCGTCGTGCATTGCTCCGTGTACAAGGGTGCCAAGGCGCCTGATCATTATCTCTTCCTGCCCCGGAAAGACGACTTCAGCGCGGTGCCCCAGCCGGTACTGAACCGTTTCGGACCGCTGGAGCACGTCATGGATCTGGTCCTGACGCCGGATCGGCCGCTGGCCCGTATCGAAGCGCCGGTCCTGATGCGGGCGCTCCTGCTCCAGGGTTGTCACATCCAGTTGCCGCCCAGGGACGACTTGCCCGATCCCCAGGGAAACGCTGATCAATATTCTGCCAGGATCCCCGGTTCGTGAACCCTGCACGGTGAATCCTGTCCGAAATCCACTAGTATCGTCGTACTTGCCCGACAATTGCCGGCCGGAGGGTCGGCGAACGGCTACACGTTCAAGGATGGATGCCCGTTCATGTGCATAACCGGACTTTACCTCGCCTGCGTGCTCACGTCCGCCAGCGGCATCGCGCCGCTGGCGGAGCAGGCCGTGCTCGATCTCGATCTGAACGAGGATATGGCGGAGATCGCCGCGCAGGCGGAGATCCGTTTCCCCGATGCGGACCGCAAGACCGTTCCCGGCACCGGCCGTTCAACGCCCCGCCGGAACAGCTTCGCCATGGGGCCGGTTATGCCGATGAGTTGTGACGGGTCGGGCCGGCATCAGATGTTCGGTGTCCTCAGCAACGGCCAGGAGGCCAGTTGCGAGGAAGGCAGCTTCAGCGTGAGCCTCACCATCCGCAATCGCTAGTCGTGCCTTCATCCGCCCTGGGGCAGGCTTTCCTCCTGAGGGCGGGGCTTGCGCTTTGCTTCCACCGGCCGTATCAATCCTTCCTGCGCCACCGATGACAGCAGCACACCGTCGCGGGAATAGATGCGCCCGCGCGTGAAACCCCGGGCGTTGGAGGCGCTGGGGCTTTCCATGGTGTAGAGCAGCCAGTCGTCCATGCGCAGCGGCCGATGGAACCACATGGCATGGTCCAGGCTGGCCATCTGTGTGCCGCCCTGGTAGACCGTGCGGGCGTGCGGCAGCAGGGCGGTTCCGAGCAGCCGGAAATCCGACGCGTAGGCCAGCAGGGCCTGGTGCAGCAGCGGGTCATCCGGCAACCGGCCGGCGGTGCGGAACCAGGCGTGACGGATGGCCGCCGGCTTGGGCTCCGGTTTCAGCGGATGCTCCGGGTCGATGGGCTTGATCTCGATCGGCTTCAGCGCCTCCAGTGCCGACTCCGAGCCCGGCGGCATCTCGTCCTTGTAGCGGGCCAGCAGTTCCAGTTCGGTGGACAGCTTGTCGGGGCCGGGGACGTCGGGCATCGGGGCCTGGTGATCGGGACCGTCCTCGGTGATCTGGAACGAGGCCGACAGGTTGAAGATCGGCCGGCCGTGCTGGATGGCCACCACACGGCGGGTGCTGAAGCTGCCGCCGTCGCGGGCACGCTCCACCTCGTAGATGATGGGTGCTTCGGCGTCACCGGCGCGCAGGAAATAGGCATGTAGCGAATGGGCCGTGCGCTCTTCCGGGACCGTGCGGCCGGCGGCCACCAGCGCCTGGCCCAGAACCTGGCCGCCGAACACGCGCTGGCCGACGATGTTTCTGCTCTCGCCCCGGAACAGATTGAGTTCCAGGCGCTCCAGGTCCAGCAGCGTCATGAGCCGCTCTACCAGGTTGTCCATGATGGTTCTCCTGTTGCCCTGTCGGGCGTGTCGCCCCTGTTCACCGATGGGCGGACTGTTGCCCTGCACAATAGGCCGGGAAGCATATCAAACCTCCGGTCATGCACGCACCGTGGCGGTGCCGCCGGTGATTGGCTAGAACCGCTTCAGCAGGCCGTAGATCATCATCAGCACGCCGGTTCCGCCGATCACCCAGGTGGCAATAGGCAGCGGCCCCAGCATGTAGGCGGCCAGCGGCTCCACGCCGGCAAGCAGCACCGCCGCCAGTACCAGTGTGGCGCCGGACATCTCGCTCAGCCGACTGGTGGTGGCGGCGCGGAAATGCTCACGCAACTGCTGCATTTCCTGTTGCTGCTGTTCCATGGCACGCCGCATCGCGGCGATGTTCTCGGTGGCCTGAAACAGCCGCGCCGGCAGCATAGGCAACTGCTCGCCCCAGCTGGGTGCCTGCTGCTTGACGCGATTCCAAACGGCGTTCAGGCCGAGCTGCTCCCGCATCCAGCGTTCCATGTGCGGCTTGGCCGTGCGCCAGAGGTCCAGGTCCGGATAGAGCTGGCGGCCCAGGCCCTCGATGTTCAGCAGCGTCTTCTGCAGCAGCACGAGCTGGGGCTGAATCTCCATGTCGAAGCGGCGGCCGGTCTGGAACAGCCGCATCAGTACGGCACCGAAGGAGATGTCCTTCAGCGGCCGTTCGAAGATCGGCTCGCAGACCGTGCGGATGGCAGCCTCGAATTCGTCCACGCGGGTGCCTTCCGGAACCCAGCCGGATTCCACGTGCAGTTCCGCCACGCGGCGGTAATTGCGGTTGAAGAAGGCGAGGAAGTTCTCGGCCAGATAGCGGTGGTCTACCGGATGCAGCGTGCCGATGATGCCGAAGTCCACAGCAATGTAGCGGGGATCGTCGGGATTGGTGGCATCCACGAAGATATTGCCCGGGTGCATGTCGGCGTGGAAGAAACTGTCCCGGAAGACCTGGGTGAAAAAGATCTCGACGCCTTTCTCCGCCAGACGGCGGAGATTGACGCCCCGTTCGTTCAGCGCCTCGATGTTGCTGATGGGGATGCCGCTGATGCGCTCCATCACCATGACGTTGGTGCGGGTCTCGGGAAATGAGACCTCGGGTACGTACAGCAGGCCCGAATCGAGGAAGTTGCGGCGCAGCTGCGAGGCGTTGGCGGCCTCCCGCATCAGGTCCAGCTCGTCGGCCAGGTTCTTTTCGAACTCCGCCACCACCTCCAGCGGCCGCAGTCGCCGGCCCAGCGACCAGTAGCGCTGGGCCAGGGCGGCGAAGGTGCGCATCAGGTCCAGGTCGCGACGGATCACCTTGTCGATGTCCGGGCGGACCACCTTCACCACCACCTCCCGACCGTCGTGCAGGCGGGCGCCGTGCACCTGGGCGATGGACGCGGAGGCGATGGGATGGTCGTCAAAGCGCTGGAACAGGTTCTCCAGCGGCTGGCCGTAAGCCCGCTCCATGATGCGCCGGGCGTCGGAGGCCGGGAACGGCGGCACCCGGTCCTGCAGGTAGGACAGCTCGTCGGCGATATCGGTGGGCAGCAGGTCGCGGCGGGTGGAGAGAATCTGGCCGAATTTCACGAACAGCGGGCCGAGGTCCTCCAGCGCCTGGCGAATGCGCTCGCCGCGGGAGCCCTGTTGCCGGCGAATCCAGTGCCAGGGCATCAGGTAGATCATCCAGCGCAGCGGCCGGAACAGGCGCGTGGCGAGGATGACCTCGTCCAGCCCGTGGCGCAGCAGCACCAGGTTGATCCGGGCCAGATGGAACAGGTGCCGGGGTCTGATCATGCGCCTCCCCGCTGCCGCTCCAGCCGCCGGATTCGCGCCTGCAGGCGGTCGGCATCCTCGCGCAGGCGGTCGACGGCCGAGAGGAAGATGTCCACCTCGGTAGCACTCGGCAGCGTCCGGCTCTCTTCCGTCAGATACTCCGCCAGCGAGGTTTCAACCGCCTGGTGACTGTGCCGCAGCCAGTGCAGCGTATCGCGCGCCAGACGGCCGAGTTGATGGGCGGGGATGTCGCCCAGCACGCGCGCCACCTGTTCTTCCCAGTCCACGTCCAGCCGCGCGAACAGCGTGCGCACGGAGCGCACCAGCCCGAGGTCACCGGAGAAATGCACCGCGCCGCCGCCGGACTCCGGATCACGCGCCAGGGCCAGCAGATCGGCGGGTTTGCCGCGGATGCAGGCATCGGCCTGGGCGTCCTCGCCGGCCGCTTGCAGGCGCAGGCCATCGGGAACGAAGGTGATCTGCAGTCGTACACCGGTGGTTTCCAGGTCGATCAGCAGGGTGCGTCCGTCCAGCGCGGCGAGACGTTCCAGCCCGCCCGGGTCCAGTCGAATGAGCTGGCTGATGCCCCGGGAGGCTGCCTGAAGGGGGAGGTCCAGCCAGTGCATGATCAGTACCGGTAGCCCCGATGGACCGCCACCACACCGCCGCTCAGGTTGGTGTAGTCGCAGTCTTCCATGCCGGCATCCTGCATCATGTCGCGCAGGGTTTCCTGATCCGGGTGCATGCGGATGGACTCTGCCAGGTAGCGATAGCTTTCCGCATCGCCGGCCACCAGGCGGCCCATGCGCGGCAGGACCTGGAACGAGTAGGTATCGTAGACCGGTTGCAACGGTTTCAGGTACAGCCGGGAGAACTCCAGCACCAGGGCGAAGCCGCCGGGCTTGAGCACGCGGTGCATCTCGCGCAGCGCCCGGTTCTTGTCGGTGACGTTGCGCAGGCCGAAGCCGATGGTGACGCGGTCGAAGTGACGATCGGGAAAGGGCAGGCTCTCGGCGTTGACCAGGGCGTACTGCAGGTTGCCGACGCGGCCTTCGTCCAGCATGCGCGCCCGGCCGCGCGCCAGCATGGCATCGTTGATATCGGTCATCACCACCAGCCCGTCCGGCCCGATGCGGTCGGCCATCAGCCGGCTCAGGTCGCCGGTGCCGGCCGCCAGGTCCAGCACGCGGTGACCGGGACGCAGCCTGGCCATGCCGACGGTCTGGCGCTTCCACAAGCGGTGCAGGCCGAACGACATCAGGTCGTTCATGACGTCATAGCGCCCGGCCACGGAGCGGAACACCTTCCCGACCCGATGCACCTTTTCCCCGACCGGCACCTGTTCGTAGCCGAAGTCGATCCGATTGTCCGGTCCCTGTTCGCTCAAGGTCGATACTCCGTCAAGGTGATCTTGCCGTACGTTGCGCGAGGCGGATCATTCTCTGCGAGGCGCACGGGTCTGGCACACTAGTTGCCCTTGCCCGGGCGGCGCTGGTAGCCGGCTGCATCCAGCTTCTCCAGGTAGCGCCGCCAGTATTCCTCGTGATGGCTTCCCAGTTCATAAAGGTAGTCCCAGGAATACAGTCCGCTGTCGTGCCCGTCATCGAACACCAGCCGCACCGCGTACTCGCCCACGGGCTCGATGCGGTTGATGTTAACGTCTTCCTTGTTCACCTGCAGAACTTCCTGGCCCGGTCCGTGCCCTTTCACTTCGGCGGACGGCGAATGCACCCGCAGGTATTCGCAGGACAGTTGAAACTGACTGCCGTCATCGTAGGTGAGTTCCAGGTAGCGGGATTGCCGGTGCAGCTTGATTTCGGTGGGCGTCGGCATGGCATGCCTCTCGTTCGGTCGCAGTGAAAACGTGGCCGCCATTCTCGCACGTTAGGCGCAAGGCGTACTTCTATTCGGCGCCACCCGGTTCTTCACGTCGCTTATGGCTTTCTGCGAGCGCAGCGCTGCGCACCGTCGGGCTTTGCGGGCTTGGATCCGGCCTTTGGCGGGCGGCTCGCTTCCGGACACGCCGTAAATACATCCCTGTAGGCTTGTCGGCGAGGTCCCTCTCGCCGACAGTCCGGAAGCGAGCCGCCCGCCAAAGGCCTGGGTATGGTGGCATTGCCGAGCTGGGGGCAATCGTTTGCGACGATCACCACGGTACGCCTAATCGTAGCCCGCGTAGGGTGTACAGACGTTGAGCGGTCCATGCAGGAGAAACGGTGCGCGCCACTTCGTGGTGCATATCCTACGCCGAAGCCACCTCTTGCGACTGCCACCAGAGCAAGGCCGGGGGTGGAGACATGCCTGCGGACTGTCGGCCGGAGGGACCCGGCCGACAAGCCCCCAGGGATGGGTCTGTCT
>JBJHBJ010000063.1:0-25059 GCA_050485425.1 Ectothiorhodospiraceae bacterium | reverse complement strand
ACGCACTCCGGGTCCAGCTCGCCCACCGGTACGATGGCGCCGACCTCCACCACCGTGGTTTTCGCCGCCGAGGCCATGATCGGATTGAAGTTGCGGCCCGCGGTGTCGTACACGAGGTTTCCCCATTTGTCCGCGCACTTGGCTTTCAGCAGCGCGAAGTCGGCGGGCAGGGGCGCTTCCAGGACGTAGCCGCGGCCGTCGATGATGCGGGTCTCCTTGCCCTCCGCCAGCCGGGTGCCGTAGCCGGTGGGGGTGAAGAAACCGCCGATGCCGGCGCCCGCCGCACGAATGCGTTCGGACAACGTGCCCTGCGGCACCAGTTCCAGCTCCAGCTCGCCTTTTTCCCAGAGGCGCTCGAACCAGATGGAACCGGCGGATCGCGGGAACGAGCAGACGATCTTGCGGACCAGGCGGTCGCGCAGCAATGAGGCTATGCCTTCCTCGGCGACCCCGGCATTGTTGGAGATGATCACCAGGTCACGGGGGGCGTGCAGGCGCAGTGCCTCGATCAGCTCCAGCGGAATGCCGGAGCTGCCGAAGCCGCCGATCATCACGGTATCGCCGTCGCGGATGTCCGACACCGCATCGGAGTAGGAGTCTATGGTCTTGTCGATCATGCGATTTTCCACTCAGGGGTGTAACGATACCCCGGCGTCATTTCGCCGGGGTGAGTAGCCTGGCGCCGATCAGCCAGCGGCCGGCGTACAGCAGGACGATGATGCCGAAGCCGATCATGTCGCTGACCGGTTCCGGATAGATCATGGTCAGCCCCGCCGCCAGGACGATGAGCCGGACGGGCCAGGTGATGATGCCGACCCGGTACAGGTAGCCCTCGGCGGTGGACGCCAGCAGCCACATGGCGGTGATGGCGGTGAAGGCCGAGGTCAGGATCTTCAGCAGATCGCCCTGCAGGATCAGCGACGGGTTCAGCACGAACAGGAACGGCAGCACGAACAGGATGCTGCCGAGCCGCATGGCGTAGAGCCCGGTCTTGCCGGCCGGAGCGCCGGCCACGCCGGCGGCGGTGATGGCGGCGATCGCCACTGGTGGCGTGATGTACGACAGCATGCCCCAGTACAGGATGAACAGGTGGCTGGCCAGCGGGTTCAGCCCGGCGGCGACCAGGGCAGGTGCCAGCAGGATGGACAGGAAGATATAGCAGGCACTCACCGTCATGCCCATGCCCAGCACGAAGCTGGTGACCGCACCGGCCGCCAGCATCAGCGGAATGCTGCCGCCGGCGTACAGCAGCAGTTCCCGCGAGAAGGCGCCGGCTACGCCGGTATAGGACAGGCCGCCGACCACCAGGCCGATACCTGCGAGGATTGCCACCAGGTTCGCCACGCTGGTCGTGAGGTTGGACAGCAGGGCGATGGCCCGCTTGACGTTGAACCGGTAGTTGCGCTTGAACAGCGAGATGAACAGCAGCACCAGCGTCGCGTAATACGGCGCGTAGGACTCCAGCCGCATGAACAGCAGCATGTAGATCAGCATGGCCAGGCTGAACAGGTACGGCCAGCCGTCCTTCAGCGTTTCCCAGAGGTTGGGGATCTCCTCGTCCGGCAGGCCCTTCAGGCCGCGCCGGGCCGCATAGTTGTCCACCTGGAAGATCAGGACCACATAGAACAGCAGCGCCGGCAGGAAGGCGGCAATCATCACCTCGGCGTAGGGGACACCCAGGAACGACGCCATGATGAACGCCACGGCGCCCATGACCGGCGGCATCAGCGTGCCGCCGGTGGATGCGCAGGATTCCACGGCGCCGGCATAGTGCGCCGGATAGCCCGAACGCTTCATGGTCGGGATGGTGATCGGTCCTGTGGTCAGGATGTTGGAGATCACGCTGCCGGAAAGGCTGCCCAGGATGCCGCTGGAAACCACCGATACCTTGGCCGGCCCGCCGCGGGAACGGCCCATCAGCGCGGTGGCGAAGCGCATGAAGAAATCCCCGCCGCCGGTCACCGTCAGCGCGGCGCCGAAGACCACGAAGCCGATCACCAGTTGCGCCACCACCTGCATGGGAATGCCGATGATGCTTTCCACGCCCATGACATGGGCGCGGATGGTTTCGCCGAAGTTGTAGGCGTTGCCCCAGAGGAAGCCGGGCATCTGGTCCGCGAACAGCGGGTAGGAGCCGAAGAACAGTGTCACCGACAGCAGCGGCCAGCCGCCGCAGCGGCGAACGCCCTCGAGAATCAGGGCCAGCAGGATGCCCGAGGCGATGGTGGCCTCGATAGGCGCATCGAAGTCCCAGCCTTCCTGGATAATCTGGAGGCCATGGATGCCGATGTAGATGCTGGAGGTCAGCGCCGCCGCGGCCAGTATCCAGTCATACCAGGAGACGCGGTGCCGGGCGCCCTTGTGCGCCGGGTAGGCGATGAAGGCGGCTGCAAGGAAGAGGCCGATCAGGTAGTAGAGGAACGAGTTGCCCAGGGGCTGGAAACCCATGAAGCGGAAATGGAAGGTCTGGTTGATGGCCATGGCCAGACCGATGGTGCCCAGCGAGACGGCAATCCAGAACGCGATGCCTGTCAGGCGCGTTGCCTCGTCCTGCTGCGGTGGGGGTTCTCTGGGGGTTTCCGTGTTAGCGCGCATGGGCGAATGACTCCGGGCACGGGACCTCTGAACGTGCATAAGCGCCCGGAGGGCAGGGCTGCCCTCCGGACGTTGTCACGGGATTAGAGCGAGTTCAGGGCTTCCTGACGGTGGCGTTCCCAGATCTCGGCGAACTCCTCGTCGCTCTTGCCTTCGCCTTCCTCGATGGCCTTGGGCCACGCTTCCAGAAGCGCATCCAGGCGAGCCTTCCGGGCATCGTTCCATGCCTGGTGCTCGTCGGTCCAGATGCCGCGCTCCCTCAGGTAACGGATGGCGCCCTCATGGAACGGGACGTCCGTAGCGGGGGTGCCTGCCTGTTCCATGTTCCAGCGGTGCATGACCGCGGTGGCATCCTTGTACATGTCGAAGGTTTCGTCCATCGCCTTGGTGAAGGCGTAGACCATTTCCTCGTCCGCATCGGCCAGGGTGACCAACAGCGGGTAGCGGTAGGCCAGGATGTTCACCGGATTCTCTTCGCTGATGCCGGCGCCCACCGTTTCCTCATAGGACGCGAAGAAGGGTGCGATTTCATTCAGCCGTGCCCAGCCTTCCTGGTCGTCCGGGGGCACCTCGAGCCAGCGAATGCCGCGGGGCGACTGCTCCAGTTCGTAGACCTGGCTGGGCGTGGTGGTGGTGCAGGACGCGTCTGCCTGACCCTGCGCCACGGAACTCATTGCCGCGCCGTAGGTAGGGAACATGATGGCGTCAACGTCGTCCCGCGTCATGCCGACGAATTCCAGGAAGGCGTCGCACTTCACGTTCACAGACGGGTTGCCGGCCACGTAGGCCATGCGCCGGCCACGCAGTTCTTCCAGGCGGGTGATGTTGGCATCCCGGGCAGTGAAGACGCCGAAGGAGGCTGGGCGGCCGCCCGCGGCGCGCAGGTTCTGCGGTCCCCAGCGGCGGGCGGAATAATCGTAGATGCCTTCCGCGGCAAACCAGGTCTCGGTGGCCAGGAACCCGACCTGGGCGCGGCCGTTTACGATCGGCTGCAGGCGGCCGATGGCCGAACCTGACGGCTGGATGCGGACGCGGGTGCCATACTTGCGGCCGAACGCGTCGGCGATGGCTGAAGCTTCGGCGTAGCCTGCCGAGCCGACGTCATAGGCGGTCCAGGTCATGGATGCCGGCAGCTCGGCGAACGCCGTGCTGCTGGTTCCAAGGGCCAGGCCGGCGGCTACCGCTGCTGCCGACAGGTTTCGGACAATAGGGGACGATCTGGTCATGGCTGACTCCTCCAGTGGGCTTCAGAACGCAGGCCTCTGTGGGCCCGATCTGCTTATTGTTGCTGCTTACGCGGCCGTCCGCTGCCGGGCGCTACCCTGGTCAGCTTCGGCTGGCGTCCCGAAACTATAAGCATCCCGCCTGAGAAGCATCAAGCTTTTTCTCGAAAGGATAGATATTTTTCTCGTATTTTGAGAAATAAGGACATTTTGTCCTGGCGGCCCGCGAGAACGTGATCAGCGCACCGGCCGACCACCGAGTCGACCGATCTCGTCACGCATGATGTCGATCACCACCTGCCGTCGCTCCGGGTGCATGCGGGAGCGCAGCGAGGCCACGCTGACAGCCACGATCTGGTTGCTGTCCGGCACCTGGAAGGCAATGCCCAGTGCGGCGACTTCGGGAATGATGTAGCCGTCGTTGAACGCGTACCCGTCACGGCGGTACTGGGCGACGTAGCGGCTGACGTCTGCCGCCGTGGCTCCCGCATAGCGTTCGAAACGGAATTCGTTCTGCTCGATCAGCCGGCTGCTCTCCTCTTCCGGCAGTGAGGCCAGCAGCGAGACACTGCCGGCTCCGATACCCAGGGGACGGCGGGCGCCGGCGACCAGGGTATTGGCGCTGACCGGGCGCGTGCCCTCCGCCAGATCGATGCAAAGGGCATCCAGGGTGGAACGCACGGAAAGATAGGTGGATTCCTCCGAGCGGAGGCTGATGCGGTTCACCAGGGGGCGTAGCTGGTGCCGGAGTTGCAGGTCGGGCGCCACGCCCTGGGCGGACTCGGCGATCTCCAGCAGTTCGAACCCCACATGGTAGGCCTTGGTGTAGGGGTCGAACATCAGCAGCCCCTCATGGGCGAGCGCGGTGAGCAGGCGATGAGCGGTGGCCGTGTTCATGCCGACTTCCCGGGCAATCCGCGATAGCGTACCGCCGGTGGGAAATCGCTTGGCCACCGTACGCAGCAACAGCGAGGCCTTGGCCAGGGACGTGCTGTTGCTGCCGGACTTCCGTGTTCGCTCTTTGCTGCGTGCCGTCGCAGTCGTCATCGTACTGCCCGTCTGCTTGCCTCGTTCCACTAAACCTTATCGTAGTACGAGAAAATTATCTCGAAAAACGAGATTCGGGCCGGCGCAGGCAGCCCGTGCTCACTCGTCCCCCCTGTCGGGGCCGAGTTCCAGCAATGCATTGCCTTGTTCGTCGTAGAGTCTCAGCGCGTTGCCGCTGTGGTCATACAGGCGTGCGGACTCCAGGGCCCTGAGAAAGCGGGTTTCCTGTTGCATGGCGGGTTCCGGACAGGCCCGGCGTGTGGCGACGGCGTTGCTGATGTTGATCGAGCTTCTGTCCAGCTCCACCGGGGCGGTGTACTGGTTGCAGCCGGTCGTCCCCATGACGCGGTCCTCGGTGAACATCAGCGTGGTGCGGACGTCGCTGTCGACGGCGTTACCCCCGATGCTCTGCACGCGCCACTCGGTGCCTTCCAGGGGTGGCTGTGTCTGGTGCAGGCTGGGAGCCTGGCAGGCGGCGAGCAGCAGCGCAGGGGCGACAAGTATCCATGGTTTCATGAGCGCAGTTCCTTTTCGTGGATCGGACCAGTTGCCGGGCCAACCCGGCTCCGGCGTCTATCTACGAACGCTCACGCGGGCAGAAGGTTCCATGGACGTATGCCCGCCCGCCCGGGCCTGCGGGCGAAACCGGTCGCTGCCCAGGACCCTGGACGGCTCCAGCGAGCGGATGGGAACACGCACGTCCGCTGGAATGGCCCCGTCCGCCTGCAAAGCCAGGTAGCGCAGGCAGCTTACCCGCAGGAAAGAAGAGAAGTTCTCTACCTCGCCGCGCGATTCGACGATCTCGTCGTACAGGCGGGTGATCAATTGGCTCAGCGCCATGTCATCGCGTCTGGCTATTTCCTCCAGCACCTGCCAGAACAGGTTCTCCAGGCGTATGCAGGTGACCGCGCCGTGCAGGCGCAGCGAGCGCGACCGGCTCCGGTAGAGTTCCGGGTCGGCGGAGACAAAGATTTCGCACATCAGCACATCTCCCTGTTTCGCCGCTGGCGGTGTCGCAAGTCGCCACAGGTAGAATCACGACCTGCAGCGGCTTGCTTCCGGCCACGAACGAAAACCGGTCTCAAGCGCGAACGTGGGAATTGATCAGCGCTTCCTTCACGCAGACGCCTCCTGCGCTATTCCTGAGGATAGCGTAACGGACGGCAACTTCACCCCCGGAGCGAGGTTGCCGGAGCCGGTTGCCGTCAGTGCGTGATTCGCGTACCCAGCAGTTCCAGGAACTGGGCGATCCACGCGGGATGTGCCGGCCAGGCCGGTGCGCTCACCAGCCACTGGTCGGTGACCGCGCTGTCCACGGCAATCTCCGCATACCGGCCATGGGCCAGTTCCACTTCCGGGCGGCATGCCGGGTACGCCGAGCAGGTCAGTCCTTCCAGCACGCCGGCTGCTGCCAGCAGTTGCGCGCCATGGCAGATGGCCGCCACCGGTTTGCGGTTGCGGGCAAAGCTGCGGACCACCTCGATCACGCGCGGGTCCAGTCGCAGGTACTCCGGTGCCCGGCCGCCGGGGATCACCAGCGCATCGTAGTCGTCCGCGCTGATGCCGTCGAACGTGGCGTTCAGCGTGAAGTTGTGGCCGCGCTTCTCGCTGTAGGTCTGATCGCCCTCGAAGTCATGGATGGCGGTTGCCACCGTGTCGCCGGCCTGTTTGTCGGGACACACCGCGTGTACTGTGTGGCCGACGGCCTGCAGCGCCTGGAACGGGACCATGGTCTCGTAGTCCTCGGTGTAATCGCCACAAAGCATCAGGATCTTCTTCGCTGCCATGGTGGTCTCCTCCACGTTGTACGGCTGAAGGTCCATGTTGGCAGGACCGGGAGGGACGCGGGTAATAGCCCGTTACAGCATCCAACGGGGGACACCCCCACGCCTGCCGTGTTAGCTTTCCCTGGGGTGCGACCGAGGCAACGCCTGGCTGGACGGCTCAGAAGTCCAGCCAGGCAGAACAAAGCCCGGCGCCTGGAGGAGGAGTTCCGCGTGAAGAGTCTTGGCCGCTTCGATTACGTCATCGCCGGTGCCGGCACCGCGGGGTGCGTGCTGGCGAACCGTCTGTCCGCCGATCCGGATGTCTCCGTGCTGCTGCTCGAGGCCGGTGGAAAGGATAACTGGCACTGGATCCACATCCCGGTCGGCTACCTGTACTGCATCGGCAACCCCCGTACCGACTGGTGCTACCGCACCGAGGAGGATCCGGGACTGAACGGCCGCTCCATCCTGTACGCGCGCGGCAAGGTGCTGGGCGGTTGTTCGTCGATCAACGCCATGATCTACATGCGCGGCCAGGCTCGCGATTACGACGAGTGGGCGGCGCTCACTGGCGACCCGGGCTGGTCCTGGGAGCAGGTGCTGCCGGTGTTCATGCAGAGCGAGGATCACTGGCGCGGCGGCAACAGCCTGCACGGCGCCGGTGGGGAATGGCGGGTGGAACAGCAGCGCCTGCGCTGGGACATCCTGGACCGTTTCGCCGACGCCGCCGAGCAGGCCGGCATCCCGAAGGTGGACGACTTCAACGGCGGCAACAACAGCGGCGTAGGCCGCTTCGAGGTGAACCAGCGCCGGGGTTTCCGCTGGAATGCCTCCAAGGCCTTCCTGCGTCCGGCGCAGCACCGTCGCAATCTCACCGTGATGACCGGCGCGATGATCGACCGGGTCACGTTCCGGGAGGGCAGGGCCACCGGCATCGAATTCCTGCGCGACGGGGAGCGTTGCGCGGTGGAAGCCGGCATCGAGACGATCCTGGCTACCGGTTCCATCGGCAGCCCGGCCATTCTGCAGCGCTCCGGCGTGGGGCCGGGCGATTTGCTGCAAGAGCACGGCATTCCCGTGGTCCGGGACCTGCCGGGCGTGGGCGCCAACCTGCAGGATCACCTGCAACTGCGTAACATCTTCAAGGTCCGGGGCATCCGCACGCTGAACCAGATCGCCAACAGTTGGGTCGGCAAGCTGCAGATGGGGCTGGAGTACGCCCTGTTCCGCAGCGGGCCGCTGTCCATGGCGCCGAGCCAGCTCGGGCTGTTCGCAAAGTCCGATCCGTCGCTGGAGACGCCGGACCTGGAGTATCACGTACAACCGCTGTCGCTGGACAAGTTCGGCGATCCGTTGCACACCTTCCCGGCCTTTACGGCCAGCGTCTGCAATCTGCGGCCTACCTCCCGGGGAACGGTTACCATCCGTTCCCGTGCGCCGGAGGATGCGCCACGGATCGCGACCTGCTACCTCAGCACCGAGAACGACCGCAAGGTGGCGGCGGACGCCATCCGGCTGACCCGCCGGATCGCCTCGATGGATGCCTTGCGGCCCTACACGCCCGAGGAGTTCCTGCCGGGGTCTGGCTGCCAGAGCGACGAGGACCTGGCGCAGGCGGCCGGCGACATCGGGACGACCATCTTCCATCCGGTGGGAACCTGCCGCATGGGCAGGGATGACGACGCGGCCGCCGTTGTTGATCCACGCCTGCGGCTCCGGGGCATCGGGGGGCTGCGGGTGGTGGACGCGTCGATCATGCCCACGATCACCTCGGGAAACACGAATTCACCCACCGTCATGATCGCCGAGCGCGGTGCACGGATGATTCGCGAGGACCGCAGGTCGGGAAATGGCTGAGCACCACGCCCGCCGCGTTTCCCGTCAAGGTGTTCGTTGGCTCAGAAGCCCGCGCCCGGTCTTGCCAGGTACGCCTGCTCCTCCGCGGTGCTTTCGCGCCCGAGAATGGCGTTGCGGTGCGGGAAGCGACCGTATTCGCGGATCACGTCCCGGTGGCGCTCTGCATAGTCCGTAAAGCCGGCGAATGCCTTTTTCTGAGTGTCCGGCACCTGCTGTTCCAGGCGGCGGAAGCATTCCACCGACCGGTCCTGCATCTCCATGCTTTCCGCATGCTCCAGAGGCAGATACAGGAAAACCCGCTGGATGGGAGCCAGCCGGGCGTCCTCGTCGTTCTCCAGCGCCCGCAATGCGTGCGCGAGAGCCATGGGGTCCCCCGCGAAAGCCCGGGGGGAGTCACGGAAGATGTTGCGGGTGAACTGGTCCAGCGTCACCACCAGCGCCAGCCGGTTCTCCGGATGCTCCGACCAGTGCTCCAGTTGTCCGGCCAGTGCGCTCTCTGTCTGTGTCTGGAAGCGCCGGCGTATTTCCGCATCCTGGGCGTCGCTCTTGCCGAACCACAAGCCGGAGCGGTCGGTTTCCGTGAAGCCGTCCGCCGTCAACGGGCCAAACCAGAAGTCCAGCGTCTGGGCCGGGATGTGTTCCATCGGTGTTCTCCTCTGAGAGCGGAATCGGCATGTCCAACGGTTTGCTCGTACAGTATCGAGGATCGTTCTATTTCGATACCCGGTTGCGGCCACCTTTCTTCGCCCGGTACAGCGCCTTGTCGGCCGCGACCAGCACGGCGTCGGATGTGCGCAGCGCATCCGAGCGTGACGCCACGCCGATGCTGATGGTGACGCTGACCGTCTGGCTGCGGCCCTGGCGGTTGCCCCGCCGTGACTTGCCGTCGCGCTTGCTGGCGGGACGGTCCTTGTCGCGCAGTACCATGCGGTAGTCCTCGATGGACTGGCGAACGTCCTCCAGCGCCTCCATCACGCGCTCCGCCGACCTGCCGGGGAACACGATGGTGAACTCCTCGCCGCCATAGCGATAGGGTTTGCCGCCCGCGGTCACCTGTCGCAGGCGTCCGGCCACCATGCGCAGCACCTGGTCACCGACTTCGTGACCATAGGTGTCGTTGAACTGCTTGAAATGATCAACATCCAGCATCGCAATACTGTAGCGCCGGCCGAGCCTGTCCAGGCGTTGATTCAGTGCCCTGCGCGATGGCAGGCCGGTCAGGTCGTCGCGGTAGGCGATGTGATGTGTCTGCAGTACCAGCGTCACGGCCAGTACCAGGCCCGCGGCGGTCAGGTAGGCTTCCACGGCCGCCGGATCGGCGACCCGCAGCCCGGCCATCAACAGCAGAAGCAGCGTGACGATCAGACCGCCGTCGAGGATGTTCGCCTGTGTCCGGAGCTGCCAGGCGAGGAAAGCCAGGGCCAGCAGGTATGTCACCAGCGCCGCATCCGGCATCTGCGCGCTGGCCATGGCGGGCGGCAGGAAATCCCGGCTGAACGCCACCAGCAGATCGGTCATCTCTCCCCGGATCACCAGCGCCAGGGCAATGAGCTGCAGTGCCAGCAGCCCGCTGCGCAGGGCTCCGTGGACAGTCAGCAGGCCGCGTTCCGGCATGGCCCGTAACAGCAGGATGTTCAGCGGGGCGAGCAGGGCGCTGCCGGCGTACAACGCGGCGGCCTGGAACGGTGCCGAGGCGGCCAGCGTCACGGCCGAGGAGAGCGCCCAGCAGGAAAGGGCGAGTATGAGGCTGGTGAGCGCGATGCGCCCCTGGTTGAACGCGGTGGCGGTGACGAATGCCAACAGGGCCGTCGCATAGGGGGCGAGGCCGCTGACCGGGCGGAATGCGGATGGCAGGTCCTGCCAGTACGGAATCAGCAGGTGGGCGGTGAGCAGCAGGAGCACAGGTAGCCAGAGAGTGCGCAGAATGCCGGCCATGTTCCAAGACTGATCCAGAGCCCAAGTGTGGGCACATGGTACTGGATTCCGGGCCGTCGCGGGGGTACTTTCCCTGTTCCCCCACCAACCAGGGTTTACAGTCATGATGCAATGGAAGTCAGGCACGGCGTTCTCCCGCCTGCTGCTCTCGCTATCGACGGCGGCATTGCTTGCCGCAGCGGGAGCGCAGGCGGAAGAGAGGCTCGACGCCGAGGACAAGGACAAGGCGCTCTACACGCTGGGCGCTCTGATGGGGTCCCAACTGGGCGACCTCCAACTGAGTGACGAGGAACTGGAGCGGCTGATCGCGGGCTTCCGGGATGAAGTCTCCGGCCGTGAGCTGGAACTGGACCCCCGCGCGCACATGCCGGAGCTCAATGCCTTCGTCACCCAGCGGCAGGAACAGGCCATGGCCCGGATGCGCGAGTCCGAGCGGCGCTACATCGACGAGTTCGTCGAAGAGGGCGGCACGCGCACCGAATCCGGCCTTGCCTACCGGATCATCGATCCCGGACGGGGCGGCAGGCCCGATGCCGGCGATACGGTCGAGGTGCACTACGAGGGGCGCCTGACCGACGGAACGGTATTCGATTCCTCCCACCGGCGTGGCGAAACCGCCGTGTTTCCGCTGGACCAGGTCATCCCCGGTTGGACCGAGGGGCTGCAGCTGATCGCCCCCGGCGGCAGCATCCGGCTGGTGATCCCCTCCGAGCTGGCCTACGGCGACCATGGTTCTCCACCCAATGTTCCCGGTGGCGCCACGCTGATCTTCGACGTGGAGCTGATCGACGTGAAATAGCAGACACCGTCCCGCTTCCCGGGCGGGACGGCTATTCCCCTCCGATCCTCTTCCATTCTCTTCCGTATGGTCTATGGTTTTTCATGGGTGCAGTACGTACCCGTATTGAAAAATCACGATAAGCCGGACGGGGCGGGACAGCCCGATACCGGCATTCAAGGAGGAGAGTCGACATGCGTAGAAGCACGTCCTTGCTGGCCGTGTCCGCGGCCTTGCTGTTTCTGTTGTTCGTGCAGGCCGCCCAGGCCAGTTACACCGCTACCCGCCATCCCGTTGTTCTGGTCCACGGCCTGCTCGGTTTCGATTCCATCGGCGGAGCAATCAATTACTGGTACCGCATCCCCGCGGAACTGGAACGGGGCGGCGCCGATGTCTATGTGGTGAAAGTGGATCCGGTGCAGTCCAACGAGGTGCGCGGCGAACAGCTTGCCCGGCAGGTCGAGGACATCCTGGCGGTTTCCGGTGCGGAGAAGGTCAACCTGATCGGGCATAGCCAGGGCGGCCTGACCGCACGCTACGTCGCCGCCACGCGACCGCAGCTGGTGGCATCGGTCACCTCCGTAGGCACGCCCAACCAGGGTTCCACTGTAGCCGATGTGATCCGTGCCGGTTTGAGGGAAGGCGGCATCTCCGAATCGGTGGTCAGCAGCATCGCGAACGGCTTCGGTAATCTGATCAATCTGTTGTCGGGGGGCGGCTGGAGTGGCGCGGATTCGGTAGCAGCGCTGGACAGCCTGACCAGCGCCGGCGTGGCGGCCTTCAACGCCCGCTATCACGGGGCGGCTGTGCCCAGCGGCTGCGGCTCGGCGGCACATGTGGTCGACGGGGTACGCTACTACTCCTGGGGCGGCACCAGCGTCCTGACCAACGTGCTGGATCCCAGCGATGCCGCGCTGGGGCTGACCAGCCTCGCCTTTGTCTTCGACGAGCGCAGTGACGGGCTGGTCGGGCGTTGCAGTTCGCGCATGGGGCAGGTTATCCGGGACGACTACCGCATGAACCATCTGGATCTGGTCAATCAGACCTTTGGTCTGGTCTCGCCCTTCGAGGTGAAGCCGACAACCCTGTACCGGCAGCATGCCAATCGCCTGCGGCAGGCTGGGTTGTAAAGTATGACGGTCAGAACCGCCTCCATCGGGGCCGGCCTTGTGCTGGCCCTGATGCTGATCATTGTCGTATTCGCCGGCCAGCCTCGGGAACCGGCGGCGAGTGACCCCGCAACCGCTCCTGCCGAAATGCCTGATGTATCCGGAACGTCAGATGCGGCCGGAGCTGCGGCACCGCAGCCGGTCAAGCGGGGGCTGGCCGCACCGGATTCCGTATCCCCTGATCCAGCGGTGGATGGAGCGGTGTCGCTGGGCGTGGGCGGGGGGATTGTGCCGGATCGCGCGCTGCGGGACCTGTTCGACCACTTCCTGGCCGACGCCTCGCGCCATGGCGTGGAGACGAGCCGGTCCCGGCTGGAGCGCGACCTGGTGCAACGCGGACTCGCAGAAGTCGAACGCGCCCAGGTGCTTGCCTTGTTCGACCGCTATGTCGACTACCTGCGGGCGCTGGAGGACCGTTTGCTGGCCAGCCAGCCCGAAGACGCGGAGCAGCGGTTTTTGCTGGTCTACCAGGTGCGGCGGGACCGACTCGGCCCCGCCCTTGCAGACGCGTTTTTCGCCGAAGACGAAGCCATGGACAGGGCCTACCTCTCGGGAGGGTTCGCCGAGACGCCGTCCGCCATCCGCAGCCGTGCGCTGCTGGACGTTGGGGAACGCGCCTCGCTGCTGCGCGAGGACGCGGCGGACCCGGTGGCAGTGGCAGAACTGTATCGCGAGGAATTCGGTGACGCCGCTGCATCCCGGATGCGCCGGCTTGAGGAGCAGCGATCCGCATGGAACGATCGGGTCGATGTGTTTCTGGAAGAACGCCGGCGTCTGCTGGAGGCCGGGCTGGCCGATGTGGATCGCGAACAGGCCCTGGTTGACCTGCTCGAGGCCCACTTCGACGAACGGGAAGCGTTGCGCATCCCCGCGGAACTGGAAATGCGCGAGGCCCCGGCGCCCGCTCGGGAGGAGCGCTGAGGCCCCGCGACCGTTGCCGGAAATCAGTCGGCGTGCCGGTTGTCAACAGCGCGGAACTGGCGCACCACGCCCTGCAGACCGGTGACAGTCGCCACCAGCCCATCGCCGACGTCGCGTGAGTTGCTGACCACTTCCCGAGTGGTCCGCAGTCCGTCGCTGATGGTATTGAAGCGGCGGCTCATATCAGCGCTGACGGCGGATTGTTCCTCGGCGGCACCGGCGATCTGGGTGGTCATGTCGCGAATGCGGTCCACCGACTGGCCGATCTCCACGATGACCAGGCTGGAGGCTTCGGCATCGTCGGCAACCACGCCTGCGGTCTCCTGACTCTTGCGCATGATTGTCGCCGTTTGCTCCGCCCGTGTTTCAAGCCGCTGGATCATCTCGCCGATGTCTCGCGTCGACCCGGACACCTTGGCGGCCAGTTCGCGCACTTCCGTCGCGACCACGGCGAATCCGCGTCCGGAATCGCCGGCACGGGCTGCCTCGATGGCGGCGTTCAGCGCCAGCAGATTGGTCTGGGCCGCAATCGCCTCGATGACCTGCAGCACCTCGCGGATGGACAGGGTTTCCTCCTGCAGAGCCTTCATCGCCCGCGAGCTCTCACCGACCTGTTCGGCCAGGTCGCGCATGGCGTTCGTAGTCCTGAGGATGGTCGTCTTGCCGTTGGTGGCCTGGCGGGAAGCCTCCAGCGCCGAGTCGGAAGCCGCCGAGGTGTTGCTGGAAATCTCGTTGACCGTCGCCACCATCTGTTCCATGGCGGCGACGGCCTGCTCCAGCTCGCGGGATTGTTCCGACAGCGCTGCATGACCGTTCTTCGAGGCTTCCTGCGACTTCCCGGCGGCCAGTTCAAGTTCTTCCGTCAAGTCCTCGACGCGGCCGCGCAGGGCATTGATGCGCGCTTCCTGCATGGCCAGGGCGACCTCGGTCTCGGCCACCACGTCGTGTCCGTCGCCATAGGTCACGCAGGCCACGGGGTTATCGAAAACGGCCCGGGCGCGCTGGGACAGTGCGGACAGTCGCCGCAGGCTGAACGCTGTGCCTCCGACTGCCACGGCCAGCCCGGCAACAGTCAACGCCAGACCCGGCAGCGTCATCTGGGCGCCCAGAGCAGCGCCGCCGGCCAGCGCGACCAGGCTACCGCCAGCCGCACAGGCGGCTGCCCTGGAGCGCATGCCGAAGCGGGCTGCCAGCGTGCGGACGGGCCTGCCCGCGCGCACCCGCGCATACAGCCGCTCGGCGCGCGCCTTCTGTGCGTTGCCGGCACGCACGCGTACCGATTGATAGCCGGTTTTGACGCCGTTCTCGTACACCGGCGAGACATAGGCGTTGACCCAGTAGAAGTCACCGTTCTTGCAGCGGTTCTTGACGATGCCCATCCACGGCTGGTCCGCCTTCAGCGTGTCCCAGAAGTTCTGGTAGACGGGTTCCGGCATGTCAGGGTGGCGCACCAGGTTGTGCGCCTTGCCGGTGAGTTCGTTCAGCGGAAATCCGGAAACACGGATAAAGGCCTGGTTCGCGCTCTGGATGACGCCCTTCAGATCGGTGGTGCTGATGAGCCGCTCTTCAGTGGAAACGCTGATTTCGCGGTTGGTAATCGGCAGGTTGACGCGCATCGCAATCTCCTTTCGGCGTGTCATGTCCGGTCCGCCCTGACGGCAAGTCAGACGGTAGCCGATCGTGCGCACGCGCCTGCCTGGGAGTATTGATGCAGATCAAGCTTCGATTGTGCGGTATTGCGCATACGCGGAAATTCTTTCGGAAATGTGATGGGTAGCACGCGGGAAGCCGCATTCCCGTGCGGCGGACGATCCCGTACTCTGTAAGGAAAACGCTGATGGGTTCCCGCGCTCGCGGCCTTACGAGGAGACTGACCATGCTCGACCTGACCGATCCGAAACAACTGGGATTGTCCCCGGAACGTCTCCAGCGGATCGACCGCTGGATGCAGGCGCATGTGGACGCCGAACGGCTTGCCGGCATCAGCGTGCTGGTCCACAGGCGGGGGCATGTCGGGTATTTCGGCGCGGCCGGCGGGCTGGACAGCGGGGCCGGGCGGGAAATCCGGTCGGATTCCATCTTCCGCGTCTACTCCATGACCAAGCCCGTTACCAGCGTGGCAGCGATGATGCTGTACGAGGAGGGTGCATTCCAGCTCGATGATCCCATCGCGCGCTTCCTGCCGGAATTCACCGACATGCAGGTGGTCACCGGCGGCGACGCCGATGATCCGGTGCTGGAACCGGCCCGCAGCCTGATCACCATGCGCCATTTGCTCACCCACACCTCAGGGCTGACCTACGAATTTGCCCAGGTATCGCCGGCCGACGAGTTCTACCGCCGGGCCGGCATCGGCTTTTCCGCCAGCAGCGGTTCGCTGGAGTCGATGGTTCGCAAGCTCGCCGAGCAGCCGCTGCAGTTCCACCCCGGTACGCAATGGAATTACAGCGTTTCCACCGACGTACTGGGTCGGGTGGTGGAGGTCATCTCCGGCCAGACGCTGGACCGTTTCTTCAGCGAGCGGATCTTCACGCCGCTGGGCATGGAGGATACCGCCTTTCATGTGGATGCCTCGAAGCTCGATCGCTTCGCCGCCCAGTACACCTCCAGCCGCATGAATCCGCCTCCCCGGCAGACGGACGAGATCACCGAGGTCTTGCCCGAGCCGGTCGGCGGCCTGAAACTCAACGACCCGCCGGAGGGCCGCTTCGCCGCGCCGCCGGCAATTCTCTCCGGCGGTGGCGGGCTGACCTCCACAACGGCCGACTACCTGCGCTTCCTGCAGATGCTGCGCAACGGCGGCGAGTTCGACGGCGAGCGCCTGCTGGGACGGAAGACGCTGGAGTACATGCGCTGCAACCACCTTGCCGGATCCATGGCCGATATGGGCCAGCCGCGCTTCAATAATGCGCACATGGGGGCCGGCCTGGGTTTCGGCCTGGGCTTCGCCGTGGTACTCGACCCCGCACGGACCCAGACCATGGGCTCGGTGGGCGAGTATTTCTGGACCGGCATGGCCAATACCCAGTTCTGGATCGATCCGGCCGAGGATCTGATGGTGATCCAGATGGCGCAACTGATCCCGTCCACCCTGGTGCCGGTGCGCCGGGAACTGCGAGCCCTGGTCGGCCAGGCCCTGGTGGACTGAGCGGCAACCCACCGCGCCAGGGGCCGGATGCCGGGAACGGGCTTGCCGCCTTCACGGGATTACCGGCTTTCCCGCTCCGCCGCATCCATGCGCCGGACCATCTGGCGGTACCAGCGCTGTGCGCACCAGCCGGCGGCCAGCAGGTATGGAATGGCGCCCACCACCCACATGATCAGGCCGGCCAGTTGCTGGTCCTGCAAGTCCCGCGCTTCCCCGTACAACGGCGCCTGGGCGAAGGTCAGCAGGGCGCCCAGGAAGCCCGTGTGCATCAGCGTGAACAGCAGCGCGAGCAAGGCCCATGGCGTGGTGCGGCGACTGGCCCGGAGCACCGCCCACCAGAACGGGCCGGCGGTGAGCAGGAAGCAGGCGTGCTCCACGGCGTGCCACCAGGTGTTTTCCACGGCCAGCATGTAGAACACCGGGGTGTGCCAGAACCAGATCGCCACCGCATGCAGGTAGGCGGCCAGCATGGGGCGTGCGGCCAACTGCAGGAACGGCACCCAGAGGACGCGGCCCCTGGGGCCGAGACCCGCTGCCAGTTGCGGTAGCGGTCGCGCCAGCACCCAGAGCGGGGCGATCACCACCATCAGCAGCATGTGCTGGGTCATGTGCATGGCGGTGCTGGTCTCCGCCCAGTCGTCCAGCGGACCGAACAGCGTGAACACCGAGACGACTGCCACGCCGTGGAACAGCAGTGCCTTCCAGGCCTCCGGGCGCGTGTGGAATGCGCCTCGCGTATAGGCCAGCCAGAAGCCGGCCAGCAGCACGGCGCTGAGCAGTGCCGGAATACGATCCATCCCGGTCGCCGTCAGCGGGTTATGCGCCACCGCGTCTCCCGGCAACAACAGCACAAGAGCGACCAGTGCGAGGGGCGTCACACGCATGGCGGCAGGGTCAGTACCGTAAGGCCGATGGCAGCCGTGGTGATCGTCGTGATCAGGTGAACACCGCTGGACACCCGGGCGATGAAGCGCTGCGTGCTTCCCGGCGGGCTTTCGGCTCCGGCCCGCCAGCACAGCCGGGTCCAGTACACCATGGGCACCAGCGTCGCGGCGGTGAGGACCAGCAGGGAGGCGTTCAGCCAGGTCATGGCGCCCTGGGCATCGGGTGGCGGGGCAACCGCACAGCCCACCGACAGCCCTCCGTACAGGGCGACGAACCAGACGCTCCACAGGATCAGCCCCAGCACCAGATGGGCCGGATGCGTGGGGCCGATCATGCGGCACCTCCCCAGGCCATGGGCAGCAGGATGAACGCCGCGAATCCAAGCCAGAACACCCCGGTGGTGTATAGCCAGAACGGCGCTATCACCATGGGCTCGTAGGGGTAGGTACGATTGACGTAGCCGTAGTGCACGCGACGTGCCTGCAGAGCGCTCAGTATCACCGCCAGGGCGCTGTGGAAGAGCTGGTAGATCAGCATGAACAGCAGGATGGCGTCGTGGGCGAGTTCGGTCGGCGCCAGGGCGGAGCCGGCCATCACCCAGATCAGCAGGCCCACGTGCAGCAGGCCGATCAACGTCACCCGCCAGAAGCCGGCCTGCAGTCCGGCGTCGTTGCCGGCACGCAGGTGTCCCGTCAGTCGGCGGAAATCCAGGGCCGACACGGTCAGCAGCACACCGCTGGCCAGCAGGGGCAGCAGCAACAGCGGCTGCTCCTCCGGGATCGACCACTCCGGGGAGACCGTCCACAGGTAGAACCAGGCAAACAGCAGTGACATGTACAGCGTGCCGTTGGCCATCAGCGTCACCACCATTCCCCAAAGCCCGGGGCCGTCATGGGTACGGGAGTGCAGCGGCAGGGGACGGTCGCGTTCCTCTGGGCTGGGCGGTGCCATGCTGGGATGGGCGCCGTTCTCCCACGACCAGCGGAGCAGGAAGATCGCGGCCGCCACGGCGCCGACCACGGACAGCTCGTAGACACGGACCAGCAGGCTGATGCAGACCACGGCCAGCGAGGCGGCGGCGCAGAGCGGCAGCCAGGTATTCGTGGGCAAGTGGATCACGGACCTGGCCTTGCCGGTCACCGCTTCGCAGCACAGGGTTTCCCGGCGGCCGTGATCGATGTCGGCAAGGTGATGTTCGCCCTGTTCGATGCTGCGGTGCAGTTCCGGGTTCTCCCACAGCGGATGGCGGGTGCTGCAATCCGGCAGGCTGGCGAAGTTGTAGGTGGTCGGGGGCAGGGCGGTCGCCCAGTCCAGGGTGTCGGCATTCCAGGGGTTCCGTGGCGCCCGGCGGCCGAACCGGAAGTGCAGCAGCACGTCCAGGATGATCATGGCCACGCCCGCGGCCATGATGAAGCCGCCCACCGAGGACAGCAGGTTCAGCCAGTCCCAGCCCAGTTCGCCTTCATAGGTGTAGACCCGCCGTGGCATGCCCAGCAGACCGGTCAGGTGCATCATCAGGAAGGTGGCGTTGAAGCCGACGAAGGTGAGCCAGAAGCCCCAGCGCCCCAGCTTGTCCGAGGGCATGCGCCCGGAGAAATGCGGCAGCCAGTAGTAGAAGCCGGCGATCAGCGGGAAGAACATGCCGCCGACCAGCACGTAGTGCATGTGTGCGACCACGAAATGGGTGTCGTGCACCTGCCAGTTGAACGGGACCAGCGCCAGCATGACACCGGTCAGCCCGCCGCAGACGAAGATCACCAGGAAGCCGAAGATCCACAGCATGGGCAGGTTGAACACCACGCGCCCGGTCCAGAGCGTCGCCAGCCAGGCGAACAACTGGATGCCGGTGGGAACGGCCACCAGCATGCTGGCCACGGAGAAGAAGGCCTGGGCCAGCTGTGGAATGCCCACCGTGAACATGTGATGCACCCAGAGCCCGAAACTGATGAACCCGGTGAGAATGATGGCCAGCACAATCCAGCGGTAGCCGACGATGGGGCGGCCGGAGAACACCGGAATCAGCGTGGAGACGATGCCCGCCGCCGGCAGGAAGATGATGTACACCTCGGGGTGGCCGAACAGCCAGAACAGGTGTTGCCAGAGTACGGGGTCGCCGCCGCCGGCCACCTCGAAGAACGGCATGCCGGCGGCCCGCTCCAGTTCCAGCAGGATGCTGGCCAGGATCAGCGGCGGGAAGCCGAACACGATCATCAGCGCCATCGCCAGGATGTACCAGCAATAGATGGGCATCTGCCGCAGCGACATGCCGTTGGTGCGGCTGCGCAGGATGGAGACGGTGATCTCCACGCCTGCCGCCACCGCCGAGATCTCCACGAAGGTCACGCCCAGCAGCCAGAAGTCGGAACCGGGACCGGGCGCGAATTCGGCGCTGCTGAGCGGGGTGTACATGAACCAGCCGGAATCCGGCGCAATGCCCAGCAGCAGGCTGGAGAAGATGATCAGGCCGCCGAACAGGTAGCAGTAGTAGCCCAGCGAGGTAATCCGCGGGAACACCAGATCCCGGGCGCCGATCATCTTCGGAATCAGGTAGATGGCCATGCCTTCCAGGATGGGAATGGCGAACAGGAACATCATCACCGTGCCGTGCATGGTGAAGATCTGGTTGTAGAGTTCCGGCCCGATGATGTCCTGCTCCGGCAGGGCGAGCTGGGTCCGTATCAGCATGGCCAGCAGGCCGCCGAACAGGAAGAAGATCGCCCCGGTGGCCATGAAACGCAGGCCCAGCGAGGTATGGTTCACGGCCGACAGCGTGCCGAGGCCGGGCAGGTTGCGCCAGGCTGAGTGGAACGCGCGATGCAGCTGTTCCTCGGAACGGGCCTGGGTCTCAGTCATCCTGCTGCGCCTCCAGCCAGGCCTCGAAATCCTCGGGCGTTTGCGCCTCCACGACGAACCGCATGTGCGCGTGGGCCATCCCGCAGAATTCCGCGCACTGGCCGCGATAGGTGCCCGGTTCATTCGCCTGCAGGCGGAGTACGCCGGTATGGCCGGGAATCATGTCCAGCTTGCCCCCCAGTTGCGGCACCCAGAACGAATGAATCACATCCTCGCTGCGAACATGGAAGTCCACGGGTACGCCGGCCGGCATGCGGATCTCGTTGCGCAGCGTGACATTGGTACCCGGGTAGTGGACTTCCCACCACCACTGATGCCCGGTGACCTCGATACGCACCGGCTCGCCGTCTTCCAGCGGCAACGGCAGCATGTTGTGTCCGGCCGGAATGCCGAAGGCCAGCAGCAGGGTGATGCTGGCCAGCGGCAGGACCAGGCCGCCGCCGATGACCCAGCGGTTCTGCACGCGCTGGGCGTCCCGCTGGCTGATCTCTCCCGGATCCCGCCGCATCGCGTACAGCCAGAGGACGGTGATAACCAGCAGCACCACGGCGGAAAAGCCGAACATGCCCCACCAGAGCCAGGCGGCGGAGGCGGCGGAAGGGCCGGCCGGATCCAGCGTGGAGTAGGGCCCGCTGCACGCGGCCAGCGCCAGGGTGGTGAATGCCAGCGCCAACAGCGCTAGGCTGTCAGGCAACGGGCGACGGGAGAGCCGCCGCGTCCTGAAGCGAAACGAGGTCTGTCGATGAACCACGAGCCCATACCCAGTCACGCTTCCATCAACGGTCATCCGCTCCATCCCATGCTGATTCATTTCCCGGTGGCCATGTTGCTGGCGTTGGTAGGCAGTGACCTGGCCTATTGGCTGACCGGGGATTTCTTCTGGGCCAGGGCCAGCCTGTGGCTTGCCGGTATCGGCGCCCTGGGCGGCTGGATATCCGGTCTGGCCGGCATCATCGACCTGGCCACGGTGCCGAAGATCCGCCGCCTCGTCACCGCATGGTGCCATTCCATCCTGGCCGTCATGCTGCTTTCGCTGGCTTCGCTGAACTGGTTGCTGCGCCTGGGCGATCCGGCGGCGCATCTGCTTCCGTGGGGGCTGTACGTGTCGCTGCTCACCGCCGCGTTGATCTCCGTGACCGGCTATCTGGGGGGGCAACTGGTCTACGAGCACGCCGTCGGCGTCGACGTGGAAGAGGCCTACGCGAAGACGCGTCATCTGTGAACCATGCGGGGTCGGCAGGCTCATGGTCCCGCGCCCCAGGTCGGTTTCCACAGCACCACCCAGACGATGGCGACCATCAGCGCGGCCATGGCCACGCCCAGCAGTGCGCACCAGTGCCGGATCGGCCGGTCCGGATGGTTTTCAGAGCGCAGCACCAGCAAGCCGGTCAACGCATGGCAGACAACCAGGGCCGTGACCAGCGTCAGCTTGACGACCAGCCACAATTCAATGGTGTAATCCACCACGAAGACCGCCGTGCCGCTGGCGATGGCCAGCAACGCCGCCGGCGTGGCGATGTGGGTGAACGTGAATCGCGAAATGGAGCCGTAGCGGGGTCGCCCGGTGATGGCTGTGCTGTTTGCGGCGGTTCCGGATATCAGTGCTGGCAGGTAGAGCAACGCGGCCGCCCAGAACAGCAACGCTGCTATGTGCAGCACCAGGAACCACAGCATGAACGAACTCCATAGATCTGGTGCTGCCAGCCGGCGAACACCATACAATGCCAGCGCGGAATGCCGGCCGGTACCCGGGAGCTCCCGCGTGTCTGTCGGGTGGTCATTCCAATTCAAGTTAACGTGCTGATGCGCGGTTTTTCAATGGATGGCGGGGCCGCGACCCGCCACGGCGCGGACGGAAACGCAAGGGGAGACGCGGTGAGTGACTGTATTTTCTGCAGAATCAGGGACGGCCTGGAACCGGCCAGCATGATCTACGAGGATGAACATTGCATGGCCTTCATGGATGTGTATCCGGCCAGCCGCGGACATGTGCTGGTTATCCCGCGCCAGCATGCGGTCTATCTGCACGAGCTTCCGGCCGAGGTCCAGAGCCACCTGTTCCTGTTGGGGTGCCGGGTGCTGGCTGCACAACAGGAGGCCGGCATTCCCTGGCACGGGGCCACGGTACTGGTGAACGACGGCCCCGCAGCCGGCCAGCATGTGCCACACGTGCATCTGCATCTGCTGCCGCGGGTTCGCGGTGATCGGCTGCGTGTCATGCTGGGCTTCATTGCCCGCAGCATCAACATATTCGGCCGGGCGGCGCGCAGGGAACGGCTGGAGGCCGACGCCGGGCTACTCCGCGAGCGCCTGCGCTAGGTGTGATCAGCGCTTCCCTGGATCAACCGGTGGGCCGCGCCTCGGGAGCGGGTGCGGCGGCACGCTGCAGGTAGTCCCTGACCGGCAGGCGGAACGAGATCAGGCTGGCGATCAGCAGTACCACGCCAGATGCGCCGAACGCCACCCAGTGCGTGTCGAAGGCATCATAGCCCCAGCCGCCCAGCCAGGAGCTGATCATGGCGCCGATCTGGTGTCCCAGATAGGTCCAGCCGTAGAGAATGCCCACCACGCGAACGCCGTAGATGTCGGCAAGGATGGCGGACGAGAGCGCGATACTCCCGGCCCAGACGATGCCGCTGATGGCGGCAACCAGATACAGTTCCCAGACCGCGGCCACCATGAGCAGTGCGAAGAAACCCAGGCCTCGAACCAGGTAGATGGTGGAGAGCAGGTTCTTCTTGGCGACCTTGTCCGCCAGCCGGCCCAGGAAAATCGTGCTGGGGATGGCCACCAGGCCGATCAGGCCGATGCCGTACGACGCGGTAATCGGGTCGTAACCGTGGTCGACCAGCATCGGGACGCCGTGCGTACCCAGCAGGTTCATGCTGAAACCGCAGGCGAACAGGCCCAGCGCCACCTGCCAGAACGGCCGTGTACGAATGGCCTCGCGCCAGCTCAGCTCCAGTGGCGCGGTGGCCGGGTCCACCGCCTTGACCTCCGGCTTGTTCGTAGCCGGGTCGATGATCAGATCGGTGTCCGACGGCGCGTCATCGCGGATGACGAACAGCGTGGTGGGAATGACCAGCAGCAGGAAGATCGCGCCGAAGCCGATCATCGTGCTCTGCCAGCCCACCATGTGGATGGCGTAGGCCAGCACCGGCGTCATGATGGCAATGCCGGCCATGGAGCCGGTGGACAGGAAGAACAGCGCCTTGCCGCGTTGGCGCGTGAACCAGCGGCTCAGCACGGGGGTCAGGGCCACCGGACTGGTGAACGAGAAGCCGAACGACATCAGTACGCCGAAGGCCAGGAAGAAGGTGAACGGATGGCGTGCGGTGACCGTCCACGCAATGGATACGACCACCATGATGGTGCCGGCCGTAAGCACCCAGCGCGTGCCGCGGGTGCCCGCGAGGTGGCCGGCGACGGGCATGCCGATGCCGTAGCAGAGCATGCCGATGGCGACGATGGCGGCGAGCAGGGTGCGGCTCAGGCCCAGATCCTCGGCCATGGGAATGAAAAACGGGCCGATGCCCATGCGCATGCCCACGGTGAGCAATGTGATCAACGTGGCGGCTGCGACGATGTTCCAGCCGAAATACCAGTTTCCGAATGATCTCGACGCCACCGCCGATGTCTCCTTGAACTGCGGGATGTGTGAATTATTAGCCGACTACTTATCCCGTGGGAGTATGCCACACCATGCCGGTCCGCAGCCACGCACGGAAGCATCGGACCGCGCTATCCGCCGGCGCGGAGGGCGTGCCAGCAATGCATGGCGGCGTAGGCGCGCCAGGGGCGCCAGGCCTCCGCGCGCCGAAGCAGCTCGGCGGGTTTGGTTGTCCCGCAGGCGCGCATCAGTCCCAGATCAGCCTGAGGGAAGGCATCCGGATCGGCCAGCGCTCGCATCGACACGTAGTGAGCGGTCCATGGGCCGATGCCGGGCAGGGCCTGCAGGCGCTCCCGGGTGCGCTCGGCATCGACTTCCGGCGTGAGCGTGAACTCCCTTCCCGCGACGGCCTCGGCCAGGTGGAGCACCGTCTGCGCCCGGCGGGACGTCAGCCCGAGGTCGATGATGTCCTGCAACGGCGCACCGCTCACCCGGCTCGCCAGAGGGCCGGTATGGGTGAGGTTCGCAAACGGCGTCTGCACCGGCTCACCGAAGGCGGCCACGAACCTGCGGAAGAGCGTGGTCGCCGCTTTTACCGTGACCTGCTGCCCGAGTATGGCGCGTATGGCCAGTTCGAAACCGTCGGCGGTGCCGGGTACGCGCAGCCCGGGTGTCTCGCGGATCAGGCCGCCCAGCATCCGGTCCCGGCCCAGGTGTCGCTCGATCGCGTGCATATCGGCGTCGAGATCGAGTAGCCGGCGTAGCCGCTGCTCCACCGCCTGCGCGGCGGGCAGCAAGCCGTCGGAGATATCCACTTCCAGCGTCCCGGGCGTCTTCGCCGGACGGACGGCAAGCCAGCCGCTGTGCCGGTCAAGCCGCAGCGTGCGCACATAAAGACCGTTGCCGATCTGCTCGGTACTGTCGGCGCCGCGGCTGGCCAGGAAGGTGGTCATCGCCGCCCAGGCGAGCGGCGGCTGGAATGCCACCTGCAGCCTGGGATGGAAGACGTAATCGGCAGTCACCTGTTCGTTGCCTCCGGTGGCGGCGTGGCGTGTTCCAGCCGCGCGCAGAGCTCAGTGGCCGCTTCCCTTTCGCCGCCTGGAAGCACCGTGCCGAATAGCCGGCAGGCGTTGCGGCCGAAGATGTCCCGGGTCACCTCGGGGTGGAAGGGGTTGTCCCTGCGCCGCATGATGGCGGTCAGCACGTCCAGGTGACCGACCTCGATCAGCGGCGTGACCGAGCCGTCGTAATCCGAGCCCAGGGCCACGTGAT